>NZ_JBSWYF010000004.1:0-434962 GCF_056160945.1 Tenacibaculum sp. AWR4_210
CTTCTGCAACGCGATTTACAGGGATTCCTGTCATCATCGATACTACCTCAGCCACGTTTTCTTCCGTAACTGTTTCTCGGTGAAGCTTTGAGTCCTCTTCCCATTGCGCCTGCGCTGACTCCAAGGCCATTTCTAAATTCTTTTCGTCATCGCGTAACTTCGCTGCCTCTTCGTACTTCTGTCCGCTTACAGCTTTGGTTTTGCGATCTCTAATTTCTTCTAGTTTTGCTTCCAGCTCTAATATTTGCTGTGGCACTACGATATTTGTAATGTGAATACGCGATCCCGCCTCGTCCAAAGCGTCGATTGCCTTGTCCGGAAGGTAACGATCGGTCATGTAGCGATTGGTCAACTTCACACAGGCTTCGATAGCTTCATCCGTAAAGTTTACGTGGTGATGCGACTCGTACTTTCCTTTGATGTTGTGTAAAATCTGTACCGTTTCTTCCACAGTAGTCGGATCTACGATTACCTTTTGGAACCTGCGCTCTAAAGCTCCGTCCTTTTCGATATTCGTACGGTATTCATCTAAGGTGGTGGCACCGATACATTGAATTTCACCTCTTGCTAAGGCCGGCTTCAACATATTCGAAGCATCGAGTGAGCCCGTAGCTCCTCCGGCACCGACTATGGTGTGAATTTCGTCGATAAACAAAATAATGTCATCGTTCTTTTCGAGTTCGTTCATCAGAGCTTTCATACGCTCTTCGAACTGTCCTCTGTACTTTGTTCCCGCCACCAAGCTCGCTAAGTCGAGCGATACGATGCGCTTGTCAAATAAAATTCTCGACACCTTGCGGTTCACAATTCGCAGGGCTAAGCCTTCCGCGATGGCAGACTTCCCTACTCCTGGTTCACCGATAAGCATCGGGTTGTTCTTTTTACGACGGCTTAAAATTTGAGAGACGCGCTCTATTTCCTTTAATCGTCCTACTACTGGGTCTAACTTCCCTGACTCTGCCAAAGCCGTTAAATCGCGTCCAAAATTATCTAAAACAGGAGTTTTAGACTTCTTTTGTTGTTTGCTTCGCGATGACTGTTGTCCAAACGGGTTGCTCTTCTCGTCTGCAAACTCGTCGTCTGAAGGCGTTTCCGCTATTGGTGATGAAAAATCGTCCACGTGTAATTCTTTATATAGTGCTTTCGCTTGTTCGTAATCGATATCGTACTTCTGTAACAGTTTTGTTGTCGGATCATTTTCATTGCGTAGGATACACAGCAACAAGTGTGCGGTATCGATAGCATTGCTCTGATACAACTTTGCTTCTAAGAAGGTTGTTTTAATAGCTTTCTCTGCTTGTCTCGTTAGGTGAAGACTCTTCTTTTGGTTGCTACCGATCGCTGGGGTCGAGGGATTTAACTTCTCCAATTTATTACGCACCAAATCGAGATCTACATCAAATGTAGTCAAGATTTCAATGGCTTTCCCATCTCCTTTTCGTATCAACCCTAAAAGTAAGTGCTCTGTACCGATGAAGTCATGCCCCAATCGCAGTGCCTCTTCTTTACTGAAGGTGATCACATCTCTAACTTGTGGTGAAAAATTATCGTCCATAAAATTGATTTGTCTATTTGTAAAGTTAGTGAGTTTTTTCTAATAAAGAAACAAAAAAAATGCCACAAAGACCAATTATGACAAGTTGACTTTCATAAAAAGTCGAGATATTCATAAAAAAATTTCAAACTACTGCGAAAATTGTTAATAACTCTAGTCAATTCACGAGTCCAAACTTTGTGTATGAATTCCCATTATTGTATCTTGCAATGTTTTAGAAAACACGTGCTTTTGGGAGCACTAGAAAAAGGGGTTTTATGGTACATAAAATTCATTTTTTTTTATAGAAAAACGAGTACTAATATTTTAAACAAAAATATATGGCAGATGGTGAAAAGTTGATTCCTATCAACATTGAAGAACAAATGAAATCAGCCTACATTGACTACTCAATGTCGGTGATCGTCTCGAGAGCCCTACCAGATGTACGCGACGGATTAAAGCCGGTACACCGTAGAGTTTTATTCGGAATGCATGAGTTAGGAATTAAAGCTACAGGAGCCTACAAGAAATCAGCGAGAGTCGTTGGAGAAGTACTGGGAAAGTATCACCCGCATGGTGACACCTCAGTATATGATTCAATGGTTCGTATGGCGCAAGATTGGAGTATGCGTTACATGATGATTGACGGGCAAGGAAACTTCGGTTCTGTGGATGGCGATAGCCCAGCAGCAATGCGTTATACGGAGGTTCGTATGCAAAAAATATCTGAAGAAATGTTATCAGATATCGAAAAGGACACTGTAGATCACAAATTAAACTTCGACGACACATTAAAAGAACCTACTGTATTACCTACGCGAATTCCTAACCTACTAGTAAACGGTGCCTCAGGGATTGCCGTAGGAATGGCGACCAACATGGCCCCTCACAATTTAACGGAGGTCATTAACGGTACAGTAGCCTACATAGATAATAGAGATATAGAGATTGATGAGTTAATGCAACACATCAAAGCTCCTGACTTCCCTACCGGAGGTATCATTTACGGATACGATGGGGTACGTGACGCTTTCCACACCGGAAGAGGACGTATTGTAATGCGCGCCAAAGCTTCTATTGAAGAAGTAAAAGGACGTGAATGTATCATCGTTACCGAAATCCCTTACCAGGTAAACAAAGCAGAAATGATTAAGAAAACTGCTGACTTGGTAAACGAAAAGAAATTAGAAGGTATCGCGAGTATCCGCGATGAATCAGACAGAAAAGGAATGCGCATCGTGTACGTGTTAAAGCGCGACGCCATCCCTAATATCGTTTTAAATAAGCTCTTTAAGTATACACAATTACAAACGTCGTTTAGCGTAAACAACATCGCCTTGGTAAACGGACGTCCAGAGCAGTTGAATTTAAAACAACTCATCCACCACTTCGTAGAACACCGTCACGAAGTGATCGTTCGCAGAACGCAGTACGAGCTGAACAAAGCTGAAGCACGTGCACACATCCTTGAAGGATTGATTATCGCTTCTGATAATATCGACGAAGTAATTGAACTCATCAAAGGATCGTCAAATGCTGACGAGGCTCGCGAAAAGCTCATCGAACGCTTTGAACTTACTGAAATTCAAGCCCGTGCTATTGTTGAAATGCGCTTGCGTCAGTTAACAGGACTAGAGCAAGATAAATTGCGCAATGAATACGATGAAATTATCAAAACCATTGCCGATTTAAAAGACATTTTAGCGAACGAGGAAAGACGCTACAACATCGTAAAAGAAGAGTTATTACTCATCAAAGACAAATACGGTGACGAACGTCGATCTGTAATCGAGTACGCTGGTGGAGACATGCGTATCGAAGACATGATTCCAAATTCAAAAGTAGTGGTAACCATCTCAAACGCTGGGTATTTAAAACGTACCAACCTCGACGAGTACAAAGTGCAAAACAGAGGAGGACGCGGTCAGAAAGGAGCTACCACGCGTAACGCCGACTTCCTGGAACACTTATTTGTGGCTACCAACCACCAATACATGATGTTCTTTACCCAAAAAGGAAAAGTATTCTGGATGCGTGTATACGAAGTTCCTGAAGGAGGTAAAAACACCAAAGGACGCGCTATTCAGAACCTGATCAACATCGAACAAGACGACAAGGTAAAAGCTTTCTTAGTAACCGCCGACTTAAAAGACGAAGAGTACATCAATAACCACTACGTTATTATGGCTACCAAGAAAGGACGCGTTAAGAAAACTCCACTAGAGCAGTATTCTCGTCCTAGAGCAAACGGTATCAACGCCATTACTATTAAGGAAGACGACGAATTACTAGAAGCAAAATTAACCACTGGTGACAGCCAAGTGATGTTAGCATTAAAGTCTGGTAAGGCCATCCGTTTCGAAGAAGAAAAAACGCGCCCTATGGGTAGAACAGCTTCTGGAGTTCGCGGAATTAGCTTACAACACGACGAAGATGAAGTAATCGGAATGGTTTCTGTTAATGATATGGAGAGCAATATTCTCGTAGTTTCTGAAAAAGGATACGGAAAGCGTTCGAAGCTCGAAGACTACCGTATTACAAACCGTGGTGGTAAAGGAGTAAAAACGTTGAATATTTCTGAAAAAACAGGTAATTTAGTAGCCATCAAAAACGTGGATGACAGCAATGACCTGATGATTATCAACAAGTCTGGTTTGACAATCCGACTCGCTGTTGAGAATTTACGTGTGATGGGACGTGCAACGCAAGGAGTGCGCTTAATCAACATAAAAAACAACGACAGTATTGCTGCTGTTGCAAAAGTAATGCACGAAGAAGAAGAGGAAGAACAAGATGGTCAATTAGAAATTGGCATGGAAATTGAAAACTCTAATGACGAGAACCAAGAACAACAATAAATTTTAATTAAGAATGAAAAAACAAATTTTAGCACTTTCTTTAGGTGTAGCGTCTATGGCAACTTTTGCACAGAAGGCTGAGTTAAAGGCTGCGGAGAAAGCTATTAAGAAACAACAGTTCGCACAAGCTATTAGTTCAATTAACGCTGCTGAAAAGTTAATTGCTAATGCAGATGATAAATACAAAGCTAAGTTCTACTTCTTGAAAGGTAAAGCGTATGCAGCAAAGCAAGATTACGCTACCTCAGCAGCTGCTTTTAATAAGTTATTGGCTTTTGAGAAGGAGATTGACAGAGAGCGTTATACAAAAGATGCAGCTCCTTTATTAAACAAAATGATTCAGGACGTATCTAAAAAAGCAGTAAAAGTTTACAACGAAGGTAAAGACTACGATACCGCTGGTAAGTACTTTTACTTGACCTATCAGTTGAGCCCAAAAGATACTTCTTTTATGTACAACGCAGCAGTAGCCTATACGCAATCTAAAAACTACGAGAAAGCCTTAGGGTACTACAAGGAGTTAAAAGATATGGGCTATACCGGTATCGAAACGCAGTACATCGCTACCAACAAAGCGACAGGTAAAGTAGAGCCATTTAGCTCAAAAGCACAAAGAGATTTAATGGTGCGTTCTAAGCAGTACATCAAGCCTACTGTAAGAAAAACCAAATCGAAAGTAGCAAGTATGGCAAAGAGTGTTGCTTTGATCTTAAAAGAGCAAGGTAAAACTGAAGAAGCGATCAACGCAATGGCTGAAGCTCGTAAGCAAAATCCAAAAGATTTGAACTTAATCTTAAACGAAGCGCAATTATACATTGAGTTAGAGCGTATGGATAAGTTTGGTGAGTTGATGTCTGAAGCGATCTCTTTAGATCCTAACAACCCAATTTTGTACTATAACTTAGGTGTTGTAAACTACAACCAAGGACGTGTTGAGGACGCTAAAAAGTACTACGAAAAGGCGATCGAATTAAAGCCTGATTACTCAGATGCTTACATGAACTTAGCCGTTACTGTATTAGACAAAGACAAGAAAATTGTTGAAGAAATGAACAAAAACTTATCGAACTTTAAAAAGTACGATCAGTTAGCACTTCAACAAAAAGAAGTTTATAAGGAAGCCTTACCTTTCTTAGAAAAAGCGGATAGCTTAAACAGAAATATCGATACTGTAAAAACGTTAATGAACATTTACGAAGTATTAGAAATGTCTGACAAGGCTAAAGAATTCAGAGATTTATACAAATCAATGAGATAATATCACAAAAAAGCTGAGCAATTTGCTCAGCTTTTTTTAATTTTTACACATAAAAAAACAGTCTAAAAGTGGTTCTCTCAGACTGTTTTTTTTTATGCTTTCGGTTGTACTACCTTAGTGAAAAGTCGTTTCCATTTGAAGGTAGCCTAAGAATTCTTTCTTGGTGTCCTTTTCTTTAAACTTCCCACCGAATTCAGCAGTAACCGTACTACTTTCGATGTCTTTTACTCCTCTAGAGTTTACACATAAGTGCTTCGCATCAATCACACAAGCAACATCTTCTGTTCCTAGTGCTTCTTGCATTGCCTGTACAATTTGCATCGTCAAACGCTCTTGTACCTGCGGGCGCTTCGCAAAATACTCTACCAATCGATTCATTTTAGAAAGTCCAATTACTTTCCCATTAGAAATATACGCAACGTGCGCGCGTCCTACTATCGGTAACAAATGGTGCTCACAAGTAGAATACACTACGATATTCTTCTCCACCAACATCTCTCCGTAATTGTAGTTATTCTCAAAAGTCGAAGCTTTTGGTTTGTTAGCAGGATTTAACCCACTAAAAATCTCGTTTACGAAAGCCTTCGCTACACGCTTAGGAGTTCCTTGTAAACTGTCGTCCGTCAAATCCATTCCAAGAGTTTCTAAAATCTCTTTTACATTTTCTTGGATGCGTTCTATTTTTTCCTTGTCCGAAATATCAAAAGCATCGGCACGCAAAGGCGTTTTAGCAGATGTTCCGATGTGGTTTTCTCCTATTTCGTCAATTCTATCTTCGTTCATATTATTATTTAGTTCGAACATTTTTTTCAAAATTGATTTTGCAAAGATACAACAAACAGGTAAGTTAATTTATCAAATTCACTATTTCGTTTACAGTGAGCTCTTTTTGCTCCCCTCCTTGCATTTCTTTGATGGTAAATTTATCTTCTCGTACTTCGGTAACAACAAATTCTATGCCTCTATTGGTTACGTATTTCCATTGTTTCTTTTGTTGCTTGTTGCTCGTAGCTGTATCTGGGTACAATTCGGCATTGATTCCTGCAGTACGCAAAGTCTTTATCGCCTTTACTTTCGCTATATTCTCAGTCTCATCGAAGTTTAAGAACACCACTTTAGGTTTAGGCAATGCTACTTGCTCAAACAACCCGAGCTCCTCCATCACCAAATAAATTCGGTCAAGCCCAAAAGAGATACCCACACCCGACACGTCTTTTAGTCCGAAAATACCTGTCAAGTCGTCATAACGACCTCCACCTCCGATAGATCCCATTTTTACTTGCTCCGGAGCTGCTACTTCAAAAATAGCTCCGGTGTAATAGTTTAATCCTCTTGCTAAAGTAACATCTACGTCCAATTTCGCTGAAGTCAATCCGAGTTCTTCAATTGCCTGTACTATAAAGCGCAATTCACTTACACCAGCCATCCCTTCTTCCGAATCGGCCAACATTCCTTCTAGAGAGGTTAATTTATCAGCACTACTTCCTGAAAAATCAAATAGTGGTGCTACCTTTTCGATGGCTGTTTCAGAAATTCCCTTTGCGATCATCTCTTTTACAACCCCATCTTTTCCTATTTTGTCGAGCTTATCAAGTGCTACCGTAAAATCAATCAGCTTGTCTTTAGCACCGATCACCTCAGCTATTCCCGCCAAAATTTTACGATTGTTCATCTTAATTGTCGTTCCTTCCAAGCCTAAAGCACTGAAAACAGTATCGTACAACTGTACAAAATCTACTTCTTGCCAAAGCGAAGTACTTCCTACCACATCGGCATCACATTGATAGAATTCTCTAAAGCGTCCTTTTTGCGGACGGTCTGCACGCCAAACAGGTTGGATTTGGTAACGTTTAAAAGGAAAAGTAATATCGTTCTGATGTTGTACTACATAACGAGCAAACGGCACTGTTAAATCGTAACGCAAGGCTTTTTCCGATATTTTCGCTGTCATTTTTTGACTGTCCTTAGCGGTATATAAATCGTCATTTACCTTGCTCAAGTAATCTCCCGAGTTCAAAATTTTAAAGATCAAACGATCTCCTTCCTCACCGTATTTCCCCATCAAGGTTTCTGACTTTTCAAAACTTGGCGTTTCAATAGGTTGAAAACCGAAATGCTCGAATGATTGCTTGATAATTGAAAATATATAATTCCTCTTCGCAACTTCCGTTGACGAAAAATCTCTCGTTCCCTTTGGAATACTTGGCTTCATAGTGTTCTGATTATCTGTGTTCAATTCTCGTACTCAATTTAGCACTCCTCGGTAACAGCGGTTTAAGCAAAAATAGCTTCCTAGCCCTGGGCTGGTTTGACAACTGTTCAGCGCTGTGATAAATTGAGCCCACAAATATCAGAATTAATCAGCAGAATCGGAAAGTTTATTTGTATGTTTTAATCGGAAAATCGTAGCGTTCAGTTCGAAGCCTAACAATAAAATTATCGCGTTGAGCCACACAAAAAGCATCAAAATCAATAAGGTTCCAATCGACCCGTACAGTTGGTTGTACTTCGCAAACTCTACCACGTAAATCCCGAATAAATAAAAGGTGAACATCGACACAACAGTGGTCAATATTGCGCCTGGAGAAAAAAACCGCAAGTCTTTTCCCTGTTTCGTCCCATAGCGAAACAAGAGGGATACAATGGTAAAAATCATAATTAAAAACAGCAATCCTCTACCGTAGTAAAACAAATCTAAATCACTGGTATTGAACCACCCTTTCTCATTGATCTTAGCCAAGGCTATCTGATACAGCAAGACAAATACCACGGTGACTATCAAAAAGAAACTCATGAGTAGTGACACCCCTAGCGATATGATATAGGCGCGCAATATGTTTCTGTATTCTTGTACGTGATACGAATATTCAAATCCGCCAAAAATAGCATTCACTCCATTGGTCATCAAAAAGATCGACGCTAAAAAACCAAAAGATAAAAGTCCACCGTACTGATTGTTTAATATATCGCGCAGCACTCCGTCTACGGCATCAAATGTTTTGGGAGGCAACACCTCTTGAATCAACGAAAAAAGTCCTTCCTGAAAACCGTCGATAGGAATGTAAGGTATGAGCGTAAGGATAAATAGCAAAAATGGAAATATCGCCATAAAAAAACTATAGGCAATCCCCCCTGCTCTCGTGGTCAACGCTCCTTTAACGATGCCCATGATATACATTTCGATCACGTCGTACAACGACATTCCTTCTAAACCAGGAATCTTAATCGTTTTTCCAAATTTCACCAAGATATTGATGATCGGTATTTTTTCTAATCTACTTTCAATAGGTTTGGTCATAGCTCCCGTATTTTAAACTCACTCGACGATAATTTGATATTTTCGCAACAACCCTTCTAGTTGGTCTTTGGAAAATACCGCTCCCTTGACACGGTTTTTATCGAGGTCTAGGGACAATCCTTGAGCTGTAACAAAATTAACTTTTTCTAGCTTGGATTCCTCAAAAACAGCTTGATTTAACAAACAATTTTCAAAAGTACTTGCCGTCAGATTTGCTCCTGTAAAATCAACGGCGACAAGTTCGCAGTTTTTAAACTCAAACCCTGCCATGGCAACTCGGTAAAAAGAACTGTAGTTCAACTGACAGTTTTCAAAATCAGCTTTGAATAAAAACGGATCTGCTTCGCTAAATTTGACACCGAGTACTTTACAGGCTGTAAAAGTTACCTCTTTAAAACTAACTCCACGAACCTTGGTATTGCTCCAATTACAGTCTTCAAATTCACATTCCAAAAATTCTGAACTGTGAATGGCCAGGTCTGAAAAATCACAATGTACAAACCTACAAGCATCAAAGTCAGATTTACTGAGTGCTTCACTCGTAAATCTGACTTTGTGATATTCTTTTTGAGCGTAATACTCATTCATAGAACGCTGCTATTTTAATCCTCTGGCTTTTAACATCGGTGCCGCTTTCGGATCACGCCCTGCAAACTCTTTATACATGGCAGCGTAGTCCATCGTATTTCCTTTAGACAGCACTTGTTCACGGAATTTCTGTCCATTTTCACGTGTTAACAAGCCGTTGTTCTTAAACCAATCGTAGGCGTCATGACTCAACATTTCCGTCCACAAATACGAGTAATACCCTGCGGCATACCCGCCTGCAAAAACATGTGCAAAATACGTTGAGCGATAACGCGGAGGAATTTCTGCCAATTGCAATTTCATTTTTTCCAACGCTTCTTTTTCGAATTTAGCTACATCTGTAACAACCATATCAGTACCGATGGTATGCCAATTCATATCCAAGCTCGACGAACACAAGTTTTCTATGAGTGAATAGCCTTGATTAAAGGTCCCTGCATTTTTAATTTTCTCCAACAAGGCTGCCGGTATCACTTCTCCTGTTTCGTGGTGTAAGGCATAATTGTTTAAAATTTCCGGATGGGTAGCCCAATTCTCATTAAATTGAGAAGGAAACTCTACAAAATCACGAGCCACACTGGTTCCTGAAATCGATTCGTATTGTTGATTCCCAAACAAACCGTGTAAGGCATGTCCGAATTCGTGGAAAGTAGTTTCTACATTGTCAAAACTTATCAACGCAGGCTCTCCAGCCGCCGGTTTTTCGTAGTTACACACATTGAAAATGACCGGTTTTTGATTTCGTTGCTTCGATTGTTTTACAAAAGTACTCATCCAGGCGCCTCCTCGCTTGCTATCTCTGGCAAAAAAGTCACCGTAAAACAATCCTAGCTTACTACCGTCCTCTTCAAAAATCTCATAAACAACGACATCTGGGTGGTAAGTTGGGATATCGGTACGCTTTTTAAAGGTAATTCCGTATAACTTTGTCGCGGCATAAAAAACTCCTTTTTCAAGCACGTTGGTCAGTTCAAAATACTGTTTTACCTCATCTTCATTTAAATTGTATTTCGACTTGCGAACCTTCTCTGCATAATGGTTCCAGTCGTAAGGAGCTAGGGTAAATTTCTTACCTTCCTTGTCGATTTCCGCTTGAATTTCTTTAATTTCTGCTCCTGCTTTTTCCAAAGCTCCAGGAATCAATCCAGCAAACATTTCGAATACCTTTGAAGGATTTGAAGCCATAGTTCCTTGTAGACTCCAACTCGCGAAATTATCAAAACCTAATAAGGCAGCTTTCTGCGCTCGCAAGGTCACCATTTTAGCAACGAGCGCACTGGTATCAAATTCCCCCTGGTCTGCACGGTGGATTGATTTATCAAACAGCTCTTTGCGAACGGCTCTATCTTCAAGCGTTTGTAATAAAGGTTGCTGTGTGGTATTGATCAATTGGATTTCATAAGCATCTCCTTTTTTGAGTGCCTTTATCTTTTCATCTGACAAGCCAGCTAACTGTTCTTTTTGCTGGAGTGTAAGACCTCCTTTTTTACTAGCATCGAGTAATTTTTTACCAAAATCATTTGTTAAGCTCGCCAGTTCAGCATTGATTTCTTTAAGTTGCTTCTTTTTCTCTTCAGACAAATTAGCTCCGGCTTTTACAAAATTCTTGTAATACTCTTGTACCAAATGCTTTGATTCAGCATCCAACTCTAAGCTGTCCAATTGTTCGTAAACGGTTTTGATACGAGCAAACAAGGCTGTATTCAAATAAATCTCATCATTGTGCTCTGACATTTTTGGAGCCAATTCCTTTTGATTAGCACGGATGGTATCATTGGTATGCGCACCTGCCAATGCATAAAATACCGAACTCACACGGTCCAAATCTCGATCACTCTCTTCCAATGCTAAGATGGTATTCTCAAAAGTAGCTGCTTCTTTGTTGGCTACTATAGCTGCTATTTTTTCTTGCTGTAAGGCCATTCCTTTAAGCATAGCAGGCATGAAATGTTCGTTTTTGATCTTCGTAAAATCCGGTGCTCCGTACGCTAAAGTACTTGGAACTAGTAATGGGTTTTCCGTGGCTATCATAGGAGTGGTATCTTTTGTGGTCTCTTTGGTTTGGCAAGCCATAAGTAATACGAGACCGGCAGTTAAGTTTAGGTATTTTTTCATGTATATAGTAGTTTAGTCAACAGCTTTTAAGCTCAAATCTAAATTGTAAACAGAATGTGTTAAAGCCCCTGAAGAAATAAAGTCCACACCGCATTCCGCATACGCGCGAATCGTAGTTTCATTGATTCCTCCTGATGATTCTGTCAAGCAAGTATCACCGATCATGGCCACTGCTTTTCGGGTATCTTCGTAGTTAAAATTATCGATAAGAATTCGGTATACACCCGGGTTTTGAAGTATTTCCTCGATTTCTTTTAAGTTACGCGCTTCCACAATAATTTTTATATCGAGGCCTTTTTCAGCAAGGTAGCGCTGTGTTTTTTGTATAGCTTGAGTAATACCTCCTGCAAAATCGATGTGATTATCTTTGATCATCACCATATCGTACAAAGCGAAACGATGGTTTTCACCACCTCCAATTTTCACTGCCCATTTCTCGAGGGCTCGGATGCCTGGAGTTGTTTTACGGGTATCGAGCACTTTCGTCTTGGTTCCTTCCAAAAGGTTTGCAAAGAACTTCGTTTTCGTCGCAATAGCACTCATGCGTTGCATCGCATTTAACACTAAGCGTTCTGCCTGTAAAATGGATTGTGATTTTCCGCTAACGTAGAAAACAATATCACCATGACTCACTGGACTACCGTCTTCAATCAAGGTTTCTACTTGTAAATCGCTATCGACATATGCAAATACTTGCTTCGCAAATTCCACTCCTGCAATAATCCCTTCATCCTTTACCAAAAGCTTTGCTTTTCCTTGAGCTTCCGCAGGAATACACGACAGTGATGTGTGATCTCCATCTCCGATATCCTCGCGGATTGCATTGGCAATAATTAATTCTAACTCTTTATTAAATTGTTCTTTTGAAATCATAGTTCGTATTCTTGATGTAAAAATAAGTTTTTCATCAAGAATTGTCTAATTATATCAAAAGATAGTTCACTTTTACAAAAATGTACCTCCGTTCCTTTCAATCGTAGCTACAATTAAATACTTGGCTCGTGACAAATTCCCTTTGATGGCCCTTTGATAAGCAAAATTCATCATTCGACGTACCGAACGATTATTGGGGAATTGCTTTTTCAAGGTGTAAATATAGTAGGCCACCATCAAATCTTCTTCATTATAAGGCACGTTGGTATAGTTTTGAAGATAGGTCAAATACAACATCCCATGCTCTAAGGTGGGCTCTATCTGGGTACCTTCTCCGAAGTCATTCCAAGTAGCAATTTGCAAAAAATCAACAGGTTGTGCTATAGAAGCCTGTAAAGAAGCGTCAAACGCGGTAATTCCGCCGTCTGCAATGGTCCATTCATCGGGTGACGGAGCCTTCCATCCTCCCTCCACATAATAGTCGTTGAAACGCGGATAGGCTACCCCTCCAACGACATTTGTCGAAAAGTCAATCACATAATTGTAATATCCGTTTAAGGTTAACAAGTGATCCTTGTCAATCCAAGCAAATTCACCCGATGCATTTTCTGCACCAATGGTTGCTCTGGAACCCCATAAACTCAAAAAATCAACAGGGCTGTTGATAGCACTCAAAATCAAATCCCAATCCGCTTTGTCATCGATATAGGCCGGTCCAAACACCATAAACAAATTCTTATCTACACATTTATAATAATTGGGATGCGCAAAATACTGATTTTCAATATACGCCAAGTCATTCCTAGCTTGCTGTACCTGTAACGCTGTCAATCGTCGTTCCTGTTCCTTAATAACGCGATCTTCATACATCACACAGAACTGCAACGGTGTTTTTTCCAATTCCAAAATAAAGGACTCCACTCCTTGCTTGATTTGATCAAAATCTAGAATATCACGCATGCCATACCAATCAAAAATAACCCCTTCTACCCCGCTGAGCTGCATTAAGAGTATATGATATTGTTGCAGGTCTTTATCTCTAGTAGCATACGGACCTATCAAAGGGTAATAATGAGAGGCTATTTGTCGTTTTCCTGAAGCATCAACAATATCTGGATTTCTATTCGTCATGGTCCAGTGTTGCCCCCAAGCACCATCGTACTCTAAACTTCTAAACCAAGGCATATAATGTACAAAAAGTGGCTTCCCTTGTTTTGTGACCTTACGGAAAATACTAACTTCCGTGTTCCGTTCATCAAAGCGTTCTTCTTCTTGTATAATTTGTTCCCAATCAGCAAGTTTTATTTCCGAACTCCAAAGTTCATGAGGGGCTACTTTGTTAGCAGTTGTTTTTAACGGACTGCTGACAGGTTCAATTTCCACATCTTCTTGACAAGCTAAACAAAAGGAGACCAAGACTCCTACAATTAAAAAATTTACTTTCACTTTTTTCATAATACACTGTTTTACAACTACTTAAATCTACCAAAAAAAGTACCAAGACCACTCAGGTTAAATCCCTAATTTTATGGTAATTTTGCAGTCATAAGAACACGATATGAAGATTAAATTACTAGCCATAGGAAAAACAGACAGCAAGCAATTGGCACAATTGATTGAAGAATACCAAAAAAGGCTGCAGCATTATATCAAATTCGAACTAGAAATTATCCCGGACATCAAAAACGTAAAAAATTTACGAGAAGACCAACAAAAGGAAAAAGAGGGAGAACTCATTTTATCCAAACTGCAAAACTCCGATGTTCTCTGCTTGTTAGACGATAAAGGGAAACACTATACTTCCATAGAATTCGCTAATTTTTTACAGAAAAAAATGAATGCAGGAATCAAGCAGTTTGTTTTAGTCATAGGAGGTCCTTACGGATTTTCCGAAGCCGTTTACAAACGTGCCAATGGTAAGTTATCACTGTCAAAAATGACCTTTTCACATCAGATGATTCGCCTGTTTATCACCGAACAATTGTACCGCGGATTTACCATTTTACGCAACGAACCTTATCATCACGAATAATATAAACCCTACTTATTATGAAACTCGTTTTCGCTACCAACAATCTTAACAAACTGGCTGAAGTACAGCAAATGCTTCCTGACAGTATTGAATTAGTGTCACTAAAGGACATTGGTTGTTACGAAGATATTCCAGAGACAGCGACTACCTTGGAGGGCAACGCACAAATTAAAGCCAATCACATCACGGAAACCTACGGATACAACTGTTTTGCTGATGATACAGGTCTAGAGGTAGAAGCCTTAAACGGTGCCCCAGGGGTCTATTCTGCTCGTTATGCAGGAGAACCTAGTAATGCCGATAACAATATGGACAAACTACTCCATGCATTGGACAACGCTAGTACTAGAGCCGCACAATTCAGAACGGCTATTTGCCTCAATTTAAACGGAGAGCAATTCCTTTTTGAAGGTGTTTGTACCGGTGAAATACTTACAGAACGCGAAGGAGCGAAAGGCTTTGGCTACGATCCTATTTTTAAACCCACAGGACATCCGCGTTCTTTTGCTAACATGACTGCGGCAGAAAAGAACGCCATCAGTCATCGAGGTTTAGCCATACAGAAATTGGTGAATTTTTTAAAAGCCTTGTAGTCTAGTGCTTACAAAAACAACATATCGATGGTATTTTTTGGTACTGGTCATCGCCTTACTGATGCTGTTAATGCTAAATATCAGTATTGGATCGGTCCGCATCCCGTTTGACGATATCTTCGCTGCCCTTACAGGACAAGAAGTCAGCAAGCGCAGTTGGGAAGTCATCATTTGGAACTACCGATTGCCCAAAGCCCTTACCGCTCTTATGGTAGGCTCCGGACTCGCCGTAAGCGGATTGCTGATGCAAACGCTTTTTAGAAATCCACTGGCAGGCCCATTTGTCCTGGGAATTTCATCAGGGGCTAGCCTTGGAGTAGCGCTCTTTATACTAGGATCTGGACTTTTCGGTGGGCTTTTTAGTACCCATATCTTTCAAAACAGCTCTTTAGCTATGGCTGCAAGTGCCGGTTCATTCCTCGTCTTATCAGGAGTCATTTTAGCAGCTAATAGAGTCCGCAATACCATGTCTATCTTAATTATCGGTTTGATGTTTGGCTCCCTTACCTCATCGATTATTAGCATCCTTACCTATTTTAGTGAAGCTACAGAAATTCAACAATACCAATTTTGGAGTTTTGGAAGTTTAGGAAACCTAAGTTGGAAAGAACTCGGCGTATTTTTTGGCATCTACAGCTTGGCAATGATAGGAACCTTCAGCGTTATCAAACCACTGAATAGCTTTTTACTCGGAGAGTACTATGCAAAGAGCCTCGGAATCAACATCAAAAAAAGCAGAAATATCATTTTACTAATAACCAGTTTGCTCACTGGAGTTATCACTGCTTTTGCCGGCCCTATTGCCTTCGTTGGGCTCGCAGTGCCGCATATTGCCAAACTGTTGTTCACGAGTTCTAACCACAAAGTGCTACTTCCAGCTGTGAGCATACTCGGTGCATTGGTATTACTTATTTGCGATACGATTGCCCAATTACCTAACAGTGCTTTTGTACTACCTATTAATGCAATTACTTCTCTTTTCGGTGCTCCCGTGGTTATATGGCTACTACTCCGAAAGAAAAAGATGTATGTCTAACTGCTAAATTCCATCAATTTACACGTACCTTCGCGGTATAATTACCCATAGCAAGAATGAATAAGATGTCAACAGCTGTCGTGAATGCCATAGACCTAACCATTGGTTACCGCTCTAAAAAGCAGGTACACAAAGTGGCTTCTGAACTCAATTTTTCGCTGGGCAGTGGACAATTTATTGTCTTGCTGGGAAAAAATGGAATTGGTAAATCTACCTTACTCAGAACGCTCTCTAAAGTGCAGGCTCCGCTGCAAGGAACGGTACAGCTCAAAGGAAAACCCCTCGAAGCCATTCACGATCAGGAGTTAGCTACGATGCTCAGTCTGGTACTGACAGAACGCCTTCCTCCCAGTCAACTCACCGTTTTTGAACTCGTTGCTCTTGGACGACAACCCTATACCAACTGGCTCGATAATTTAAACAACGAGCATTTAAAGAAAATTCTTTGGGCCTTAGAGAAGACCGAAATCTCGCAGCTAAAAAACAAACGATTTTACGAATTGAGTGATGGACAATTACAACGCGTTCTCATTGCGCGCGCGTTGGCGCAAGATACGGAGCTCATTATTCTCGATGAACCAACAGCTCATTTGGACATCCACCATACCTACAAAGTTTTTTCTCTGCTTAAAGACCTGGTGAAAACTACCAATAAAACCATACTTATCTCCACGCACGAAGTCAACCTAGCCATTCAATTAGCTGACAGTTGCTTACTCCTCACCGAAGGAGGACAGCTTCACAGTGGTACCGCCAAGCAACTCATTGAAACCAATGCCTTTGACAGTTTGTTCCCAAAAGACTTAATAAGTTTTAACAAAACATTAGAACAATTCGTTATAAAGAAAACCTAAATTTGACCAATTGTACCGCTGAGTACGTCAACAACTAATCAACCCAAAACATTAAAAAAGTATTAATGAGAAAATTACTGTATTTAGCAAGTACGGCTGCCTTAATTGCCTGTGGTTCTAGTAAGGAAACTACGGGAATAGAGCCGGACGCATCGGTAGACTACGCCGAGAAATTTGCTAAGAGTATTACCGCCAAAGATCTAGGTAAACACTTATTTGTGTATGCTTCTGACGAATTTGAAGGAAGAGATACCGGTGAGCCTGGACAAAAAAAAGCGGTCAATTACCTAAAAGACTTCTATAAGAGTCAAGGAATTGCATCTCCTTTAGGAGGTGACGATTATTTCCAGGAAGTTCCTTCTGAATATTTGAGTAATAACAGAAGAGGACGTAGCCTTAAAGACTCAGAAAACGTAGTGGCTTATATCAAGGGAACTGAAAAGCCAGATGAAATTGTCGTGATCTCAGCACATTTAGATCACGAAGGTGTTAAAAATGGAGAAATCTACAACGGAGCAGACGATGACGGTTCAGGAACTGTTGCCATCCTGGAAATTGCTGAAGCCTTTAAAAAAGCGGTGGAAGCAGGTAGAGGTCCTAAGCGTTCGATACTCTTTCTTCACGTTACTGGAGAAGAAAAAGGGCTACTCGGTTCAAAATACTACACAGAAAATCCAATATTTCCTTTAAAAAATACCGTTACCGATTTAAATATCGATATGATCGGTCGTGTTGATGATCGTCATAAAGGAAATCCTAATTACGTATATCTAATTGGCTCTGATAAATTGAGTACAGAACTCCACAACATTTCAGAAGCCATCAATACCAAGTACACAAAAATTGACTTGGATTATAAATACAACGACGAAAATGACCCGAACAGATTTTACTATCGCTCGGATCACTACAACTTTGCAAAACACAATATTCCTATTATTTTTTACTTTAACGGAACACATGCTGACTACCATCAGCCTTCAGATACGCCAGATAAAATCAACTATCAATTACTTGAAAACAGAACGCGTTTAGTATTCCATACAGCCTGGGAAGTAGCCAATCGCGACAAGCGTATCGTTGCTGATAAAGCAAAATAATAATAGCAATTGACTATTTAAATTAATCGTTTATAAAAAACTCACCTCATTGTAGGTGAGTTTTTTATTTTCAATAAATGTGTATATTTGCCCTGAAATTGCATTGCTATGGAAATACCTTCACCTTTTTGCTGAGGAAGTTATCCCTATTTGCTTTGCATGAAAATTGCAATCATCAACAACCTATACATTATGACAAGAAAAGAAGATTTGGCCTTGGAAGAAAATCAGGCTGCAGAGAACACCCCTATGGCAACTACGGATACAGCAACCGTTGAAAATCCAGCAGAGAGCGCTGAGGAAGTTACAACGAGGTCTACCTCAGCTAACGAAGAGGATGAACCTTTGAGTTTTGACGAGTTCCTTAACAAACTATCTCCACGTGTGGCAGATCAAATAAAAAGCGAGCAAAACTTTCTCAAAGCAGTTTTTTCAGGGGTACTCGCTGGACTTATCGGAGCGGCTATTTGGGCCGCAATTACCGTAACCACAGAATATCAAATTGGCTATATGGCCATCGCAGTAGGAGCCCTAGTAGGAATTAGCATGCGTTACACCGGAAAAGGACTTGGTCAACATTTCGGTATTGCTGGTGCAGTCATTGCGTTAATGAGCTGTTTATTAGGGAACGTATTTAGCATTTTAGGATTTGTAGCCAATCAGGAAAGCATCAGCTTTTTTAACGTACTGATGATGTTCAACTACGAACAGCTGATACCTATTATGAAAGAATCATTCAGTCCTATTGATTTGCTTTTCTACGGAATTGCAGCTTATGAAGGATATAAATTCGCTTTCCGTACTTTTTCACAAGAAGAAGTACAACAATTAAGTGAACGTTCTTAAAAAATCTACCCCTATAAGCTATTACTTGTAGGGGTATTTTATTTCCTGTATTTTCACAACCTACTTAACAGCAACCTCCCTATTTTAGGTTCTTTTTTAATTTATGCTCATCACCTCTACCATAGTCGTCGCCCTTATAAGTTTTTACTTCGTTCGAAGAAAGAAAGGAGCGAAAAACGAGCCATGGAAAACTCCAAACACAGACTTTCCTGACGAGTGGAAACAAATTTTAAGCAATCATGTCGCATTTTACAATGCACTAGGCAACGAGCAAAAAACCTTATTCGAATACAAAACACACGAGTTTTTATTGAACTGTGCTATTATTGGCGTAGATACTTCCGTAGACACTACGGATCGTCTTTTAGTGGCTTCCAGTGCCATCATCCCTATTTTTAACTTTCCAGAATGGCGCTATCCTAACATTCAAGAAGTTATTTTGTACCCCTGTAGTTTTAGCAAAGATTTTGAGCGCACTGGCGAAGGCAGAAACGTACTAGGTATGGTGGGAACTGGCTACCTAGAAGGAAAGATGATTTTGTCAAAAAAAGCACTGCATTTGGGCTTTGTCAACGAAACCGACAAACACAATACAGCAATTCACGAATTTGTGCACCTCATCGACAAACTCGACGGTAAAGTAGATGGTATTCCCGAAGTGCTCTTATGTAGGCAATATACCATTCCATGGATTGACTTGATGAACAAAAAAATGGATGAAATCTACCGAAACGACTCAGATATCAATCCTTATGGAGGCACCAACCAGGCGGAATTCTTTTCTGTGGTCAGCGAATACTTTTTCGAACGCCCCAAACTACTGGCCAAAAAACATCCAGCACTTTACCGAAAAATGGAACTGATATTTAAACAAGATATGGACGCTATGAACTTGCGCCTACCCAGTGAAACACAGGTTGGCCGTAACGATCCCTGTCCTTGTAATAGCGGAAAAAAGTTTAAAAAATGCTGTGGAAAAAATTAAACTTTTCCCGTTCATGATTATTTTGTAATTTAGAGTAATGATAAGCTCTACGAGCACTTATTTTTTCCTCTTTTATGAACAAGTTAATTACTTTCATACTGCTTTTAGTTCTGAACCTAAATGGATTCAGTCAGCAAAAACAATCGCAACCCGCAACTAAAATCAATGTCTTATTTGTAGGGAACAGCCTGACCTATGAACACAAGCTACCAAAACTCGTAAAGAGGAAAGCGCGTTCGCAGGGGTACCGCATGGAAGTAACGTGCATTGCCTATCCCGATTTTTCCATTCGCGATCATTTGAATGGAGGAAAGATTCAACAACTTTTAAAGACAACTTCGTACGATTTCTTGGTCATTCAACAAGGACCTTCTTCTTCTCCATACGGAAAAGAAAGCCTTATAAAAGTAGGAGAAGAACTGCAAAAAATCTGTGCGACTACCAATACGACACTGTGTTATTATATGGTATGGCCTGCAAAAAATCAGCTGGATCGCTTAGACAATGTCATTGCCAATTACGAAGCAGCTGCAAAGCAAAACAAGGCTTTACTCATTCCTGTAGGGCGTTATTGGCGTGATTATATCCGTACAGAAAGCAATTACCTGCTCTACGGAAAAGATGGATTTCACCCATCGCTTAAAGGTGCTAAAATGAATGCAGAAATCATTGCTAACTACTTAATAAAAGCCTTCCGAGAGCCCTCTCAAACGCGCTAACGGCGACAATTTCTGGCATCTAACTTTTTTTTAGTAAGTTTGTAACTGTATCCCTCATCCCCCCGATTTATGACTCAATAAAATTTGAGCTTAAACTAATACCCGTTTAGCTACAGTTCTGGTTTTGAAGAGTCAATGTTATAAACACATTAAAAAATCTATCTCGTCGGAAGACGGGTACGCTAGCAAATGAAAAAATTAGTTCTTATCACTACCCTACTCACAATCAGTTATTCCTGTAGTTGGAAAGCACCGATTGGAAATTCACACAACAAATCACGAGAGCGGATTCAAAACAGAGAAAACGCCGTTCGGTACGATTTTAAAAACCTCAACTACAGTAAAAGCTTAGAGCTCTTTTCGAATAATGAGTTTATTTTTACTGAAACCCTAAATGGCTCCCTCGGGAACTCAACCGTCAAAGAGTATTTTGGCGACTATCATCAAGATAGCACCTCACTCCAATTATACCCGAAAGAAATTGCCATTAAAAAAATCCCTGAACATGCTAAAGAACATGTAAAAAGTACCTACTTCCCCTATGAAGAAGGTTCAAAAATAAATACCAACTACCTAAAGTTCGCCTGGAATCACAAAGAATACCTGTTATCAGAACAATTCAATACGCAATCGTATATCGATGAAAAAAATGACTTTCAACGTTTTGCAAACTTTGTAAATCAAGGTATAGAACCCGACGACAGCGGTGCTTATTTTACGCGAATTATACAAACCACTTCTCTAAATTCAGATAGTTTAGATTTAAAGCGAATTCCACAAAAATGGCGTTCTTATTTTATTAAAACTCCCATACAAGCACGGGTTATAGAGCACCGACAACACCCGTCTGAAAATCATCATTTAAATAAAAAAATGACCTGTTGGCACGTCACTATTGACAAAGGGACTGCCGATGGAGTACACCAAGGATTGGCTTTTACGACACAATACGAAGAGGTTCAAATAAAAATTGACTCGCTAGACAGCGGTACGAGTTACGGGCATTTTAAAAGTATAAACACCAGTCCAACATATATAGAAATTGGAACGGAAATGAGAACTCAATGGTAATACCAAAAAGACCGACCTTCACGTCGGTCTTTTTTTGGCTATACAGTAGTTACTACTTCTTAACCTAATGCTCATTTGTGATACGAATATTATTTGTAGCTTTAACCTTGTAAAAAATTGACCCCAATCAACGGGGTGGCTACTAAAAAAACTAACCATGCTAATTCAAAATCTTACGCGCCCTAGGTTCGGCGCCTTGCTTGCGCTATTCCTTATTTTACTGCAGAGCTGCACTACAGTCCGACTTATCAGTGATTACGATGAAATTACGGATAAAACGGTGACTCGTGTACAAGAAAAAGTCACCAAATACTTTGTCGTTCTCGACAGGACCATCGGAACACCAGCAGCTGCCTATGAAAACTTTGTAGAAACCTTTGACGACATCAAAGTAGATTTAAACACCTTAAAACTCAGAACGGCGGCACTCGATAAAAATCGCATTGTTGAAGACCAAATTAAAGAGCTCATTTCGATGGTTGACAACCTAGAAAAATTGCACAAAATAGGCTTCTTAAACGCGGCGCAAATACGCCCTCTTAAACAGCCCTTTGACAGTGCTTTCACCGCCATAATACGACTACAACTCGCTTTAAAAAGAGGAGAAAAATAACCAAACTACAACACCTATGAATTCAATTAATGTCAACGATGTACTACTCAAGATGATCGGAGCTGCCAAAGGCAAACTTCAAGAACACTGGGAAGCCGCTGCTCCCTTTGCGGAACAGCAGTTCAAATCACTAGCCGAAAATTTGGCACTCATCGTTAAACTACAACGCGAAGGCACCATTACTAAAGAACAAGCATCGTATTATCTAGAAATTCAAAAAAGCAGTGTACGCATCGTATTGCTCACCATTGAAGGGCTGGGGCTTTTAGCTGTCGAAGCAGCCATTAATGCTGCACTAGACATCGTCAAAACGGCCGTCAACACCGCCATTGGTTGGGATATCTTATAAAAAAAGCTAGGAAATATTTCCTAGCTTTCTATTTATAAATCAATTTCTTTTAGTGCTCGAATATTGTTGCGCTCTAAAAACGCATCAATGGTTTCGAAATGCTCAATTACTCGTTTGTCTTTAAACTCAAAAACTTTTTCACTCAACCCCTGCAAGAAGTCACGATCGTGCGATACTAAAATCAAGGTACCGTCATAATGCATCAAAGCCTCTTTAATCACGTCTTTGGAACGAATATCTAAGTGGTTAGTAGGCTCATCCAATATCAAAAGATTTACCGGTTCTAGCAATAACTTAACCATTGCCAAACGCGTTCGTTCTCCTCCTGAAAGAACCTTGACCTTTTTATCGATATCCTCTCCTCCGAACATAAAACGCCCTAATATCTTTTTGATCTGAGTTCTGATATCACCTTCCGCTACTTCGTCAACCGTTTGAAATACGGTTAACTCCGGATCCAACAACGACGCTTGGTTTTGTGCAAAATACCCCACTTTGGCGTTGTGTCCCAACTCGCAATGTCCTTCAAAATCAATTTCTCCCAAAATCGCTTTAATCATGGTTGATTTACCTTCACCATTACGTCCTACAAACGATACTTTCTCTCCTCTTGCTATGGAAAAACTAGCGTCTTCAAAGACGGTCAATTCCCCGTAGCGCTTCGAGAGTTCTTCGACTTTAACCGGATAATCTCCAGACCTCGGCGACGGTGGAAAACGCAATTTTAACGACGAATTATCCACTTCATCTACTTCAATAGGCACCAATTTTTCGAGCATGCGCTCACGAGAAGCCACCTGGTTAGTTTTTGAGTAGGTTCCTTTAAAACGTTCAATAAACGATTTGGTTTCCGCTATAAACTTTTGCTGTTCCTCGTAGGCTTTTAACTGATGAGCTCTGCGTTCTTTTCTCAATTCTAAGTAGTGCGTATAGTTGGCTTTGTAATCGTAAATGGTTCCCATACTCACCTCAATGGTTCTGTTGGTAATATTATCAACAAAAGCCTTATCATGAGAAATTACGACTACTGCTTTCGCCTTGTTTTTAAGAAACTGCTCCAACCAAATTACAGATTCAATATCTACGTGGTTAGTTGGCTCATCCAACAAAATTAAATCGGGTTTCTGCAATAAAATTTTTGCCAACTCGATACGCATTCTCCATCCCCCACTAAATTCAGAGGTCGGTCGGTCTAAATCGGTTTGCTTGAATCCCAGTCCTTTTAAGGCCTTCTCTACTTCAGCTTCGTAGTTAACTTCTTCCAATGCATAGTACACCTCCCCTAACTCCGAAACGCGTTCTATGATCTTCATATATGCTTCTGATTCGTAGTCCGTTCGCGTTTCTAGTTCCTTATTCAAGGCTTCCATTTCTTCCTTCATCGAAAAAATACGCGAAAAGGCTTTTGCCGCTTCTTCCTTCACAGTACAGTCGTCTTCCAACAACAAATGCTGCGGTAAATAGGCGATAACAGTATCCTTCGGACAACGTACACCTCCTTTAGTAGCCTGGTTAATGCCTGCAATAATTTTCATCATGGTAGATTTTCCTGCACCATTTTTTCCCATTAATGCAATCTTATCATTCTCATTGATGACAAAAGAAACATCGCTAAACAAAGCTTTACCGCTGAATTCCACGGTTAACTGATCTACAGATATCATATATATTAGAATTTGTGCGAAAATAGTAAAATCCGTTGTAGTATGGTCAATCCTCTGGGCTTCAAAACACTTCATTCCAACCTAAACAAATCAGCAACAACTTCTTATCATTATATAAATTACGTTAAACGGTTCGGATTATCCGAGCGATAGCCGTACCTTTTAGTAACTAATTAAACTTTAAAACTTAAAACTATGGCTACAAGTACCCAGTACCGCGTTGCTGAATGGCTTCCATCAGATGCCCTATTTCTTGAAAACTGGCTCACTGAACTCATTGACTACGTAGATCGCACCCCGCAATCGTTGGTTCCTCCTGTTCAAGACCTCAAAAAACTTATCGAAAGTAACAACTATTACCGCACCCTGTTTACAGCTATGTTTACCGAGATCCCCAACAAAGCTCCATACAACCAAACACCCACCGGTGCTCCTCAAGTACGTGACTACGAACACATGCTACTGTTAATCAATGCAATTATGACACAAGCTCCGGAATTCAACACCACGGGGCTCGTAGGCTTTCCTATCAACGCTATCCTAGATTGGCCCATGGGAACCCTTGCCGGATACGTCGCATTTTTGGATAAAAGGGTCAATGAAAAATTCAAGGCCATTTTAAATTATTGGAAATCGTTTTTACAAAGTTCGGATTCTACCTACGTATTGAATACTACAAGTCAAGGCTGGCTCTCCGATGAAGCCCTAAAAGAAATGTGCGACGTTGCTTATGGAAATGGAGCTTCCTTTACCGATATCTTTAACTGCCCTTCTCCTGATGTGCAAAATGCTTTCGGGTTCCAATCTTGGGACGATTTTTTTACCCGAACTTTTAAAGAGGGACTTCGCCCTGTAGCCGGAAAAGACAATCCTGATATCATCGTCAATGCCTGTGAGTCAGCTCCGTTCCGCCTAGAGAGAGATGTCCTTGAAAAAACCAACTTCTGGATTAAAGGGCAGCCCTATTCTTTGCGCGATATGCTCGCCGACGATATCTATACCTCACAGTTTATCGGTGGAACTGTATATCAAGCTTTTTTGAGTGCTTTGAGTTACCACCGTTGGAACAGTCCAGTAAGTGGTACAGTGCTCAAAGCCTATATTATTGACGGCAGTTATTATTCGGAAGATTACTACGAAGGATTTGCCAACCCTGCTGGTCCAGACAGTGCCGCTCCTAACCAATCGCAGGCCTACTTAACAGAGGTAGCAACACGTGCTTTAATTTTTATCGAAGCCGACAATCCTAAGATTGGCCTGATGTGTTTTATGTCGGTGGGCATGGCAGAAGTTTCTTCCAACGAAATCACTGTTAAGCAAGGACAGCGCATTGAAAAAGGCGAACAACTGGGCATGTTTCACTTCGGAGGTTCTACCCATTGCCTGATTTTCCGACCGGAAGTGCAGTTAGAATTTGACTTACACGACCAAATACCCGGATTGAACTCTAAAAATATTCCAGTACGCTCAAAATTAGCCACGGTAAAATAAAACCAAAAACGCCCCAAAATGGGGCGTTTTACTCTATTAGTGCAAGATTTTGAATAATAATTCTTTGAGAATGTCGGCATGAGAGAGCGCGTTGGCTCCTACTCCCTTGCTCTTGACATCAGCATCGCGAAGCAGTGCAATGGTTTGCGATACCTTCCGCATTGGATAATTTCTGGCGGCGGTCGCATAATCATCCACAAAATACGGATTTACTCCTAAGGCCCTCGCTACAGACGCTTTTGACTTGTCTTGTAAACCGTGATATAACAACAGCTGCGTAAAAAAACTGTTGAGCAACGAAATGCTCATCACTATCGGATTGCTCTTTGGGTTCTGTGCGAAATAATTGATAATACGATTTGCCTTAACCACATCGCGTTGCCCAATAGCCTTGCGCAACTCGAAATTGTTAAAATCTTTCGAGATCCCAATATTTTCTTCGATATGTGAAGGCGTAATAATCGTTTTTGCAGGCAAAATAGAAATCAACTTTTCCAACTCATTGTTAATCTTACTCAAGTTAGTACCTAAAAACTCAACCAACATTTGCGCTGCTTTAGGCTCTATATTAAATCCTTTGGTACCGAGGCGTTTTCGAATCCAATCGGACACTTGATTTTCGTATAGTTTTTTACTCTCAAAAATCACCCCATTCTTAGCAATGGCCTTATAGGCTTTTTTACGTTTGTCGAGCTTTTTGTATTTGTAGTTAAAAACGAGTACCGTGGAAGGCTGGGGTTGTGCTGCGTAGGCTTCTATTTTGTCAATGGTTCTACTCAAATCCTGTGCTTCTTTGACAATGAGTACTTGACGCTCTGCCATCATAGGAAAGCGCTTTGCAGAAGCAACAATCTCTTCGATAGTTACATCTCTACCGTACATCACCACCTGATTAAACCCTTTTTCAGATTCTTCCAAGACATTTTTTTCGATGTAGTCCGATATCTGATCGATGTAAAAGGCCTCTTCACCCATTAAAAAATAAATGGGTTTTATATTTCCACTGCGGATATCCTTAATTAGCTGTACTGCTTCATTCATTGTCCTTGTGCTCGATTTACTCCTTAGCTTCGGAAAGTTTTGCTATTTTTACTCCATGCAAAAATTAAATTTACCTCCCTGTGATTTCAGGCTCAAAAGTAACGAAAATAAGACGCTTATTTTCGATAGTTTGAGAAAAAAATACTTGGTATTAACTCCTGAAGAATGGGTACGGCAGCACTATGTACAGTACTTAGTAGCGCAAAAAAAATACCCGGTAAGTTTAATTGCCATTGAAAAACAACTCACAGTAAACGGTTTAAAAAAGCGAACGGATATCGTAGTATTCTCCCGCCTTGGAGTACCCGATATCATTGTCGAATGCAAGGCCCCATCCGTAAACATCACTCAGGCAACCTTCGATCAAATTGCGAGGTACAACATGAAACTAAACGCCCGATTGCTGGTGGTTACGAATGGCTTACAGCACTATTACTGTACCCTTGACAAAGAAAACGAACGCTATGTTTTTTTAAGAGACCTCCCTGAATACGAACGCAGCGTCTAAAGGCCAGAAATTAACGTATACTTATACCTTTAAATCAACTTAAAACTGTATTTTTGGCCTCTTGAAAATAGCTATCGTCATATTAAATTGGAACGGAAGAAAACTGTTAGAACAGTTTTTACCCAGTGTAGTAAACTACAGTGAACAAGAAGCTGAAGTCTACGTTGCTGACAACGCCTCTACAGATACTTCTATCGACTATATCAAAACGCAATTTCCTTCGGTTAAAATTGTTCAGAATGAGACCAATGGAGGATATGCCAAAGGATATAACGATGCTTTACAGCACATTGAGGCAGATATTTATTGCCTGTTAAACTCGGATATCGAGGTAACAGAAAACTGGTTAACCCCTGTAGTAGACTGCTTTAAAAAGCAACCTGAAACTGCGATCATCCAACCCAAATTACTGGATTACAAAGACAAAACCAAATTTGAATATGCCGGAGCTGGTGGTGGCTTTATCGATTTACTCGGTTATCCGTACTGCCGTGGTCGAATTTTTAATTTTTTAGAAACTGATACCGGACAATTCGATGATACCGCCGATATATTTTGGGCCTCGGGTGCCTGTTTGTTTATCCGATCGGAGGTATACCACAAATTAGGAGGCTTTGATGAAGATTACTTTGCCCATCAAGAAGAAATTGACCTCTGTTGGAGGGCGCAAAACGAAGGGTATAAAGTGAGCTATGTGGGAAGCTCAACAGTATATCATGTGGGTGGAGCAACCTTGCAAGAAAGCAATCCTCACAAGACCTTTTTAAATTTTAGAAATAGTTTATTAAACACGGTCAAAAACGTGCCAAAACGCTGGTTTTTGTTTGTCGTTTTTTCTCGACTGATACTCGATGGAGTCGCTGGTTTAAAATTTGCTTTGGAACTGCGTCCAGTGCACACTTTGGCCATTTTAAAAGCGCATATTAGTTTTTATGCTAATTTTTTGAAGTTCTTAGGAAAGCGAAAAAAACTACAGAAAAAGCTTCATTATAACCACTGTACTTCTGTGGTTTGGCAACACTTTATTGCAGGTAGAAAAAAGTTTAAGAATTTGCAATAAGAGCCTCTCGATCCTTGTAGATATACAAGAGTAAAAAGAACACGGCAACGCCGCCAAAGGTATGCCACAACCAATGCGTTCCCATAGGCAGCAGCACTACAAGTGAATCAAGAGTTCTGAAAACTATCGCGAGCGCAAAAAACACCAATCCCAAGCCAATATAATGTACCCTTTTCCACGCTGTTAAGTAAGCGTAATACAAAAAGGGAGCTATGACCGCAATGGCCGTCATCACATATCCGAACGAAATTCGAAACGAGTCGGGCAACGATAAAAATCGAGGAAGTATTGTGGCGACTAAAATTGCTACTAACAAACCAGTACGTTGCCACCAAACCGGAGTAATCTTTCCGATAAAATAAAGGATTCCTCCCAAGCAAACGATCATGATAGGCAACCAATCGAGCACTAGCCAAAACTCGTGACTTCTAGTTCCGTGAAACATAGTGCCACCGATCCAACTGATAAAAATAACTGGAATTGCAAACAGAAAAAAAGGATGCTGCTTAGGATGCTTTGCTATTTTCTGAAAAAAATAAATGAGAATGGCAATAAAAATTAAATTGCTAAACGTATTAAATGGTTCAACAGGCAAGCGCCCTTCGAGCGTTTCCTGATAAATAGGACCGCTGTCATTAGGAAACTTTGGCAACCAATTACAAAACATCTAAATCTCCTTTACCTTCTCTGATAACTTCGGGTTCCTCCGCTGTCAAATCAATCACAGTCGAAGCGTGATTATCTCCATACCCGCCATCGACCACGAGGTCAACGAGGTTCTGCCACTTTTCAAAAATAAGTTCAGGATCGGTAGTGTACTCTATAATTTCGTCTTCATCGTGAATCGATGTAGAAACTATAGGATTTCCGAGAGCTTCCACGATGCTTCTCGCTATATTGTTATCGGGCACGCGAATCCCAACGGTCTTTCTCTTTTTAAAGGTCTTGGGAAGGCTATTACTTCCAGGCAATACAAAAGTATAGGGACCTGGAAGTGCTCTTTTTAATATCTTATAGGTCGGAGTATCTATTTGTTTTACGTAATCCGATAAATGACTCAAGTCATTACAAACAAATGAAAAGTTTGCTTTATCCAGCTTTACTCCTTTTAATTTTGCCACGCGTTCCAAAGCTTTCGCATTGGTAATATCGCACCCCAGTCCGTACACGGTATCTGTCGGGTAAATGATAACGCCCCCTTTTTGTAAAACCTTGACGATTTTATCAATTTCTTTCGGGTTCGGATTTTCGTTATAAAGCTTTACAAACTGTCCCATACTCACTAATAATTGTCAAAATCAAAATCGTCAAGACGCTCAAAACCGGTGAAATTATCTCCAAACTCATCGTCGAACTCCTTGTCATCACCTTTCGTTAAATCGTCTGCCTTAAACTCTTTCATCGGAGCCTCGCCTGGAATTTCTCCCACAGACAACACCACTGCTCCGTCATCACCATCGGCTTGCAGGGCTACTAACTCGATGTAAAACGTCCACATGTGCAAAAAATCATACACGTAAATCAATTTGTCATTCACACGTAACAACGTGTCTTTGATTGAGCAGTTTGCCATCGAAAGACCTTCTCCTGCCTCAGCCATATTAAACAACGGTATTTCTTCTCCTTGGTTCCACTCATCATCTGTACGGTAAAAAGAAGCCATTTCCTGACCGTCAAATCCAAAGGCCTTGGCTGCAGCGAAATGCATGTCCTCTAAGGATTTGTTCTCATCGATAACAAAAGTTCTAATTACGTCTTCTTGCGTATCTAATATAGCGCGTACTTTATACATTAGGTTGTTTTTTATAGGTACAAAAATACGTATTTTTGAATGAAATTTCTTTTTGTATTTATGGATTCACAACAATTATTAAACAAACTCAACAGTTTTAATAAAAATACCCTCATGGAAACCTTGGATATTGAGTTTATCGCAATAGGCGAAGACTACATGACAGTATCCATGCCAGTAAACCCCAACGTACACCAACCCTTTGGGTTACTTCACGGTGGCGCCAGTGCAGCACTCGCAGAAACTGTTGGAAGTTCTGCCTCTGCCTTTCTATTTGCAGACGCAAAAACACAAGTGATCAAAGGAATCGAACTCAGCATTAACCATGTCAAAAGTAAAAAAGAAGGAATGGTATATGCCACTGCTCGTCCTATTCACCTCGGAAAAACCACCCATTTGTTAGAAGTTAAAATTGTAGATGAGGAAGACCGATTGATTTCCATAGCCAAACTCACAAATATCGTTTTACCCAAAAAATGAGAAAGCGACTATCAAAAATAATTCGCTATGCCAGCATTAGCTTACTGGTCCTACTCGTTGCACTATACGTGGTATTTGTACGTTTTTCAGCTCCGCCTTCTGACAAGGCTTTGATGGAGCTTTTCCAAACCAGTCCCACCCCACTAACCATCGCTAAATGGCACTTTAAGGATTTTTCATTTCGCGTACTCAAAACAGCCCTCAATCCCGCCAAACCTACACTGGTCTTTGTACACGGGACTATTGGGTCTTGTGCTAATTTTGAAGCCTATATGAACGACAGTACGCTGACCGAGCATTTTAACATGCTCTCCTACGATCGAATCGGCTACAACTATAACGATCCACATCCGGTACAAGAGAGCATTGCCTTTGAACGCGATATGCTCCATAGCATTTTAGACCAACTCCCCAACGACAATACCATACTCGTAGGTTATTCGTACGGCGGCCCCATTGCACTTGCCACTCGTAAAAAGCTAAAAAAAGTAGTACTTTTGGCTCCTGCGGTGTACAGTGCGGTAGAACCAATGCCTTGGATGGTAAACTTGTACCGCTGGCCAATGACACGATGGATGATTCCTAAAGTATGGCAGGAAGCCTCCAAAGAAAAACTATCACATCGTTCCGATTTGCAAAACTTTGAAAAAACGTGGGCTTCAACCCCGAATCAAGTGATTAGCATGCACGGTAATTCCGACTGGATAGTCCCTTTGGAGAATTCGACCTATTTACAAAAACAACTACCGAGCTCACGTTTTCAGTTGATCCCTTTACACGATGCTGGGCACGATTTAGTTTGGAGTCGATTTGAACCTATTAAACAACAACTCTTAAAGCTCAAAGATTGACCTTATTTGACGACATACAAAACGCATTACAACAACAGCGTCCTTTTGTAATTTACAACAAGGCAGGCAGTGACCGACTGAAAGCGATCATACAACAGAATGACCAGGTGTATTACAGCGATGAACTAAATGAAAGCGGATTCGTTTTTGCTCCATTTTTAAAAAATACGGCTCCTATTCTGATTCCCTTAGCGGAATCCATATGTAAGGAGGTACACTTTAATCCACAACAGGTAACCGTTCAGCCTAGCACAATTACTGACCTTAACTCAGCAGCGCAACAACACATACAGCTTGTTAAAAAAGCGGTCGAGACAATTGAATCAGGGGCATTTCAGAAGGTTGTACTGTCGAGAAGTGAGGTGGTTTCACTCCGCAAAGGAACCCTGCTTAGCATCTTTGAACGACTCCTACACAGCTATCCGAATGCCTTTACCTATTTGTGGTACCACCCTAAAATTGGACTGTGGTCAGGAGCAACTCCGGAAACACTAGTAACCGTCAACAACAAGGAATTCCGTACCATGGCGCTTGCAGGTACTCAGGTATACCGAGGAAGTACAGACGTGGAATGGGGAGCCAAGGAAATTGAAGAACAACAAATGGTAACGGAGTATATTTGCGAGCAATTAAGTTCTCTTGCTCCAGATCTTCACTGCGGGCCGTTGCACACGGCAAAAGCAGGGAGCCTACTTCACTTAAAAACGATGATTACTGGAACTTATGAAGGAGCGCTCAGTACGCTTGTGAATCGCTTACACCCAACACCAGCGGTATGTGGCCTTCCCAAGGAAGCGGCACTCGACTTTATCAACAAACACGAAAACTATTCGCGAAAATATTATACAGGATACTTAGGAGAAGTCGATATTGAAAAACAAACGGAACTCTTTGTCAACTTGCGCTGTATGGAGCTCGAAACCTCTAAAGCCACCTTGTATATCGGTGGAGGTATCACCGTCGACAGCATTCCCGAAAATGAATGGGAAGAAACCGTTGCGAAATCCAAAGTGATGAAACAAGTATTGTAAGTTCCCGGATAGGGTAACTCAAGTGACATCATCAAGTAAAAACAAAAAAAACCACATAGTGATTAAAGCTAGGTGGTTTTTATAGTGTAAATTGAATTTGAATTGAAATTTTAAGGTACAACAATGAGCTTAACTCAAGCTGTTTCCTTAAATATCATCAAAAGAAACATCGGTAAAACTCTCTGCAGAGGCTTCTACGGCCGCTTCTTCTTTTTTGTAATCTCTTTGATGGCGCTCACTAATAACTTCCTCTCCTTTTTCGCTTACAATGTAATTAGTTGCCTTGTCCAACATGTCCTTAAAGTCAGAAAAATCTTCTTTGTACAAGTAGATCTTGTGCTTTTGGTAGTGGAATGAACCATCATCGTGTGTAAACTTCTTACTTTCCGTAATTGTTAAGTAGTAATCATCAGCCTTAGTTGACCTAACATCAAAAAAATAGGTTCTTCTACCAGCTCTTAAAACCTGTGAAAAAATTTCTTCTTGTTCTACTCTCTCGCTCATAATTCTTGTCTTAAGTAATATAAGTAATAGTTGTTTATTTAAAATTGCTCAACAAATCTAACAAAATAATTGACGTAACAATGCGAAACACTATATTTCTTTTTCCAAAAGTTGCTGATTATACAAATCTTTGTAATATCCTTCATGTTCTATGAGCTGATTGTGAACTCCTTGTTGAATGATCTTACCATCTTCTAGGATAAGTATCATATCTGCATTCTTAGCTGAGGATATTCTATGGCTGATTATGAAGGTTGTTTTACCACTTGAAACCTTTTCTAGGTTCGTCAAAATTCGTTCTTCCGTTTCCGTATCTACCGCTGAAAGACAATCGTCAAACACCAATATTTGGGGGTCTTTGATAATCGCTCTGGCAATAGAAGTTCGCTGTTTTTGTCCTCCTGACAGGGTAACACCACGCTCCCCTAAAACCGTTTGATACCCTTCGCTGAAATCCATGATATTCTCGTGAATTACCGCATTTTTAGCAGCTTCCTGAATCTCAGTAAGCTCCGCCGTTGCTTTACCAAATTTGATATTGTTCTCTATGGTATCTGAAAACAAAAATGGATCTTGAGGTACAAACCCGATTTGATTGCGCAAATCGTACAAATTGCATTCCTTGATATCCACTCCATCCACTAAAATTTGTCCACCTGTAGTATCGTACAAACGCGAAACGAGGTTGACTATTGAAGACTTTCCACTTCCGGTAGTCCCTAAAATGGCCACCGTTTGTCCTTGTGCTACCTTAAAGCTAATACCTTTCAGTGCGGTGATGTCTGTATCGTCGTAATGCAACCACACATCTTTGAACTCAATAGTTCCTTGAATTTCGGTTCCTGTTTCTACTGTGTTTTGGATTTCGGGAACTTCCTCTAAAAATTCATTAATACGTTTTTGAGAAGCCTCCGCTTGTTGCACAATAGAAGTCACCCACCCGACAATGGCTACTGGCCAGGTCAAAATGTTGACATACAGAAAAAATTCGGCTACGACTCCAATTTGTATATCTCCAGCAATGTATTGCTTCCCTCCGACGTACAATACGATGATATTACTCAAACCTATCAATAAAATCATCAAAGGAAAAAACAAAGCTTGTACCTTGTGTAAGGCAATATTCTTTTCCTTACTGGTATCGGCCAAGTTATCAAAATTAGCAATGACTTCTTTTTCTATGGCATAAGACTTTACCACATTCACCCCCGAAAAGAACTCTTGATTAAAGGTTGTCAGCTTAGAAAGGTACTGTTGGACCACACCACTCTTCTTATTAATTTCTCGACTCAACACAAAAATTGAAATCGATAAAATAGGAAACGGCAGTAAGGTATACATGGTCAAAGTAGCATCGATTTGAATCATTTGAGTAAAGCCCACAATAAACAGTACAATCATATTCAAGGAGTACATGATTGCTGGGCCAAAATACATGCGAACCTTCGACACATCTTCACTAATTCGGTTCATCAAATCACCGGTTCTATTCTTTTTATAAAAGTTAATAGACAGTCGCTGATACTGTTGATATATCTCATTTTTTAAATCAAATTCTATCAAACGTGACATCACAATTATTGTTTGTCGCATTAAAAAAGTAAAAAATCCTGCCACCAAGGTCACGGCAACTATCCATAAAATATTGTACAACAACTCTTGTTTTACCGCGGGTAAATCGGTTGTTTTCCCCTGTACGTATTGCTCTACAACATTTAAAGAATCTCTTATGATTACTGGGATTTTCAGTGCTAACAACTTGGATAATACGGTAATGACTACTCCGACTAGAAGTCGCCACTTATACTTGATAAAATACTTGTTCAGATATTGTAATTCCTTCAAAACTGTTTAAAAAATTTCTCTAATTAAAAACCTATTTCCGTTCTAATTTTGTTAAAGATAATACAATTACAACGGCTTTTTTTGATTATGTTTTAACGATTTCCTATTTTTGCGACCTAATTTTTTGAGATTATCAAAATAAACTCAAATCAAAACACATAACAAATGACATCAGAAATCATTGATACTAAAGATCTTAAAAACGATCCAGTATTTGGTCAATTATCTTTTGACAATCACGAACAAATCGTTTTTTGTAATGACGAAGATACAGGTTTAAAAGCAATAATTGGTATCCACAATACAACTTTAGGACCAGCTTTAGGTGGAACTAGAATGTGGCAGTACAAAAGTGAATGGGAAGCTTTAAACGACGTATTGCGTCTATCTCGTGGAATGACCTTTAAGTCAGCTATAACCGGATTAAATCTCGGTGGAGGAAAGGCCGTTATTATTGGTGATGCTAAGACTCAGAAGAACGATGCCTTAATGCGTAAATTTGGAGAGTTTGTTCATTCATTAAGTGGAAAATACATTACTGCTGAAGATGTAGGAATGGAAACTAGAGACATGGATATCATCCGTGAAGTAACACCTCATGTTACTGGAGTTTCTGAAGCGATTGGTGGATCAGGAAACCCATCTCCTGTAACAGCATACGGAGTTTACATGGGTATGAAAGCCGCGGCAAAATACAAATTTGGAACCGACAATTTAGCGGGTAAAAAAGTATTAGTTCAAGGAGTTGGTCATGTTGGTGAAACCTTAGTGAAGCACATCACTGACGAAGGAGCTCAAGTAATCTTAAACGACATTAGCGAAGAGCGTTTAGCTGCTTTGAGTAAAAAGTACGATGCAAACGTAGCCTTAGGAAACGATATTTACGGATTAGATATCGATATCTACGCACCTTGTGCCTTAGGAGCTACCTTAAACGACAACACTATTGCACAGTTAAACGCAAAAGTAGTTGCTGGAGCTGCTAACAACCAATTAGCAAACGAACTTAAACACGGAAAATTATTACAAGAGCGCGGTATCGCTTATGCTCCTGACTTCTTAATCAACGCTGGTGGAATTATCAATGTATACGCTGAAGTTGAAGGATACGGAAAAGAAGAGAGTTTAAAGAGAACTGAAAACATCTACAATACCACTCTTGAAATCTTTGACTTAGCAGAAAAAGAAAACATTACAACACACCAAGCAGCCTTCAATATCGCACAAGCGAGAATTGATGCTCGTAAAAAAGAGCAAAATAGCTAGGTAAGATAAATAAAAGTTATAATTTTGCAGAGCGTAAGAATTACCATTCTTTACGCTCTCTTTTTTGTTTAAAGTTCTTTCAAATGATTAATAGAAGACATATTCGAGTTAAAGTAATGCAGTCGGTGTATGCGATACAACAAGCGCATAGTGATGACCTAGTTAGAGAAGAAAAGTTTTTAAAACACAGCATCGACAAGATGTTTGACCTATACGTTTTAAACTTACAATTACTGGTTGAAGTACAAAAGTTAGCTCGAAAGAGAATTGAGCTCTCTAAAAAGAAAATTCTCGCCACTAAAGAAGACTTAAACCCCAACACAAAATTTATTGACAACCGCTTACTCAACCTGTTAACAGACAGTGTGAGCTTAGAAGGTTACGTGGAACTCAACAAACTTAATTACTGGGATTTAGACGACAAGTACGTGGAAATTATTTTCGAGGAGCTCTTGAACAGTGAACTTTACAAAAAGTATATGGACACGGTAGAAGACTCTTACAACGTTGACCGTAGCTTTGTGATTAATTTCTTTAGAGACATCATCGCTCCAAATGAAAAGATTGCCGATTACTTTGAAGATAAAATGATTTCGTGGGTAGACGACATGCCTTTCGTGAATACTTGGGTCCTCAAAACCCTCAACAAGCAAACACCTAAGAATCCTTTTGTTTTAGGTAATTTGTACAAAGATCAGGACGACAAAGATTTCGTTGGAGCCCTCTTTACAAAAACAGTACTTAACCAACATAAGTACAGTGATGATATCAAAGATAAAACTCCGAATTGGGAAGCAGACCGAATCGCTGATATTGATCTTATCTTGATCAAAATGGCCATCACTGAGTTCTTGCACTTCCCATCGATTCCGAGCCGTGTAACCATCAATGAATACATCGAACTTGCCAAAGACTATTCGACCAACAAGAGTGGATATTTTATCAACGGAGTGTTGGATAAATTGGCAAAAGAATACTTGGCTTCCAATGCCATGGTGAAAATTGGAAGGGGATTATTGTAAGATTTTGTATTTTTACCAAAACATAATATCAATATGAAAAAAATAGTATACGCAATGGCCATCGCTGCCGCTAGTTTTACGGCTGTGTCTTGTTCTAATGGAAATGCAGCTACCAAGATAAAATCAGAAAACCTAGCCAAAGCTGCAGAGCGCGATAAGACGATCAATGTCGGAGCTCCTGAAATTAGTTTTGATAAAACCGAATTTGATTTTGGGACCGCTACAGATGGCGATGTCATTAAAACTTCTTTTATCGTAACGAATACTGGTAAGTCAGATTTGATTATCTCAAAAGCAGACGCTACTTGTGGTTGTACTGTACCTGAATGGCCTAAGGAGGCTATTGCACCAGGAAAAACTGGAGAGATCAAAGTTAGTTTTAATACGAGCGGTAAGGTTGGTAAACAATCGAAAACGGTAACCCTACGTACCAATACAGAAAAAGGTATTGAAACCGTAAAGATCGGTGGTATGGTAAAAGCGAAAAGCAAAGAATAATTCGATATAATGTTAGCACAAACTCTATTTTTACAGGCTAATAATAGCCTTATGCAAATGGTGCCTTTCGTACTTATGTTTGGAGCCTTATACTTCCTAGTCATAAGACCGCAAAGATCGCGTCAGAAAAAAGAAAAAAAATACCAAGAAGAATTAGCTAAAGGAACCAAAGTGGTGACGACAAGTGGAATTCACGGTAAAATAGTTGAACTAAACGATAATGACAATACGGTAACTGTAGAAACCGGAGCAGGAAAAATAAAATTTGAGCGCTCGGCAATTTCTATGGAGTTGAGTAAAAAATATCAAAAGCCAACTGCAAAATAACAAAAGTGAGCTCTGCTCACTTTTTTTTTGCATCGCATTATTTTTGTGGAAAAAAAATTAAACATACCCAAAGTATTTATCGGTTTCTTATCGGCATCGCTCCTTTTTTGGTTGCTGATGAACCTGTCTAAAACGTATACTACCACCGTTCGTTACGAGGTAAAGTATCACAGTTTAGCACAGCACCGACAGTTTAATAAAGTTCCCCCAAAAGAACTGGCAGTCATTGTAAAATCTAGTGGCTTTAATCTTATTAGCACCCAATTAAGACAAGCTCCTTTGACTATTAGCTTGGGAAAACTCTATAAGAAAACACCCAATTCTTATTATATTTTGACGAGGGAATTAATAACGCCCTTGCAAAAACAATTTGCTTCAGGACTTTCGGTTGTTCAAATTCCGCAAGACAGTTTATTTTTTAACATCAGTGAATTACAATCCAAAAAAGTTCCAGTTGTCTTTACACACAGCCTTCCATTAAAAAAAGGCTTTGATCTCGCTGCTCCCCTGCGTATTTCACCTGACTCAGTTACGATATCAGGCAATGAATCGCAGTTAAAAGCTATTAATGAAATCAATACAAAACCTATAAAAGGCCAACAAATTACCGATGTGTACACAGAGGTTGTCGCTTTGGATATTCCGTCGGGTATTAATTCCAAGCAACGAGAAGTTAGCCTGGAGTTAAACGCCGTCAAATTTACCGAAGGTGCTTTAAAAGTTCCTGTGACCTTGATAAATTTACCCAAAAACAAACAGCTCACCATCTTTCCGAAAGAAGTGAGTATCCGTTACAAGGTAGGATTGGCAGATTTCGATAAAATAACCCCCGCTTCTTTCGAAGTGTATTGTGATTATCAGCAATCGGCATCCAAAGGATTGCCCTATCTTATCCCCGTGGTCAAGAGAGCTTCCAACATGGTATCGGCCGTGCGCATCACCCCAAAAAAAATTGATTACCTAATACACAAATAATGATTATTGGACTTACTGGAGGTATCGGTAGTGGCAAATCTACTGTCGCCAAGATGTTTTTAAAATTTGACGGTGTCGTTCTGTATCACGCAGATGAAGAAGCCAAGCGACTCATGAACAACGATGCGGACTTACGCGAGCAACTCTGCGCCACCTTTGGCGACGAGACCTATACAGCTGAAGGCATTTTAAACAGGCAGCACCTAGCATCCATTGTATTTAAAGATGCTTCTCAACTCGCAAAGCTCAACGCCATAGTTCACCCAGCTGTCCACCGTCACTTGCAGCACTTTATAGCTAGCCACCAAGAGGCCACCTATATACTCTACGAGAATGCCATACTTTTTGAAAATGGCAGTAGTGGTTTTTGTGATCGTATCATCACAGTTACAGCTCCAATAGCAACCAGAATTGAAAGGGTAATGCAACGCGATCAATGCAGTGCGGAAGACGTTCAAAACAGGATGGACAAACAATGGGCTGAAAACAAAAAAATCCTGCAATCCAACTATATAATTAACAATCAGGATTTAACAAAAACTGCGGAGCAGGTTTTAAGAATTCATAATTTTTTAACAACGAAGCCGAATTAATTTAACCTATGTTATAATTTTTTCTTAAAATTTTCTTAAATTTAAAAAACGATTGTTAATCTACGTTAAAAGAAAATTCCACTTCGTTCGAATAATTTATTTTTGACTAATGGGCAAGAAAATCTTTATCATTATTGTTGTCTTAATGAGTATTTCACTGATAGGAATTATCTCTGTTCAAGTGTATTGGATTAAAGATGCACTAAAAAACAAACAACAACAATTTGAAAGCGATGTTACAAAAGCGTTGGCGAAGACTTCGGAACATATCAAAGACCGAGAATACCGCGAATTTGTATTGACACACGAACAATTTTTAAAAGATAATAAATTACGCACCAATGCGGAGATAAAAAACTACTTATTCCAACGAATCGATACGACGAACAAACAGAAGTTTACGTTTGGGGCGACGATTTTAGAGGAAAATTTTAAAATTCCATCAAAATTTGTCGACAATGACTCCATCGTAATCAAGCGGTTTACTGGGAAAGAAGATTTTTACTTCTCCAAAGAAGTAAGTTCACAAGACCGAGACTTTGCAACGATGATAGATGAAAATAGGTTTTCTACCTATAAGACCTATTCAAAGTGGCAACAGTTACAGATGGAAGATATATTCAGGCAGAGCCAGCAATTTACGCCAATACACCAACGAATTAGCAACAAAGAGCTGAACAGAACCCTGAAAAAAGAATTGGCAAATCAAAACATTCATCAAGACTTTAAATACGGAGTATACGAAGACGGTTTTGCTACGCGCTTAAAATCTGGATATTTCAATATTCAATTGAAGGATAATTTTTACTATCCTTTGCTGGAAGATGAAAATGGAAATAGCAAGTATATGCTGTATATCAAATTTCCAAACAAACGGGAAAACCTCCTGTCGGGCATGATGAAAATTTTATTGCTGTCATTGCTCTTTATTGGTATAATTATTGCAGCTTTTTCAACCTCATTATACCAGCTGGTACGTCAGAAGAAGATCTCTGAAATAAAGACCGATTTCATCAACAACATGACCCACGAGTTTAAAACGCCGATTGCTACGATAAACTTAGCTCTGGATGCGATCAAAAACCCGAAAATCATCAGTGATGAAGAAAAGGTAAAGCGTTATGTTCAAATGATTCGAGATGAAAATAAGCGCATGCACGGACAGGTAGAAAATGTATTGCGTATATCCAAACTCGAAAAGAACCAGATCGAAATTAGTAAGGATGCAGTCGATGTTCACGACATTATAGAAGAGGCTATTGAACATATACAATTGTTAGTCAGTAGTAAAAACGGTTCTGTTACGACACATTTTCAGGCGATTTCTACAGAAGTTCTCGGAAATCAATTCCACCTGACAAACGTCGTTGTCAACATGTTGGAAAACGCCGTAAAATACTCTGAAGAGGCCCCTAAAATTGAGGTATTTACCGAGAGTACCAACAAGTACTTTATCTTCAAAATAAAAGACGAAGGTATCGGTATGAGTAGAAATGCACAAAAATATGTTTTCGATAAATTTTATCGCGAGCACAAAGGAAATATACACAATGTAAAAGGACACGGTTTAGGATTGGCCTATGTAAAAGAAATCATAGACAATCACCAAGGTACCGTTTACGTTGAGAGCGAAAAAAGTAAGGGAAGCACATTTACAGTTAAATTACCATTAATATAAAATGAAAGGATACAATGGGAAGTAAAAAGATTCTATTAGTAGAAGACGATCCAAATTTTGGAACCGTTCTTAAAGATTATTTAGCATTAAACGATTATAATGTAACACATGCAAAAGACGGAATTGACGGATTGATTATGTTCAAAAATGCCGAATATGACTTGTGTATTTTAGATGTAATGATGCCCAGAAAAGACGGTTTTTCTTTGGCAGAAGATATCAGAACCACCAACAAGGAAATTCCAATTATTTTCCTAACTGCGAAAACCTTAAAAGAGGACGTTTTAAGAGGTTATCAGGTGGGGGCCGATGATTACTTAAATAAGCCCTTTGATTCGGAAGTACTTTTGCATAAAATAAAAGCTATTTTACAGCGTAAAGAAAGCGAAAAGTCTACCGAAAGTGAAGAATTCGAGTTCAAGATTGGAAAATTCGATTTCAATTCAAAGTTACGTCACTTGACTTTTAACGGTGGAGAGCCACAAAAACTATCGCCGAAAGAAAGTAAGTTGTTGCGCATGTTAGCCATCCACAAAAACGATTTGATGCCTCGTGAATTGGCATTGACAAAAATTTGGAGAGATGACAACTACTTTACTTCTCGTAGTATGGATGTGTATATTGCCAAGCTACGTAAGTATTTAAAGAGTGATGAAGATGTAGAAATCTTAAACATCCACGGAGAAGGATTCCGTTTGATTGATAAATCATAAACCTCAATATTACAACCACTAAGCTTCCTAATTTTAGGGAGCTTTTTTTTTGTAACAAAAATTCCTCATCTTCGTCTTATCAGTATAACTCTCAAAAAAAACTAGCTTGGAAACAATCTTATCTATTAAAAACCTGCATAAAAACTACGGAAAAATCCAAGCCGTTAACGATTTATCTTTTGACATTCAAAAAGGAAATATTTACGGAATTCTAGGTCCTAACGGAAGTGGTAAATCTACCACGCTTGGAATTATCTTGAACGTAGTTAACAAAACCAGTGGTTCTTTTAGCTGGTTTAACGGAACTAGCACTACTCATGACGCACTAAAAAAAGTAGGAGCCATTATTGAGCGCCCAAATTTTTACCCGTATATGACGGCTACTCAAAATTTAGAGCTCATTTGTAAAATTAAGGGAGTGTCTCGTGAAAATATTGACGACAAACTAAAAACTGTCAATTTGTACGAACGCCGTCACGACAAATTCCAAACCTATTCATTAGGGATGAAACAGCGATTGGCCATCGCTTCCGCCTTGCTCAACAATCCTGAAATCCTGATACTCGATGAACCCACAAATGGACTAGATCCTCAAGGGATTCACGAAATCCGTAAAATCATTAAAAAAATTGCCCAAGGGGGAACCACAATTTTACTGGCTTCTCACCTACTTGATGAAGTAGAAAAAATATGTACCCATGTAATCGTGCTCCGCAAAGGAGAAAAACTGTACAACGGTCGCGTAGATACGATGATTGCTTCTAACGGTATTATCGAAGTGAAAGCTGCAGAAGACAGCTCCGAAGAAAATTTGATCAACGCCTTAAAAAACTATCACGAAACCGCTAGCGTCAACAAAGAAGACGATTTGCTCATCGTGCAATTAGAAAATGACATTTCGGCAGCAACGCTCAATCGCTACTTGTTTGAAAACAACATTGCTGTCGCCCACCTCGTGAAGCGCAAACCGAGTTTAGAAGAGCAATTTTTAGATTTAACCCGCAACAACTAACCTAACTATGTTACGATTACTAAGTATAGAATACCACAAAATACGATACAATACAGCCAGTAGAGTACTCACCTTTATTTACTTTGGGCTACTGACTTCTATCGCACTTATTGCCGCTATCAAATTCGATATCGGCCCCGTAAAATTTCATTTGGCTGAACAAGGGATTTTTAATTTTCCGTACATCTGGCACTTTAACACCTTCGTTGCCTCGATTTTTAAATTCTTTTTATTGCTCGTTATTGTTTCGATGGTCGCCAATGAATACAGCTACAAAACACTAAAGCAAAACCTGATTGACGGTTTGAGTAAAAAGGAATTTTTACTTTCAAAGTTTTATACCGTTCTCGTGCTTGCACTAATCTCTACAGTTTTTGTCTTTGTCACCTCTTTAATTTTAGGGTTAGTTTATTCGGACTTCAATGAGCCTGCTATCATTTTCTCAGACCTCTCCTATTTAGTGGCCTTTTTTGTAAAACTCGTTGGGTTTTTCTCATTTGGTCTGTTCTTAGGTATGCTGATAAAGCGTTCTGCCTTTGCTGTTGGTGCCATGATCGTTTGGGCGATTATAGAAGGGATGACTAAAGGAATGTTGTACTGGCAATTCAGAAATGTCGAGGGAAGCACCCAGGCAGCTGTAGACCAGGTAATGCAATTTTTCCCGCTAGAAGCGATGTCTAACTTGATTAAAGAGCCCGTTACTCGTTTAGGCGCTGTAAAAACAGTAGCCAATCAAATCGGAGAACACATTACCAAGGACTATTCTGTTAGCTTGTTATCGATAGTCATTGTACTTGCATGGACGGCTATATTTATGTTATTATCGTATAGATTGTTAAAAAAACGTGATTTATAGAGGGTTTTAAGTAGTTAAGTTGTTTTATATTAGCAAGAAATTTATTTTTCTATAGAATGAAGAAACTACTTATACTACTTACAACATTTCTATCAATAGCTAGTTATGCTCAAAAAGAAGCAAACGTCTGGTACTTTGGAGAAAATGCTGGGTTGGATTTTAACACCACCCCTCCTACTGCATTAACCAACGGACGTTTAAGCACCCTTGAAGGATGTTCTTCTTTTGCTGATGCCTCGGGTAATCTGTTATTTTACTCAGATGGTATTACGGTTTGGGACAAAAATCACAATGTGATGAACTACACCAACGGTAACCCAGCAAATGATTTGAAAGGAGATCCTTCAAGTACACAATCAGGAATGATTATTCCAAAACCGGAATCCTCATCTATCTACTACTTATTTACCGTAGATGACGGACCCTCAGCTAGTGGTCCTGCAAGTGGACTCCACGTATATACCATTGACATGTCATTAAACGGAGGTGCTGGTCAGCTTATCGATGAAGATAAAGACGGCGTTTTCTTTAAAGACTTATCCGACGGAAAAGCGAGTCAATGGACTGAAAAAGTAGCCGCTGTTCGCGGAAAAGATTGTAACACTTATTGGGTTGTATCTCCAACACAATCGCAATTTTACGCGTACAAAATTGATAAAACTGGAATCATTAGCACTCCTGTAATCTCTACCGTAGGTGGAGGATTCACCAATAGAGGAAATTTAAAGCTCTCTCCTGATGCTTCGAAAGTCCTCATTGCGAATCAAAGTAACAATCAAGCGACACTTTTTTCGTTTGACAACGCTACAGGTGTGGTTGCCAACGACGGGGTTAACTTATTGAGTTTTGCTGATGGTCAAGCCTATGGGGTTGAATTTTCTAGAGATTCTCGCAAAGCCTACGTATCAACCACTCGCTTTTTCACAGATGACCCCTCGCGTCCAAGTACCTATAAATTGTTCCAATTTGACTTGACCAAAACCGATATTCGCGGTTCGAAACACAAAGTAGTAGAACAAAATGGATTTAGAGGTTCGCTACAGTTGGCTCCAGACGGGAAGATTTATGTAACCATCCCACAAACCTATAGCAATCCTGCTGGTTTTGCCACGCACTTAGACGTAATCGAGAACCCGGATGCCGATCCTGTTGACCTGCGTTTTAGAAAAGATTATATCGATTTAAAAGGAAAAAAATCAACACAGGGATTACCTCCTTTTATTTCGTCTCTTTTAATCCCTATTGAAATTAAAGATCAAATTTCAGGGCTTCCTGTAAATAATAAAACACTGCAGTACTGTATTGGTGAAAGCAAGACCATTGCTCCTGATCCATTAAGTGGTACTGGGGTGACCTATGAATGGACCTTTAACAACGGAACCACGACGACGACTATATCGAATTCAATTTCAATCACCCTAAACAACCTCACGCTTGCCAATGCCGGAGAATACCGCCTAAAGGTTACTTTGACAGACAGTTGTGGAAACAAGGTTATTCGCGAAGGAGTTTTTAAAATCGAAGTATATCCTGCGACCTCAGCAACACAACCTAGCGACATCAACTTCTGTGATGTTGACAATGATGGATTTAATGTATTCGATTTACAGAAAGACGTTACTCCACAAGTACTCAACGGTCAAGACCCTGCTATTTTTGAAGTAGTGTACTACCTCTCTATGGCAGATGCTACCAACAATACAACTGCTAATGCCTTGGCAAATCCATATAGAAACCCAACGGCCTTTAGCAATCAAACCATTTATGCCCGTATGCATAACAAGGCGGCACCTGAAGCTTGTGCCGATATCAAATCGTTCAAACTAGTCGTTACCGGAAAACCAGCTCCGACCAAACCTGCGGATTACGTTTTTTGTGATGATGCGACGGTTGGAACCGATACCGACGGAATTCACGAATTCTTACTCAATACAAAGGACAGTGAAATACTAGGTGCTTTAGACCCGGCTATTTACATCGTATCGTACCACAAAACCTTGGTCGGTGCACAGTCAAATACTGACGTAATTAACAAAACTGTTCCTTATCGCAATGAAACGGCAAACAACCAAACGGTCTATATTCGCGTTGAAAACAAAAACAACGTAGCTTGTAACGACACTGCCACTACCTTACAGTTGGTGGTTAATGCTTTACCGACGATTAACAATGTCGTTGAATTAAAACAATGTGATAACGATACGGATGCTTTTTCAGACTTCAACTTAGAAGAAGCTCGCGGAAAAATTTCAACGAATTTCACCAACGAAACCTTTGTCTTTTACGAATCATTGGCCAATGCCCAAGCGGCAACCTCGCCAATTGCGAATCCGACTGTATACCGAAATAAAACTGCGACTTCAGACAAAGTATGGGCTACAGTAACCAACAGCAATGGGTGTCGACGCATTGCCGAAGTAAACTTAACTGTTTCAACGACGGGAATCCCAAGTACCTTTAGTCGTAGCTTTAGACAATGTGATGATTTTCGTGATATCAACGGACTTAACAACGTAAATAACAATGATACCGATGGTATTAGTAGTTTTGACTTTAGTTCAGTAGATGCTGAAATTAAGAACATGTTCACAGCAGTAGGACAAAAAATTAACGTAACCTATTACCGCAACGAACCAGATGCCTTAGCTGAAAAAAATGCTATTACAGACATCACCAACTACCGTAATATTGGATATCCGAACACACAACAAATTTACGTGCGTGTGGACAGTGATTTAGACAATGATTGTTTGGGATTCGGACCTCATATAACACTTACGGTTGACCCGGTACCTACAGCAGCTGCGGTTGCCAACATAGAACTCTGTGATGATTTTAACAGTGGTGCTTTTGACGATGGTATCAATACCAATATCAATTTACGCAACTATGCGGCTACAATTTTAGGAAGCCAATCTGCTGCAAATTTCACCGTTACGTTCCACAAATCGGCTGCAGATGCCAACTCAGGGGCAAATGCTATTCCTAATGACAACAACTATAAGAATACTACTCGTGACCGTGAAACCATTTATGTTCGCGTAAGAAATAACGCTACTGGATGTTTTAATGACCACACCAAATTTGACATCATTATTCACCCATTACCAACCATTTCAAACACAATCCCGAACTTAGAAGTTTGTGATGTTCCTACGGCGAGTGACAGTGATTCTAGAAACAGAATTGCGCAAAATATTCCTCTGGGAGATCGCGATGTAGACGTATTGAACGGTAAAAATCCAGCGCAGTTTGAGGTGAGTTATCACAAAACGAGAAATGATGCCATTAACGGCGTAAATCCATTGTCGAAAACTACCTATGCGAACGATCCAACAACGACTAATTTCCCGGCGAGTTTGGCAGGCGATGATCCAGCTACAGAGATCATATTTATCAGCATGCTCAACAAAACTACCGGTTGTCGCAACGGTATTGCTACTTTACAAATCATTATACATCCAGAACCTAATATCCCAGTAAACATCAATAATTATGTAGACTGCGATAATACTTCTGACAGTGCTAATGACGACACCAACTCTATTAACGGAGATATCACGCTCAAAAATAAAGTTCCGGAAATTTTAGCCAATTACCCGGTAGCTGATCACAATAAGTTTGCTGTGACCTTCCACGCTTCACAAGCAGATGCAAGATCAGGAGCCAACCCGTTAAATGAAAACACGTATCAAAATACGGCGAATAATCAAAAAGTATTTGTTCGCGTTGTCAACAACCAATCGCGTTGTGTAAACAGCAACCTATCGTTTGATATTATTATCAATCCACTTCCGTTCTTTACAGTGAACACGCCAGTAATTGTTTGTTTAAACAATCCTCAAACGCGTTTAGAGCCTATCAACCCATTGGCGACCTACTCGTACGAGTGGAAAGTAAAAGGCAGCACTAGCACATTGAGTACAGCAAATTACCTCGATGTCACAAAAGGAGGAACTTATGTGGTAACAGCTACGATGCAAGACGGAACGGGATGTCAGAGAACTCGTGAGATTGTCGTAAACGAATCGAACAATCCAACCTTAAAAGAAGAGGATATCATTATCGTTGACGATACGAATAACAACCGACTCAACACCTATTCTATAAAAATCGTCACGGAAAACAACAATTTGGGTATTGGTGATTATCAATTTGCCCTCGTTGACGAAAAAGGAGATCAAACACCTTTCCAAGACGAGCCACTATTTACGAATATCGGTGGAGGAATTTACACCGTATTGGTAAATGATAAAAACGGATGTGTTCCTGATGCGAGTTTAGAAGTTTCGGTAATTGAATATCCGAAATTCTTAACACCAAACAATGACGGACACAACGATACTTGGAAAGTAAAAGGAGCGAACTCCAGTTTTTATCCGAGTAGCAACATCTACATTTACGATCGCTTTGGTAAACCTGTTGCCACGATTCCTGTAGATGGTGAAGGCTGGGACGGTACCTACAACGGAAACACACTCCCTTCTAACGACTACTGGTTTAAAATAGAACTCGTAGATAAAAAAGGGAAAGTTCACCAACACAATGGTCACTTTTCATTACTTAGAAAATAATCACTAAATTAGCTAGTAGGAAACTACTAGCTAATTTGTTATGAGACCGGCACTTACACTACTACTACTAACCTTTGCATGGCTATGCTACGGCCAAAACGAAACTAATCACTGGTATTTCGGAGAGGAAGCTGGTATGAATTTCGTTCGAGGTAAACGACAAATTCTTACCGATGGAAAGATGACTGCTCCAGCAGGATGTACCAGTATTTCTGATGCGAATGGAAATCTACTCTTTTACTCCGACGGCAATACCATCTACACCAGCGACCATCAAGTGATGACCAATGGTGACAACCTTCAGGGAAATGTCAACCACTTTCAGAATTCTATCATCATCCCCAAACCCAAAACACCTGGGGTGTATTATTTATTCTACTCAAAAAACTTTAATCCTCCGCCCAACTCAGGGCTATTTTATGCAGAAATTAAATTTGACGCAGCCAATCCGAAGGGAATTGTAACTAGCAGGAGTTCCTTGTTACGCAGCTTGAGTTCTCATCGAATTTCGGCGGTACATCACACCGACGGTTCTTCTATATGGCTGGCAACACTGCATCAAAATCCATATGAAAAAAATGCCGTCAACCGATTTTCGGTGTTTAAAATTGACGACACCGGAATTATTCAACCTCCCGTAGTTCATACAGGTAAAACCACCGTATCGAATACTGGAGTCATGAAATTTTCACCTGACGGTACCAAACTGGCCGTCGCTGATTACGGACAATCTGATATCTTTTTATACGATTTCGATGCGAGTACCGGAAAACTCGCACACAAAACCACGATTTTTACGGATATGATGATTTTCACTCCGACAAATCCACTCGGACTCGCCTTTTCTCCAGATTCAAAAAAAATCTATTTTTCAGCACGAGAAGTCATCACGCGAAGTGCCATCACACAATACTATATTGACAAGCCACCGACAACACCCCCTACTCTTGACGAAAAAAAACGAATTTACACATCGACAGATGTGCACTTTGGCTCGTTACAATTGGCAGTTGACGGAAATATTTACGTTTCAATTTTTGAGAATAACCGTCCGATCGATTTGGAAGATGGCATCGTTAGTCAATCTGAACTCGGTGTTTTAAAGTTCCCAGACGACGAAGATACTCCTGTGCAATACGAGCACCTGTCCGTTTCCTTAGGAGGTAAAAAAGCGAGTAAAGGCTTGCCTAACTTTATCCAATCGTATTTCAGAAATCGCATCATCGCTAACGACGAATGCGTTTTTGAAAATATCGACTTCAAAGTAGATGGCTATACTACCATTAACGCAGTAGCATGGGATTTTGGTGATGGAACTACGGCTAGTGGTTTGCAAACAAACCACACCTATACCAGTCCTGGTAACTACACCGTTTCAGCGGAAATCACTTTTAATGGAAGTACAACTACCGTTTATAAAGACCTCAACGTATTTGCCCTTCCCAACCTAGTTCCCAACCAACGATTGGTACAATGTGATCCAGATAACAACGGTACAGATTACTTTAATCTCACGCAAATCACGAGTAAAATCACTAGCGACCCTTCTTTGCAATTTACCTATTACGAAAGCTTAGCAGATGCCCAAAGTGCTAGCAATGCACTGAGTAATCCACAGGCCTACCAAAACAAACAAAACCCACAAACGCTCTACATCCGAGCTGTCAACGAATATGACTGTGTACAAGTTGCCGCTTTTGAAATTGAATCCGTTTTTGTGTCGGTACCTTCGCTAACCCCACTGATTGTTTGTGAAGACAGTGATGGTGTCGTTGCCAACAGTCAAGGAACTTTTGATTTAGCAACCTACGCCGCTGCCATCAGAAATCAACTAAGCCTAGCTCCAGCCGCTGTACTGAATTTCTATCGATCACAAACAGATGCACAGACCTTAAACAACCCGATACCTGCGAGTTTTACAAGTCCGAGTACCACCATCTGGTTGCGCATCGACTTACCTACTGGCTGTGGAGGAATTCAATCGAGTCAGCTCATTGTTAATGCAACACCGGTAATTAATTTACAAACGGAATACACCTTGTGTATCGACCCATCAAAGCATCCTCCTGTTATTTTGCAAGGCGATCCTTCTAACGATCGTTTTGAATGGCGCGATGCTCTTGGACAAGTAGTCAGCACTCAGGCTAATTTTCAACTCCAGCGAATTGGTAAATACAATTTAACCGTATACAAAACGGAAAACGGAATTCTGTGTTCAAACAATCGCGACTTTTTAGTTGTCAATCCGAGTATTCCCAGCATACAATCGTGGGAAGCTACAGCAACTGGTGATGCTACCTTTGATGTTTTAATTGAAGTTTCCGGCAATGGAAATTACGAATATTCATTGGACGATCTCAGCTATGTTGGAAGTGGTAATAGTCATAATTTTCAAGGAGTTCCTCCTGGCATCCAAACGGTTTATATTCGTGATATTAGCAGATGTGAACCTGCCATTCAACAGGAAATTACCTTACTGGGATTCCCTAGCTTTTTCACTCCGAACAACGACGGAAAAAATGATGTTTGGAGAATAGCGGGAGCCCAGCCGAGCTTTTTTCAAGACATCGACATCAAAATATTTAATCGTTACGGTCGTCTTTTACATCGCATGAACACCTACACCGCTGATTTTGGGTGGGAAGGTATATTTAATGGTAAAGTTTTGCCTCCTGATGGTTATTGGTATTCTGCGAAACTAACAGACTTTAAAGGAAAAGTAATTCAAAAAACTGGAAACATTTCATTAGTGAGAAATTAACCAGAAACTATGTGTATTTTTGTTATATGAATTTCGAAATACAATCCGCATTTAAACCTACAGGTGATCAGCCAGAAGCTATCAAGCAACTCGCAGCAGGCATTGAGAATAACGAAAAGTATCAGACGCTTCTCGGTGTTACAGGGTCTGGTAAAACATTTTCCGTTGCCAATGTCGTAGCAGAGGTTAACCGCCCTACCCTAGTGTTAGCGCACAACAAAACCTTAGCAGCGCAATTGTATTCCGAATTCAAACAGTTTTTCCCGAACAATGCGGTAGAATATTTTGTATCCTATTACGACTACTATCAACCCGAAGCTTATATTCCCGTCACAGGAACCTATATAGAAAAAGACCTCTCTATCAACGATGAGATAGAACGACTCAGAATTAGCACTTCGTCTTCTTTACTTTCGGGGCGTAGAGATGTTCTCGTCGTAGCTTCTGTTTCCTGTTTATACGGTATTGGGAATCCGGTAGAATTTAAAAAGAATGTCATTAGCATCGAACGTGATCAGCAGCTATCACGCACCAAATTTTTACACCTGCTCGTGACCAGCTTATACGCCAGAACCGAAGTTGAAATCAAAAGTGGTACGTTCAAAGTAAAAGGAGATGTCGTTACCATATACCCATCGTACGGGGACAGCGGTTATCGCGTTCACTTTTTTGGTGATGAAATTGAAGAAATAGAAACTTTTGATATCGAAACCAATCAAACGGAAAGTCGATTAGATCGCCTAAATATTTATCCAGCAAATCTCTTTGTTACCTCTCCTGACGTATTGCAGGAAGCCATACATAAAATTCAAGACGACCTAGTTAAGCAATGTGATTATTTCCAAGAGATAGGAAAACATCTCGAAGCAAAACGCCTCAAAGAGCGTACGGAATTTGACTTAGAAATGATTCGAGAATTGGGATACTGCTCTGGTATCGAAAATTACTCGAGGTATTTAGACGGTAGAGAGGCTGGCACCAGACCTTTCTGTTTACTAGATTATTTTCCTGACGACTTTTTAATGGTGATTGATGAGAGTCACGTTACGGTTCCTCAGGTACACGCCATGTACGGAGGAGACCGCAGCAGAAAAGAAAACCTTGTGGAATACGGTTTCCGCTTACCGGCGGCTATGGACAATCGTCCTTTAAAATTCGAGGAGTTCGAAGTATTGCAAAACCAAGTTATTTACGTTTCAGCGACACCTGCAGATTACGAACTTCAAAAAACAGAAGGACTGTTCGTAGAACAGGTGATTAGACCCACGGGGCTATTGGATCCTGAAATAGAAATTCGTCCTAGTGAAAATCAAATTGACGACCTTATAGAAGAAATTCAAATTCGCGTTGAAAAAGACGAGCGTACTTTGGTGACTACCTTGACCAAGAGAATGGCAGAGGAACTCGCCAAATACCTAACGAGAATTCAAGTACGTTGTCGTTATATACACTCTGATGTCGATACACTCGAACGCGTTGAAATTATGCAGGACCTTCGCAAGGGACTGTTTGACGTACTCATAGGTGTAAACCTACTTCGTGAAGGACTCGATCTACCCGAGGTATCCCTTGTGGCAATACTCGATGCGGATAAAGAAGGTTTTTTAAGAAGCCACCGTTCGCTTACGCAAACTGTAGGTAGAGCCGCTAGAAATGTCAATGGGAAAGCCATTATGTATGCGGATAAAATTACCAATAGCATGCAAATGACTATCGATGAAACTGCTAGGAGACGAGAGAAACAAATGAACTACAATACAAAACACGGCATTACTCCTACACAGATTAACAAGAAAATTGACAATACGCTCTCGAAAAATGCCATTACAAGTCATCAATACGAAGCGGCAACTCAAAAAGTTGCAGAACAAGACTTGACCTACTTACCCAAAGAAGAAATTGAGAAACGTGTTCGCGAGAAAAGAAAAGCGATGGAAACTGCTGCTAAAAACTTAGACTTTCTAGTAGCTGCTCAATTACGCGATGAAATTAACTTACTAAAAGAGCAACTTAAATAAACTTCAAAAGGCAAAAATATTTATATTTGCGCCCTGATTGAGAATATTAAAAAATTTGCTTTGCTATGAAACAACTACCTGAGGTATTTTCGGGTGTGGTGATGCTGTAACCTGCTATCCCATATCGCCTTGAACGAATTCAAAGAGCATCAACCTTCTGGTTTGATGGGTACTTCTGTGTGCCTACTCTTGAACTATCAATAAACCTAATACAAGCTCTTTGAGCTTGCATCTAAACACTTAATATACATTAAATTAAACTTTATTATCGCATGAGAACTCAACTATTGCTATGGATGTTACTCTTTTTAAGTTTACAATCCTTTGCCCAATTACATTTTGAAAAAGGTCATTTTATTACTTCAAAAGACAAAAAAATTGACGCCTTTATCCTCTTTGAAAACCGAAAACACACTCCTTCGGAATTTCATTATAAGCTTAGCTTAGACGCACCAACACAGCTCATGGAAGCCAAAGACCTCAAAGCTGTTCAAATTGGCGAATTGGCCAGATACGAAATTCACATCGTTCGTATCGACAATTCTACCACTAAAAGTAGCGAGCTCAGCAACACCCGTTTATCTGTTTTTAAACACAAGCGACTCGTATTAAAAGTACTTCTCGAGGGGAAAGCGACCTTGATGAATTATAAAAGAAATTCACTGGAACGCTTTTTTGTCCGAACTGGAACTGAGGTCGTTCCTTTAGAATTCAAAAAATACGTTACTAGTAGAGGAGAAGTAAAATACAATCGTAACTATCAAAAACAACTTCGAGACTCCTATAGCTGTCAGGACCAAACATTAAACACAGCTATTGGTTACCGTTCAAAGTATCTCGTTCCTTACTTTAAAAACTACAACCATTGCTATGATGAGCCCATTAAGGAATACCCGAAAAAAGGAACAAAAAATTCCACCGCAGAAGGCATTGCCAAAATCAGAATTAAGGCTGGGCTCTCGAACTTTGTCGTAGGTTTTGACACCCCAACATCGAGCCCAACAAGTTCTACCTTAAACTATCATATAGGTGTTGAACTCGAATACAAATTCCCGTTTAACAACTACAAACTATCCATGTTTACAGAACCAACTTATCATTTTAATATCAAGGAAAACGTACCCTATCAAATAGGAACTAAACAAAGTTACCCCAACGGTCCCTATGTTTCCGTATTTGAAAATGCAGTAATTACCTACAGTGGATTGGAAGTCCCATTTGGAATTAAAAATCATTGGTTTCTAGACGATGTCAATTTCCTCAACCTTCACGCAGGGGTATCGTTTAACATCCCTATGAATAGCACTATAAAAAGTTCTCCCAAAATCAAAGGGGAAAAAATTCGATCTTTTACCTCTACCTTTATCGGTCTGGGTTATGAAAACAACAACAAATGGAGTATTGATGTGAGGTACTATCTACATCCGCGAGTACTTTCTAATGATCTCGGACCTATAATTTATAACAATCTGAATTTAAAAGTTGGATATACACTATTCTAATAGTTACTGTAGTTGCAAAACCCTGACTTCCTATCAGGGTTTTGCAGCTCAACGGTTCTTACTACCAATAAATCTGTTAGCAAAAGGCCAGCACAAAAAAAATACACGAAACGCACTTAAAGCACCGATTCTTTAAATTAAATACAATTAAATTATCTATATTCGCGCCCTGATTGAGAAAAGTTAAATAATTGCAACACTTAAAAAACCATTTTAGCCAGGAAAAAGCCTCTAAATCGTACAGTTACCATGTACTAGTCAGGTCTTTTATCTTACAAACGGAAAACTACCATAAGATCGGTCCTGTACATCAGTAATGCTACTCATCTTTTGCTGTTGCTGTAACTACTATTATGACTACAGGAAACGACTATCTATAATTACGCCCGAGTCTACTACTCGATTTTCCCATTAAATTCTGAACACTATAAATTAAACTATATTATGAAAAACAAATTATTGCTATGCTTATGGATACTGACCAGCGTCAGTGCCTTTGCCCAATTAAACTACGAAAAGGGATATATCCTCAAAAAGGACAACCAAAAATTAGAAGGGTTTTTACTTCACGATGACGTCTATGAGATTCCTTCAGAATTTCACTTTAGAAAATCACTTGCTGATGAGCGCAGTACCATTCCTTCAGCACAGGTAGAAACTGTCTATATTACTCCAAATCTCAAATACGAAAGGCATACGGTCGCCATCGATGATTCCAATACTAAAACCGGTAAATTGAGTGACACTCGAATTTCAAACTTCCAACAAAAATCACTTTTACTAAAAGTACTAGTTGAAGGAAAGACCTCTTTGTTAGTATATAAGAAGAATAACATCAAGCGATTTTTTATCAAGCAAGGAACAAAAGTTACTGCCTTAGAATACAAAAAATACGCAATTGGTGAAACCAAAATTGGATACAATCGAAACTATCAAAAGCAATTGAAAGATTTATTCCACTGCGGTCCTCAAAACACCTTAAAAGTTCGTTACCGAGAGAGTGACTTAATTGACTATATCAATCAATACAACAGCTGTAAAGGAGAACAAGCTATTGATTACAGTCAAATACGACTAAAAAAGCATACCAAAGGGCGTTTATTGTACAAAGTAAAAGCTGGAGTTAGCAGTACTACTCTCGGTCTTCAAGTTTATAAAAGTAATTCGACCGCGACAACGTTTGCTACCCAGTTAGGAGTTGAATTGGAATACTTACTTCCTTTTAACAGCCAACGTTTTTCTCTATTTTTAGAACCTACTTATCACCTTAATGCTGCTACAGATGTAAAATACGCCGCTGGTAGTGGGACTATTCCTTCTTCAGGGCAAGTGGTAAAAGTATACCAAACAGGGAATGTTAGCTACGAGGGTATTGAAATCCCATTAGGTATTAGACACTATTGGTTTTTAAATGACACTAGCAGTTTAACGCTTCACGGGGGAGCTGCCTATCATATTCCTACCTCGAGTACGATGCAATTCACGGCGAAGGATGCCCCTAAAACACTAGAGAGTAAGGTCTCATTCTTTGCGGGTATCGGATACGATTACCACAGGAAATACAACCTAGAACTTCGATTCAATCTCAAAAGAGACATGAGTCATGAAAATGTTGCCCTGGCAAATTACAGTGCAATTGCCTTAAAATTCGGATATACCTTATTTTAATACTAGAATCTCCGCAATAACTTTGACATCAATCGGGTGATTGCGGAGAAACTATTGGAAATCTAAGAATACTACAACGAGCATATACTAGGATAATAAAATAAGACATCCCTAACAAAAGTCTGTTTATATTAAACTTTATGAAAAACAAACAACTATATTTGTACACTGAATAAGAAAAACACAATAATTGCAACACGTGAAAACTCGTCATTTTTCCGATTTCTCGGATGGTAATATTTCAGCATTACGGCTCGAAGCAGCCAACACCTATTCGTCGCTATTGATTGTAAAACTGCAGCGAGTAATGAGGACTTACTCAAACTGTAGGGTCAACTGCGAACTTCTAATAACTAGCAGCCGATTCAAGGCTTACTCTGCACTATACTAAATTAAACTACCCTATGAAAAAAAATATATTGCTATGGTTAACGGTACTTATGAGTATCAGTGCCTTTGCTCAAAAACACTATGAAAAAGGACATATTCTAACTGTTGGTAACAAAAACTTTAAAGGCTACTTACTTCATGAAGATCTCTTTCATACCCCGACAGAATTTTACTTTAAACAACAGCTAACCGACAAAAGAAAAACCATTAGCGCCGAGGAAGTAAAAACAGTCGTTATTAACCCCAATTTAAAATACGAAAGACATACGGTAAAGATTGACCTCAATAATACGAGAACCAGTAATAATACGAGGATTTCCAATTTCCTTCCGCATTCCCTTCTATTAAAAGTCATTCTAGAAGGAGACATCACATTACTCAGTTACGAAACCAGTAAAATCAAGAGATTTTTTGTAAAAAAAGGGAACAACATCATTCCTTTAGAGTACAAAAAATACAAAATTGACGATAAAATTAACTACAACCGAAATTACCTTAAGCAGTTAAGAGATTCCTTTGCTTGCAACCTTCAATTTAGGTTAGCACCCTCATATACTGCGGAGGCCTTGATGAACTACTTTGAAACTTATGCCGAATGCAAACAATTAAAAATCAAAAACCTAACAAAAATAAAGGTTATTAAAAACCGCAAAGGTATATTCAAACTCCGCGCTAAGTTAGGAGTCGCCAATACAACTTTTCATACAGAAGTACCCCATAGTTTCAAATACCAAACAAGTGCAACCGGGCTGCAATACGGTATAGAAGTAGAATATATTTTCCCTTTTAACAACCACAGACTTTCCGTATTTATTGAACCAACGTTTATATCGAGACGAACAACTACATATACTATCCCAATTCATTTTATCAGAACTAATCAACATTCTACAATAGATCCCAAAAAATTCCAATTAGAAGAATATTCTCATCGTGGATTCGAAATTCCTGTAGGATTAAAGAATTATTGGTTCATTAGTGACAAAAATGCTATCACTCTTCATGGTGGAATCTTGTTTAGTATACCTGGTAATAGTTATTATCGTTACCCTAACATACCTGGAGCTTCACTTTCTCCTAGTAAAACCACTTCAGTATTTATGGGAATAGGATACGACTACAATAAAAAAATGAGTATTGAACTCCGATACAATGCCAACAGGGAATTCGCTTTTGAAACTCTAGCAATCAGTGATGTATCGCTAAAAATCGGATACTCAATCTTCTAAATATCAAACCTCAAATTAATTCAAAATGAAAAACAATTTTTTAATGATCATTTGCTGTATATTCAGCATGTCAGTACTAGGACAAAATAGCTACCGTAAAGGTTATTTTATTAACCAACAAAACGAGAAAGTAGAAGGTTACATCATGGACGAAGACAGTTTTTTTACTCCTACGCAGTTTTTGTTTAAAGCGAGTATTGACCAAGCTACCCCTACGAACTTGAACATTGACAATGCCTCAGAAGTCGTTATCAACAACATTGCTACTTATAGCCGACTAGAGGTTTCTGTTGATGAATCGAGTTCACAACAAGAGCGTTTAACACGTTCTCGTATCTCGTCATTCGTAGCTCGTACCCTATTTGCGAAAAAACTGACACAAGGAACGGTAGCGCTATACGAATTGTCGACAAGTGAGTATCAGCGATTCTTTGTTGCAAAAGACGGGAGTGTCACTTCACTAGAGTTCAAATACTTTCTCAATTCAAAAATGAAAATCGGTAAAAACCTCAACTATCAAAAACAACTAAAAGAAAAATTTTCTTGTGAGGGCACCAATAACCCAACGGCCATTGCTTATGACAGACGTTCTTTGGTACAGTATTTCAAAAACTACAGTCGTTGTAAAGGGTACGATTTCAAAACTTTAAAAGAAGACAGAAGTGAATACGTCAATGCACTGTACAAGGTGAAAGCCGAAGTAGCGCTCGCCATGAGTTCTTTTTCAAGTACTTCCGGAACAGAGGTAGAAGGGATAAGCGCTACCGCCCTCAAAGTTGGGGTTGAACTCGAATACGTATTTGCCTTTAACAACAACAAGTGGTCTGTTTTTGTCAATCCTGTTTGGAGCAGCCCTAATGAAATAAAAATGGTAACGGAAGCAGGAACCATTGCTGGGCCTCCTTCAAGTGGTGGAGTGAGAATTCCGGTATACGATACGAGTACTGTATCCTTTTCTATGTTTGAACTTCCTATAGGTGCGCGTCATTACTTGTTTATCGACAAACAAAATGCACTCTTCTTAGAAGGTGGACTCACCTATAGCATGCCTATTTCGGACAGCGTTGTAAAAACCGTAAACTATAAAGACGAACTTATCCATGAAAGTAAATTGCGTTCCACAACCAATTTCTTTGTAGGTGCTGGATATACCTTTAACAGAAAATTTAATGCTGCCCTGCGTTACGATCTCGTTCGCCCACTAAAGGTAAGAGATTTAACCGTAAATCAGAATACGCTATCACTTCGATTGAGTTATAGCATCTGGTAAGCAGTGACGAGCTTTTAATTCCCAAAGTACAGTCCCTAACTGTGCGAAAACAAAAAGCCCTTAAGAAATTAAGGGCTTTTTTCAAACAATTAGAATCGCTTTTGAGCGGCGTATTCCATCGCCTCTCCTTTACCAAAACCAAAACTTACACCGAGTGTAAAAAAGCGTCCTCTTGCCCTGTTGCTCTCCGAATAAAACGTTGGTTGATCTGTTATCGAAGCTCTTCTTCGGGTAGCAAATACATCGCGAACTCCTAAGTTCACTATCAACTTACCCTGCAACAGTTTTTTTCTCAGTCCTACGTTTACAAAACCGTTCGATTTTATGGTACTCTGTGCTGTTTTATAGCTCGACTGGTAATTCCCTGTCATTTCAAAATCAAACTGTGCCGGAAGTTTCAACTTTGCGGTTGCCTTTGTATCCCAACGCGTCCCGTTGAAGTCAAAATTATTAGCAGCATCAAACTGCCCTTTTCTGTTAAACCAGTTGTAATTTACATCTCCATTCACGGTTAACCACTTGGTAATTCCCCAACGGTAATTCGCTTCTAAACCGGTAATGGCATTGGTCCCGAAATTCTCCGGTCTGCGCGTAGTTACGTTCGTCGTGGTATTGTAGAAACTCACATCCTCTATAACATCTGTGGTATAACGATGGTAGAGCCCGAAATTGACACTGGCCTTTCCAATTTTATGAATAGATGTTAACTCATACGAATCTGTAAACTCTGGAAGCAGGTTTGGATTTCCCGTAAAAATATCGAAGGTATTTCGTATGTTGAAAAAAGGATTTAAATCCCACAATCTAGGTCTAAAAATACGACGAGAATATCCCGCTTGCAGGGAAAATCCAGTACCTACCTTATAAGAAGTATGAACGCTTGGAAAAAGATTGGTATACTGCTGAGTATGCTCTTGATTGGTCGTTTTTAATACGGTACGTAAATCTGTGTTTTCTACTCGCAATCCGGCTTTAATTCCCCATACATCTCCTTCATAAGCAGCGGTTGCGTAGGCTCCTAACACATTTTGATAGTATTCAAAAACATTGGTTAATCCTGGGTTCCCAATCCAATTCCCTCCGATCAACGAACTAACGGCATAATCATTACGGACATCGTTTAACACGTATTGGGCTCCCGTTTCGATAGTGTACTGATCGTTTAAAGGGTGCACGTAATCTAGCTTAAACGTATATCGTGCCTCTTTAAAATCTGTTCTCGTTCTTTGAGAGTTCGAAGCCAAAGTACCGGCGGTAACTTCATTAGAAAACGTCGAAGATTGATCTTTACCAAAAAAGCTTCCTAAAGCACTAAATAATAAGTACTGTTCTTTGTGGCGCTCAAAATCCTTTTTGTACTGCAGTTCGTACTGGTACTTCGGATTGGTAGCCTCCGTTACTTCTGCACGCGTGTAGGCAGCTTGCAAGATGCGATTGGCGTATTCTTCAAAACGCATATTCGAATCCTCATCTTCTATTTCGTATGCTACATTCCCTGACAGGGTAATGACATTTTTATCATTGATGTGGTAATCCGTTCCCAATGATAAATTGTAAAACTGTTCGTGTTTGTTTCCCTTCCCTGAACTGGTAATTTCATTGTTTGCTACCTTGTTTCTATTCAAGGTACTCACGGTATTTGGAAAAGTCCGCTTCCCCACTCCTAACTGTCCGAAAAAGTTAAATTTCTGGGTTCTTTTATTAATACTCAAACCTATACTGTGGTTATTAGGACTTCCCGTATTCAATGTCACGGCGCCATTCAAGCCTTTCTTTTCGCTTTTCTTGAGTACGATGTTGATGATCCCTGCAGTTCCTTCCGCTTCGTATTTTGCAGATGGGTTGGTTATCACTTCTATCTTTTCTATCTGCTCAGCAACAATTGTCCCGAGGGCATTTCCTTCTTGGCTAGCAATGACAGAGGGTTTTCCGTTGATTAAAATCTGCGCTCCTTGTCCTCCTCGCAACGTGATAGCTCCCTCTATACTGACGTTTACCGATGGTACATTGTTCAGTACTTCGATAGCGCTGGCTCCGGCAGAAGTCAGATCTTTTCCGACGTTAAAAACGCGTTTATCCAATTTAAACTCTGTAGTAGATTTTTCTGCCCTTACGACTACTTCTTCTAACTGTTCCGCATCTTCTTCGAGCCACAAAGTACCCATATTTACATAGGCATTCTTAACCTCAGGTTGTAATCGCAAAGATTTAAATCCGATAAAACTTATTTCGACCAGAAAATTTGTCTTTTTTACTCCCAAAACAAACGTTCCATCTACTCCCGTGGTGGTTCCTGTTAACGGTTGCTTACTTTCGGCATCCAATAAAATCACCGAGACAAATTCTAGTGGCTGCTGGCTGGCCTTATCCTTGACCACTCCAACAACCTTAGTCGACTGTTGCGCGCAAACGCTCCATGAGACGATCATTAAAAGTAGCCATACTTGCTGTATTAAATATTTCATTTGGTCTTTGTTTAGATCGCAAAAATCTCTCAGATCACTGGATCCGCCCAAAAAAATCTTTCAACTACCAAAACAGCTGGATGAACAACTCAAGTCGTTTGTCCCGCTAGTTTTGTCGATTGCTGATTATTTACCTAGGCTTACAGAAATTCGACTACCTTTATACTATGAACAAAAAATCGACCTTCACAGCGTACAAGGAGTTTATTTATCAGCTTGTATTTTTAAGCATCTTATTCCTCTTTTTCGCCTTTGACAAACACGATCCTCGTCTTGAAATTGACAAAGTGGTCTTTTTCTTACACTATGTAAGTGCCGGACTTTTTATCAGTTATTACCTACTTCCAAAGTACTTTTACACCAAAAAATACGTTGCCTTAAGTGTAGCTCTTTTGGTACTGTGTGGTGTCGTTTATTTTTTAGAAGAATTTGTTTTTGAGAAAATTTTCTTTCCCGGAGAGCGTGGGCAGCACGTTTCGAACGTCTTTCTTACCTTGGTCAATATTTTACCCTTAATTTTTATGATTGTCGCCTTTAAGCTGGCTTGGGACGCCTCTGTAAAACAGCGCGAAGTCAACGAACTTAAAGACCTTATCAAAGAAAGTGAATTGCAGTTTCTGAAGTCTCAGATAAATCCGCACTTCTTATTTAACAACCTGAACAATCTCTATTCTTATGCATTGGACAATTCTCCTAAAACCCCCTCCATCATTTTAGAGCTCTCCTCTGTATTGCGCTATATGTTGTACGACTGTAAAGAGAACTTCGTGCCTTTAGCCAAAGAAATCAAACACCTTAAAAACTTTACTGCTTTAAACGAACTTCAAATTGAGGACCGTGGCAGTGTGCGCTTTGAAACGGAAAACTTAGGAGGAAATTACACTATAGCCCCCTTAATTCTTATGGTATTCATAGAGAACGCCTTCAAACACAGCACGGCAAGTCAATCCGATGCCATAGCTATTCATATTGCTGTTCGTATAAAAAATGATACCTTGTACTTTGAATGTCACAATTCCTATCTTGAAAATACCAACACCCAGAGCTTAGCTCATGGAATAGGCTTGGCGAATGTGCAGAAGCGACTCAAACTATTATACCCAAAGAAACACGATTTAAAAATTGAGCAGTCCGATGCTAAATTCAAGGTAGTGTTAACCATAAAACTTACATAACCAATGAAATGCATTATTGTTGAAGATCAGCCCCCCGCGCAGCGTATTCTGCAGAAGTTTATCGCAGAAATCGATTTTTTAGAATTGACAGGAACTTTTTCTGATGCCTTACAAGCCTTACAATACTTAAAAACAGCTCCGGTAGACTTGCTGTTTTTAGATGTGCATTTACCCAAAATTTCAGGCATTGACTTTTTAGAAATTTTAGACAACAAGCCTCAAATCATACTGACCACAGCATTTTCTGAATACGCTCTCAAAGGCTATGAATTGGACATTGCTGACTACTTACTCAAACCTTTTTCTTTTGAACGCTTTGTAAAAGCTGTAAACAAAGCACAACAACTGGCACTGACTACAAATACAAACGCAATTATGCCAGAGCCATGCGATTTTATTTTTGTCAAATCGGGCTATGAACATCTAAAGATTTACTTTTCTTCCATTGATTATATAGAATCCTCTGCCGACTATACGGAAGTATATACGGGAACCAGCAAGACTCTGACGGCTATTTCCTTAAAAAACTGGCTTTCTAAGCTTCCAAAAAACAACTTTATTCAAGTACATAAATCGCATATCGTAAACACCCATCGCATACAGAAAATTGCAGGAAATTTACTGTACCTCGACACTGGGAAGCAACTCAATATCGGTAGAGCGTATAAAGAAGAATTCAACAAAAGGTTTCTCTAAAAATAAAAGCCTCAACGAAAACGTTGAGGCTTTTTATATCTAACTAAAAATTAATTGCGGTACAAGGTGCTTACGCTTGTAATACTTCTTGTACTTTATCAGCAGCTTCTTGGAATTCAGTGGCTGAAATAATTTCCATTCCGCTATTATCAATTAATTCTTTTGCTTCTTGTGCATTTGTTCCTTGTAAACGACAGATGATAGGCACATTGATTTTGTCTCCCATGTTTTTGTAAGCGTCTACAACTCCTTGAGCAACGCGATCACAACGTACAATACCTCCGAAGATATTTACTAAAATAGCTTTTACGTTCGGATCTTTTAAGATGATTCCGAAAGCAGTTTCAACACGTTGAGCATCAGCAGTACCTCCTACATCTAAGAAGTTTGCTGGATCTCCACCTGCTTGCTTAATAAGGTCCATAGTACCCATTGCTAAACCAGCTCCGTTTACCATACATCCTACGTTACCATCTAAATCAACATAGTTTAATCCTGCAGCTTTCGCTTCTACTTCGATAGGATTTTCTTCTCTCAAATCTCTCATTTCAGCGTAATCTTTATGACGGTACAAAGCGTTTTCGTCTAAAGTTACTTTTGCATCTACTGCTAAGATTTTATCGTCAGAAGTTTTTAAAACTGGGTTGATTTCAAATAATGAAGAATCAGACTTCACGTATGCTGTATACAATGCAGCTACGAATTTAGTCATATCCTTAAACGCAGCTCCAGACAATCCTAAATTAAAGGCAATCTTACGAGCTTGGAATGGTAACAATCCAGTTGCAGGATCGATTTCTTCAGTAAATATTAAGTGAGGAGTCTCTTCCGCTACTGCTTCAATGTCCATACCTCCTTCTGTAGAATACATGATCATATTCTTACCTGATGCACGGTTTAATAAAACCGACATATAAAACTCATTCGGCTCACTGTCACCTGGGTAATATACATCCTCAGCTACTAATACTTGATTTACTAATTTACCTTCAGCTGGAGTCTGAGGAGTTATCAACATCATTCCTAAAATGTCATTAGAAATACTTTTAACCTCATCTAAGTTTTTCGCTAACTTTACTCCTCCACCTTTTCCACGACCACCTGCGTGAATTTGCGCTTTGATTACATGCCAACCAGTACCTGTTTCTTCAGTCAACTTTTGTGCTGCTGCAACAGCTTCTTCTGGTGTATTTGCAACAATTCCGCGTTGTGTACGAACGCCAAAACTGCTTAAAATTTCTTTACCTTGATATTCGTGTAAGTTCATTAGATAAGAATGTTTTTAAAGTCGAACAAAAATACAAATTCAATTGATAATACCTTGTATTTTACCGTTTATTTTAATGTTAGTTCGTTAATATTTGTCTACACCCCTTTTTTTTACTGATTACCATTTGTTAACATAAAAAGTGTCACTACTACATTTTTAACATGTCTTTTAGGTAATTAACATGAATTTATGAAATCTTATCATAAGGCATAAATAATTTAGCACTTTGATAAGAGAAAACAACCCGAAACCTATTACACTGCACTATGCGTACAAAACTAGCCCTGTTGGCGCTGTCTTGGCTGCTATTACCTCAAAAAACAGCTGCACAAGGAGTTAACAGTAACCGAAAGAAATTACCGGCCATCCGCGTCACGGACGCACCTAAAATTGACGGTAAGCTTAATGACCCCGCTTGGGAGCTCGCTCCTACAGCAGATCAGTTTGTGATGATGCGTCCCGACAACGGACAAGCTGAACCCAATACTCATCCCACTAAAGTAAAACTCGTTTACGACGATCAAGCTATTTACATCAGTGCATACATGCAAGCACCCGATCCGCAGAAAATCCCTGCAGAATTCACCAATAGAGATAATATCGGAAATGCCGATTTCTTTCTCATGACCGTGAATCCAAACGATGACGGCCAAAATCCTTTTGAATTTATCGTGACCAGCTCGGGGGTGCAGGCTGATGCTAAAATTTCAAATGGCAACGAAGATTTTAATTGGAGTGCCGTTTGGGAAAGTGAAATTTCCATTACCGACAAAGCCTGGATTGTTGAAATGAAAATTCCCTATCGCGCACTGCGATTTGCTAACCTTCCTGTACAATCATGGGGGATTAACTTTCACCGACGCGTACAAAATTTAAATGCCCAGTTTTCATGGAATTTTATCGATAATAAACAAGGAAACTGGACCCAATACGACGGTTTGTATGAAGATTTCAAAGATATCAAACCTCCCACTCGACTGCTATTTTATCCGTATGCTTCCGCTACGTTTAAAAATACTTCAAAAGAAACTACCACCGATTGGAGTGTAGGAATGGATATTAAATACGGAATTACTGAAAATTTTACGCTCGACGCTACGCTGATTCCTGATTTTGGACAAACAGGTTTCGACAATGTGCAACTGAACCTAGGGCCTTTTGAACAACAATTTACAGAGCAACGTCAGTTTTTTACCGAAGGAACTGAATTGTTTACAAAAGGGCGTTTGTTTTATTCGCGTAGAATTGGAGGACGCCCAATTGATCAGTTCAAAGTTGCCAACCAACTGAGTAGTGATGAAGAGATCATCGATCGCCCGAACAAAGTGGACATGCTAAATGCCATCAAAATTTCAGGACGCACCAAAAACGGACTCGGTATTGGTTTTTTTAATGCGATTACCGATAAAACCGAAGTGACCATACAAAACAAAACTTCGAAGGAAACCCGCAAAGCTGTGATCAACCCCTTTTCCAATTATAATATTATGGTCTTGGATCAGCAATTTAACCAAAACTCAGCCATCACTTTAATCAATACGAATGTAACCCGCATTGGTGACTTTAGAGATGCCAATGTTACCGGATTGCTTTGGCATGTGGAGGATAAGAAAAGTCGCTACAATATTGATGGGTCTTTTAAAATGAGTACTATCTCGGATGACGCTAGCCAACCCAACCTCGGCTATACTTTTGATACCAGTATTGGAAAACACGCTGGGAACTGGCGAGGAGAAATCGGATACAATGTGGAAAGTAAAGATTTTAATCCGAACGACCTTGGAATCTTGTTTAGCAATAACGAACAGACCATCTACAGCTTTTTAGCATATCGAATTTTACAACCCAAGGGGATCTTTAATAACTACCAGATTCGCATGTACTACAACATGAATTTCCTGCATACTCCCGGAACTTATGTCGGTACCAATGCTGGTTTGAATTTTTGGGCATCGACCCGAAAGCGTTTTGGTTTTGGGGGAAATCTAAATTTTAGCACGCCGCGAAAAGATTTCTTTGAACCACGTCAAGGTTCTACGAGTGGTATCTTTTTTAAGGCTCCACTCCGTGTAAACTTCAATCATTGGGGCTCTACCGATTACAGAAAAAAGTTTGCTGTAGACTACAATTGGTACTACACCTTCTTTAAAGACAATCCAAGGGAGAGTTACGGATTTCGCTTTGCTCCTAGATATCGATTTAATAACCGATTCTCGTTAATTTACGCATTGCGATACAACAAAACCAACAGAGAACAAGGGTATGTACGAAAGGTAAATCAGGATTACATAAATAACAATCCTGGTACGGCTAATTTACTCGACCAGATCATTTTTGGAGAACGCGATTGGACGACTTACGACAATTCATTGACCGGAAAATTTAGCTTTAGTACCAAAGCTTCCTTATCACTTGCCTTCCGACACAACTGGAGTAAGGTTCCTTATCACAATCAATACTACACCTTACAGAAAGACGGAAGTTTGGTCGCCAATAATTATCAAGACAACCACGATCGAAATTTTAATAGCTGGAATTTGGATTTGAACTACGTTTGGCAATTTGCTCCTGGGAGTCAGCTCATTGCTTTTTACAGAAACTCCATCAATCCTAGCCATAACTTTGCTCCCGCAAACATCAGTTTCTCGGATAATATTAATCGACTTTTTAAAGAAGATATGCAACATACCTTCTCCGTGAGACTGGTGTATTTTGTCGATTACAACAATCTAAAAAACATATTATAGTCCCTCACCTAAGAAATCAGATTCCTCCCATGCCGAGAATCTGATTTCTTTTTTATACATTCGTTTTTCTAACTCATTTCCTATGATAGTTGCTAAGAATATTCACAAAAGTTTTGGAAGCGTCAATATTTTAAAAGGCCTTGACCTACACATCAAAGAAGGAGAAATCATCGCCATCGTCGGTCCGTCAGGAGCTGGAAAAACCACTTTATTACAAATATTGGGTACCCTTGACCAACCCGACACCACCGATGCTTTTAGCTTGCACATTAATAATGCCTCTGTTACAGGGCTTACTGACAAGCAGCTCTCACAATTCAGAAACCAACACATAGGATTTATTTTTCAGTTTCATCAATTACTGCCTGAATTCACTGCCTTAGAGAATGTTTGTATTCCTGCCTATATAGCAAAAAAAGGCAAAGTTGAAACCGAAAAACGAGCTTTGGAATTATTAGATTTCTTAGGGCTGAGTCATCGTGCTAGTCACAAGCCTAATGAACTCTCAGGTGGTGAACAACAACGCGTTGCCGTGGCCAGAGCACTTATTAACAAACCTTCCGTAGTATTTGCTGATGAACCGAGTGGAAACCTCGATTCCAATTCGGCCCAAAAACTGCACGAACTCTTTTTTGAACTCCGCGACAACTTTGGCCAAACCTTTGTCATTGTCACGCACAACCAAGAGCTCGCCAATATGGCCGACCGCAAGCTAGTAATGAAAGACGGACGCATCGTAGAATCCTAATGAAAGTATTTGTAACCGACCTTTTACGCTTTCTGCGCAAACCGCAATACACTGCACTGCCTGATCACCTGAGTACCTCAGAAAAATGGTTGTTTTTTGGTCGTATGTTCAGTGTTGCATTGCTCACAACCCTTATACTGAGTCCGATATTTAGTCTCGTTGAGTCTCTCGATTGGATATCTCTGGAGAATCACGCAGTGGAACAAGTTTTGGAATCACAACCAAAACTGACCGTTTTTTTACTCATCGTACTACTAGCCCCCATTATTGAAGAACTCCTTTTTAGAGCTCCTCTCAAGTTCACAAAAGAGAGCCGTATTTTTCCATTTTGGTTTTATCTGTTTAGCGCAGTCTTTGGATTTGTTCATATCACCAATTATCCGTTGAGTGTAGAAGTACTTTTACTGAGTCCGTTACTCGTAGCGCCTCAACTAATTCTCGGGTGTTATCTAGGGTATATTCGCATCAAACTCGGGCTGCTTTGGGCCATCTTATTACATGCATTGTACAATGCTTTCTTTATGTTTGTTACCTTTGCCGGACAATAAACCGGTATGACACAAAAAGAACTCAACGAATTTTTAGACCACAAAGTAGTAACGTATAACAACCCTGATTTTATTACCAGTGACCCTATTCAAATTCCACATTTGTTTGCGCGAAAAGAGGATAGCGAAATTGCGGGTTTTCTTGCCGCAACAATAGCCTGGGGAAATCGTACGATGATTATAAAAAACGCCCATCGACTTATGGAACTCATGGGGAATGCTCCTTTCGAGTTTGTCATGGGACATCAGGAAGCCGATCTAGAGCGATTTGACGGTTTTGTTCACCGAACTTTTAACGCTGACGATATACGTCACTTTGTTCGTTCCTTGCGAAATATTTACGAGAACCACCAAGGGCTTGAAGCCGTGCTAAGACCTTCTGCTCAAGAAGACAATTACCAACAAGCCATTCATCAGTTTAAAAAAATCTTTTTTGAGATCCCTCACCTCGATCGCAGTTTAAAACACGTGTCTGACCCGCTTAAAAATTCGGCCTCAAAACGCATTAACATGTTTTTACGCTGGATGGTTAGAAACGATAAAACTGGGGTCGATTTAGGCCTTTGGGAAAGCCATAGTCCCGCAAATTTACACTGCCCTCTGGATGTACATTCTGGAAACGTAGCTCGAAAATTGGGTATTTTAACACGAAAACAAAATGACTGGAAAGCCCTGGTTGAACTCGATACAACCCTGCGTAAATTTGATCCTAAAGATCCTGTAAAATACGACTTTGCCTTGTTTGGTTTGGGGGTTTTTGAGAAGTTTTAAATTGACATTTCCTGATTTTTACCTCACTGTAAGGGCCGAACTCCCTTTCTGAATTTATTGTACCAACGTATTCCAATGGATTTTTACGAATGGGGATGCTCGTTTTTATTTATCTTTAAACCGCTAAATTAAATGACTATGAAACCCAAACGTCCCGACGTAAAAACCCTAGATAGCTCTTTAGGTGTTAGAGCCTTTGCCGCACTTATGATTGTCAGTGCTTTAGGAGTATTGTTCAAGTTCCCGATAAGCTTACCCAATCAGCTATTTTTTAATCGAGATATTGCCTATACTAGCACTCATTACTCCTATAAACCTGGACAAAGCGGAACGTCTTACGATTTCTTTATTCAAAATTCAGACGGCCTTTATGCAGCACTGCCCTTAGTGCTCGTTCTCCTACTCGCTTTTTTATTTTACTTTGGAATCTTCTCGGCAATAGCCGCATTTATAGGATATCGAAAAGGAACAACGACTACCAAACGCGATACTCTTTTTTCATTACTCATCGCAGCTATTTTTATCAGTCCTCAATATTTACCCGTTTTCGACTACTTGAATATCGATACAAAGGGCGCTTATTGGACTAAGGAACGAGTAGTTATTTCACCGGAAACCATGTATGAAATTGGAATCCAAAAAATCCGTGGTGTTCATATCAATGCTGACCACGTTGCTAGAAGCAGTGACTCCAGTTTTGCAGTTCTCAAAAAAATACAAGCAGATAGCAATCGGATTATTTTTGCCGATAAACTAAACATATCTGGGAGTAACTTACATACTGCCGTTGGAAAAGATACCCTTTGGGTTTTTGAAAAAAAATCGAACTATCTAAAAGCATACAGCATGCGTCAACAAAAAGTGGTTGTTGAAAATTTGGATGCTTTAGGTCCTTCACTACTAGGAACCGCACAGGCAGACATTGTAAGCTTTGACTACTCAAGCAGTAGCAAGGTACTGAGTATACGTACAGACGATGGAAACAAATACTACTTCAATCCGAATACGAACACGTTCAGCTCCCGAAAAACCTATGCGTATCCGTTGTTTTACTTTAGTAACCTCAATAAACACAGAAAAAAACTACAACTTCGTACCGGAACACTTACTGCCCCCTGGAACACGAAGCGCGTTTTTCTGGATGCTAGCGTTGTAGCGAGCAATGCAAACCTACTCATTATTCGCCATCGTCCTAATATCAAAGAAAAAACAAAGCACCTCATCAGTGCCTTTGACTTGGAAACCGCTACTTTAGTCTGGCAACTCAACGAAGCTGACTATTCGTTTTTACAAACTATTTACGGTAATCCTAGCGTACGAGCTAGCATGGATCAAACGCATATCGTTTTGCATTTCTATGACAGTTTTACCTTAAAAGGATCTGTTATTTTGAGTCCACAAGGAAAAGTACGTAACATCATCGAGGCCACACCCACTATTTTCTAGGCATTTATTTCTATTAGAAAAAGCAATAAAACAACAAGGGTAGCAGTAGATAAAACGCGTGTCATTGTTTATGAACATTTACAGAATAAAAGCAAAAAAAAAGACCGCCCGAAGGCGGTCTGTATACAATTGATTATTTAATAATCAATTTTCGAGAAAGGGTTTTCGATGCTGTTTGAAGCTTATAGATGTACACTCCCGATTTAAACGAGGTTGCCTCATCTTGTAAGTTCCATTGAACTTTGTGTAAAGTTCCTCCTTTTACTTCCTCTGCTACAAAGGTGTGTACGCGTTGTCCTAGCACATTGTACAAGCTCAACTCTACGTATTCATCTTTTGCCACTTGGAAAGTAATCTGCGTTCTATCTGTCATAGGGTTCGGTTCATTTTGACCTAAACTGTAGGCAGTATCTAACGCATCCACCAACGCATCTGGCTTCGCAGTATGTCGTAATACAAAAGGATTTTCAACCGTTCCTACATGCGCCGAACGTTCAAATTCAAGTGCATTGTCTAAGCTGACGATGCTTTCTCCATCGTACAACTTAAAGCTGATTGCTCCTTTGGCAAATCCTCCAATTCCGACAAAATAGTGGTAAGCGCCGTCGATTAACATCGGCTTAGCTATCCCGCTAATTTTTCCGTCAACAAACGCGGCAACCACGTGCTCTCGTTCTAAGTCAAGCGTTTCCGAATCTAAGGTAGCTACCATATACATAAAGCTCGGGTAGGCATTGCGATCAACTTTCCAGTTTAACTTCGCAGCTTTATCGAGGTAATCCTCCACAGCGAGTGCTGCATGGGCTCCTCTTGCAGCTGGTGCTGGAGTATTGGCAATACCACTGTAATTTAACACCCCTGCTCTAGATGCTCGGTAAATATATCCTAAGGTTGGCGTCATATGCGTTAAACTTCCTTTCCAACCGTCAGCGGTGTACTCTGCTTGTAAACCACGACGCTCTATACGATCACCTATACTTACTGTAGTTGAGTTTAATGAGCGTAACGCTATTGGTAAGGTCTGTAAATCCGTTGGGAAATACGGAATTGCAGTATCTGCATTTGCTAGTACAGGGATATCGGTATCTACAGGAACGTGAATTCCTTCAATGCTTATCAGCTTTGCTCCACTCGCTTTTACGGTGTAGGCTTTACGTGTATCTAACTGGTTCGTCGCTCCTGAGTTTAAAATAAAGCTACCATTAGCTGCAACGGTGGCTAATAAAGTTCCAGATTTCGTATCGTAAATCTGATCTCCTGCAGTCAAACCTTTAATAGCTTGTAGTGATAAATTCATCGATGCGCTATTATCACGTAGGTTAAAACTCAACTCTTGGAATCCAGTTGCCAGTGCTATGCGCTTAGAAATTTTACTTCCAACCGTCATGTTCACCGGTGCACTCACCGATCCAATACGAGAACGGAATGCATAATTGTACGATTCTACAATTCCTTGGTACTCGGTACATGCAGAAGCATCCCATACCTTAAAGGTCAGTAGTCCTGTTTCTCCATTGTTTCCAAAAATACTCAAGTTGACTAGTCCTCCGGTAGTAACCGTGGTTTGTCCGCGGAACTCTTCATTTAGATAAGCCGCAACAATATCTCCAGTATCAACAGACTTTTCACCGTTGATTACTAAGTTTCCACTGATACTCATGCTACCGAAATAGTTGTTGGAGTTAAAATTCCCTGCAAAATCAGGTGCTGCACAGGTCACCTCTACTTCCAAATGGAAAGCTTCTACTCCAATCGGCACATCCTTGTTATTCACTCGTTGGATCACTTCGATATAAACATCCGTAGCATGAACTCCTGGATTTAAATAAGGAGCCACGACGAAATCTAAATCGCGCTCAACAAATCCCGTAGCCAAATCTTGGAAGCTATTCTCTTCGACAGCAGTACCATTTTTTTCAACTGACAACCATGATGGCAATTGCTTAAAGCGATATTTCACAGGAGTTCCTCCTTTAGAATTATCGAGGTCTATCGTCGAAATCTTTGTGCTCGTTCCTTGAGCTTGAGTCACACGGATATTATTTTGACTCCAGCCAATGGTGTTTTTATTCACCACAAATGACCAAGCTTTTCCGGCTATCTTATTACGAGATGGGTCTTCTAAACGTCGGTTTAAAACCATTGCCGTTAACTGAGCTCCCTCTACAAACGAAGCATCAAATACTGGGGTTAGGTGCACTTGTGTGTCGTTGTGAGATGTCGTTACTGTAAACTGTAAGTCCTTCGCCATTCTCGTAAGATCTAACGGTGCTGCATTTGCACTTCCACGAACAAAACTCAATCCTGTTTGCGTAGTTGCCAAAGCATTTCCGGTATAATCTCTAATCGCCTCATCTGGTGCTCCATTAGCTCCTTTAAGTGGATTGTCATCAAATACAAAGTAGGCTACTAAATTCAGTTCATTACCAATCAATTGCTCGTCCATTTTGGCAACGATGTCTGTTGGTGTTCTCTGAATGGTCCAGATACGTACTTCATCTAACTTTCCTACATACGAGTTACCACCTTCATTTTTAGCGATTTCTATCGGATCAGCATTCGTCGTTAAAGCTGTAATGCTTCCTGAACCTGCCGATACTCCATTGTAATAAATAGTCGCTGTTTGGTTACCGTCATACGTTACTGCCACATGGGTCCAGTTAAACGGTTGTAATGAACGTGAGCTAACTACCGTATTATTCAACACGATATTACCTTGAGCATTTAAACCGATATTGTAATTCGACCCTTTTTTAAGAATCGGAACTACGGTTGCACCTGTTGGCAATGAACTTGGATTTACCCACATTTCAACGGTAAATGCCTTCTTGTTCTCCAAATTGAACTCTTGCTGATGTGGGATGGTCACCACGTCATTTACATTATCAAACTCTGCAGAAATTAAATCTTTTGGTACTCCACCTAAGATTCCTCGTAAAGAGAAACTGCTATTTACTGCCGTTAACGGATTGATGGCTCTGTTAAACTCAGCGGTAATTTGTCCTTGCGTTAACACCCCTCCATTTACTGGATTGGTACTGATAATCGTAGGTGCCGAGCGCGCGATTCGCCCTGTCACATAAGGTGTTGGATTCTTTCTACTCGCCGGTAAATTGGCGCCTCCATCATCACAAACAGGAGCAATTCTAAAGCGATACTCTCCGTCTGATAGTCCAGATACATCGGCTGTATAGCTGATAAAGCCAGTGGTCGCATCCATATTTTCCTTAAGCTCTGTCAACGATAACTTTTTCAATTCAAAAGTTTCACTATTCCCTGGTAAAGCGTACTCTAAGGCTACCGTAAATTTCTCATCTACTTGGTTGTTTACCACCTCTGGAATTCTAAAACGGAATTTCAATTGATTCTGACTCGTATTGTTAACCACCCAGTTGTTGGCTGGTAAATCTGGTTGAATTTCACTAACACACGCTCCTTTAAAGTGCGCCGTTACAAAAATCTCTTGGAACGGTACTACCCCTACTTCGTTGTACTCATCAACTCGGTAACTTCTGTACCCATCACCTGCTTGCTCACATGCCGAGTAAATACGGATTCCAATATTTTCATAAGAAATTTCCTCTGGTGCATCCATACCTCTTGCAATGCGCAATTGAGCTTTCACTTCTCGTTGTACTCCTGTTGGTGAATTTCCATCCAAGCCAAAGTTTATTGGAGAAGTCGTTGCAGGCTCAAATATTGGAGATTCGTTTAAGAACACTTGTGCTCCTTTACTATTCGATGCTCCATTCATTCCTACGATGTACACTTTACGAGTGGCATCATTCGCAATTTGTGTATTTCTCAAGGTCAAATTATACAAGATAGACTCTCCTCCAGTACCGTATTTTACAGCACTATCAACAGTGATTTCTACCCCTTCTCTAGGCACTGTTCCCGATTCAAACGGACACACACTTTGCCCGGCAACCGTATAAAAAACAGGTGTATCGTAGACCTTATCACGTGCAATGCGTACGCTAAACTGATCTCCTACATCGCCGTCTGACAAGGTAAAGCTATCTACACGTCCATTCGTATTCGCATTGTTGTCACTGGCCTCTACAACTCCTAAGGTTTTGATATCTGTTTTAAGACTAAAGGCTACACCAGCAATATTAAAACTATTGTTAAAGGTTGTACCTCCACCAAAAGTCGATCCTCCTGAATCCTGATTACTAGATTCTCTCCCTCTAGTTAACGTATAGGTAGTAGAAGTACCACCACTAAACGATACTTGTGAATCCAATTGCGTTACTGAGCTTCCTAAACCGCTACCCACTGCTTTTAAATCGGCAGTAGTACTTGCAAATGTTTTGGTTTGCTCATTCATATACGTCAATTGTTCCGCTCTAGTTTTGCGTTGTACTATTTGTTTCCATCGGTTAATTTGGAATACGTAGTTAACCAAAGCTCTGTCTGTTTCTGGTGCTGCAGAATTGATATTGAAAGCATCGATTGTAGCTTGGTAATTTAATGAACTACGCTTTGCTTTCTCCTCTGCTGTTGGTGGGAAAAGTTCGTCGTGTTTTTTAATTAACAAGTCTTGTAAATTTCTAATAATACGATCTTCAATATCTTGACGAGTATAGACAAAAGGGGTCAATTTATCTGCTGTCATTACCTTCTTATCTGTATCGATAACTGGCATACAGTTCGAATCTACGCGAAGCGTCATTCCCGTACCAAAGGTCAATACACGTGATGCTCCGATAAATACATCGGCATCAGCTCCTACAATATCCTCTGCTGAAGAGGTACTTATTGATTGTTCTAACGAAACGCTCGTACCGTTTTGCTCAGTGTGACGATAGGTGAAGTTCGCATCGATATTTCCAGTAAACTTAGACTCCTGTTCAACCACAGTATAAATGATCCCCTGTCCGATCCCAACTCCTAATGGCGCTGCGATAGCCAATGATACCATCTGCGTTTCGATATCAGACCCTACCGTAATTTCCGTAGCTGTATTTAAATCTAAACCACCTCCTACAGATTTACTAAACGAATAGGTAGCACCTCGTGCTAAAGTCGCTGAACTCGCATCTCCTGGTGGATCGTACAATACAAACCCAACTGTCGGATCTGTTAAGGTAAAATCTTCATTACCCCTTCTGGCACCAGTAACATACGCCGACTTGGTTACCGTTTTAGTACGGTTGTTGTGGCTCACTACTATGGCCATGTTACGCAAATAATCTCCGATAAAATTAGGGTTTCCGGCAAAGGTTAAAAACGATTTCTTCCCGTTATCTCCAGTTTTACCGTTGGTAGGTGCGATAATTAAATCTCCGTTAAGATTCACAGTGGCATTGTCAACAGGACATTTACTTCCGTTGTAGTCCTCGTATACCGAAACTACCGCAAGGATGCTCTTTCCTGCTTCTAATTTATAAATAGACTGATCAGCACCACAGGTTGGATTGATGCGCTTGCTCGCAAGTTGATCCATAGAAGTAATTCCTTCCACCTCTTCTTTTGTAACACTGTACAAAGCTAAATCAATTTCTAAATCGTTGCGATAAGGGAAATCATAACTCTTGTTCCCTGTACGCAAGTCAATAATCGACGACTGCACCTTGTCGGTAGTTCCTTCTCTCGTAATTTCTACGCGGTACTGCCCAGGCAATAAGTCATGTACGGTAAACAAGTTATTCTCATCGTTAAAATTACTCGCTGTAATAGCGCGTTCATAGCGCGGAAACTGTACATCAGTACGAATAATTTTACCTGTCCAATTTCCTACATTGTTATTACACGGAATTACTACATTTCCTACAAAAGAACGACGTGTAATGTTCTCAAAATTGATATTTCCGGTAGGCTCTGTTAAATTAAACAGGTATTCCTTATCATTTTTCGGATTTACCAAGGCTGCTGCATCTCCAGACTCAAAAGCCTTGTAATCAAAAGCAAACTTTCGAATGTAATTCGCTCTCGACTTATTATTAAAGTAGGCTCCTTGATGTAAACTCAGATAGTTGTTAGCAGTTCCGGTACTCAAGGCAAGGTTTACAGCTCTCGTTCCAGAGGTATGCTCAAAATTATACGCTAATTTTAAGTGCTCCTTATCTTTCGCTACCACATTACCACTTTTAATTTCACTGAGTTCTTGACTCGTGTAATGGCTGTTTCTATACTCGATTAAATCGATGTTAGCGATCGCGTGATTACTCATTTCTGTAGGGCTCACATAACTCGCTCCCAAATACAGTTTGCTATCAATTGCTTCTCCTGTATAGGCATGTGTTTGATAATCGTCATTAACCCATAATCCAATAACGTTATTCGTAACATCCTTTGTGATTCCGAAGAAATTGTACTGAGAGTTTCCTTCGATAGCCTTTGATAATAAATCAGCACCTTTCGACATTAATACCAACTCATTATTGTTGCGGAGTTCTAGTTGAATAGCTCCCCAATGCAATACAGTTTGCTTAGCAGGAATAGCGCTGCTTCCGCCTGAACCCACAGTAGGTACATTCGCGTCTGGTTTTACAAATCCAGTCCAGGTAAATCCTTCATCAGCTGCATTGGCAATGTTGGCTTTAGAAACGGCGTACCCTTTCGATTTAAAATCCAAACTTATGCGATCGATAGCGACACTTGACTTTTCTAATTTAGGCTGCCCTATAGAAATTCTGTGTTTTCCTGGAGCACCTGAAATACGGAATACTCCTTGGTTGTTTGTACGCACTAACGATCCTACTTCCGTACTCGTTACTTCTGTACCGTCTAAAAAGACGCCAGTGTTCTGTACTGTTGGAAACTCAACCTTTTCAGCTTGTCCAGGTACTGTGGTTACATACACTACCTTTCCTGAAATATCATACGATGATATATTTGTGAAATTTGTTGGGTTTGGCTCTCCGGGAGCCAAGGTTCTCTCAATATTCTTACGCTCAGATTCAGGGGAAAATTCGTTGTTAGGCTTAGTCGGTTTGATGCGATAGGTCAAATAATTATTCGCAACATTTGCATCTTGACGACCAGAATTCAAACTGGTAAAACGATACAATCCTTCACTGTTGGTATACACTCCATAATGAATAGGTACTTGGGTTACTGCATCCCCGTCAACGATACGTTGATACGGTTGTGCAACAGTTTTTAGCGGACTTCTCGAAACTCCTCTAAAACGCCCTAAGGTCGTTCCTGCTTGGTTGTATACATTGCGTGGATCGTTCATATCAAAACGGTAGTACGCCAAGAGATCCGTAGCGGTATTCGCTCCTAAAATATACTGCCAAAATTTAAAAATTTCCGTTGCATTCTTTTTAGTACTCCAAATACGAACCTCATCCATTTCATAGGTAGTTGTCGCCTTTGCGTTGAAAGAAAACAAAGAGGTACGCGCTAATCCTACTACAAACGGTTGTGCTGTGGTCGCATTGGCAACTATAGGTTGCTCTTTGTTTGTCGGTTGTTTCACACCTCCATCGATAAATAAGGCTCCTCCTGTTGGACTAAACGTCACTGCGTAGTGATGCCAATGAGTATCGTTTGGTTTTGCCGCTGTTAAATACGTGATGGTACTTGCTGGGTTTTGTGGATTTCTAGAAATCACCTGAACCTGTGCTTCAGAAATTCTGATTTCACCATCACTTAACTTAAATACGGTGTTCGTTCCAACTCCTTGCGCAGGCGTACGGTACCAAAACTCAATAGTTCCTGTTCCTTGAGCCTGCTCAAACAAGGAAACATCATTGATTTGAATTGGATTACTGTTTTGCACAAACTGTAATGCCTTTCCTGGAATAACTCCTGAGTTTGCTGTCGCCGCAATCAATACATCTTGAGTTGCGATACGCTTTGGAGTTTCTACACTTCCTTTTACAACGCCGTTTGCAAACACAAACCCGTTATCTTTACCGGGTTTACTCCCAGTAACACCTTCTGCTTTTACCTGATACTCATAGAGCTCATTCGGTAAAATTCCATTGTCATCGTAAGTTAAATACGACGAAACTGCATTGTTCGATGTTGGTGTATAGGTTTGAATATCCGAAAAATTAGACAAAGGGTCTGCTAAGTTTCTCCTAGAAACTATATAACTGGTGGCTCCAGAAATGTGAGGCCAACGCAAGCGAACCACGGGTTTTCCTGCCGAAGTTCTTCCCTCTCCGTCAGAAGCGTATAACAATACGTCTTTTAAACTGTAGATAGGATGGTCTGCATTGGTGGTTAATTCGGCCAACTTCAGGTCGTTCCCCCCACTTTTTATAATGCTACTGGTCACCCTTGCTGCCTTTGGTACATCAGCCCCAAGCGATGCATTGATCATGTTGTTCCAATGCGTCTGCATCAATGGCAAATTCGACACACGCGACTCTACCGAATTGTCAGCTGCATAGGCTACTACCAGTCCGTTAGACCCCAAACGGTCTAAATTCGAACCATTTTCATTCGAAAATGTCAATGCCTTGCTATCTGCAATTTGTTGTAAGGTTCGCACGCGGTTCCAAGCTCGGTATTCCGCAACACTCAACTGATCGTCAGCAGTAACCATCATGTACAATTGCTCTGGATGGTAGTCCGCTGCCGGGTACACCAAGTTAGCGCGCTGCACTCCATCGACGTATAAGCGAATGGTTCCGGCTTGTTTGTTAATGGCAAAAGCAACGTGACGCCAAGTGTTGTTCCAAAATCCATGAGCACCTTCAAGTGCAATGGTTTGACTTGTGGCTCCAAGCTTTACCGTGAGTTGACCGTCGGCTCCTTCCAAAGAAAACTCCTCGGCTCCGGTTTGTAAATTTGACAACCTCCACACTCCGTTCGCTCCTTGACTCGGTAAAGATTGCGTATGAGCTTTCATTACCCAAAACTCCACAGTTCCTTGTCCTTGCGTTCCCGCATTTAATAACTGGGTAGTAAGCTTGTTTTGTGTATCAAAATGAGTTGTGTACTCATTGGCCCCTCGTAAAATTAACACGGGAGGTCTTGATTGTGCCTTGGCTCCCCATACCGTTAAGTATAAGCAACACAAAAGCATTATTTTTTGTATGTATAATTTTGTATTCATGTACTAAATTTTAAAACACGTTGGTTACTCGCTCCAAGCGAAATGAAAAATTTTGATCAACTTTGGCGCCTCCTGGAGTAATTCTGTTCGCTACTTTCGGCGCATTGTTTTCCATTTTTACCGCAAAGCGATTTTTCGCCACTGTTTGCAGCGCTATTAAATTCACGTCCGTTTCACTATTCAATATGATTTCCCAAGTAAAAGGAGTCAGGTTCTCACCTGCATTGATCTTCGCAAACTGAACAGTATTGGTACTGCTATTGAATTTCAGAAAGTATTCTGGTGCCTTGGCAGAGGCGATCAATACTTTTCCGTCTTGGTTCTCGAGCTTTTTTAAGATAAACGCTTGTAGGTATCCTGCCTGCTTGCTAAACTGTTCTGATTGCAAGTTTTCAAATACTGCTGTATGATCGGCACTATTGTGTACCAAGGCCTTTTTAGGTCCATCTGAAGTTGGCTGATACACAAACCTGAAAAGTTCCGTCGTGTTTTGAGCTTGTAATTGCACGCTTAGTCCCAGCAATGCAACTGCAAAAAGACATAGTATTTTCTTCATAAATTATTCTTTAGATTTTAACAATTTCTCAAGTGCTTCTAAACGCGCTGTCAAATTCTCTATCGCCTTTTCTTGTTTAGAAATTTTCGTTTCTTGATCAATAGTATACAAGGTGAGCTCTTCTACTTTCTCCACCAATAACGTATTGATTTGACCGACGTTCATACCTTGAGCTACGACTTCCTTTTCGGTAGGCATATTAGGCAAGTGCTTGTACTTTTTAATAAACTGAGCTACTTTTAACAATGGCATCAACTTGTACTCTTTCGCAAAAACGTAATCGGGAAAAGTACTTACGTTAAGACGCACTTGATCTAAGGTTAAAACACCGTCTTGTAAGCGAGCCATCTCTGCATTGGCACTATTTTTAAAGGCTATAAAATCATCACCTGAATTGTTGGTATCCGGACGTAAAGTCAAGGAACCAGGTGATTGAATAGTATTCCCGCCATTTAAGGTCAAAACTCCGTCGTGGATTTTTGCCATTTCTTGATTGGTACTGTTGCGGAATGAAATAATATCGTCACCGTTATTATCCACATCCGGATGCAATACAACCGCTCCCCAACTTTGGTATTCACCACCGTCTACACGTACGTGTTTGTTTTTTACGTGCAATCCAGCAGCTGGGTTAATTCCGATTCCTACATTGGACCAATGTGTCGTATTTCCGGAAACACTAAACGCTCCGTACACATTGGTATTTCTATGAAAGTGTGTTTCGGCATAAAACCTACTCACATCATTCGTTATCAAACCTTTTTGGAAAAAGGACAACACGTGAAAAATATTATTACTCGGATTAAAATCGGCTAATTTCTTATTGGCCGCATACATTCTAATTCCTTCCAAACCTCCACGAGCATCGGTATCGGCTTTGATATCGATCCCACGTACTGTTCCAATTACATGCTGAGCATTCGCAGTGAATGAAGCCGTTCCTAAAGCCATTAACAAGGCTATTTTAATTGTCTTAATTTTCATTTTTAAATTGTTTTTTTGGATTACTCTATTCATTTTTTCTGCTAATTGGGATACCGCTAAACTACCTGCTAACAGTTGTTTAATTCGGTATCTTTTGTTACAACTAGTTTTAAATTTGACATGAGTATCCCCGTACCACAGTGCTCAAGCACTTGGTATGGTAAGCATTTGTTAAAAAATTAATTTGGAGTTACCTCAATACAGAATTATTTATTCGAGGTCTTTTTGAGCGATTCAATTGCTTTTTGTTGTTGGTCTAACTGCTTTTGTAATTGAATGATGTACAGCGTAAGTTCTTCAACTTTTTCTACGAGTTTGATATTTACTTCCCCTACATTCATTCCTTCTTTTACCACTTCGGCTTCGCTTGGCATATTTGGCAATCGCTTGTTTTTTTCGATATAAGTCGCTACCTCTTGAATAGGCATCAACTCATACTCTTTAGCGAATACGTAATCAGGAAACGTGGTTACATTCAAACGCACCTGATCAAGACTCAATACACCGTCGTGCAATCTGGCCATTTCCTCATTGGCTCCGTTGCGAAAAGAAACGATATCATTAGCTGTATCCGAAGATCCCGCTCTCAATTTCAACATTCCCGATGCCTGTAAAGTACTGTTAAACGACAAGGTCATTGTCCCGTCGGTCAAATTGGCCATTTCCTGATCTGTACTGTTTCTAAACGAAAAAATATCATCTCCTGAATTGTCGACATCTGCGTGTAAAATCATCGGTCCCCAACTTTGGTATTGACCGTTATCTAGGCGGATGTTGGCATTTTTTACATGGAGCTTTTCTAGAGGTGCATCGATACCTAATCCAATGCGGTTCCCTAACAAGTTCCCATTAAAGCGCGCCACACCACCAAAGGTAGCATTGTGTGCTGTTAATGCAGCGTTGTTGTTTAAATGTAAGGGTTGCTGCATGTACACAGGCACTGAAAAATGCGCGGCTGTTTTGGTAAGCTGCAATTTGTAATGATCTAAATTACCATTTTGACCTACTTGAAATGATATCGGCTCATAGTGGTTAGAATTGTCGTGATTGGCTCTAATGATTACGCCTCGACCACCATTAATGGGTACGTCGTACGACTGCGCGTGGGTTTGATGGGAATAGCATCCCATAGCCATTAGTATGGCTACACTTAAGGTTCTCATGTTCATATATATTGATTTTAAAATGTTTCAAAATTTAACTTCACGCTAAGCTCATCCTGTCCAAAAAGTTTACGACTTCAGGATAGGGTATACTAATGCCAATAGGGAAATGGCCTAGTTATGCAAAACGTGGGTGAATTTCTATGAAAACAAATGAGTGCGTGATGCTACGAACATCACAAATAATTTAAGAAGAGTGGTAAAGCTACGACACAGGGGCCAAACGCGCCAATTTCAGAAGTCCTATAACGCGTAATAGGATAAATTCTGGAACAAAACGCTCAACTTCTGCGGGGCATCTTTACCTGATTAGCTCCTAATTTTCAGGAGTATGGGCTGTTTAAAATTGGGGAATAAATAGCAGAATATCGTGTTAGTTATAAGTTGGTTAATCATATTTTGAAGGGTTTATATAATCTTGCTTTATAAGGGTAAGACCGTTATTTTTTTCTTATACCCTTTTACAAACATATTTTTTTTATTTCTTTAATCTTTATACTTCTGGTGCCGAATCAATTAGTATTCGCAACTATTCAATGAAACACCTTTCTTTCTTCTGTCAAATTATATATAGCCTGTGATTTGTAGTGCTGTGCTTTTCTTCTGTGCTCTCGCCGCTACAATCAAATAATTAATTTGCCCTAACTAAGACGATTTAATATATTTAGCCTTACAACTAAATTCATTTTTTCAAAAAAAAGTTACAACCATGAAGAGGTTCTTAGTATTCATCCCCTTTTTAATTGTCTTTGCAACTCGAGCTCAACATGCAGAAATTCCACTAGATACAGTGGTTACCAGCTTTCATTCGACCGTGATAAAAGGAACTCCTTTAAAGTACAAAGCGCAAACTGGAACGATGCCTTTGTTTGATAAAAACGGAAAAGCCAAAGCGAGTATTCATTATACCTATTATCAAAAAACTGGGGTTAAAGACTTAGGAAAGCGTCCCATTGTACTCTCGTTTAACGGAGGCCCAGGATCCGCTTCCGTTTGGATGCACATCGCTTATACAGGTCCTAAGCTACTCGCCATGGATACCGAAGGCTATCCGGTACAACCCTATGGCATCAAAGACAATCCGTATTCTATACTCGACGTCGCCGATATCGTATTTATCAACCCTGTAAATACAGGGTATTCGAGAGCCATTCGCGACGACAAAGGAAAAATAGATAAGAAGTACTTTTTTGGAATCAATGCAGACGCCAAATACCTCGCTGAATGGATTAGTACTTTTATGAGTAGAACCCAGCGTTGGACTTCTCCGAAATACATTATTGGAGAGAGTTACGGAGGAACTCGTGTTATGCAGTTGGCCTACGAATTACAAAATAGTCAATGGATGTACCTGAACGGAGTGATTATGGTTTCTCCTGCCGACTATCTGCTATTGCGCACAAAAAGCTCAGAGGATTACGCAGTCAACTTTCCGTATTATACCGCTGCTGCATGGTACCACAACAAACTTCCTAAAGAATTACAAGAACAGCCCTTAGAAGAAATATTGCCGAAAGCTGAAAAATTTGCCCTGCGTGAATTACTTCCAGCCTTAGCACAAGGAGCGTATATTGCAAAAGAAGAGCGACTTGCTATTGCCAGCAAAATGGCCCATTATTCAGGTATTTCAAAAACTGTGATTCTCCGTCATAACTTAGAGCTTCCCAATACGTATTTCTGGAAAGAGTTACTTAGAAACGAAGGAAAAACCATCGGTCGTTTAGATAGCCGTTACATTGGTATTGACCGAAGGGAAAGTGGAGAAAAAACGGATTTCAATCCAGAAATCGGTGCCTGGCTACACGCTTTCACCCCTGCAATTAATTACTACAACAACCGAGTTCTAAATTTCAAAACCGATGTCAAGTACAATATGTTTGGCAACGTACATCCTTGGGACTTTAGTAAAAATAATGCACGAGAAAATTTGAGGAAAGCCATGGCACAAAATCCCTACCTACAGGTTTTTGTCCAATCGGGATATTTTGACGGAGCTACTACCTATTCCGCAGCCAAGTACACCTTAGGTAAAATTGATCCGAGTGGAAAAATGCGTCACCGCCTGCAATTTAAAGCCTACAAAAGTGGTCATATGATGTATTTACGTGCGGCGGATCTTAAAAGCGCCAATGACGACCTCAGAAATTTTATACAACAAAGCTCCCAAAATATTGGAGCTGCAAAATATTAAGCTATGAAAACTGCCAATCACCAAATGCTCAGTTACGACATCTTTTGCAATCAGCATGCTGATGCACTGCAAACCGACAACAAGGACGCTGCCAGAAATACCGGTACTGTTATAGCTCCATTAAAAAGTTGGGATATTCACTGCGAGCAATTACAACGTCTGTACGCAAATCTTAGCCTTACCAAGGAACTCGGAGAGCTAAACCTGCTCGCTGGCAAATTCGGTTGGAAAAACGACCTATACACCATATTAAATTCGCAACACTACGAAGCACTTGTGGTCACCACCCTTGACAAGCACATACTATGGGTTAACCAAGGATTTACGACGATGACTGGCTACAGCAAAAAATTTGCCTTACACAAAAAGCCAAGCTTTTTACAAGGCAGGAAAACAAGTGATTCAGAACGTCAAAAGATCCGTAAAAAACTAGCACTGCAACAACCGTTTAAACAGGTATTAACCAATTACAAAAAGGACGGAACTCCGTATGCTTGTGAGCTGCATATTTTTCCTTTGTACAATGACACTACCACACATTATTTAGCTTTGGAACGAATAGCGAGTTAATTTTTTGAGCTAGGACTCCATATTTTTTTGATTATCAAAGAAATCATAAAGAATTAGTTCACTTTTTTTAGTATCTTAACAAGAGAAAAACTTGCTTTATGTTTATCGAATCTACCAACTGTAATGAAATCGCCCAACGTATCGCTGCGAAAGCTGTGGGGAAAACGGCGTTGCTTTCCATGGGAGAGCATACGGAAATCGAAGTTACTGAACTCGTTGAAGCCTTAAATCAGCAAGAAGTTCATTTTATGGGTGCTATTTTCCCAAAAGTGATTGCACATAATGAGGCTTTTGAAAAAGGTATTGTGGTCGCTGTTATTGATCAGACCAATGAAATCTATACCGTTCGGGATATCAGTAAACGCGAATACACCATTGCTCCCTATCAGTTTGAAGAAACCCTAGATTACAGTTTGGTAACTTTTGTAGACGGACTCACCTCACACATTTCTAACTATTTGGGAGCCCTCTATGAAAAATACGGAATGAAAACCAACTATTTTGGCGGTGGTGCGGGTAGTCTGAGTTTAGAACAGCAACCTTGCGTATTTTCAAGCGAAGGATTTTTTGAAGATGCCGCCGTGTATTGCTTAGTTCCAATGAAATCTGCAATCGGAGTAAAACACGGTTGGAATAAATTAGAAGGTCCCTATATCGTTACAAAAGCAGAGAAGAATACCGTGGAAGAAATTAATTGGGACACCCCATTTGACACGTATAAAGACATCGTTGAAACCGATACCAACACCGCTTTTAATGATGATAACTTTTTTGACTTGGCCAAGGGCTATCCATTAGGTATTATTAAACAAGGTGTTGACTATATTATTCGGGATCCGTTAACAGTAAACAAAGAAGGAGCCTTGGTGTGTATTGGCGAGGTTGAAGAAAACACCTTAATCAACATCATGAAAGGCGATCAGACTTCGCTATTGCAGGCTGCAAAGGATGCCGCTAACGAATGTCTTTCCAAAGCACAAAACCCAAAAACTGGAATTATAATCGACTGTATTTCCAGAGTTTTATATTTAGAAGATAACTTTAAAACAGAATTGGAAAACATTTCAAATACCATCCATGAAAAATATCCAGAACTTTCAATGACAGGAGCACTCACCCTAGGTGAGATTTCTTCGTACGGAAACGGATATATAGAATTTTATAACAAAACCATCGTAGTAGGCCTGTTTGAATAAATGGAGAAAGAAAATCAAATTTTAGATATTTTACGGCTTTACGAATACGCGATGAGTATAGGTAAATCGTTGAACTATCAAACTACTTGTGACGATTTTTTAACCCTGCTGCTCAAAAGGAGAAACCTAAATGCAGGTTGGATACTCTCAGAGCACGACGGTCGTTTTTTTAAAGAGTTTTCTATTCCTCAAGGAACTACACTTAAAAAAAAACTCCCCAAAGAACTCGAGCGCTTTTTAAAAGATATTAAGAAATATACGCTGGTTGATTACGAAGATCACTATGCAGAAATCTGCCCAATTACCATAGAATCGGGTAGTTTAGCGATTTTTTGTCTGGGTACAGAAGGGTATTTATTCCTCTATGCCAAAGGGGGAATCATGAATCAGAAAAAACTAGGTCAGTTACTGCCAGTAATCAACAAGTTTGCCGTTACTTTAGAAGCCTGTAAAGCACATGAAAACCAACAATTTTTACTGAAACGCCTCGAAGAACGCAACAAAGAACTCAACGACTATGCACATATCGTTTCGCACGATTTAAAATCGCCCTTGCGAAATATCGATGCCTTGGTATCTTGGGTACAGGAAGATCACGGTGATGAACTCAGTGAAGGAGCGCTCAGCTATATCAATCAAATTGGCGATCACATTCAACGAATGGAGTCTTTAGTTAGCGGAATTTTGGAATACTCATCCATACGTTTTAAAGATTTTAAAACCTCGTTGATCGATTTAAACAAGGTCATTGAAGGAATTATAAAACACACCCTAGTACCCCAACACATCCGTATCGAGGTTCAGAAAAACTTTCCGATCATTCAAGGAGACCTCTACAGAACACAGCAGCTCTTCCAAAATCTCATTGGCAACGCTATCAAGTACAATGACAAAGAACAGGGGCTTATCAAGGTGGGATTTACAGAACGAAATAACCGTTTTGAATACTTTGTTCAAGACAACGGTAAAGGTATTGCTCCCAAGTACCACGATAAAATTTTTAAAGTATTTCAAAAATTAGACAATAACAAAGACTCTACAGGAATCGGACTATCCATCGTACAAAAAATTGTAAGTGGTTACGGCGGTGAGATTCGTTTAGAAAGCGAATTAGGCAAGGGAACTACCTTCTATTTTACGCTGCGTCCCAACAGCTAAAATTGCCCCAGTGAACACTGAGGCAATCACTGAATTTATCGTTTCCAAGGCGGCATAAACAACCGGCGTTCTTCTTGTAAATACGCTTCCATAATCCTAGGCTTCCGATTTAGTATTTCCGTCACAGAATTGTCGCCCTTCTCAGGGTTCTTAATAGCCAATACTTCTATTTCTGCCAAGTGTCTCGCCAACCAATCTGGAAGGCCTACTTGCTTGGTTAACCGCTTCAAAAAAACAGCCCTCGTCAAATTTTCATATTGGACTTTTCTACCCGTCACTTCTGATAGCAATGCTGCCACTTCGTAATGCGTATAAGCTTTAGGGCCACGTATAGGCACCACTAGTCCGTTGTGGGGAGAAGGGTCTAACAAATATTTTGCCGCTATTTCTGCCACGTCACGAGCGTCGACATAACAACGCGCTGCCTGCTCCATAATCCCGGAGAACTTTCCAAAAAACTTAATTGGAAACGCTGTTCTTGACCAGTTTTGCATAAATGAACAGGGCTGTAACAATACGTAATTTAATGGTGATGTTTCCAAACGTTTTTCAATCATCCGATGCCAATCACTCACCTCTACATGGATAGTACTCGGAATATCGGGTGCCGACAACTTTACCAAAGTTCCTATGTTCAGTTCCTCACAAACCGATATAACAGCTATTTCGTAATCTACCTGCCTAGGATCGGTAGCGGTGAGTAAAAAAACAGCATCCGATGCTCGACAAACTGCCGCAATACTTTTTTTACAATTCAAATCCACGGCCACTGTAGCCAGTAAATCGCCATAGTCTAGCCAAGACTTAGGCAATTTTCTCCTCGGATTGCTCAATACGGCACGAACTCGACATTTTTGTTCTAGTAGGTATCGTACCAAAGGGCTCCCCACAGTTCCAGTGGCTCCAAATACCACCACGGTTTTACCTTCTGCTATTTCCTTTTTCATAGCCTTCTTAATTTTAACAAACACAGTACTGCTCCTATCGTGCTCGAGAGGAGTATATCTAGGGCCATTGACCACCAATTCATAACTTGTATCAACAGTATTGCTCCTCCTAAAACTGTAAGGAGTATACTCAATAGCAAAGGCCAGCTCGCACGTCCATTACGATAATAATTGCGACAGCTATACAACAAAGCAAAACTCACTACTGTGGCAACTAACGACGGTATTGCGATACTGGTAACACTTGCGTATAGCAACGCAGAATTCCCAGTAATCCAAGCTCCACATCCTGCCGAAATGGCTGGAAAAAAATAGGCTGGAATGCTCATTTTCAAAAGCTGATTTCCTCGAAACTTCTTTTGAATTAAAACGGATTGATTTTCTGTTACCATTGAAACGGATTATAGGTGATACCAAAACTGAGATAAGTGGCAAAGGGTTTTACCATTCGACGCACTATCGTATCATCGGTTTCCTTCCAGTGATATTTTTCATACACAGCAGTGGTTCCTTTTACCTGAAGTCCAAATTTCTTACTGAGCCAATAGGTATACTCCACTCCTACCGTTCCCGAAGTAAAAATAGTTTTACGAGCCACGGATTTTCCAGCGACATTTGCAGTTCTATATACGCTAATATCATTTAAATCACCGACCGCTCTGACACTGTGTTTCGGATGGAAATTATAGCGGATATAACTGTGAGGAACTCCGATTGCAAAGGACAGTTTTTTCGAAAAACTTCCCGCAATATTCAGCACTGGATTTACGGTAGTTTTTCCTTCTAAGGTCAGATAGCCAACACCAAAACTCACTATAAAGTATCGATCGGAACGTCGTGTATTAAAGCGTTTCTCCCCGAATAGAATTCCATTAAATCTCAAATTGTCGCGTTGATAGGCTTCCTGAAATGCTCCGTTAACATGAGGCAGTACCAAGGCATTGATCGACCAATTTTTGGCTACGGAATAGCGCAGTAATCCGCTGTAGTTTACCGAATACAAAGAGGCATTCGAAGTAAAAGGAGTTGTCGTTGCAATATCGGGTAAACGATGAATATCGGCTCCTACGGTACTGTACCACTGAAATTTCGCTGTTTGAAGGGCTGGGAGACCTATTTTAGTGCTGTAGCGTTGGTAGTTTTCAGTAGTTGTATTGTCCGTATCGGAAAACGGTGTATAATGTAAGTAAAACAAGGCCCGGTCTCTGGGTAAGCTAAAAAGCTCACCGGTTACCTGAGCATGGGTAGCTAGGCTAAAGAAGGCACATAAAAGCCCGACAATTCTCTGTATCATTTTGGTAGTATTTTAAATTCACTACAAAGATTTATCAAAATCCTCCTGTGAAAATTACCAAATGATAATTACGTAGTCACGGCTACTTCTGTGCGCTTATTTCCTTTCGAATACGACTCAAAGACTGGGGTGTGATTCCTAAAAAAAATGCTAAATCTTTAAGCGGAACCCTAAAAATCAAATCGGATCTCTTGAGGAGGTCCAAATAGCGTTCCTTGGCCGTAAGCGTTTGAAAATTGTGAACTCCACGGAGTACACTCGCAAAGGCATCTTCCCATAAAAGACGGCCAAACTTTTGCCATTTTGGATACCTATCGTACAAGCGTTCCATTTCCTGATGGGAAATACTATAGACCAAAGTATCTTCTAAGGCCTTGATGTACGACGAGGAGCGCGTATGACTTTTAAGCCTAGAAATGTCACCGATGAACTCATTTTCAAAAGCTAAATACCGCGTGTATTGAACCTCCTGAATAAGTTCGTAAATAATAAGCCCTCCTGAGGCGATAAAGTAATACTCCGTTACCACCTGCTCCTTTTTCATGATAAACTTATCTTTTGCCAGTGATTTCTCTTGAAAAAAAGAAAGGATATCCCTGAGCTCTTGCTCTGGAATATCCACGTATTTTAAAATAAATGCTCTTAATTTGTCCACTCCTTACGGGTATTTTTACCCGCTAAAGTTACGACTTTACAGGAACACCATACAAGTCAAAATCACCTGCATCTACAATTTCAATATCGATAAACTCTCCGAGTTTGATATAGTGCTCCTTGGCATCTACAATAACATCATTATCCACATCTGGTGAATCAAACTCTGTTCTTCCGTAGAAATATTCTCCGTCTTTTCTGTCGAACAAACAACGATAGGTATTTCCGATCTTTTCTTGGTTTAATTCCCATGAAATTTGCGATTGTACCTCCATGATTTCATTTACACGACGGAACTTGACATCGGCAGGAACATCATCCTCTAGATTGTAGGCCCCAGTATTTTCTTCATGCGAATATTCAAACGCTCCTAAGCGTTCAAAACGCATTTCTTCTACCCAATCTTTTAACTCTTGGAACTGCGCTTCCGTTTCTCCTGGATATCCGACAATCAAGGTTGTACGAATAGCCATATTAGGTACGTATTCTCTAAATTTTTTGATTAAGGCGGTCGTTTTTTCGTGGGTAGTACCACGCTTCATCGACTTTAGAATCTCTGTATTGATATGCTGTAAAGGAATGTCCAAATAGTTACAAACCTTTGGTTCGTTTTTCATCACTTCCAGTACGTCAACAGGAAACCCAGTAGGAAAAGCATAATGCAAACGAATCCATTCGATACCATCAACTTTTACCAAAGCTTTTAACAAATCAGCTAAGGCTCTTTTTTTGTACAGATCCAACCCGTAATAGGTTAAATCTTGTGCGATTAGCATGAGTTCTTTAATCCCCTTTTCCGCGAGTTTTGTCGCCTCAATCACCAACTCTTCGATCGGTGTTGACTTGTGTTTCCCTCGCATCAATGGAATTGCACAAAACGAACACGGGCGATCACAACCTTCGGCAATTTTTAAGTACGCATAGTGTTTTGGTGTAGTTGTCAAACGCTCACCGATGAGTTCGTGTTTGTAATCTGCTTCCAAATGTTTCAATAAGTTAGGCAAATCATGCGTTCCGAAATACTGATCCACATTCGTGATTTCTTTCTCTAAATCGGGCTTGTATCGCTCACTTAAACACCCCGTAACAAAAACTTTATCTACTTGTCCAGCTTCTTTCTTTTGCGCGTAGTGCAATATCGTATCTACACTCTCTTCCTTTGCTTTACCTATAAAACCGCAAGTATTAATTACAACGATGTTTCCTTCATCATTCTCATCCTCATGTACTACGTCTTTACCATTGGCTTTTAATTGTCCCATCAACACCTCACTGTCGTATACATTTTTAGAACAGCCTAAAGTAACTACGTTAATTTTGTTTTGTTTTGTTGTTTTTGTACGCATCTTATAAAAAATTCGGTTTGCAAAAGTATGATTTTTTAATGACTTAATTAGAAGCCAACTCAATAGTTTTCAGGAATACTTCTCCTTTGCGTTCCTCGTTCGTAGGCATATCCGAAGGCCAGTAAGGATCTTTCTGTAAATCCTTTCCCTATAAAGGTCAATCCCTGAGGTTCTCCCGTACTCTTAAGCCCAGAAGGAACGGTTAAACAGGGAAGGTTGGCAACTGCAGCTACTCCGGAATGCCAATTATTTACAGAGATAACGACATCTACCTTTCCGGAAAGCAAGGCCTCAAAGTACTGAGTTCCCACAGCTCTCAGCCTCGTTTTAATCGCGTTTAATTCATCATCACTGGTGTTATCTTCAACGATTCCTTCTAATAGTTGCTGTCCATAAGGCGCACGGATCGTCAAATCATCGCGGTTAAATGCAAGTATTTCTTCAACGTTTTTCACGGAGACACCCGCTGCAGCACGCGTAGTTAGATACTTAGGTAAATCGCGTTTCATATCTGCGGTCAGCCACGTCAAAAAGCCGTCAAAGTCTGGATTCTCTGGAGCCAAAACCACGAGTTCTGCTCCTTGTCTTTTGAAAAAATCCGTTGCTTTCACATATAGCGAATCCGATAAGAGCCCTTTTAACACTCCGATTTTCTTTCCTTGAAGAAAATCTTCAGATTTCTCAAAATTACTGTATTTCTGCTCCCCCTGTTCCTCCATGCTTTCGTCGGCTGTATCCAACCCTTGCATGGCTTCAAGCCCTAAGGCTACATCCTCGACACAGATCCCCATGGGGCCTGGGGTATCTAGATCATGAGATATCGGAACGATTCCCGTTCTGCTCAAAACTCCTATGGTCGGTTTCAATCCAACAATACTATTCTGAGCAGCAGGTGATATAATAGAACCTGACGTTTCGGAACCCACTGCCAACGCAGCGTAGTTCACTGCCATTGCTACGGCACTTCCAGAACTCGACCCTCCTGACTCAAATTGACCTCTACCAAAAGGATTGAGTGTTTGCCCACCGACGGCACTGTAGCCTAGAGGGCAATTTTCACAGAAAAAATAAGCCCATTCACTCAAATTTGCCTTTCCTAAAATCAGCGCTCCTGCCTTCCGTAATTGTCGGGTAATAAACGCGTCATTTTCGGTCGTATTACCTGCTAAAACTTCCGCTCCTGCAGTAGTTGCCGACCAATCCGCCTCTATATTATCCTTTAACAACACGGGGATTCCATACAGTAGAGGACGCTGTTTCATACTTGCATAGGCCTGATCTTTAGCACGGGCTTGCGCTAGTACTTCTTTGTTCAGGGAAATTATGGCTTGTAATGACTTTTTTGCATCCGTTTCATAAAGCTGAATTCTGTATAAATACACCAAGGTCAACGCTTCATAGCTCAATTTCTTCTCTGCTACAGCTTGCTGAATTTCTGAGATACTCTTTCCTATCACCAATGGGGCCAGCTGTTGATAATCTTCTGCGGTAAAGTCTAATAAGGCCTCTTCAAAAGGAATCAACTCATTACTAACGGCATGGCTATACGAATGAACTAACGCAAACTGCAATCTCGGATTCTCTTGCGTTTTAGACCTTGCAATCAGTAAGGAATCTGTTGTTGAAAAAACCTTGTCTTCAATTACTTCTTCTTTTTTGGCTTTACATGCCACCATCATCGACAGTAGCACTGTACCTAAAAATAAAATTCTCATGGGTATTAAATTGATACTCAAATATAAAACAAAAAGAGCTGTGCTACTGCACAACTCTTTTGTCTTTTATTTCTTGTTAGATTTTTACTATTTAAAAAAGCTATCTACAAATTCAAACTTATTAAATACCTGTAAATCATCAATACCTTCTCCGACACCGATATACTTTACGGGAATTTTAAACTGGTCAGAAATTCCGATAACCACACCTCCTTTTGCTGTACCGTCTAACTTAGTCACGGCCAGAGAGGTTACCTCAGTTGCTTTTGTAAATTGTTTTGCTTGTTCAAAGGCATTTTGTCCGGTAGAACCGTCCAGAACGAGCAATACATCGTGTGGGGCATCAGGAATCACCTTTTGCATCACGCGTTTAATTTTAGAAAGCTCATTCATCAAATTCACCTTATTGTGTAAACGTCCAGCTGTATCAATAATAATTACATCAGCATCTTGATTCACACCCGACATAACAGTATCATAAGCGACGGACGCTGGGTCAGAGCCCATTTCTTGACGTACAATTGGCACTTCGGTTCTATCAGCCCATACTTGTAACTGATCAATAGCGGCAGCTCTAAAGGTATCTGCAGCTCCTAAAACTACTTTTAGTCCTTTTTTCTTAAACTGCGAAGCTAATTTTCCAATCGTGGTTGTCTTTCCAACTCCATTCACACCAACCACCATCAACACATAAGGCTTGGTTTTGGCAGGTACTACAAAATCCGTTTCATCACCTGTGTTGGTTTCAGAAAGCAATCCTGCAATTTCTTCACGAAGTATTTTATTCAACTCATCGGTTCCCAAATATTTATCACGAGACACGCGAGCTTCAATACGATCAATAATTTTTAAGGTGGTCTCAACCCCTACATCAGATGATACCAATACTTCCTCTAAATTATCTAAAACATCATCATCTACTTTCGACTTTCCTGCAACGGCTTTTGATAACTTAGAAAAGAAACTAGACTTCGTCTTCTCTAGTCCTTTATCGAGGGTTTCCTTCTTCTCTTTTGAGAAAATTTTCTTAAAAAAACTCATGTTTAAATTTTACTATCGCTTCTAATAGGTTAAAAATTATACCAAAAACCACGTAAGCGCCAAATTGTCATTTATCGACTGGTACTGAGCGTCACTGTTACATAACTGAGAGCGCATTCATACATTTTCCGACAGACCTGACGTCCTTATGGGTAACGTCCAAAAATACAGTTTTTTAACACATAAAAAAAGCTACTTTCAAAAGTATTGAAAGTAGCTTTATTCTAAACTGTTTACAAGATTACTTTTTAGCTAAAAAGTCATTTACTTGTGTAGGATCCATAATAGCTTCAACAAATGTGTAAGCTCCTGATTTTGGAGACTTTACCATTTTGATAGCTTTGGTTAATCTCTTTGAACCTGTTTGTAAAGTTGCTACTGATTTCTTTGCCATGTCCTTATAAGGTATTTGTTTTTAATATCAAATGCACAAGACATTTAACCATTAAAAATCGGTAATTATTTAATTTCTTTATGAACTGTCATCTTCTTCAAGATTGGATTAAATTTCTTTAATTCCATTCTGTCCGGAGTGTTCTTCTTATTCTTTGTAGTGATATAACGTGAAGTTCCTGGTTGACCAGAAGCTTTGTGCTCAGTACATTCTAAAATTACTTGAACTCTGTTTCCTTTTTTTGCCATCTCTCTAAAATTTTATCTAGTAAGGAATTATTTTGTTAAGAAACCTTTTTCTCTAGCTTCTTTGATAACAGCAGAGATTCCTTTTTTATTAATATTTTTTAATGCAGAAGCAGACACTTTTAATGTTACCCATTTATCCTCTTCTGGAATATAGAAACGCTTAGTCATTAAATTAGCGTTAAATTTTCTTTTAGTTCTATTTAAAGCGTGTGATACATTGTTACCTACCATCGCTTTTTTTCCTGTTAATTCACAAACTCTAGACATCTTCTTGACAGTTTTTAGTGTTATTTCTAAACGAGGTGCAAATATACGAACTTTTCGCAGAATTAAACAAAATATTCTGTATTAATTTTTTAGAATCTTTTTTTGCAAGAGCTCTAAAGACTTTGTCACCGTCCTATTTATCACCTTTTCACGAGGTTGACCAAAGTTAAACTCCTGTACCTCAACCCCCTCTTTATTTGCTAGTGCAATATAAACCAATCCTACACTTTTATCATTGTGATCCGTAGTAGGACCCGCATTACCCGTCACGGCAATTGCATAATCCGTTTTTAACACCTTTAATGCCCCTGTAGCCATCTCTGCTGCCACTTCTTTACTTACCACAGTAAAAGTGTCAATAGTAGCTTCTTTAACGTCCAGCAATTGCTGTTTTAACGCCGCCGTATAGGTAATCATTCCTCCTTTAAAATAAGCGGAAGATCCCGGTACCTCAACCAGGGTAGCTGCAATTTTACCTCCTGTTAAACTCTCTGCTGTCCCCAAGCTTTGCTCGCGCTCTTGTAGTAATATCCCTACTTGCTTTTCCAATGACATACCATTCTCACTCCCCGCAATAATGTCTGATAACATCGAAGCTAACTCTTCTTGCTTTTGCTTCATCAATGTGCTGAGTGTTTCCTCATCCTTGCTTTTTCCCGTTAAGCGCAAACGCACTCTTCCAAAGGAAGGCAAATACGCCAATTTGATCTCCTGAGGCAAGGCATCTTCCCAAGCTTCAATGCGCTCCGCAATAATGCTTTCCCCTGTACCATAAGTCATCAAGGTAAAATTTTGAATAAAAGGAAGGTCAAAACGCTGTTGTAACCTCGGCAGGACTTCATAGGTAATAAGTCCTTTCATCTCATAAGGGACTCCCGGCAGTGAAACAAAAACAGTCTCCGCTTCCTCAAACCACATCCCTGGTGCTGTTCCGAAACGATTCATCAATAAGGTCGCTTTTGACGGCAACTGCGCTTGGTAGCGTTGTACCTCGTTAAAAGGGTGCTTTACCTTGTTCAAGATCCTTTTGATGTTTTCGATGACCTCTGGGTATTCCACAACTTCGGTATCATTAAAGTAGGACGCAATAGTCTTTTTTGTGATATCGTCTTTCGTCGGACCTAAGCCTCCTGTAATAATGACAATATCCGCGCGGGATTGCGCTTCCTCTAACGCGTTTAATATGTGAGTTCGATCATCCTGAATAGACGATATTTGAAATACCGACACTCCTATTTTTGTCAACTCACCTGCAATCCAATGTGAATTGGTATCGACAATTTGACCGATGAGAATTTCATCGCCAATAGTTATAATTTCTGCTTTCATCTTTATGACTTTCCTATTTCATTAATATTAGGCTCACGCTGTTTGGCTTGCCTTTCCCATTACTTTCTAACAAATAATACGAGAGGTAACAGAAAGCTATCTCCGCTGACATCACTATTAACGCATAGCCAGAACCACTGGTTCCCTCTAAAAACTGGGAATCGAATACAAAGGCAATCAGGCCCAGAATAATTCCTAGTACCAAAGCTCCCGCATAAAAAATGATTCCTAAAATAGCCGCTCACCACCTAGGTTTGTGACAAATTTTAGCTATGTCAAAAAATTTCTTACTGATAAACAGGAATAGTACTAACCCCAGTGGCACGCTTATTTGATTTTAATCGAAAATGCTTCCTTTCCGTCTATGACACCTTTTAGAACATCTCCATCTTTTACAGGACCTACACCTGCCGGAGTTCCCGTAAAAATAATATCGCCTTTTTTCAACGTAAAATACTGCGAAACATAACTGATGAGTTCATCTATTTTCCACAGCATATTTTCGGTATTTCCGTCTTGAACTACTTCGTCGTTCTTCCATAATTGGAAAGGCAACTTTTCGAGATCAAAGGCTTCTTTTGGAAAAAATTCACCAACCACTGCGCTTCCGTCAAAAGCTTTTGCCTTTTCCCAAGGCAATCCTTTAGCCTTGCATTCACTTTGCACATCGCGAGCGGTAAAATCGATTCCAAGACCAATGGTATCGTAATACTTAGGGGCAAATTTCGGAGAAATGTGTTTTCCGACTTTGTTAATTTTCACAAGTACCTCTACTTCATAGTGTATATCTTCAGAGAAAGTAGGGATGAAGAACGGCATTTTTTTAGGTAAAATGGCCGAATCGGGTTTTAAAAAAACCACGGGATTTTCTGGTCGTTCATTCGCTAATTCAGCAATGTGTTTCGCGTAATTTCGACCTATGCATATAATTTTCATTCGTATCTTAATTAAGTATCGTCTCAGTTAAAAAAAGAACCTTGTAAACACGTTGTTTACAAGGCGATTTTATATCTGCTATGGAATCCACTTTTTCTCAAAGTTAGGCTTGCGTTTTTCTAAGAACGCATCTCTACCTTCTTTGGCTTCCTCTGTCATGTAGGCTAATCGGGTAGCTTCACCTGCAAATACTTGCTGTCCAACCATACCATCATCTGTCAAATTCATAGCGAATTTCAACATTTTAATTGAAGTTGGAGATTTCGCTAAAATTTCCTGTGCCCACTCATAGGCCGTTGATTCTAATTCATCGTGAGGAATTACGGCATTGACCATTCCCATTTCATAAGCTTCTTGGGCAGAGTAATTTCTACCGAGGAAAAAGATCTCCCTCGCTTTTTTCTGTCCTACCATTTTCGCTAAATACGCCGATCCATATCCAGCATCAAATGAAGTAACGTCCGCATCTGTTTGTTTAAAAATAGCGTGTTCTTTACTCGCTAGCGTCAAATCACAAACCACGTGTAAACTGTGACCTCCTCCTACTGCCCATCCTGGAACAACACAGATAACGGCTTTGGGCATAAAACGAATCAATCGCTGTACCTCCAGGATATTTAAACGATGGTACCCATCTTGTCCTACATATCCTTGATGACCTCTTGCCTTCTGATCACCTCCAGAACAGAAACTCCAAACACCGTCTTTCGTAGAAGGCCCTTCTGCTGATAATAACACAACTCCGATAGAAGTATCTTCATGTGCATCCTTAAACGCATCTAACAACTCGCTCGTCGTGTGCGGACGAAAGGCGTTTCTGACATTGGGTCTGTTAAACGCAATTCTAGCAACACCGTTTGATTTCTTGTAAGTAATATCTTCATATTCCTTTACTGTTTTCCAGTCAGGTTGTATCATAATTTTAAACTATTATCGTTATAGAAAGCAAAAATAACAATATAACTTAATTTCTTTTTTATATTTGACCATATAAACGAATCCCTATGAAATACCTATCCCTCATATGTGCGCTTTGTGTTTCGGTGAATGTGTTTTCTCAGAAAGTCATCACCAAATCTATCGACTCTAAAGAATTAAAAAGAAAGCGCAAGGTAAAAATATATCTACCCAAAAACTACGACAAAGATTTAACGGCTAACTATCCAGTTGCCGTTGTTTTAGGAAGCGAATACTTATTTGATTTGTACGTGGGTAATGCAAAACTCTTTGCCAATGCCGACAAGGCACCACGTCAGATTGTGGTTGGAATCGACATGACCGGAACCTATGCAAAGGACGTTTCCATAGTTCCAGCGACCAATTTACTCACTTCGCGTTCAGGTCATTTTTACAACTTTATCAAGCACGAACTCCTTCCGTATATGGAGGCTAATTTTAAAACCTCTCCATTCATGACCATCGTAGGGGAAGGAAAAGGCGCTAACTTTCTTACGCATTACCTGAAAGAAGCCCAGCCTATTTTCAATGCCTATATCTGCGCTACACCTGAATTTGCTCAATTCACTCCAGAAATTATTAAATCGTATACCCTAAAGCGCTTGGGTAGTATTGACAACAGTTACTTTATTTATGCGAGTAACTCCGAGAAACAAACCACAAAAGAGCTCTATGATCGTTTTAACAACATCGGTACTTACCTCTCGTCTTTTGAATCAGAAAATTTGAAGTTTACCTTCGACAAGTTTCAAAGCTCGCCTAGTTTTTTAGCTACCATCAGTGAAACTATTCCTAGGGCATTCACAGAGATGTTTGCACTGTATTCAAAAATCACCAAAGAAGAATACGAGACCAAAGTAAAAGACTTAGATCCGCTTGACGCTATTAAATACTTAGAAAAAAAATATCTTGACATCCAGTATTTATACGGTTCCAATATGAATGTCCGATTGGACGATGTCTATGCTATTGAAGGTATTGTTATCGATAAACAAAACGGTGATTACCTTCGAGTATTGGGTGATTTTGTGATGATCAAATACCCTGATTTACATTTAGGAGATTTCTATATCGGTAAATTTTATGAAATAGGTAAAGACTACGAAAAAGCTGATTTTTATTACAAGGCCGCCTATGGTAAAATGGACCCTTCTGATCCTAACGCGAACGATTTTTACGAAAATATTATTCGTGTTAACAGTTTATTGGAAAAGCAGAAAGCTGCGGATCCTGAATTGGCTCCCGAAGAAACTCCTGAAGAAGAAGAAAACAATCCGGATGAAGAAGAAGGTGGTGACGGCGGTAACCGCTAGTCAAATCGCATGCACGAGTCAGCGACCTAAGTCGCTACCCCTATGCTGCTAGCTTTATTTTTGCATCAATCGAATACAATCTTTTTCCAAAGAAATTACGCGCTGTTTGTACAGTGCACCAATAGCTCTCTTGAATGCCTTTTTACTCATTTGTAGTTGAAACTTAACGGCTTCGGGAGAGCTTTTATCTGTCAAGAGTAATACCCCGTCTTTTTGCTTTAATTTTTCTAACACTTTCGTGACGTCCGCGTCGATTACATTTTTAAAGCCTTGGGGTTGTAACGATACATCTACTTTTTCATCTTCTCGAAGTTTTTTAACGTATCCTTTGACGTGCATGCCCTCTTCCAATTCGGTGAACACTTCGTTTTTGTAAAGTAGGCCCTCTATTTCTTCGTTGATCAACACGGTGTATCCCAAGTGGGTACGTACTCCTATGATTAAATCAACTTCTTGTCCTTCTTGTAACATGTTATAAGTTTTTAAAATATTTTTTTAATAGTTCATCATTGACCTCCGCAGGCGTAAAAACCTCCAAAATCTGAGGTTGTACTGAGGTGGCATAAAAATCGTTCAGCACCTCTTCCAAACCTTCTTTGGTACTGGCACTACGGTAGCCAAAGCCATAGGTCATTGCCAAATGTTCAGCAGTCAATGAATGCGGTGTTTCAAAGTATTCCAAGGCATTGGTCTTTTTCGGACCGGGAATAATTTTAAAGATTCCTCCTCCCGAATTATTGAGGATTACGATTCTAAAACTCGCTGGAATGTATTGATTCCAAAGGGCATTACTATCGTAGTAAAAACTCACATCTCCAGTAATTAATACGGTTGGTCGGTCAGAGGCTACTGCTGCTCCAACCGCTGTAGAGGTACTTCCGTCAATTCCACTAGTTCCTCTATTACAAAAAACGGTAAGCGTATCGTCTAATGAAAACAATTGCGCGTAGCGTATAGAAGAGCTGTTGCTAATTTGTAACTGCACCTCCTTGGGTAACGAAGATAAAAGCTCTTGAAACACCCATAAATCGCTAAAAGGAACTTCCGCCATATAACGTTTGTGCTGCAAAATGCGTCGAGCCTTTTCCGCTAACCAAGTTTGTTGATACGATCCTTCCATCACTAGAGATACTCCACCTAGTAATTTCGGAAAAAATTCCCATGGATGCTCTGCTATGTGCTGTGTTAAACAAAAGTAGGTATCCAAAGCATTTAAGGCATCAATATGCCAGTGTAATTTGGGCTTATAAGCTCTTAAAAACTGTTTAATCCTCTTAGAAACGACAAGACCTCCCATCGTAACTAACAGATCGGGTTGCAGGGCTTTAAAAGCCTCCTCATCTAATGGAGTTATCAGTTGATCAATACTATTGATAGTCCCATCAGCCGCAATATTTGAGGTCGTCTCGGTCATGATCAGTACGGAAGGGTCCTTCTTTAACTCGTCAATTACGCGCTGGAATTCTGCAGAGGGATCATGGACACCAATGAGTACCAGTTTCTTTTTTGACGAAGTCCATACAGACGCTACCTCCTCCCAATCAATAAGCTCTTGGCGAGTCTCTTGATCACGAGTTTCCACGTTTTGGGCTACCGTTGCCATGACCTCAGTATCTATTGCAGGTACCGTCGTATACAAAGGCTCATCAAAAGGCACGTTGATGTGAACGGGACCTCGCTGCTCTTTAGCAATTCTCAGTACGCTCATCACTTTTTGTGCATTCGCTTCATCCGTACCTTCTCCTTCCTCCAAATTTGCTTCTGCTAAAATGTGGTTTGCGAAGACCCCTTTTTGACGAATGGTTTGTCCATCTCCTCTATCGATGAGATGTGCTGGTCGGTCAGCAGAAATCACCACCAAAGGGATTTTACTGTAAAAAGCTTCGGCAACTGCGGGGTAATAATTTAACAAGGCTGAACCAGAAGTACAAACTAATGCAACAGTACGTTGCTGTTGTTGCGCGATTCCCAAGGCGAAAAATGCGGCACAGCGTTCATCGACCACACTGTACGCTTGAATGTCAGGATGGTTGTGAAAGCCCACTGTTAACGGGGCATTTCTAGAGCCTGGAGAAATTACGACCTCGGCAATGCCACGTTGTTGGCAAGCCGCAATTACGATTTGTGCTAAAGGTTTTTCTGGATACATTTCTTCTGTTTACAAAGGTACGAACTTCCTCGTTTAAAACCGACTGTTTACAAGGACAAAAAAGTCAGAGGTTCCAATCATTACATTGGAATTCCCTCTGACTTTAAATTTATTTGATTTGGAAAAACTAGTTTCCTTTTTTGTAGTCTGCTAAGAATTTTTCTAACCCAATATCCGTTAATGGGTGCTTTAACAATCCTGAAATAGCGCTTAATGGTCCAGTCATAACATCTGCTCCAATTTTCGCACAATCGATAACGTGCATCGTGTGACGAACAGAAGCTGCTAAAATCTCAGTATCAAAAAGGTAATTATCATAGATTTGACGGATTTCAGAAATTAAATTCAATCCATCTGTTGAAATATCATCCAAACGTCCGATAAATGGAGACACGTAAGTAGCTCCAGCTTTTGCAGCTAATAAAGCTTGTCCTGCAGAGAATACTAAGGTTACGTTAGTTTTGATTCCTTTATCCGAAAAGTACTTACAAGCTTTCACTCCATCAGCAATCATTGGTAACTTCACAACGATTTGAGGATGTAAGGCAGCGAGCTCTTCTCCTTCCTTTACCATACCTTCAAAATCAGTAGCAATTACCTCAGCAGAAACGTCACCTTCTACAATTTCGCAAATTGCTTTGTAGTGATTTTTAATATTCTCTTCTCCTGTAATTCCTTCCTTAGCCATCAATGATGGGTTGGTAGTTACTCCATCCAAAATTCCTAAAGCTTGCGCTTCTCTAATTTGATCTAGGTTGGCCGTGTCTATAAAAAACTTCATATATATTATTAATTAAGTTGTGTTCAGATTTATCTATTTTTCAAGTGGCAAAGATACTCAGCTAAAATCAATTACTTTAGGTATTTTAAAAGAATAATCGATATTTTTTTTACGGAGTTCCTCTATGACGAGACTATAAGTTATAGTGGTTCATCAGGAGTTTTTCGTATAGGCGGTCAGGTAATATTCTCTTGAGCACAATGGAGAACTTTTCCATAAACCCACCAACCTTGTAGTGAATTTTCCCTGATTTTTTGGTAATCACCTCGTGAATCGCAGCTGCCATCATTTTCGGGTCAGCTCCCTCATCGACATGAGCATCCATCAAATCCAAATTTTCGCGATATACCTTTTTATAAGCCGAATCTTCAAAAACAGGGGTATGATAACGTCCAGCCGCAATATTTGTAGCGAAATCACCTGGTGCAACCGAAACCACGCGAATGCCAAATGGTTTCACTTCCATACTCAGTGCTTCAGTGACCAATTCAAAAGCGCCTTTACTCGCTGAGTAAATACCTCGAAAGGGCAATCCCATATATCCCGCTATTGAGGTCACGTTGACCACGACCCCACTTCCTTGTTTTCTCATTGCAGGAAGTACCGCCTTTATTACGTCGATAGCACCGAAAAAATTCGTTTCAAAATTAGATCGCATCTCATCCGTTGGCGTATCTTCAATGGGTCCGGTAATTCCTTTCCCAGCGTTGTTCACTAGCACGTCTATGCGTCCTTCTTTGGCTATCACTTCGGCTACAGCGGTAGTTATCGTCTCTTTTTTAGTTACGTCTAGTGCAACCATGGCAAAAGGAAACTCCCCTCCTTTTGGATTTCTACTCGTTCCGTAAACGACGTAAGATTTTTCGTGTAGATAGCTCGCTATAGCACGTCCTATTCCAGACGATGCTCCGGTGATTAATACAACTTTTGACATCTTTCTAATTTTCAGCAAATATCTAAAAGATAAAGTCAATATAAAAGACTAATTAAAAACTTATATTAGCTGCGAAATACTAAGACTATGATCAAAAAACTCATTGCTGCACTGTTACTTACAAGTTCCGTACAGTTCAGCGCAGCGCAAACATCACTCTTTGACCATCAAACGAAATTCACAAGACAAGACAGTTTACGAGGGTCTATTACCCCGCAACGCGCTTGGTGGGATTTACAATTTTACCATTTAGACATTCGCGTCGATCCTGACACCAAATTTATCATTGGAAAAAATGACATCCGATACGAAGTACTGAAACCTCATCAAGTACTTCAGGTAGATTTACAGCCTCCCCTAAAAATTACGAAGGCAGAACAGAACGGGAAAACACTCGAAGTGATTTCAGAAGGAAATGCTCATTTTATCCAATTACTCGCTCCTCAAAAAAAAGGAACGACTCAAACCGTAACTGTTCATTACCAAGGACATCCTAAAGAAGCCAAACGCGCACCATGGGACGGTGGATTCTCTTGGAAAAAAGACGAAAATGGGCAACACTTTGTAGCCACTTCTTGCCAAGGTTTGGGTGCCAGTGTTTGGTGGCCCAATAAAGACCACATGTACGATGAAGTAGATAGTATGGCCATCAGCGTACGTGTGCCGAACCCTTTGATTAATGTATCAAACGGACGTCTAAAGAAGGTAACCCCTCATAAAGACAATACCACAACCTACCACTGGTATGTTAAAAACCCTATCAACAACTACGGGGTCAACGTCAACATCGGTGATTACATCAACTTTTCAGAAAAATACCAAGGTGAAGGCGGTGTATTAGACATGGACTACTACGTACTACGCCATCATTTAGACAAAGCGAAAAAACAGTTTACCGACGCTCCTAAAATGATGAAAGCCTTTGAACACTGGTTTGGGAAGTACCCTTTTTACGAAGACAGTTTTAAACTGGTAGAAGTGCCTTACTTAGGTATGGAACACCAAAGTTCCGTTACCTATGGCAATCAATTTAAAAAGGGATATCTCGGAAACGATTTGTCGGGAACAGGATGGGGATTAAAGTTTGACTTTATCATTATTCACGAGGCCGGACACGAATGGTTTGCCAACAACATCACCAACAAAGACATCGCGGACATGTGGGTACACGAAAGTTTTACCGCCTATTCAGAAAGCTTGTTTCTCGATTATTACTACGGAAAAAAAGCGGCTTCAGAATACGTTATTGGAACCCGTGCAAGTATCCGAAATGACATTCCTATCATTGGTCAGTACCACGTAAACCACGAAGGTTCAGGCGACATGTATTACAAAGGAGCGAACATGCTACACACCATCCGAACACTCCTCAATGATGACGACCAATGGCGCAAAACACTAAGAGGGTTGAACAAGACGTTCTTCCACAAAACCGTTACGACCAAAGAAGTGGAAAACTACCTTATCAAACAAACCGGGCTTCCTCTTGAAAAAGTTTTTGACCAGTATTTGAGAACCGTCAAAATCCCAATATTAGAATATAAAATTTCAGGAAAAGAACTCGAGTATCGCTGGACTAATGTCGTTGATGGCTTTACCATGCCAGTAAGCCTCAACGTTGCGGGCAAAAACCTCGCTATACATCCCACAGCGACATGGCAAAAACTCCGTCATCACAGCCCTTTGAAAAAGGTTAGCGTAGACCCTAACTACTACGTTCGATCAAAAAGAATAAATTAAATCACTGTATATGTAATATTTATAGGTTTTAGCATACCAATAAGTAAAAAGACTTTAGTATGAAAAACTTTTACTACAAATTACAGTACTACTTCGGCATCCCTTTACTAGCTTTTGGACTTTTCATAGCTTGTAAAGGGGAAGCCAAAGAAACAGAGCAAGTTGGTGATTTTAAGATCGAATTACTCTTCGAAAAAGACGGATGTAAAATGTACCGGTTTAAAGATGGCAAACGCTATGTTTATTGGAGCGATTGCCGAGGTACCACTTCGTACGAAATTACTTCCTTAAAAGGCAAGTCTTCTGGAAATCAAATGAGCATCACTACTGCCCCACCAAACCTTAAGTAACTAGCGACGAATCCATTTTCAGTATTTTTCTTACATTTAAAAGCTGCTTCGGCAGTACAAACAACTAATCGATACTAACTATGGACAGAAAAAATTTTCTTAAGTCAATTCTGGGGGCTTCTGCCTTCGTATCCCTTCCGCTAAACAGCTATGGGTTTTCACAAGAGCTGTTAAGCGAAAGTATGAACAGCGTGGAACAGACTACTACTGGAGCACTCTTCGGGTTTGCTGATGCCCCGATAAAAAAGGTACGAGTCGGAATTATCGGACTTGGTAATCGCGGAACAACCCTGTTACAAATGTTTGAATGGCTTATTAAAAATGGGCATTGCGAAATTGCAGGACTCTCGGATCTCCAAGAAGCCAAGGTTGCTAAAGCGGCCGAACAATTGGCTCAATGGCAATCGAAAAAACCCACGCGTTACCACGGAAAAAAGGAGGCTTGGCAGCAACTCGCCGCTCAAGACAATATAGATTTGTTACTCATTGCCACCCCATGGGAGTTACACACCCCAATGTGTGTTTACGGTATGAATAATGGCAAACACGTGGCCTGTGAAGTCCCCGTCGCCTACACCTTAAGTGATTGTTGGAAACTCGTAAAAACTGCCGAAAAGACCAAACGACACTGTATCATGATTGAAAACTGTTGCTATAATGAAGAAGAGCTCTTTGTTTTAAACATGATTGAAAACGGCGTCTTTGGAGACATCACCCATACAGAAGGTGCCTATTTACACGACTTAAGGGCCCATATGCTCAGCAATGAGTATTACGAAGATCAGTGGAGAATAAAACACCATATACACCGAGATGGAAACTTTTACACCACCCACGGTCTAGGCCCTATTAGCTTTTATCTGGGCTTGGGCAGAGGAGACACTCTCGATCATTTGACATCGATGAGTTCGAGAGAACGCAATTTAAGCGACACAGCTAAACGCTTAAACAGCCCTTATACCTCGTTTAAGTGCGGCGACATGAATACAACACTGTTAAAAACGGCAAATGGCAAATCTATCATGTTGCAATTTGACGTTCATACGGGACGCCCATACTCACGTATCAACAAAGTGGTTGGCACCAAAGCTACCCACGACGGATATCCTAGTAGGCTGTATATAGACAAAGAAGAATTGGCTTATTGGGGCCATCAATGGTTATCTGAGGAAGCTTACCAACAGTACAAGGCGAAATACACGCATCCTATGATTTCAAAACTCAAAACCATTAGCCAGCAGTTTAAACAAGGCCACGGTGGGATGGATTTTGTTATGATGTACCGTCTCATCCGCTGTTTGAACCTGGGACTCCCTTTAGATATCAACGTGTACGACAGTGTTTTGTGGAGTGCTGTTACTCCGCTATCAGAACTCTCTGTGGCCGCAAACAGTCAGTCCATACCAATTCCTGATTTCACCAATGGGCAATGGAAAAAACAACGCTCCTTAGAAATTATGAGAACCTTATAAAAGCAATTATGGCATTAACATTAATCGTACTGGCAGCCGGTATGGGCAGTCGTTTCGGAGGCTTAAAGCAGTTGAGCCCTGTAAACAGTTATGACGAAACCATTATCGACTATTCAGTATACGACGCTAAAAGAGCCGGATTTACTAAAGTGGTTTTCGTTATTCGAGAGGAACTCGATGAAGCCTTTAAATCCAAAATAACCTATAAATACAAAAACCAAATCGAAACCGCTTTTGTGTATCAAGACACAGCAACACTTCCGGTACCTGCTTCTCACTACCCCGATCGGACAAAACCCTGGGGTACTGGCCATGCCATCTGGTCGTGCAGAAAAGTAGTTTCTAACAACTTTGCCGTTATCAATGCCGATGATTTTTACGGATTCGAATCCTTCCAAATATTGGCCAACTTTTTAAGAAAAATTCCACCTACTCAATTGGACACTCAAGCCATGGTCGGATTTGAACTTAAAAACACCTTATCGTCAAACGGAAGTGTATCGAGAGGAATCTGTATTCAAGATAAAAACGGCGTATTGAGTTCCATCACGGAACGCACAAATATCGAAAGGATAGACAAGCGCATTGTTTACCGAGAAGATAGTAATCTCATTGAACTCCCATCCGAGGCCATCGCCTCGATGAATATGTTCGGATTAACTCCGGCTACTTTTGAGGCCTTTGAAAAAGACCTCGTAACGTTTTTAACTCATTCAGGAAACTCACTTACTCGCGAATTTTACCTACCTAGTGTCATGAATAATTTAATCAAAGGGCAACACTGTAACATTCACGTGCTCCCCACAAAATCCCGTTGGTTCGGAATGACGTATAAAGAAGACGCAAAAACAGTTAAATCTACCATCGATACTCTGACAGCAGCAGGTACCTACCCATCAAAACTCTGGCAACGCTAATGGAGGTAGCAGATATCACAGCATTTTTTGAACTCAAAGGAAGGTTTGTAACGGCAACCCCTATTACAACGGGGCATATCAATTCGACGTATAAGGTACAAACCACCCAAGCCAATTACATCTTACAAAAAATCAATTCGGAAATTTTTCAAGATATCGAGGCTCTTACCAGCAATGTATTGCGAATCACCAAACACCTCGCTCAAAAAGCTTCAGAAACATCCAATTTTACCTTGCGTGCACTTCTCACCAAAGATCAGCTCGGTTATCACAAAACTGCCGATGGTAGTTACTGGAGAATGTTTGACTACCTCAACAATTCGGTGAGTTATGAAGTACTAGAGCATCGTGAACAAGCTCAAATTTTAGGAAAGGCCTTTGCCACCTATCAAAAACAGTTATTAGATTTACCTGCTCCTCAACTTCAAGAAACGTTGAAAGACTTCCACAACACCCCGCTTCGAACCACACAATTGCGCGAAGCAATCCAATACGACCTCAGCGGACGTAAGAGATTTGCTCAGAATGAAATTCACGCACTGCTCAAACTTGCACCAGAAATGGAAATCATCAGTTCATGGGGAGCTAAAAACAAAATTCCATTACGAAGTATCCATCAAGATGCAAAACTCAGTAATATTTTATTTCACAACGCAACTGCTGAGTACTGTATCATCGATTTAGACACGACCATGCCTGGCTATCTCTGCTACGATTTTGGCGACGCGGTGCGTACTGGTATGAATACCGCTGCAGAAGATGAGCAAAACCTGACCGTCGTTGCACTAGACCTGGCCTTATTTAAGGAATTTACTCATGGTTATGCTTCAGTGGCCAAAGACTTCATTACCAAAAATGAAATAGACAGCTTGCTTCTCGGAGTTAAAACCATTACCTACGAACAGGCCATTCGTTTTTTAACCGATTTCCTCAACGGTGATCGCTATTACCGCGTTGACTATGCAGAGCATAACCTCGTTCGAACTCGTGTACAACTCAAATTTTTACAAATCATTCTGCATCGTTACGACGAATTGGCTAGTGTCATTCAGCAGGCATTTTACAAATAAAAAAGAGGCTATAAAAAGCCTCTTTTTTTACTTTGTCACCTTGCATTTTTTCATCACTTCCAAGGCTCGTTCTTTACCCCACTTCGGATAAAACTGAACAACCTTTTCCGTATCAAATAACGTTAATGCCTTTTCGACATCCTTGCAATAAGGAGTAATGGGCTGTCCAAAAAACTGAGCACTTCCCATATCCCACTCTGCCTTTCCTAACAATACTCTCGGATTTTCAGGTGCCAATTTCAGGGCTTCTTCATACAGTTTGGTATTTTTTGCCGACAACAACATCCCATAGCGCTGTCCGTCAAAGGCGATATAGGCAGTATGCAACAGGGCCTGCGTTATTAATATTTCTGGATTATTCTCTGAGTTGGCACTGGCCATATCCAAAAAGCGCTGGGCCTTCTTTAGTTTAGCTTCTAAAACTGCCTCGTCTTTAACTCCGAAGCTCGTAATAATTTCTATGGTTGCGACATAGAACGGTGGTAACCAATTGTCTTTTTCTACCTTCGCTATTCGTTCAAAGAGCTGGGCTGCTTCGGTTGTTTTGTTAGCCCCCCACAATTCCATTGCCTTTGACATTCCCTTTTCGTACTGAGACTGCCCCATCATCAAGGTAGTACAACTCAGCAACATCCATACTAATATTTTTTTCATAATTGTTTAGTTTTATTCGTTTATCGTTATTGTTAGTGATCGGTTTTCATTCAATGTAAATTTGGCGTCCTTGTATTTTGGAGGGCCCATAAACCCTTTCGTATCATTTGAAACGCCTATGGGTTCTTTTGGAATCCCCCAAAAATTCGTATCCAACTGCTTATTGTCATTCAGATCGTAAAAACACGAAATGGCATAGACACCAGCGGGAAGTTCCAATACTGTTGAAGCCTTTAAATTTTCAACCTTTACCACCATTCCCTTTATTCGCTTCTTTAAAAAATCTGCTTCGTTGTCATACACGGCGACATACAACTGATGTTGATCCGTTTTCATTCCTGTAAACCCAACGTTTATTGTAAATTTCTCTTGAGCTTTTGAAGCCCACACCCCGCCAAAAAACACAAAGGCTAATAGGGTAAATTGTAGTATCGTTTTCATTTTTTTTCGTTTTGTTATTCAAATATCATCGATTTAGCGAAGGAGCTAAAAAAGAACTTACCGAACTGTAACATTTTAGAGCTGAATTGCAGTTTCTTACAAATTGTCTAATTGATTCGACTTCCCATCATCGCTAATAGTCCAGAAAAACCCTACAAAGAAAAACCTATCAGCCGCCGGAGTAATGGCTTGCCTATCGAAAACTCCTTGCGTATTAACCTGATTTTTATAATTGTAGCCAAACACATTTTGAGTTCCAAGTACATTATTCACCGAGAAGTACAAGATTTTTTGCTGACTGATGAGATAAGCCCAGTTAAGACTTACAGAATTGTAATTAATAGTTTTCGCATTTAAAAACCCTGACTGATTCGGATTGGTATAGGGGCGTCCAGAAGCAAAATTGTAACTCATTCCCACCTGACTTTTCCAATCTTTGATAAAGTGCTTTACAACGAGTGACAAATTATGCGCAGCTGCAAAGCTCGGAGTTGCTTTTACCGGATAATTTTTATAATCTCTTTCAGTATCTAAATACGAATATGACATCCAATACTCCGTATTTTTTATAGTTTTTCCATCTCTCCAAAAAACATCCACTCCTCGGGCAAAACCACTTCCAGTATTGGAGAAATTAGCATAGGGTACCGGTGTTTGCGTATCGAACTTTACCAAGTCATCGTAATTCTTCACATAACCTTCCACTCTGAAAATCTGACGGTCTTTTACATACTGATAATTCGCTATCCAGTGGGTTGCATTTTCAGCCTTCAACTGAGTTGAAAATTTTAAATACTCGTTTTTAGGATTTTGAAAAAACTTCCCATAAGCCAGTGACACCTGGGCATGGTCACTCGTTTTGTAGGCCAGTGATACTCTGGGTGACAGCGTTGATTGCTCCAACAAGCCTGAACGTTCAAATCGCAGTCCAACTTTTGATGCTAACTTCTTAGAAAAATGGATATCCATCTCGGTAAAGGCACTGGTAATATCATTGCTAAAACGAGTATCAAATGTTTGGGTTGTTGACGAAAAGTCTTCCTTAAAATCAGAACGCAAATATTCGGTACCGAAGCGCAATTTCAAACGTGAATTGAATCTTTTTTCCAACTTGACCTTTGCGTGAACGGCGTGCTCCGTGTCTTTGATATCATTTTCCAATACACCTATTGACGATCTATCATTGGTATAACTCAATCCTCCTGAGATTTTCCAATTTCCACCCAAGCGTTGTCTGTACGATCCGTTAAAGTACAGGTTGTTGTTTTTCAAGGCAAAATTGAACCCTTGAGGTAGGTTGATATCCTCTTGAATCATGTCAAACTGGGTATGGCTGAAAGCCCCGTACAGTTTGAGCAGCCCATCCGAATTGGTACGGTAGCGGTATACCATTTCTCCATTTGCTGCCTGGATGGGTTTGTTCCATTGATTTCTGTCAGGATACAAAGCCAAATACGGTGCTAAGTTGATATAAGACGTATTGATGCTAAACGAATTCTTCCCCCATATTTGCGTATTTCCAACACCGGCTCCTACCGTCATCAAGGAAACATCTGTCTTCTCCTGATCGGGTTCGTCAATCGTATTCATGGTTAACACTCCAGACAATGCTTGCCCGTACTCTGCTGAGTACCCTCCTGTAGAAAAGGCAAAACCTTTAAACAAGAACGGTGAAAATCGTCCACGAGTCGGAATGTTTCGAGCGGCCGGAGCATAGGGAGTAAACACGCGAATACCGTCAATAAAAATCTGAGTTTCTTCCGCCTCTCCTCCTCTTACAAAGAGTCGTCCATCTTCGTCAACGGTTGTGGTACCTGGTAAGGTTTGAATGGCTCCTACAAAATCACCCAGCGCACTAGCAGTCGTCACGACATCCAAAGGTTTTAAGGCCGTTACTTTCGCATTATCACCCGCTTCAAACGAACCTGCATTGATGGTCACTGCATCGAGTGTATTGACATCTTCACGCAACTTTACCGTTAGCTGTGACATGCTTCCAACCTTGGCATTCAACACAAAAGGTTCAAAAGAGATAAAAGAAACGACTAAGCTTTGCTCTCCTTTCGCCGTGGTGGTAAAGCTGAAGTTTCCTTGATGGTCAGACGAGGTTCCGTCGTAGGTTCCTTCTAAATACACGTTTGCTCCTTCAATAGGCTGGTTACTGCGGTCCGTAACCTTTCCGGAAATTACCGTTTGGCCAAAGACCAATGCGTTTATAAAAACGAGTGCTATAAAACTTAAATACTTTTTCATGATGATTGTAATCGATAATTGGTTTGTTCGTGTCAAAAGTCCTAAGCTTCTAGGGTATTTAATAAAAAGAAATACCGAACTGTCAATTTTCCGAGACGAATTGTTTTTCAAAATTAAGGGGCAAAGAGGCCGAAGAAGGCTACATTTCTTGCGATAATGTTTACAAATCTTGCTAAAAATCGTACCTTTACCACAACTATTAAAACACGAATGGCACACGATTTAAGTGACTATAGAAAGTCGTATGAAAAGCAGGAATTGTTAGAAAAGCACTGTCCTGAAAACCCAATCGAACTATTTAGAGATTGGTTTATGCTTGCCGATGCCACAGACAATGTAGTTGAAGCGAACGCCATGTCTGTCGCCACCATAGGTAAAGATGGATTTCCAAAAACACGTGTAGTACTGCTCAAGAAATACACGTGGGAAGGTTTTATTTTTTACACCAATTACCAATCTGAAAAAGGAAAGGCTATCGCGGAAAACAACGCCGTTTGTTTGTCTTTCTTTTGGCCTTCCTTAGAACAGCAAATCATCATTAAAGGTCGAGCGGAAAAATTAAGCGAAAACTTATCCGACGGTTATTTTGACTCACGTCCCGACGGGAGTAAACTCGGTGCATGGGCTTCTGAGCAAAGCCAGGTCGTGCCCTCGAGAGACGCCTTAGATCAGCGCTTACTCAGTTTTGAGCAACAATTTAAAGATACCGAAATTCCAAGGCCAGTGCATTGGGGTGGGTACTTAGTCAAACCTGAATCTGTTGAATTTTGGCAAGGACGTCCGAACAGAATGCACGATCGTATTCGCTATACGCTGAACGAGGATTTCACTTGGAATATTGAGCGCTTAGCTCCTTAATTTTTTTAGAATTATTACATCCATACATGAAAACACTTTACATTGTTAGACATGCAAAGTCGTCTTGGAGCTACGACAGCGTAAAAGATATAGACAGACCACTGAAGGAGCGCGGTATCAATGATGCGCACTTGCTGTCTAAAATATTGGCGAAGCGCATAGAAAAGCCAGATGTTTTTATTTCGAGCAGTGCTAATAGAGCTTTGCATACCAGTGTAATTTTTTGCGAGAACTTTGGCTACCCGCTTTCTACCTTGCAAATTAAAAAGCAACTGTACAGTTTTAGCGACGGCTATCTCGTAAAAACTGTCAAAGCTTTAGATGACAGTTTTAGCAGTGCTATAATTTTTAGTCACGATCACGGAATCAACACCTTTGTAAATAAATTTGGTAGTCAACCCATAGCTCACGTACCTACCTGCGGGGTTATCGGTATTCAATTTAGCGAGAAGCACTGGAAAAATATTAAGAAAGGAAATACTATCTTAGTGGAGTTTCCAAAACACCATAGATAAAACAACTTATTTTGAAAATAACGAAATACGGAGCCATCGATATCGGTTCAAATGCAGTACGATTATTAGTTTCAAATGTAATTGAAGACAAAGAAAAAGATCCTCAATTCAAAAAGTCATCCTTGGTACGTGTCCCAATTAGACTTGGTGCAGATGCTTTTGTATTGGGTGTTATCTCAGAAGAAAATATCAACCGAATGATCGACGCCATGCAGGCTTTCAAACTCATCATGAAAGTGCACGGTGTGAAGCGATATAAAGCCTGTGCTACTTCTGCCATGCGCGAAGCCAGTAACGGAAGTGACGTTGTAGCTCAAATCAAAGAGCAAACGGGTGTTGATATTGATATTATTGACGGAAAAAAGGAAGCTGCAATCATCTCTGCGACTGACCTCAACCAACTAATTGAAAGTGACAGTACCTACTTATACGTGGATGTAGGAGGTGGAAGTACCGAATTCACGCTTTTTTCTCACGGTAAAATCATTAACTCTAAGTCCTTCAAAATAGGAACTGTTCGTTTGATCAACAACAGCAAAGCTGAGAACAAGGCAAAATTTAAAAAAGTACAGCAATGGATTGAAGAAAACACCAAGCAGTACAAACGAATTGCTCTTATTGGATCAGGAGGAAATATCAACAAACTATTTAAAATGTCGGGCAGAGAACCCGGTAAACCGATATCTTATATTTACCTCAATGCTCAGTATCAATTTCTAAAAAAGATGTCTTACAAAGAACGGGTTTCAGAACTCGGTCTCAATCCTGATAGAGCAGACGTTATTGTTCCGGCTACAAAGATTTATCTTTCAGCCATGAAATGGAGTGGCGCACGTAAGATATTTGTCCCTAAAATTGGACTTTCTGATGGAATTATCAAAAGTTTATACCTCAATAAATTATAATATCTGTACTAGCTTGTGACTTTTTGATACCGAAGGGGTCAAAAGAATAGCTAGTTGGTTTTGCAATTATATTGCACAAAAAATTTCAGCAACCCTTAATAGACGTTTTTTATTAATGCTGCGCTGACCAAATAATTTGTTAATTACCAACTTACTACTTACTTCTAACAAAGTAATCAAAAGAAAACCGAGCAGTAGCTCGGTTTTTTAATACCTATTAAAAATTAGGGAAAACCCTGAGTCAACAAATAGGGATTATGAGTATTGTATTTCTCATAAAAACATCTTAAGTTTGGCATCCTTTTTACAGGATAACACCCTGTTTAACAAGCAAAAAACCTTGATTAAAATCAAAATTATATACTTACATTTACTCTAAATTAAATAAAAAATTAGAAGTAAATATGAAAAAACTTGTTACACTTTGGGTCCTTCTATTTGGTACAGTATTATTTGTTAATTGTACGGATAACTCTTTAGAAGAATTGAAAAATAATGAAAAACACAGCCATACAAAACAAGGATCAAGCGAATACATCGACCCAGGAGCTGACGGAAGCCTCGACGACGAAGAGGAAGAAGAAGACGGTACTGCCTACCCATAAAAAAGGATTATTTTTAGGCATGGTAGCTTTTTTTGTAGTTACCATGTCTTTGTTACATATTTTCTTTCCCCCTTTTTCTAACGAATATGTCGCTCATAGAAAAACCTACAAACCTATCATTAGAAAGCGAGATAGTACAAATTTAGCACTACTCGAACAGTTTACGGATAAAATAACAACACAGGCCAAAGATTCTGTAGTGACTGAGCTTTCCAAACAATTGATCCTCGAATACAAAAATCACTTAGACAAAGCCAACCTTCGCCTTCAGCAATACACCAAGATAAAAAATGAGCTCGTGCAAGCACAGTCCTTTCGCGGACGTTCTAGTTTTCGATTTTGGATTTTCATGTTTGGCCTAACGACGCTCAGCTTATTTTTTAGTTGTAAATCACTCTTTGACGATTTGTCAAAAGGAAGTTCCTACAGATTTCAATTGCTATCGCTCTCAGGAATTTTTGTAAGCCTGTTTTGGATTACACACCTCTTGTTTCAAACGGAAAAAGACTTTGAGCAAAACACCTATGTTTTTGCCATTCTCCTCGTTGCCCTGCTAGCGAGTATATTCACGTATTTCCTCATTAAGAACTACACCTACAAAGACGACATCATACTTCGACAGCTCTCCCTAATTGATCGAATAAAAACCATACACTACCCCAAGGTGGCTATTAAAGCCCTGTATTCTGAACGCAATGATAAAGCCATGCTTTCGACAGATACAGTACGTGAAAATGCCGACGCATTTGACGATGATATTGTTAACACCCTCAAGGAAATTTAAAATCATGAAATCCCTCATCCAATTTTTAAAGAAAATCCTTCGCAAAAAACGCTACTCTTCAAAAGAGCAATTAAAAAATCGCGAAAAAAGAACTATTATTGAAATTGCTAAAAAAGTAATTGAAGAAGAAAAGAAAACGAAGAAAATCAACGATCGGCTCGACCAAAAGATGAGCGAGTTTTTGACTAAAAAAAAAGCTTACCTTCTCAGTAAGCAGTCTTAAAATTGTTAACAATTTCACTCTTTTAGTAATTCTTCATAGCGGGCAATTTTATCATACATCTCTTCCATTACCCGTTGCTGTTTAAAATTTGAGAACAACGCTACTACTGCGTCTATTTTAGGCTCTCTTCTAAACACCTCTACATTGGCCAATATCAAGTCGAGCAACGGTTCTGGATAAACGCAGTCGCCTGCCAACAATTCTGCCTGTTCTAACTTCCCGTGAAACATACTCCCACGTCCAGTTAACAACCAGTTTGCATCCACATCGGGAAAACGCGCTACGATGGCTTGAACATGAGTTGCTGTCAGTACATTTTTCCCTTCAAAAACCTCAGCCAAACTCCCTTTTTCTTCTCTTAGTTCGGTCTCGAGCTCGGCTACGGTAATACTCTTTGCCGCAATAATTTCTTGAATTCTTTTGATCATAGTTGGTATTGGTATAAATAAAGCTCCCAAAAGATTGGGGTATCTAACAAAGATACTTATAATAACAGGGAAACACCTAAGAGTAAAACGAAAGATTATTGCAAATATTACCAAAAAACTCCTTCTTTCGAAGGAGTTTACTGTTTAATGTTTGATCGCTATTTTTTTGATGGATAATTGTTTTTGCATCCATAGTTGCAATTCCTTTTCTTTCTTTATCCTGTCTGCCTCAGTTACTTTTTTATTCCAAGTAACCTCGAGCTCTGGAATGGTATCCACCTTAATAAAATCATTCGTACTTAAGGCCTTTGCAAACTGAATAGAAGTCAATCCGTTGTAACGAATTTTTGCTTCTTTCATGAGGTCGTTAAATGGCACAGCATTTTTATCCCTTACCTGTGCATCTGCCTCTATGCGTTTTTGCAGTTGGTCGATCGTCCCTTCTAACTCCTCAATTTGTTTGTGTAATCCTTTGATGACATTGTCTTTTTCGTCCAATGCCACTATCGCTCTGTCGTAAGCATCTACCACTCTATCAACACTTCTCGCTTTATTTTCATTGATATGCAAAGCAAAAGCGTCAATCTTTGGATAGTTTTTGAGTTCATTCGATAAAAAACTCTTCGTAGCATCATCGACATCACCGTTAAAAAACAGACTGATTTTTTTATCATCCATCTCCATTTTTTCACGTTGTAACCACAAATTTGGATTGGACAATATTTTTTCTTTCAAATACTTCTTATAATTCGCTTTGGTGATACTCTCTTGATACACGTTAATAAAGGTAAAAACCGCAGGAATCATTACCAATATGGCCAACAGAGAAGCAAAACGTGCTATGCGCTTACGCTTTACGGAATTCACGTAGCGAATCATCGTAAACCCTAATAACTTCAAGACTAAAAATGTTGCTAGTGCAATAAAAATAGTATTGATGGTGAAGAGATACATCGCTCCTAAAAAGTAATTCCACTTTCCTATAGCTAGTCCATATCCAGCTGTACACAATGGTGGCATCAAGGCTGTGGCAATCGCCACTCCGAAAATTACTGATGCTATAGTTCCTTTTTTGGTACGGGCAATAATTAACGCCATTCCACCAACGAAAGCAATCAGTACATCTCGAATATCAGGTTTTACACGACCTAATAACTCTGAAGTCTCTTCCTTTAACGGAAACAATAAGAAAAATAAAAAGGCCGTTAGCAAACTCAAGACAATCATCGTTGCCAAATTAATTAGCGACTTTCGCAGGGTATCGATATCATTAATGGCTATAGACATTCCAATTCCCAAAATAGGTCCCATTAGTGGTGATATTAACATGGCACCAATAACTACAGCCGTAGAATTTGCATTTAGCCCAATAGAAGCGACAAAAATTGAACAGATTAAAATCCACGCAGTTGCTCCCTTAAAAGCGATATCTCCTTTAATTGCCTCTATAGTGGCCTCTTGATCTGTATCGTGTCTAAAATCTAAAAGTTCTACCAAAAATTTCTTAGAACTCTGAAACAATCCTTTTGCATCCTCTTGAACCGCTTGTTTCGATTGCTCTACCGACTCCTCATTCTTCAATTTTTCTTCCATATGTAGTGATTTTTTGTTACAGCTGGAAATATACAAAAATCTCTGCGAGAAGTGATGCTTGCCCCCAATGAAAAAACCCAAGAACGAGTCTTGGGTTTCTAGCTTTTAAGCAGTATTTAACTACAATTTCAATTGCTGTTTCATCGGTTTTGACAAGGCGTCTTTATGCATCAATACCGAAATTGTTTTTAATTTAAAATACGGTACAGACATGTAAATGTAACCGCCATTTCCTCGTGCCGATCCCCATGAGTTCTTCACTTTAAAGTACACCGTACCACGTTGATCTTTAACGATTCCAACGATATGCATCAAATGGTCATCTGTCGTGTGGAAGTTTTCAAATTCTGCTTGGCGTAATTCAGGTGTAATTGTACGTTCTTCCACTATTTCTTTCAGTCCCTTTTTTCCTTCTGATGAGCTCGCAGGAACAATCGCTACACCAGCTTTCGATGAGAACGTCTTTTCTGACACGTCACAATCCAACGCGATGGTATACCCGTTTTCCAAGGCTCTTTTCGTCGCAGCTACTAACTCATCAACAGAAACATTATAAAAAGATCCATTTGAAAAATTATCAGGAATGGAAAGGATAAACGATTTGTATAAAGGCTCATTCGCAAAAGAACTCAAAGTCACGTAGTTTTCTGGAACAATTTTTAAATGTTTCGCAAACGATTCAGGTGTGTATTCCTTACCTTGAAAAGTAAAATTCTTTGGATTTGCTCCTAAATAAACATCCAACACTTTTTGCACCGCCATTTTCCATTTTGGACTCAACGTTCTTGCTGGGTTCTTAATATAAGTATCGAGCATACTTTTTAATACAGCCACCATTTCGACGTGGTTGTGCACCTCTTGTCCCAAATCGAGCCCAGAAAACACCGTTCTCGGCACCAATCCGTAGTCTTCTACAGAATTAATAACATCATGGGCTAATCCTCCTTGACTAAACTGGGCTTTCCCTTGACGGTAAAGGTAATTGTAAGCCTTTTCAACATAGGTGTTTCTCACCGTGTACATTTCCGATAAATCCACGCGTTTTCCCGTAAGTCTAATGACCTCTGACTCCAAAAAAGAAGTTGTCGAGAAACTCCAACAAGTTCCTGTTTTACCTTGACTTTTTACCTCTGTACTTTCAATATCTACCACGGGGGTAAACTCGTATTTTTGCGCTTGCACCCCAAGGCTTAGCCCTAGCGCTAACAAGGCTCCTAAACACAATCGTTTCATAGTTATTCTTATTTTATTCGGACAAGGTACTACTTTCCCTCCCTTTTAAAAAAATAAACCCTACCAAAAATTTAGAAGTCGACGATCACACCAATCCTAGGAATTGCCCTTCCCGAGGTACTCCCAACTTCTTCTAATAGATAACGCGACGCGTCATTAGGATCAGTTAAACGCACGCCATTAGCATCTTCTTGAGGTAACAAAAACGGTTGTCTATCAGCGGTACTGGCATATACATTCTGTACATCTACATATAAGTTAATCGCCATATTTTTTAGGTACCATACTTTATCCACACGAATATCTAACTGGGTATAAGTACCGAAACGAGCCGAATTCAAACGAGCGAAATCTAATATTCCTCCATTGCTGATATTGTAATTTGCTTTCACTGCTGAAACATCGTAGTTATATGGAGTATACGGGCGGCCACCTACCAAACGGAATTTGGTTCCTACCTCCCAATTCTTTGCTAGCTTTTTCCCTGCTGTGATGGTCAATAAATGCCTGTTGTCCCAAGTAGAAGGAATATAAGCACCTAGGCGATTTTGAAACTCACTTCTTACAAATGTATAGGCGGCAATACCATACACACCTCCATAAGATTTTTTTTGCGCCAGAATTTCGAAACCATAGGCTCTTCCTTTAGAATTCGAAACGACTTCTTCATTTCCGACCACACCGAAATCTGCACCTAAATTGGCCAAACTGATTTGGTCACGAACCGAAAATGGGTAGTCGCGATAACTCTTGTGAAATCCTTCCAAACTCAGCTTGGTAGTCTCGTCTGGTCGGTACTCAAAACCACTCACAAAATGTTCAGAAGTAATGTACTTTACGCCTTTTTTGTTTACCAACACATTGTTGGTATCGCGGTACCCTAAAATTGTATAGGACGGTAACTGTTTGTATATGGCCCACGAATTATTCCACGACAACTTATCACTCAAAGCAAAAGTGGTAGCAATCCTCGGAGAAAACTGATTCCATAAATTTTTCATATGATCGTTATAATCGATACCGTCGAATCGAAATCCAAGGGATACTCCTAACCTCTTTTGAAACAAAGAAGTCGAATATTGCCCGAACAACCCGTATTTGACAAAATCAACAGTCGAGAAAAAGTTGCGTTCTGCAATACTCTGGGTGTTCACTATTTTCTGAAAGGTAGCATTGGTGTATTTCGCCAATTCGAGGTTAAACCCTAAATTCAACGTATGCCCCTTCATTTTCATCGTATTTTCAAAACGAAGTTTATTCTCGATTTCCTTCGAATTGTAATCTAATAATAAGTTTTCACGACGCTCTTGCTCGTCGTTCATAAAGTACTTAACCGCTTTGTTCTTCCACTCATTTCTACTAAACACCAATTGCTGAGTTGCGTTTTCACCAAAGTGCTTGTACGAAAGACCAACGGTATAATTCCATTGGCTGTTTACAGGCACCGTATTTAAAATCACCTGATTTCTCTTCAGCGTTTCTTCGTCGGTAACGCCATCGTTCACCTCCTTGTTAATTTTAAAATCATCAATGGCACCCAGCCCAATAAACGACAATTCACTGCGCTCGCTTAGTTTGGTTTTTACATTGAACTGAAAATCGTTATAGGTAGGTAAAAAAGGAAGCTTTATCAGTTTAAACAAAAACTGCAAATACGATTGCCTTACCGAGACGATATAGGTCGTATTTTTACCGATCGGACCGTCCATGGTAATCCCCGCATCAGAAGTACCGAGGGTAGCTCTTACATTTAAGCGATTCGGGTTTCCGGTTTTTTGCGTAAACTCTATAATGGAACTCAAGGTATTCCCTCTATTTGCTGGGAAGGCCCCGGCGTAAAAGTCAACCTTGCGAATTAAATCTGTATTCATGATTCCCACCGGACCTCCGGTTGCTCCTTGCGTTTGAAAATGATTAATCACCGGCACCTCTATTCCATCTACATAGAACTTATTTTCGGAGGTTGCTCCACCTCTAATAATGATATCATTTCTAAAGCCTGGATTTGACGCTACTCCAGGAAACGATTGAATAACTCGTAAAACATCGCGATTTCCCCCTGGGTTGCGTTCGATCTCTGCAACTCCTAATGACTGCAAAGACAAGGGACTCTCCAAAGATTTCTTAAACAACTTTGAACGCACTTCTACTTCCGCTAACTGGGTTTGATCTTCCGACAATTCCAACACGACAAACGGAACTTTTTCCTTGGTCACCAAATAATCGTCAGAAACTACCGTTTTATAACCGAGAAAAGATGCTTGAATTCGCAGGTAGCCCAGCGGTGCATTTTTAATCTCAAAACTTCCATCTTCTGCAGTGGTCGCCCCTCGGGTCGTCCCCACTATGGTCACATTTACAAAGGGTAACACCTCTCTGCTTTTTGCATCAATTACTTTTCCTTTTACAACTCCTGACTCCTGAGCCATACTTAAAGTAAACTGAAACAGTAATATACATATAGTTACTAATCTCATCTTTCGTTAATTTACACAAATATACGTTTTGTTTAACGAAAAAATAAAAAAACTAAACATTAATAAACTGTTAAGTCCCGGCTATTCAACATTATTTTTGGACTATTTACACAAAAGTCATTGGAAAATTCAATTAATTTTCTACTACGAAAATTGCAGTAAAAAGACAAACCTCCAATCCCCTAGTTTCTCTACCTCACAACCCCTATCCCCTACCCTCCCTACCCCTTAGTTTTACTAGGGATACACCGCATAGAACAACTAGGAAATCTCCTTATTTTACGGAGGAAATAGATGCGCTAGCTTTGCCTGGGAAATTAAAAAACTTTTATCCAGTGAAACAAAAAATTACACTTTTCACACTTGTATTCCTATGCAGTTTAGGAAACCTATTTGCCGACCCTGTCGACAAAAAAACAGCAGTGAAAGCTGCTGCTCTTTGGATGCAACAAAACGCGCAACAAAGAAGCTCACACTCACAAAAAATTCAAAACATCAAGGAAGTTTACTTTAACAAAAGCAAAGTATACTACATTGTTAATTACCAAGGAGGAGGTTATGTTATTGTATCGGCGGACGATGCTACACAACCCGTTTTAGCGTATTCAGATCGCGGAACTTTAGAGGCTACAGAGCCCAATACTCAACACATATTAGCTGCCTATAAATCATTTGTGTACGAAAGTGCCCAAGTGCAAAAGGCCGGAAAGCAAGCGCGTAAAAACAACCGATGGAATGCTTTAAAGCAGGCTTCGGGGAGCCGTACCAAAGTGGTCGCTCCTTTTATGGATGACATCTTGTACACCCAGTCTAGTGGGTTTAACAAATACTGCCCTAGCGATGCCGATGGTCAAGCTATTGTGGGTTGTGTTGCTACCGCCATGGCACAAGTAATGCGCTATTGGGAATTCCCTGCTCGAGGGCGTTCACAACACAGCTATACCCACAACAAGTACGGAAACATCTCTGTAAACTTCGCTAACCAATCATACGATTGGGCAAATATGTCAAAAACCAGAGCAGATGACGAAAATGCCAAGTTATCATACCATTGTGGAGTTGCCGTATCAATGAGTTATGGTACCTCAGCAAACGGAGGCTCAGGAGCGTATTCAAGAGATGCCCTTGCTGCGTTAAAAAAATACTTCAAGTACAACCAATCAGCACAAATGATCTACCGATCTCGTTACTCTGATGCCGATTGGAATGCTGTTATTAAGCAACAGTTAGACCAAAAGCGCCCTGTATTATACTCAGGGAGAAGTAAGAACTTACAAGACCCTAACGCCGGAGGTGCGGGACACTTGTTTGCCTTGGACGGTTATGACACCACTGACCAAGGAGACTATTTCCACATCAACTGGGGATGGGCCGGAAGAAGCAACGGATACTTTTACTTGACAGAAATGATTACCCACGGCGGGAAGTACAATTGGATTGACAGCAATGCCATCATGATCGACGTTTATCCTACCAACGTAGCTCCGAGCTTTGTATCTACTCCGAGTAACTTTGTACGTATCGACCAAGCCTATACCTATAACGTACAAGTAATAGATGAAAACAAAAGAGACCAAGTAACCTTAACCCTTACGCAAAAACCAAACTGGTTACAGTTCGACAATACTTCAGGAAACTACACGCTTAGCGGTACTCCTACCGAGGCAGATGCTGGGAAACACGAAGTTGTATTAACAGCTACTGATGGACAACAAACTACAGAGCACCGCTATACCTTATATGTATTGACAAACAAAGAAGTCGTTGCAAATAAAATTATCGATTTCGAAACTGCCGATTTTAGCCAAGCTAACTTTGCTTCCAATCAAACACACCCTTTCGTTATCGGAACTGAAGGAGGAAATTACAGTATTTCTAAAAACATACAAGACAACCAAAGTTCTGTATTAGAATTAACTCAGGCCTTTGAAACAGCGACAGAAGTTCAATTCGATTACGCCGTATCATCAGAAAGCGGTTATGATTATTTAATTTTTGCTATCGACGGTAAGGAACAAAATAAATGGAGTGGTGAACAAGCTTGGACCACGGTTAGCTTTACAGTACCAGCAGGAAACCACAAACTAACTTGGACCTATCGCAAAGATGCCTCTGTAAAGAAAGGTAAAGATCAGGCTAAAATTGACAATATCCGTTACCAGTACATCACTACTGATACTGAAAAGCCGAGTATTCCTGCCCAGTTAACAGCTGCTGATGTTACCGAAAACAGCCTAACTCTACAATGGCAAGCGGCTACTGACAACGTTAAAGTTAAGCACTACGAGGTGTACCAAAACAACCAATTGGTTTCGACTACGAGTAAAGTAAGTCTTCCTATTAACGACTTAACAGCCAATACCGAGTACCAGTACACTGTTAAATCAGTAGATTTCGCCGGGAATAGCTCTGATGCTTCGAATGCACTTACCCTTACCACACAAGGATCACAACTCAACTACTGTGATGCTAAAGGGCAACGCGTATCATACGAATGGATTGACAGTGTATCATTTGGAGCTATGACAAATACTTCTGGAGCTAATGGTGGTTACGCAGATTTCAGCTCTATGGTAGCAACCGTTACTGCAAATAGCGAAGTAACACTTTCATTAAAAGCAGGATTTAGTAGTAGTACTTATAAAGAACACTTCAGCGTTTGGATTGATTACAACCAAAACGGAACATACGAAGCTGAAGAACAGATTGTGAACGACACGACCGATAATGCTAACAGCAAAACGTACGCCATTCAAATTCCTTCTGGAGCCACTTTGGGAATGACTAAAATGCGCGTTGTTATGCAATACAACCAAGCGCCTGCTGCCTGCGGGACCTTTGTTGATGGTGAAGTCGAGGATTATGCAGTGAACATAGTTCAAACTGCGGCGCGTTATGAACCCAACCAACACCAAACATCTCAACCAATGATCGATTTACAAGTTTATCCAAACCCAGCAAGTCATTTTGTTAACATCTCTAGTGATTTTAACCTACAGAATGCACGTTATGAAATTATAGATACCAACGGACGTATTGTCAAAAGCAACAGCTTTAGAGCAGCCTCGTCTATCGATATCAGAAATTTACCTATTGGAAGTTACTTTGTAAAGGTCTATAACGACACTATTAGCTTTTCAAGAACCTTATTAAAAACTAAAAGATAGTATTTCTAGTCTTTTGTTATCGTGAATGCAGAAAGCGCTCGGGAATGATTTCCGGGCGTTTTCTTTGTTTAATAGCTTTGATAAAGGTAAAAACAAGGAAAGTACTTCATTTATAAAGGATGCTAAAAAACAAAAACCTCAATCGAAATGATTGAGGTTTTTGTGGGGAGAGCAGGATTCGAACCTGCGAAGTCGAAAGACAACGGAGTTACAGTCCGTCCCATTTGGCCGCTCTGGAATCTCCCCAAGAGCTTTTTATTTACTTTTATTTAAAAAGTTTTTCAGTGACCGGGCTGGGGCTCGAACCCAGGACCCTCTCCTTAAAAGGGAGATGCTCTACCAACTGAGCTACCCGGTCATTGTTTTTTGCTTTAGCATATCTGCGTTTGCGGGTGCAAATATAGAAGCTTTTATTGATTGCACAAACTTTTTTTGCGATTATTTTACAAAAAAAATGAAAGTTTTTTTTACTAATCTCATTAACAAAAAGTTAAGTTATAGATTATTTAAGTAGGCTTTTCGCACTTTTTTGAATAAGTTGGACGAATACACAAAATTCACTACTGCTTCATTGTCGGTTTTGAAAATTTCTTGGCTACTTCCCTCCCATGCTTTGTATCCATTTTGCAAAAAAACAATCTTTTCACCGATCTCCATCACTGAATTCATGTCGTGGGTATTGATCACCGTGGTTATTTTATACTCATCCGTGATCTCCTGAATTAAATTATCGATAACGATGGCCGTTTTCGGATCGAGTCCGGAATTGGGCTCGTCACAAAACAAATATTTCGGATTCATCACAATGGCTCGTGCGATAGCCACACGCTTTTGCATTCCTCCTGATAACTCTGCCGGGAACTTCTTGTTGGAGTTTTCCAAATTAACTCGTTTGAGTACTACATTAACTCTTTCTAACATTTCCGCATCCGATTGCTTGGTAAACATCTTTAGCGGGAACATCACGTTTTCTTCCACCGTTTGCGAATCAAACAAAGCACTACCTTGAAACACCATTCCCAATTCTTGACGAAACTGCCTTTTATCATCTATGCTCATTTCTGTATTGACACGGCCGTCATAAACTATAGATCCTGCTTCAGGGGTGTGTAAGCCCACCAATGATTTTAAAAAGACGGTTTTTCCCGAACCACTCTGTCCAATTATTAAACTCGTCTCCCCTGGATGAAAGGACGTCGTTATTCCTTTTAAAATTTCAACCCCATTAAATCCTTTATGTAAATCCTTTACTTCTATCATACCTAAGTTAATAACATTTGAGTGAGAAAATAATTCGCTATTACAATAGTAACTATTGTCCAAACCACTGACTGAGTACTGGCTTTCCCTACTTCTAAAGAACCACCTTTTACATAATACCCGTGGTACGATGGTACGGTAGCAATGATAAAGGCAAATACAACCGTTTTAATTAAGGCATAGGTAATGAGAAAAGGTTTAAAATCCATCTGTACTCCTGTAATAAAATCGATTCCAGAAAACAATCCTGATAATTCCCCTGCTACCCATCCTCCAAAAATTCCGAGGAACATTCCCAAAACAATCAAGAAAGGATAAAAACAAACAGTGGCTATAATTTTGGGGAGTACCAGATAATTCAATGAATTAATCCCCATCACCTCCAAGGCATCAATCTGCTCCGTCACACGCATTGTACCAATACTCGAGGTGATATAAGATCCCACTTTACCTGCCAAAATAATGGAACAAAAAGTAGGTGCAAATTCTAAGATCACCGATCGTTTTGCTGCGAATCCAATCAGGGATTTCGGAATAAACGGACTCTCGAGGTTCAAGGCCGTTTGTAAGGCAATAACTCCTCCGATAAAAAAAGAAATAAAACCAATAATCCCGATAGACTTATGTCCTAACTCCTCAAGTTCTCGTAATAGGGCTTCTTTAAATACGCGAAATCGCTGTGGTTTAGCAACCACCTGTCCAAGCATGGAAAAATACTTACCAATATGCTCTATATAATTCATGAAATGAAAAAATTTTCTTTTGCTAAGGTATAAAAATACCGTTAAATGTAACTATAAATATCCCCCTTCGCTTTCTTTTTAATTACCTTTACAGGGTATTAATTTAGCACACAAAATGAAAAACATTATTGCAGCATTGTTCCTAACAGCTAGCTTAGGAAATGTAACCCAAACAACTGCACAGCAAAAAAATACCAACCCCAAACTCGTTGTAGGTATCGTGGTAGATCAGATGCGCTACGATTACTTAACGCGATTTTATCACCGATATGGTGACGGCGGATTTAAAAGGTTGTTAAAAGATGGATTTTCTTTAGAAAATGCACATTATAACTACATTCCTACCTATACTGCTGTAGGGCATACCTCAATTTACACAGGAACCACACCGTCAAATCACGGAATCATCGGAAATCACTGGTATGACAAATACGCTAAAAAATCAATTTACTGCGTTGACGATGCCAAGCAAACTACCGTTGGTAATTCTGGTAAAGGAGGACAAAAATCACCTTATCGACTCGTAACAACGACCATTACTGATCAGTTACACCTCGCACAAAACATGCAGGGAAAAACCATCGGTATTGCTATAAAAGATCGCTCAGCTATTTTACCTGCCGGGCATACTGCCAATGCTGCTTACTGGTTTGACGGAGGGCAACGCGGAGAATGGATTTCTTCTAGTTATTACATGAAACAACTGCCAACGTGGGCACAAAAATTCAACGCAGCTAAAAAAGCTGACGCCTATTTGAGTACTCCATGGAATACCTTATACGATATTAATACCTATACAGAAAGTATTGAAGACGATAATAATTTTGAAGCTACTTTTAAGGGGGAAGATAAACCTGTATTCCCACATGACATCCCTAAATTAAGAGCGAGCAATAACAATTATAGTATTTTAAAAGCAATCCCTGCGGGGAATACCTTTACTACGGACTTTGCCAAAGCGGCCATTATTGGAGAGCGCCTAGGGAAATCGGCACATACCGACTTTTTAGCCATTAGCTATTCATCTACGGATTACGTGGGGCACCAATTTGGGGTTGCTTCTAAAGAAACGCAGGACACGTATTTGCGTTTGGATCGAGATTTAGAAAGTCTTTTAAAGTTTTTAGACAAACACGTAGGAAAAGGAAAATACACAGTATTCTTAACAGCCGATCACGCGGCAACTCAAGTTCCTTCGTACTTACAATCTGTAAAAATACCTGGTGACTATATCAGCATTAAAAAACTCCGCAACTACCTCGATAAAAGTACCAAAACACAATTTGGATCAGCGGCATTAATTGAAAACATTTCGAACTTCCAAGTGTTTTTAGATCACGATGAACTTAAAAAGAACAGCCTTAAGGCAAACGAAGTTGCTCAGTTCATAGCAGATGAAGCTATTAGATACCGAGGAATTTACAAGGCCGTTACCGCAGCAACGCTTCAAAAAACGACCTTTACCAACGGAATTTTAAACTCACTGCAAAACGGTTACAATCAAAAATTTTCAGGTGATGTTTTACTCATACCAAATCCATCGACGATTAGTTATATGAAGAAAGGAACTACTCACGGATCTGGATATTCATACGATACGCACGTACCTATTATTTTTTACGGGAATGGAATTCGCAAAGGACGTTCTAAAAAGAAGTACGAAATCATTGATATCAGCCCAACCTTGGCCAACTTTTTACAGATTGAATTTCCGAATGGAACTTCAGGAAAAGTCATCGATGAAGTTTTAAAAAGATAAATCTTCGAAAAAAAAAGATGCTCACCGAAATCGGTGAGCATTTTTTTTATTTTTCTGTTTCAACAGGCTTACACTTTTCTTTCGCCTTTTGAAAACATTTATTGCTAGCTCGTTTCTTCCTAAAACGCAGGGTTCCGTTTTCTAAGAGTGCCGTAGCCTCCTTTTTAGTCAGACGTTGCTTTGCGCGTTTTTTTCGCTTTTTTATGTTGGCTTGCTGCTCTTTGTTCTTTTGAGCTACCATTTTTAAATCCAGTGAATTTGCATCTTGCTCTTCCACACCGTCGGCTAAGTATTCTACACCGTTTTCAACGACTACTTGTTGTGCCTGAACAACCATGGATGATAAGCAAAACAAGGCTGCGATTCCAAATCTTTTTAATAATTGTATTGCTTTCATATAGTATTACTTTTTTGTAGCTAGTGTTCAATAAATTTGACACTTTCTCCTATAAAAAGTCACAAAAACAATCAATTCCTTACAAAAAAAGCAATTAATCTGGATTATTGAGAATCACCAAAGCACCAATTACTCCCGGTACCCAACCACAAAGGGTTAATAAAAAAACAATAATTACAGAGCCACATCCTTTCCCTAATACGGATAATGGAGGAAATAAAATGGCCAATAAAACTCGTAGTAAACTCATAAATCTTCTAATTCTTTACTTAAAAGACGAGTAATACTGAATATTGTTACATCAATTTCCCGAAAAATACGGCATTCATAAACAATTTATTCGTTCCGTACCAAAAAGCTCTAAAGTTGGTATTGTCTGTAAATCCAATCACTCTTCCTTTCCCCAATCGCTGAACTTTAAAAGGCACCGATCCTTTTAGTAATTCGAGATTCTCTTCAGAAATATACCCTGAAAGTAGCGGAGTTTGTGTATACTGAATCGGATTGTTGTAGCTCTTTGCATCCGGAGCCATGAATACTGTCGTGTTTCTAAACAGAGCCAAATCTTTATTTTTATATCCAAAAGCTATGGGATGAGAACGATCGAGTGCCGCCTTAAAAATGGCACCACCGATAACCTGAGCCCCACTTTGCAGTCGTTTATTTTCAAAACTAACTCCTGTTACTTGGTCGTTTTTAGGCTTTTTAAAGGTTGCCTTAAAAAGACCTCGCTGCTTCATCCAACGCAAGGAATTTCTGAAACCAATCAACACCCCTCCATTTTTAACCCAGGTCTTTAATTTTACGACTGCTTCTGGAGACAGGGATCTCGAATTCGGAACTACTATTGTCGTATAACGACTTAGGTCTACTCGAGTCACGTAATCTGTTGAAAGTTTTGTCAATTTCATACCGTAGCGTCTGTCTAATAAATGCCATATCTCTCCGGCATCATTGCTAGAGACCCCATCACCTACGAGCATGGCAACCGAAACTTTTTTTACCCTTTTAAAGCGTCTACTTCCCAAATCAATACCTCCGTTCAAACCAGTTGAAACCGCTTGCAGCGCTACGCCCGATTCAGCCGCTAGCTCTTTTAAATAAGCGTACAAGGCCTCTTTTGACAGACATTGGTTTTGTACGGGAATAAAAATTGTTCCATAATCATAGGTCCTATTGTTATTCGTAAATTTTTTCATTCCGACAAATGCGCGGAGCTCTTTATTTAAGAGGGCATTCAATACTTTAGGTGTGTAGTACTCATTCCAAGGCATCAAGTATCCCAGCCCACTCTTTGCCGATACTGTACCGCTGTTCTTAGAAGGTGTTACTATTTCATCACCTAATAGCTCTAGAGAAACGTTAGCTTCAGCATCCACCCCGAAGGCGTGATCAAATGACCAAGCAGAAACATCGTAAAAAAGGCTGTCTCTAAACTGAGTTCTCTTGTCAAAAATAGCCTTAACCAATCGCGATTGCTGCTGCTTGTAAGGTACAACAAAACTCGAAGTACTCGAGTACTTCTTTCCTGATTTCACAACATCCTTCTTTAATCGATGTACTTTTATCTGATGTTTTTTTAACACGTTCACCAAAGCCAAGGTTTTACTTTTGTCTTTAGCATCTCCAAACAAAATTCCTTTATTCGCGCCTTCTGTTCTTGCTTTCTTAAAAAAGTTTCGTTGGTATTGCAGCAGTTTCACACGCATCGCTTTGGCTGCTTCCAATGTCGACAAGGCTGCCGTAAACTGATTGCGGATGGTAAACGGAAACCTCAGCACTCCGTGATCACTCTCTTGCGCATGTCCTCTCGAACTCCCTTGTTCGAATAAAATACCAATTCCCCCATTAATATCCGGAAACGTAGATCCTTTTCCGTAATAAAAATCATCGAAATCCTCTTCCGAATAATACAACGATCCAATGGCATCCAGTGCCTTGGCATGATAGGTTCCTATCTCACGAGTTAATTCTTGATTTAACTCAGGGGTTAGTGGGTGGGTTCTTTCAGGAATACCTGGTTGAAAAAAGAAGGTAGAGTTGGTACCCATTTCATGGTGGTCAGTCAATATATTGGGTTTCCATTCATGGAAGGTTTTAATTCGAACCTTACTTTCCGGTAACTGCACAGGTAACCAATCCCTATTCATATCAAACCAATAATGGTTGGTTCTTCCTCCGGGCCATACTTCGTGATATTCACGATCGTTTGGATCTGGGTTGATTTCTGAAGCTTTGTGAATATTTGCCCAATATGCAAAACGTTGCAAGCCATCTGGATTCAACGACGGGTCGAATAGTATTACTGACTTGTTTAACAGTTCTTGAATTTCAGGTCCTTCAGCAGCCGTAAGGTAATACGCCAAGGCCAAGGCCGCATTGGAACCACTCGCTTCATTACCATGAATAGAAAACCCTTGGTATACCACCACTGGTTGTTGCTCTATATCAACCTGTTCTCCATTGACATTCGCCAGGTGATTACGGCGAATTTCCGCGATGTTTTGCAAATTCTCAGGACTGCTAATTTTTAGTAAAATCAAAGGGCGACCTTCAAAAGTTTTTCCTCTTTTTTCTAATTGAACTCTATCGGAAACTGCAGCCAAGTTTTCCATGTACTGAAGCAATTTGTCGTGGGTTATATGCCACTCCCCTACCTCGTGTCCTATAATTGATTTGGGTGTCGGAATTTTTTCGTTGTAGGTTACCCCTTTCGGGAGGTAGTACGACAAATCTATCTTTTGTGCATTGATTCCTGTGGACATCAGGAACAACAAGATCCATAGAGTTTTCTTCATATACTAATACGTTTAAAACTCTAAAGATACTTAATAGGCTTCTCAATTAAAATCCAACCATCACTTTAACGAAATTTTAAGAATACCTCCCTCCGAGTTCTTGAAACGTTCTCGTCGAAAATCCCACTTTCGCAAACTGTTGTAATAGACGTTCTATTTCAGGGTTTTGCAAACTTTTCCTGTGATATCCAATACCTACTTCACGGTAATACACTGGACCTTCAAAAGGACGTACCTCAAAACCGTACCATCCATCGATGAGTCCTTCTGGTAAAAATGTCAAGCCTACCCCAGCCATGAGTAAGGAGAGTACCTCTTCTTTTGAATGGCAGTTCGCCACTGTTTTGGGCGCTTCTCCTTGGGCATTTAACAGGGATAAACACTGCTGATGAGCCTCGCAGGGAGGGCAGTGAATAAAAGGTTCTCCTATGAGATCTTGTAAAGCAATAGCATCCTTTTTAAGCAAGGCGTGTCCTTCTGGAATACAGAGTACATAGGCCTCTTTCCACAAAGGTTGAAATAGCGTACCCTCGAACTTCCATTCCCTGACCAGTAAATTCAAATCTCGGTCGCGGTGTATTTCTCCAACTTCCCATTGAACTGCCCCTAATACGGCATTGCTCTGCCTAAAGAATTGCTGTTTTTGCTCCTGCGCTAAACCACTGGCAATTCCAATAGTAATTTCGCAAGTAAAGTCAAGTGTTTTAAACTGTTGAGACAAGTCGTTTAACTCCGTAACCAAACGCTTCGCTCTCGGGTATAATTGATGTCCCTCAGCAGTAGGAACAACTCCCTTTTTACTTCGGTGAAACAACACCACACCCAATTGGTATTCTAAGTCCTTTATCCCATTTGACACATTGGGTTGTGATACAAAATTTCGCTTTGCTGCTCTGGTTAAGTTCTTTTCTTCATATACCGTAACAAAAAAGCGCAACAACCTACTATCCATAACTAAAACTTATACATTCAATACAAATATAGTATTTTGAAACAACACACTTGTGTAAATACCTTTGCATTCATAACTAAAAAATATAGTAAACCCATGTCAAAACCGTTACTAATTATCACAGGAGCGAGCTCAGGAATTGGTGCCGCCACCGCTGAGCTTTTCGCACAACAAGGACATCCTCTTTTATTGATTGCAAGAAGACTCGAGAAACTAGAAGCGCTTTCCCTTCCCAACACCCTATGCAAACAAGTAGATGTTACCGATTTTACAGCTCTCACTCAAGCTATTCAAGAAGCAGAAGCACTGTTTGGACCTGCGGATGCTATTATCAACAATGCAGGAACTATGTTACTAGGCGCTATTGATACGCAACAGCCCGAAGAATGGAAAAAAATGTTTGATGTCAATGTACTCGGAGTATTGCATGGTATGCAAGCCGTGCTTCCTCAAATGAAGCAACGACAAAGAGGGACTATTATCAATATCAGTTCTATTGCTGGACGAAAAACCTTTCCAAATCACGCGGCCTACTGCGGAACAAAGTTCGGCGTTCACGCCATATCGGAAAACACCCGTGAAGAAGTCGCCTCTTTTGGTATTCGCGTGGTTACGATTGCACCGGGAGCGGTCGAAACCGAACTCCTCTCACATACCAGTTCGGATAGTATTAAAAATGCCTACGAAGAATGGAAAAACACGATGGGTCAGGTGCTGCATCCAACAGAAGTTGCTCAGTCAATACTCTTTGCCTACCAACAACCTCAACACCTTAACATTCGAGAAATTGTGCTTGCCGCCACGAAACAAGAAGCCTAATAACCAACTGATTGAACTCATAATTCAATCAGTTTTTGTACCTTGGAGAGATCAACTAACATCGCTCTATGTACATACAAAAAACCTTTCCTTTGAAAGCCATGCTTCGATGGACACGACGTTATACCTACCTCTTTTTTTTACTCAGCATCATCCCCGTTGTTTTATTCGATTTGCTGCGTTGGAAATGGCTATACGTTCCTTGGTTACCACTCGGAGTTTTGGGAACTGCCGTTTCTTTCATCATCAGTTTTAAAAACAACGCCTCATACGACCGCCTTTGGGAAGCGCGAAAAATTTGGGGTGGTATCGTGAACACCTCTCGTTCCTTTACCGTCATGGTCAAAGACTTTGTACAGAGTGATCAACTCACTGCAGCGGAACTCCATACAATCCACAAAGAGCTCGTATATCGCCATGTGGCTTGGTTAACGGCATTGCGCTACCAAATGCGATCAGACAAGCCTTGGGAAAACCACTTAAAAAACAATGCTTCCAATCGGGAATTTCGCAGAGAGCACCTAGAGGTATTGGAAGACAAGATCCCCTTAGAAAAAGAACTGCTCCCTTACCTAACTGAAAACGAATTGCAGACAGTACTTCAAAAAGGAAACCGAGCATCACAACTCCTAGGAATTCAATCGACCCGACTACGTGAACTATACCAAAACGGCTGTATTGATAACTTCAGACATATGGAACTCGAAAAATCATTGACGGAACTGTATACCTTACAAGGAAAATCTGAACGCATCAAAAATTTCCCTTATCCTCGTCAGTTTGCAACTCTCAATTTTATTTTCGTTTGGATTTTCATCATCTTACTTCCCTATGGCATGATGCAAGAATTTGAAGCTCTAGGAGATCGCATTTTAAAATCTCTAGCGCAACACGAAGTAAAAACCGCCATAATGCACCAAGTTCAAGTATTTATTGCCCGACATTTTGAATGGTTTTCCATTCCTTTTAGCGCGCTGATTTCATGGGTGTTTTTCACGATGGAAGCTATAGGAGAAAATTCGGAAAACCCTTTTGAGGGAGGGCCGAATGACGTTCCGATTACTGACTTGGCTCGAGGCATAGAAATTGATATTCGACAATTAATTGACGACGAACAGATTCCAGAACCCAGAATTTGGAAAAATGATATCATCCTTTAAAAAACCTATCATTTACAAGCTATTTAACAAAAAATAACACAATAAAATCACTATAATTTTGAGAAAAGTTCAAAATTAAAAGTAGGGTGATTTAAAACTTAACTGTCATTAAATAAAGCAAAACATTAAAACAACAATGAAAAACACATTACCCCTACTGTTTGGTGCTTTTATGATGTTTCCTAGCTTAACGGAAGCTCAAGAAAGCAATTGGAGGTTAGCTCCAGTTCAAGAACAAAGTAACTTTTTTGAAATCGTAAAAAACGAGAACAACAAGTTACAACAAGCGCGTTCTAGAAGCGATCGCAAAAGCAAAAAACAGGTAAAACAATTTGAGCGTTGGCAAAACTTTTGGAAAGACCGCGTATTAGCCGACGGTTCGTTCATGCCAGTATCACACGATTACAACGAGTGGTTAAAAGAAAATCAGCGCCATGCTAAAATGTCGAGAAATCGCGCAGCTAGCGCTCCTAAATGGACACTCGTTGGACCAGCAAAGCCACCAAAGTCGAACGTTGGATTCTACCCTGGAATGGGACGTTTGAACACTGTTGCCTTTAATGGAACCGATTTAAACACTTTGTATGTTGGAAGTCCAGCAGGAGGTGTATGGAAAACTACTGATGGTGGTAAAACATGGGCTCCAAAAGGAGATAACTTTCCTAACCTAGGAGTATCACACATTGACATCAGTAAAAAAGATCCGAAAATCTTGTATTTAGCTACTGGAGATTTTGACGGAGGACACACCCGTTCATTGGGAGTATTTAAGTCTGTAGATGCTGGGGAAACTTGGAAACCAACAGGACTTAGCTATACCTTAGCTGACAGAAACTTAATGGCTAAAGTATTGATTGACCCTGCAAATCCAGACATCGTTTTAGCGTGTACTAAAAGTAGTATTAAAAGAACTACTGACGGTGGTAAAACTTGGAAAGACGTGCATACCGAAGCCAATGCCTTTTTTAACGATTTACAGTACAAAACTGGAAGTAGTACTACAGTATACGCTACTACCTACCGTGGAAAATTCTTAATTTCAAAAGACAACGGAGCTACGTGGAAAGTAGCAAGTACTCCTTCAACTGCACGTTTGGATATGGCACAAACTGCCAATGACCCGAATTTAATTATGGTTGTTGATGCGAACGGTAAAGTGCAAAAATCAACGAATGAAGGAACTTCATGGTCTACCGTATCAACCATTGCTCAGTACTCTTCGCAAGGAGGATACAATATTACCATTGCGATTTCTCCTAAAGACAAAAACCTTGTCCTCGTTGGAGGTGTTGAAGGATGGAGATCTAAAAATGGAGGAACGACTTGGGAAAAGTATTTAGACGGATACTGGGAACCAGGAAGAGCGTATTTCTACGTACACTCTGACCACCACGATATGATGTTTGTACCAGGTACCAACACTGCAATCTCTGTAAACGATGGTGGAATTTTCAAAGGAGATGCTTCTTTGGATACCAAATGGACAGACTTATCTTCAGGATTGGCAATTACTCAATATTACAATGTATCTGGAACTCCTAAATCAGCAGGAAAATTGATTATGGGAGCACAGGATAACGACATCGCCATCTATGACGGTACCGAGTTTAAAGGTGAAAATGCAGGAAGTGACGGAGTAGAAGGTCTTTGGGATTATTCAGATTCTAACTACGCATGGACTTGTAGTCAAAACGGAATCATGATGCGTACTACTGATGGATTCAAAACTGCTGCTCGTAGACTTAGAACACCTGCAGGAGCTCCTTTCGTTTGGGAATTGGAAATTCACCCTACAGACCCTAAAACCATTTATGGTGGATTTGGAGACATCTATAAGTCTACCGATCGTGGAGATACTTGGAAGAGTTTAAATTCAGGTGTTGGAACTATTGAATTCATTTCTATTGCACCTTCTAACCCTAACGTAATATACGTGTCAAGTGGAAGTAATGTAAAAATGACTATCAACGGAGGAACTTCATGGACGAATGTAAACCACCCTCAAATAGCCACGGTAAAAAGTATCGAGGTACACCCTACTAAACCTAATGAAGTGTATATCGCTTATACTGGATATACGGCTGGAAAGGTATACAAATCGACTGATTCAGGTAAAAACTGGTCAAACATCACAGGTTCGTTACCAAACATTCCTACCCATAAAATCATTTATAAAACAGGAACTAGTGATGGTGAATTGTTTTTAGCTACAGATTTAGGAGTATACTACAGAAACAACACGAAAGGTGACTGGGTACGTTTAGGACAAGGGTTACCAAATGTTATCGTATACGATTTAGAAATTCACTACGGAACCAATAAATTAAGAGCTGCAACTTACGGAAGAGGACTTTGGGAAGTTTCTGTCGCTGCTTCAGTATTGAGTACGGAAGAGACGAGCTTGCCTACGAACGCAGTAGCTCTTTATCCAAACCCTACTTTAGACAAGAGCTTTACAGTAAAGTTAGCCAACTTAAATGGTGATAGTACCATTTTAGTATACAACGTAATTGGAAGTGTGGTAAGAGAAATCAAAACCTCACAAAAAGAAACTCAAGTGAGCTTAAATGGATTTGCAAAAGGTATTTACTTAGTTAAAGTAACTAATAATAACAAGAGCACAACCAGAAAATTAATTGTAAAGTAATTACAAACGACAAAAGAGGTTAAGCCAGTGGTTTAACCTCTTTTTTTAATCTATGCATTTATGAAAAAAGCCATCCCCTTAGGTCTTTTCCTCGTTTTTTGTTTGGCCTGTAAATCACCTGTAGTCATTGATACTGCTATCAAACAAATTCGTTATGGAGGACGTGCTGGTGCCCAGCCTATTACTTCCTTTCTCATCGAATTTAAGGTAACCAAAGATATCTTGGTACAGCTTGACAGTGCCGACGTTGTTACTAGTGCTCAAAAACACCGTGTTCAACAACAATTAAGCGCTGCCAAATCCAATACCTTGCTCAGCACAATTCGCAAAAAAGGCAGTTACTTATTAAGCCTTGAATTAAGTCCTGACAACATCATTACAACAGTACCGGACGCACGTACAAACGATCAAGTAACACTGTACTATCGCATCAATAACACGCCAAAAAAACTCGTTCTTGAAAAATTCATAGAAAAGCAAAAAACGCGACGTTAATATTTAAGAGATTTCTAATTAGAAATCTCTTTTTTTTTCAATTCATCAAAATTTAACATTTTTATAAAATTCTAACATTACTTTAACAGCGTAAACTAGCGCACTGTGGCAATCCGTTCTATTTTTAATAGCCTAAAAAAATAGCACGAATTATCTATGGATTCTATCCCAAATTTTACAACTTCGGACTTCAAGTCTCATTTTTTCACCCCTAATTCCGACACCGATTCACTGTATGGGCAAGATCCTGAAAATTTTTTAATCGCACCGTTTAGTGCCTTTAAAAACCTGATGAATTTACCCATCCCTCTCTACCGGCGATCCGTTACCCAACTCTATGTCATTACCCAGGGAAACATGATTAAAACCTGTAACTCTAACTCCGTAAGCATCAAAAATAACCAGGCTCACTTTTGGTTACAAGACCAGATTACCGGACTCGAATATTTTTCGGAAGACGTCGATGGCTTTTATTGTCATTTTACTACGGAATTTTTGGTACAATCCAAGTTTACCACTATGGTTATGAATGATTTTATCCCGTTGAACTCGCATATGGAGCAACAGGCCGTAACACTCCCGAATGCAACCGTGTCATTACTCATCAACAATTTAACTCGTATGCACGAAATTTACCTCCAGAACTACGATCCAAAATTATTGAGAACCTATCTCCTATCTGTTCTGTATGAAATTAAAAACGCGCTACCGGAGTTCAGCCCACTACATAGTCATGACAATCGACAAGCAAAACTGGTCAATGATTTCAAGCAATTGTTAGCTGACAACATCACCAGAGAGCAACACATTCAATACTATGCTGACCGGCTAAACGTTTCACCGAATCACCTCAACAAAACGGTAAAACAGCTCACGGGAAAAAGCACAAAAACTTGGGTCAATGAAACCTTAATTTTAGGAGCCAAAATACTGCTCAAACAATCGGATTTATCCATTCAAGAAATCGGATACACTCTCGGTTTTACCGATCCGTCGTACTTTACACGCTTTTTTAGAAAACACACTGGACTCGCCCCTTCAAACTTCCTCAAAACTCTTGAAAATGATTGAATTATACTAGTCAGTGATTACTTTGTGAAAGCCTGAACACTGCGAACATTCTATTTTTGAGTATTGTCAAGTATAAGGGTTTTGACAGGTTCACACAAACGGGTTTTAAGGACCGTTGATTTTAAAAAGTTTTCCCCTTTTTTTAACCGCTCTATCCTCAAGTACTCGTAGAAAAAACAACAATGTACACAGGCCACTTAACAAAACACCTGTAGATACCCGTTAGTAATCTTCACCAAAAAATTACCGTTGTTTTCATAACAACCGGGTAGGTCAACCTGTGATATCAATTGAGTAAGTAGTATTGACGTTGTTCTCCAAGGCAACCTAAATCAGTCACTTTCCACCCGTCTGCCTCCTCGAACTCCCCGTCAATTCTCAAACTGTCAACAACCGCAACCTATACCTCCTCATTGTTCGAGATTGAATAATCCCATTTTTAGATTGAATTTTAAAATCGCTCCCCAAGGTGCTTCGCTAAGTTTGTAAAAAAGAAACAGATGAGAAAATTAAAATTATTCACCACCTTGGCCCTCGCCTTTTTACTCTTGGCTAGTTGTCAGGATAGCAGCCCTGCAGACCATCCTGATCCAGGGCAACCTGCACCTCCGCAAGTCCAAGTTCAATTCAATAAAATTGACCTACCTACTGACCTGCCACTGCGAAAAATTCAATTTGCCTCTCCCCAAATAGGCTATATCGTAACAGGTACCAGTTATCCCTCAAACAAAGGAAGTATTTTAAAAACTACGAATGGAGGAAAAACATGGAATACTGTATTTGAAAGTGATTCCTTTTATTTTAATGATGTAAGTTGTAAAAACACCACCACAGTAGTTGCAGTGACCAACAATGGTACCATCCTTAACTCGAAGGATGGCGGTCAACAATGGTCAAAACTCGAAACCTTTACCAATAAAGGATATTACATGAGTTCTGTAAGCCACACCAAAAACGACGAATTGTATATCGTTGGTCAAAAAGGGGCGTTGAGTAAAGGGTTTATTTTACACTCTACAGACTCAGGAAACAATTGGAATGATCTTGAAAAAAACAATACCAATCCCGCATTAGATTACGCTACACTCTTACACAATAATATACCGACCTGTATTGCCTACCACGCTCCAAGTGATGCCTTAATTTTTAGTGGCGGCATTTGGTCCGAAGGAAAGGTTGCTATTCAACAGAACAATTTCTGGGATGTTTACAATCCAAAGCAACCCGTTCGATTTACGGATTTAGCAATGAAAGAAGGGTTTGTTATAACGGTAGGCAATAACGGTCAAACAGGTTCCGGTGGCGAACGAGGAGCAATGCATACCTATGACTCCCAAACTAAGCTTTGGACAACTATCGATTACGGCTTCCAAAACAAATTAACAGCAGTTGCCTTGCACAACCAACAAATTATCGCAGTTGGTGCCAATAACTCCAACAACCTCATCGATGGAGAATTCATCATTCATTCCGCCGATCAAGGAAAAACTTGGCAACGCCTCAAACATTCTTTTGTTACGGCTGGATGGGAAGATGTATACGCCTATGACCATCGAACATTTTACGCACTGGGGTACAAAGGCCTCTTAGTAAAATTAACGGTAAACTAAGGTCGTCGTACACCTAAAAGATTAGGGTACCTGTGTACTGCTAACAACTCCATCAGGAACCCCGACACTCCCAATGGAATCCATTGACAGCAGTACCTTGTGAACGTACCGATCAACTCCTCAATAACAGCACTGTTTAGAGGAGTTTCCTTACAGAGAATTGGCCAATGATTTTCTCTATTCGTCTGATCAAAATCAGTTAAATAACTACTGACGATTGCTCCTAAGGCCAAGGGAGCAATTTTTACCATTAACACAAGCCTCTAATGCCAAAAATAACCACAATACACAGCCCTAACTGCAATGCTCAATTGTTAAAGAAGATACTAGAAAAACGCTTCATTCCACTAGGCTACGAAGTAGAATACAGCAAACTTCACACTTCTGATGTTCATGTAAAAACGAGTGAATGGATTGCTACCAACCTAAAAATATCGCAGACAAAAGATAGTACCGAGTTTATCGTAAACAACTACATTCCTAACCCAGTCTATCGATTACTGGCAACTGGGCTCTTGAGCTATCTCGTACTCAATACAAAATGGAAAGTACTCGAAGAGGAAATCACAGACTACCTAAAGTCGGAGAATTTCGTTAAAAAGCTAGCTACTGAAAAAATTACCAACCCAATAAACTAAGCCCAGTTATGCGCGTTTTTCTCAGCTCCTCGTATTCGGATGTCGCCTCCTTACTACCGGAGGTTTATCCTGAGTTTCGAACAGGTCTCACGGTAACACGTATTATCCTTTCGCACAATTGCGAAGCAGGTAAGGCCTGCGGTTCGAATGACCAAGAAGTGCTCTTAGCACAAGGATTCAATATTGACGACTTAGACATTACAACCAGCGATCAACAAACAATTGAAACGGTTATTGAACGTAATGACGCACTCTTTATTTCGGGAGAAAATGCGTTCTTGTTGTTACAAGAAGTACAACGTACCCGAGCTGATCAGTACATAAGTAAGCATATACGCAAAGGGAAACTGTATATTGGTGTGTCAGCAGGTGCTGTAATTACCACTCCCAACATCCATTATGTACTGGGTATAAACAATCCTGCAAAAGCGCCATTACTCAGTTCGTTTCGAGCGCTAAATGTAATTCCGTTTTATCCGGTGCCCCATGTTAACCAACCTCCATTTACTGAAAAGGTTGCCGACATTATTCGTAAATACGAACACCTTTTAGAGCTAATTCCCATTCAAAATTCAGAAGCTATATACTACACTGGCAAACGCTGCACGGTAGTTGACAGCATCGCATTTCCCCAATAGTAATAAGTACCGTTGTAGCAGCCTTACTCAAAATAATTTTTCCCCCGCTACAACACTCGTGCTTATTGTGAATTTTAGCCCCCTAGTTAAATAGAAAAACAGCCAAGCAATGCTTGGCTGTTTTAAAAGAATAGACCTAATATGCCTATTGTAATTTCATATCAGTACTCTCGAAAATTTTATCTGCTGAACCTGCGATAAACCCTGAATACAATTGACCGTTACTCATTGGGTGACGGAAAGCAAACTCGTAATAACACGAAGTAATTTCCTTAGTAACTTCTTTAAATGCTACTGGAATTCTATCGGCTAAAACACTTGATTGCTCTAACATTTGCTCTGGAGTTCCTTTGATTTCTCCTCCAGAAGTATTCATTTTAAATCCGTTTTCTTTTAAAAACTCGTTCACTTCCTGTAAAGAGTTAAACGTGCTTAATTTATTCACATCTACAGTAAAGTGGTTAGAGCAGAATCCGTTTACGTACAACCAAGCTGCATATTCACTCTCTTGCTGTAACTTTTCGTATACATCAAAACTCGGTTGTTCCCATAAGCGCCCTTTAAACACTAAAGTACTAGCATCTAAATCAGCTGCTGGAATACTGTCGATCATCGCCTTTACCTCTGCTTGTAATTCAGCAGAAAACTCTTTTGTTTTCAACTGACTGATAAATACACGTGGTGCATTTTTATCCGTAGCATGCTCAAAGTGTTTTGCGTATAACTTTTTAGCTTCAAATACGTAGTCTCCTTTTTCAACATACCCCGCTTCAATGAAAGGCTTAGCCAAAACTTCAATATTAACACGCTCATCATCAAACGTTCTGAATGCCACGTGATCATTGAAAACTTCATTTCCTTGATTACTAAATAATTCCTTTATTTTTTGTGCAGAAGGAGTACGCTCTGTATACTCGTTCCATAACTTATCAAAAATTTGTGTTGTGTTCATTTGAGTTACATTATTTTGCTACAAAAATAAACCGATTTTCTTTTAATAACGCTATAATATAGTTAATTTTACACCCACAACAACTATTTTATAAAAATATAACTCAAATAACAATCAATAAATATCATATTGACATTATTGAATTAAAAATCACTCTATGGATAATCAATTTGATTATATAGACAAACAAATTCTGAACATTTTAAGAACTGACGCTCGTAAAGCCTATTCTCAAATAGCTGAAGAACTAAAAGTTTCCAACTCGCTCATCCATCAAAGAATTAAAAAGCTCCAACACGAAGGTGTTTTAGGCAAAGCAGAATTCATTGTAGATGAAAACAAGCTCGGTTATAAAACCAAATCATATACAGGGATACGCTTGCGAGAAGCTCGATTTGCGAAAAGTGTGATGAAAGAATTAGAAAAGATTGAAGAAATCGTTGAATGTAACTTTGTTTCTGGGAATTATGCCATATTTATTCTCATCTTTGCCAAGGATAACGAGCACTTGCAAAAGATTTTATACGATGAAGTACACCTCATCAACGGCGTTGCCGGAACCGATACTTTTATCTCTTTTGACACTTGCTTTAAACGTAACATACTTATTAAATAACAACAATGAGTAACAACAAACTACACAACCTACACCTATCATTAGAAGGGGAAGTTCACTTCGATGATTTACATAAAAGTATTTACGCAACCGATGCTTCGGTGTATCGAAAAATACCTTTGGCGGTAGCCTACCCTAAAACCCAAGAAGATTTAAAAAAATTAATCGCCTTTGCCAACGAAAACGAGGTGACGCTCATTCCGAGAACTGCGGGAACCTCCTTAGCCGGTCAGTGCGTAGGCGAAGGAATTGTTGTGGATGTTTCTAAGTATTTCACCAACATCCTTGCTTTCGATGAAGCCAATAAAACTATTACGCTAGAACCCGGAATTATTCGAGACGACTTAAACCGTTTTTTAAAACCTTTTAAGTTGTTTTTCGGCCCGAATACCTCTACCTCTAATCGCTGTATGATCGGTGGTATGGTAGGAAACAATTCCTCTGGTAGTACTTCTATACGCTATGGAGTAACCCGTGATAAGGTCCTTGCCATAACGGGAATTTTGAGTGACGGAAGCGACGTTCATTTCGGTGAATTAAGTTCAGAAGCCTTTAAACAAAAACGCTTCGAGCCCACACTTGAAGGTCGCATCTATAAAGATTTATACAACGAGCTGAGCAATACAGCAGTACAGCAAGAAATAAAAAAGGAGTTCCCAAAAGCGAGCATTCACCGAAGAAATACGGGCTATGCTGTAGATGAATTTCTGAGTTCTGAATTGTTTGGGGGGACAGAAACTACCGTGAACCCAGCCAAATTCCTATCGGGAAGTGAAGGTACCTTAGTATTTTCAACGGCAATTACAGTTCAACTCGATGATTTACCACCACCGGTAAGTATTATGGTTTGCCCACATTTTACAAGTGTTGATGCTAGTTTAAAAGCGACAGTTACCGCCATGAAACACCGATTGTTCGCCTGTGAATTGATGGACAAGGTAATTTTGGACTGTACGAAAAACAACCGAGAACAAGCTAAAAACAGGTTCTTTTTACAAGGTGACCCTGAAGCTGTTCTCATGCTAGAAGTCAGCGCCCATACCCTCGAAGATGCAGAGCGCCAAGCGGATGCTCTTATCGATGATTTGAAAACCCACGGGCACGGGTATCACCACCCCAAGATCTACGGTGCAGATATCGCTAAAGTTCATTACCTCCGAAAAGCCGGTTTAGGTTTGCTAGGAAACATGGTGGGTGATATGAAAGCCGTTGCTTGTATTGAAGATACGGCTGTAGCTCTAGAAGATCTTCCCGATTACATCGAAGAGTTTACTGCCATCATGACCAAGTATCAGCAAGAAGCAGTATACTACGCTCATGCAGGTGCTGGAGAATTACACCTACGTCCTATATTGAACTTAAAAAAACAAGCCGATGTAGTACTCTTCAGAAAAATCACTACGGAAACTGCAGAGCTCGTCAAAAAATACCAAGGGAGTTTCAGTGGAGAGCACGGAGACGGTATCGTGCGAGCAGAATTTATCCCGTTAATGATTGGTGACAAAAACTACCAATTACTAAGGCGTTTAAAAAAATCATTCGACCCAAACAATATCTTTAACAAAGGGAAGATTACCGATGCCTATGCTATGGATGAAAACCTGCGCTATACGGTAGATCGAGAAGAACCACAAATCGAGACCCTTCAAGATTTTTCAGATAGTGAGGGCATACTAAAACTCGCCGAAAAGTGTAACGGTTCTGGAGACTGTAGAAAATCACCTGAAGCTGGCGGAACTCTATGCCCTAGTTATAGAGCCACTCGAAATGAAAAGGAAACAACTCGTGCAAGAGCCAATACACTCCGCGAAGTATTGACCAATAATACGGCAAAAAACAAATTTGACTCTAAGGAGTTAAAACAAGTTCTCGATTTGTGTTTGAGCTGTAAAGCCTGTGCAACAGAGTGTCCTAGTAATGTAGACATAGCCTCTATGAAAGCCGAATTCCTATACCAATACCAAGAAACCAACGGATATTCATTTCGAAGCAAGTTGTTTGCCAACAATGCTAAGTATAATAAGCTCGGAAGTAAATTTCCTGGGCTCACCAACTTTATGACCAATACGAGCATCGCTAAGAAAATTTTGGGAGTAGCCATGCAGCGAGAAGTTCCGAAATTGGCCAAACAACCGCTAGATGCTTGGTTGCGTAAACACCCGAGACAAGGGCAAAAAAACCCCGTAAAAACGGTGTATTTATTCAATGATGAATTTACCAATTTCTACGATACAGAAATAGGAAAAGACAGTATTTGGGTACTCGAAAAATTGGGATACAACATCGAAACCATAGCTCATGAAGAGAGTGGTCGTAGTTATATTTCAAAAGGATTCCTCAGAGAAGCTAAGGAAATCGCTACAAAAAATGTGGCCTTATTTGCACCATTAATCAATGAAAACACGCCACTTATTGGTATTGAACCTTCAGCTATTTTGAGTTTTAGAGATGAATATCTCCGATTGGCAGATGACAAACAAGCCGCTCAGGAACTCGCTAAACACACCTTTACCATAGAAGAATTCTTAGCCAAAGAATACGACCGCGGCAATATCGATACCAGCCTGTTTACTGATGCTCAAAGAGAGCTAAAAATTCACGGACACTGCCATCAAAAAGCGTTGTCAAGCACGCACGCATCCTTTACAGTGTTAAACATCCCTAAGAATTACAAGGTCACCATCATGAATACAGGTTGTTGTGGAATGGCTGGTTCTTTTGGGTATGAAAAAGAACACTACGACGTAAGTATGCAAGTAGGAGAAGATACGTTGTTTCCAAAAGTTCGCAATTGTAGTGACCAAACAGCAATTGCTGCAGCCGGAACGAGCTGTAGACATCAAATTTACGACGGTACCAAACGACTCGCACAGCACCCAGTTAGTCTGTTGCGAGAAGCTCTTACCAAATAAACACGAAGCACCTCCTCCCGAGGTGCTTTTTTTGTCAAAAATGACACCATCCGTACACAGTTCTGTACCTTCCACCCATTAAAACAAACTATATAGTTAATTTACAACTACTTATACAAAAGTATTTCGTATTTTTAAGTAACATTAAAAAACAGTACGTATGTCGTCAAACAAAATTATCGTAAACAATGCTTTACTTATTTTTGCGGGCATCACTGGGTTCTTTTTTTTCATGAAAATTCTAGGATTAGACAATGTCTCTGAGTTAAGACTATTGAATTTTGTTTTTGTATTTTGGGGTATTAACCGAGCTATAAAAACAAATATTCACAACAACCGAGAACTCGTTTATTTCCAAAATTTATTGATTGGAGTTGGAACTTCCATTATGGCCGTTGGCCTCACTATTTTGGGGCTTATTATTTATGTAACTTTTTTGGATGCTGCCTTTATTGAAGTATTAGAAAATTCTTCTTTTTGGGGCAAAGACCTCAACCTGTCACTGGTTGTTTTTGCACTCGCCATTGAAGGCATCGCCTCCTCTGTAGTTTGTGCATTTATTTTAATGCAGTACTATAAAAATTACAAAATTAACACTACCGCTGTTGCCTAGCATACAGTATAAAAGTCCTTTACCTCAAACTCCTTCTCTGTATGATGGTAAAGGGCTTTTTATTTTTTTAAAAGGGCAGACACGGCTCGAATTACACCTCTTTCTTTGTAAATATCATGACCTCCCTGATTCCAAAGTTGGTAGCTATAAGGGTACTGTGTCATCCACTGATCATCAGGTCTGAAAGGATCATTCACTCCAAATATCAAAAAGTGTAACTGGATATCTTTTGGCAATTCATAACGCAATCGCGTGGTAGATATACACACTACACGGAACCTCGATTGCTGCAAAGTACTTAATCTCCAAGCTATATATCCTCCTATACTCAAGCCAATTACCGATAATCCCGGAATCAATTGAGGAGCTAAATGCTCCAAACATTGATCAATTCCGTATTCAAGGTAATACTCGTGCATCGATTGCTCGTCCGTGAGATTCTTTGGAATTTGCGCAAGTGTTCGCACATCGATAAAAGACAGTTCAAAATACGGAGCGAATTCTGTTAGGTATAATTCCTTCCACAGCGCATTCGACCAGCCCCACATATCCGATAAAATCCACAGTGGCGGTTTACTATTTTGCGCTGTTTCCATATATCAACTTACACGTGGTCTGTAGGTAAAAAGACTTCTGCCATCATACAACGGGCACTCCCTCCTCCACAGGTTTCAATCGTTTCTAACGAACTGTGAACAATACTGCAGTGTTTTTCAATCGCCGTACGTTGTTGTTGTGTTAGAGATGCATTTGCAGCACTACTCATGACTAAAAACAACCTTCCTTCGTCATTTTGAACCTGTAGCATGTTGCCGGCAAACTGTGTTACTTGATTTTCTGAAATCGCCACAACCTCTTTACCATCAGCTTTTAAATGTTTGAGTAGATTTTTCTTTTCTTTTTTATCATCAATGGCATCCAGGCAAACAACGGCAAAAGTTTCGGCCACACACATCATAACATTCGTATGATAAATGGCTTCGCGGTTACCAGCAACTGTTTGGTTGGCTGTAAATACAACTGGAGTAAATTCAAAATCTTCACAAAACTCAATAAACAATTCTTCATCGGCTCTTGGTGATAATGCACAATAGGCCTTACGATGCTTTCTGTCTAAGATCATACTACCAGTACCTTCCAAAAAGATACCTTCCTCTTCCGCTTCTGAATAATCGACCACATTTTCAATTCGCAGTCCCTGTTCTTCCAGTAGGTCCAAAACATCCTCTCGCTTTTCCAATCGTCGATTTTCAGCGAACATCGGATAGATGGCTACATCTCCATTTTCGTGGAATGAAATCCAGTTGTTTGGAAATAGCGCATCAGGGGTATTCGGTTCTTCTGTATCTTCAACCACAATAACGGTTACTCCAACCGCTCGTAACTTAGCTACAATAGTATCAAATTCTTCCTGGGCTTTGGCATTGATAGTGGCAGGCAATAATGCGACTTCCTGCTGGTAGTAGTTATTTACCGCCGTTTGCTCGTTCATCCTAAAACTGGCAGGACGAACCATAAGTATCGTATTAGTTGTTTGCTTCATACTGCGAAGGTAAGGAGATTTATCGTTTTAAACTACGAGCGCTATTCGACGATTGCTCCACACTATGCTTGAACTGCATCCATACCTCCGATAAGATTGTAAACCTCTAGTTCAGGACGAAGCTCTTGAAGTACAGCCATCGCGTTAGAACTGCGACCTCCCGATTTACAATAGACTACCAAAGGTTGATCCGGAGGGATTTTGTGATGCTCGCTGCGCAATGCTGCCAACGGAATGTGTAAGCCTCCAATATTAAACTGATCGCGTTCCCACAACGCTCTCACATCTAATAATTGAAAAGACTCCAAACGCCCTTCAAGCTCCCCCCAACTAATCTGTTGCTCTTCTTTTGAGGTGGGGATACCACAAAATACTCGGTAATCGTCTAAGAGTTCTGTTACCACTGCTTCAGCGGTTTTCTGGTACTTTAACTGGAATTGTCGCTGGTTTAAGACATCGTACATCAACAAGGTATTTGTCAATACCCTTCCGATACCACAAATGATTTTAATCACCTCGTTAGCCTGTAAACTACCGATAATGCCTGGCAACACCCCTAACACCCCAATCTCCGAGCAATTCGGTGATTCTTCAGGGTTTGGAGGAGTAGGATACAAACAACGATAACTGGCACTCCCCTGATAATTAAACACACTAACCTGTCCTTCAAACTTAAAAATGGCACCGTAGACCAATGGTTTCCCAGTGAGCACGGCAGCATCATTTGTCAGGTATCTCGTTTCAAAATTATCACTTCCATCAACGATGATATCGTACTTTTCAAATAACTCCAAAGCATTTAAACGACTCAATTGGGCGACGTGTACTTCAAAATTGATATAGGGATTTAATTTTGCCAATCGTCGCTGAGCGGTCAGTGCTTTGTACTCACCAATGTCCTCCATTGTATACAAAACTTGACGTTGTAGGTTTGATTGGTCAATACGGTCGTGATCGATTATTCCGATGGTTCCGACACCTGCAGCTGTCAAATACTGCAGTATCGGACAACCCAAGCCTCCAGCTCCGATAACCAATACCCTAGCTTTTTTTAACTTTAACTGCCCAGCTTCCCCAATGGTATCGAGTAGTATATGTCGACTGTATTGTTTGTATTCTTCTTTCGATAATTCCATACTCAAAATTAACTAAAATGTTCCCAATCTTTCCAAACGACTTCCAATCCTTGTGACTTTAACATCGCTACGATTTCCTCCGTACTTCGTTCGTCCGAAATCTCAAACTGCTCCAATGACTGTGGTTCAACACTGTAGCCTCCTGGATTGGTTTTTGATTCCGCACTCATCGATGTTGCTCCTAGATGGACTATGTGGTTTCTGAAAAGTTCACTCTCTCGGGTAGACATCGACAATTCAACATCCTCATCCAGTAAACGAAACGCACAAATTAACTGTACTAAATCGGCATCCCCCATAGCGACCTTCGGTTCTAAGCCTCCTGAATGCGGTCGCAATCTCGGAAAGGATATCGAGTACTTTGTCTTCCAATACGTTTTCTGCAAATACTTTAAATGCAAGGCCGTAAAAAAACTATCGGCTCTCCAATCTTCCAATCCAAATAGAGCCCCCAGTCCTATTTTATGAACTCCGGCTTTCCCTAAACGATCGGGAGTATCCAGTCGGTAATAAAAATTTGATTTTTTCCCTTTAGGATGATGTTTTTTGTACTCCTGTTGATGATAGGTTTCTTGATATACCAAAACAGCGTACAATCCTTCCGCTACAAGTTCATCGTACTCTTCTTTATCCAAAGGCTGTACCTCAATAGTAATGTTAGAAAAACTAGCTTTAATGAGTTGTATCGCATTTTTTATATACGGAACTCCTACAGTCCTATTTGCTTCTCCTGTTACGAGTAAAATATGATCATAGCCTTTTTCTTTAAGAAAAGCTACCTCTTGCAATATCTCTGCATCGGTTAGGGTTCGTCTGGGAATTTTATTCGTCAAACTAAACCCACAATAGGTACAAATATTCTGACATTCATTACTCAAATACATCGGAGCGTACATTTGTATCGTATTCCCAAATCGCTTTTTTGTCAAGGCGCTGCTCAACTGTGCCATTTGTTCGATATAGGGTTTTGCGGCAGGAGAAATCAACGCTTTAAAATCGTCTAAGTTCCTTTTATCTGCACGCAGCGCTCGTTCTACATCCAGCGTTGTTTTGGTTAGTATGCTTTGGAGCTCTCGATCCCAATCGTAGGTATCGAATACTTCTTGAAATCCTCCAACTTGTTTGTTATTTTTAGCATTCATTGCTACCATTGACTTTGTAACTTCGTACTTTAGCTTATTCCATTTGACTTAAAAAAGAGGTCAGTGGGCTACTCGCCTCTGCGTGTTGCTTAACGGGAGCCAACTTGGCTTCGTAGGCCATACGCCCGGCTTCAACTGCCTTTTTAAAGGCCTTCGCCATTGCTACAGGATTTTGAGATACTGCTATTGCGGTATTTACCAATACGGCATCAGCACCTAACTCCATAGCGAAAGCGGCATGTGACGGTGCTCCTATTCCAGCATCTACAACCACTGGTACATTTGACTGCTCAATAATGATTTCCAAAAACTCCAAGGTCTTAATTCCTTTGTTACTTCCGATAGGTGCTCCTAAGGGCATAACGCATTGCGTTCCTACTTCTTCAAGGCGTTTACACAAAACAGGATCCGCATGAATATAAGGCATTACCACAAACCCTTTCTTTACCAAGGCTTCTGCTGCCTTTAGCGTTTCAATTGGGTCGGGCAATAAATATTTCGGATCGGGATGAATTTCTAGTTTTATCCAATTAGTTTCCAGTGCTTCTCTTGAAAGTTCAGCTGCAAAAACAGCCTCCTTTGCCGTTCGTACGCCTGAAGTGTTAGGAAGAAGGTTTATGCGCTGATGCACCAGGTGATTTAAAATATCATCTTCTTCACTTTGTATATCTACGCGTTTTAGCGCAACGGTTACCAATTCACTTTCAGATGCCACAAGTGCCTGCTCCATCAATGCTGAGGAGCTGAATTTTCCCGTTCCAGTAAACAATCGCGATTGGAAGGTTTTATCTGCTATTTGTAATGCTGTCATAATTTAAATTTTATATACCTGATCATGGGTACTATTTGCCTTTAACATCGAATGGAATGACGGAATCGCACTGAAGTTCTCAGTAATCTCTCCTGACACTGCCACTCCGTGAATTCCTGTTTTCATCAATGCTGTAACGTCTTTGAGGGTTATCCCCCCAATAGCAACTACCGGAATCGGCTTTGATAATTGTCCGAGTATTTCTCGGTATCCTTCTAATCCTAAAATTGGACTCAATTTCTTTTTGGTTTCGGTAAATCGAAACGGTCCCATACCAATATAATCGACGTTTTTAGCAATCAATTGCTCACAGTCATCAAGGGTATTGGCAGTACCACCGACAAGTATCCACTTTCCTAACATGGCTTTCGCTTTGGCCGGACAAAAATCCGATTTCCCTAAATGAACCCCATCGGCATTTACTTCTTTGGCTACCGTTACGTAATCGTTTATAATCAAACGCGTTTGAAAATGCGCGCTGATTGCTCTCGCTTCTTTAGCGCATTCCAACACGGTTTTCTCCGGCATATTTTTTAACCGTAATTGCACCCATTCCGCACCGTAAGAGCAAGCTTTTTGTAAATTTTCTAAATGCTCTGCTGCGGTTGCTCCTTGAGTTATGTATTGTAGTTTACTTATCATTATCCGTTATTTTATGCGTGTCTTTTTCATCGTAGTCATGCAGTCCTAGAGCCCTGGTACTCGAATTTAAAAATCGCTCTGTATATCGCTTGGCGCGCTCACCTGCCTCTTGCATCTCATATCCCAGTGCTAAATTCGCAGCCAGTGCTGACGACAATACGCAGCCACTTCCGTGTTTTTGATGCACTTGAGCCACCCCTGGCGGAATCTTTATGAGCGCTCCTGACTCGGTGTAAATTTCATCCCACCCAAGCTTCTCTTTCCGATGCCCTCCTTTGAGGTACAAGGTGGTTAACTGCTTCAAAATTTCAATAATTTCGGGCAATGCGACTCCTGGGAACAAGGCAAAAATCTCTTCGTAGTTCGGTGTAATCAATGCACAATTACGCAATACTTCTCGAAGAGCTTCCGATTGTTTTTGCTCTCTAAAATCAAAACCTGCACTTGCTTTAAGTACGGGGTCCAACACTATTTTTATTCCAGGTTTGAGCTCTTGTAAGTACTGTTGGATCCCCAACAGACTTTCCCAAGACTTCACCAGGCCAATTTTTACAACTGCAATATCATAGCGCCTAAAAAGCACCTCCAATTGCGATAAAATCAGGGCCTGCTCCACCCATTGACAGCTTTCAAATTCGCTATCATTTTGCACCGTAATTGCTGTACAAACCGCCAAACCGTATAAACCGTGTGCTTCAAAGGTTTTTACATCGGCTGTTAACCCAGCTCCACTACAAGGATCAAAGCCTGCGATGGTGAGTGCGTAAGGCAATTGCTGTTGGTCTGATAATTTCATCTCAAAAAATTAGCCTACTTCTTCTGTAAACTTCGCAAACTCCTCGCGAATAGCTGTAAAGCTCTTCACAGGATGCGCTGCATTCCATACTCCTCCTAACACTCCTACTCCTTTAAATCCCAATGCTAGTGTTCGGTGAAGGGTCTCTACTTGTATGCCTCCCATACCGATGACTTTTTTAGTCAGGTGATTGACATCAAACCCACGTCCTTCATATCCTTTTTTAGATATGGAAGCGAACACTGGGCTCAGTAAATGATAATCAAAAGTAGCCTCTACAGCTTCCAACTCGTGCAATTCGTGAAAAGAACTACTCACTGTCTTTCCTTTGATCTGAAAACTCTCGACATAAGATGTCAACTGCTCTCCTAGTGCTATTCGCGGTTGTTCTTGTAAATGTACTCCTTTTAAATCAAAATCGTTTAGCAATTCGTGATAGTAGTGTACCACTATTCTGGAATGGTATTTACTGTCGATTTGATTTAAATACGCTACGTGTTCCTCGTAGCCCTTAAACGGCTTACGCAGGTGGTAGTAGTCGAGTCCTTTTTCGAAAAGACCGTGTAATATTGCTATTTCTTCAGGTAAATCTTGTTCTGGAGCTATTAAAACAATCATGGTTATGTTGTATGTATCGGTTCACATGGAGCAGTTAACCACGCCATGTGAACCTTATGAATTTTATAAATATACTTCAGATCCTTTTGTTTTGAACTCTTCTGACTTCTCTTTCATACCCTCTGAAATTGCTTGTTGAGAATCTAACTCCTTCTGTGCCGCATAGTCGCGTACCTCCTGGGTTATTTTCATCGAACAGAATTTAGGACCACACATCGAGCAGAAGTGGGCTATCTTTGCTCCCGCTGCTGGCAAGGTCTCATCATGATATTCTCTGGCCAATTCTGGATCTAAACTCAAATTGAACTGATCTTCCCAACGGAATTCAAAACGCGCCTTACTCAAAGCATCATCTCTGTGTTGTGCTCCCGGATGTCCTTTTGCTAGGTCAGCGGCATGTGCTGCTAATTTATACGTCACTACTCCTGTACGTACATCGTCTTTATTTGGTAAACCTAAGTGCTCTTTTGGCGTCACGTAACACAGCATCGCTGTTCCGTACCACCCGATCATGGCCGCACCAATACCCGAAGTAATATGATCGTATCCTGGAGCGATATCTGTTGTCAAAGGTCCTAAGGTATAAAACGGAGCTTCGTCACAGGCTTCGAGTTGTTTTTCCATGTTTTCTTTAATCATGTGCATAGGTACGTGTCCTGGTCCTTCAATAAAACACTGAACTTCGTGCTTTCGCGCTATTTTCGTCAACTCACCCAAGGTTTCTAATTCTGCAAACTGTGCTTCATCATTGGCATCTGCAATACATCCTGGACGTAATCCGTCACCTAATGAAAAGGCTACGTCATAAGCTTTCATGATCTCACAAATTTCTTCAAAATGAGTATATAAGAAACTTTCGGTGTGATGTGCCAAACACCATTTCGCCATGATAGACCCTCCACGTGAAACGATTCCTGTTATTCGCTTGGCAGTCATAGGTACATAGGCTAATCGCACTCCTGCATGAATGGTGAAGTAGTCTACTCCTTGTTCAGCTTGTTCTATCAAGGTATCTCTAAAAATCTCCCAAGTTAAATCTTCTGCGATTCCGTTTACCTTTTCAAGGGCTTGATAAATAGGCACTGTCCCTACAGGAACCGGAGAGTTACGAATAATCCATTCACGTGTTTCGTGGATGTTTTTTCCGGTCGATAAATCCATGATATTGTCTGCTCCCCATCGACAAGCCCAAACAGCTTTTTCTACTTCTTCTTCAATGGAAGAGGTCGTTGCTGAGTTTCCGATATTTGCATTGATTTTCACCAAGAAATTACGTCCGATAATCATCGGTTCGGCCTCTGGGTGATTGATATTTGATGGAATTACAGCTCTTCCGCGTGCCACTTCATCACGAACGAATTCCGGTGTAATCTTCTTGGGGATACTCGCGCCAAAATCCTTTCCTGGATGTTGTTTTGACAACCTAGTCATCTCGTCTATTCGCTGATTTTCTCGGATAGCGATATACTCCATTTCAGGGGTGATAATCCCTTGCTTTGCATAGTGTAACTGGGTCACATTACTCCCTTTTTTTGCTCTGAGTGGCTTTTGAAGGTGGTTAAATCGCATGTGATCTAAACTAGCATCATTCAAACGTTCGTTACAGTACTCTGACGAGAATGAATCTAGCTGTTCCACATCTCCTCTATCCATAATCCACGATTCGCGTATGCGCTCCAAACCATTATGGATATTAATGTCTTTATTGGGGTCTGTATACGCCCCTGAGGTATCGTATACGGTTAAGGGTTCGTTTTTTGTTTTTTCTTTGGTTGTGGCATCGATGGTATCGCTGAGTTCAATCTCACGCATGGCCACTTGAATTTGCGGGTGTATGGTCCCGTTTACATAAATTTTCTTAGAATTCGGAAATGGTTTTCTCGTAATACCATTTTTTGGTGCCGTGTCTTTTTTCTTCATAAGTACGTATTGTTAGTATCAGAATTTTGTTTATGACCGGTAAGCATCACTAGCCTCCTTGGGTAGACTTGATAATGAGTACTTCGTCATTTTGTTGCAGATAGGTTTCCGACCAGTGATCGCGTTTGGCAACGGTTGCATTTACGGCAATAGCAATTCCTCTCGAAGAAATTTCGAGCTGAGCTACTAATTGCTCTAAATTAATTGCCTTTTCAAATTGATGTGCTTGGTCGTTTACTTTTATTTGAATCATTTTTCACTAATTAAAGTAAACTATAGAAGAAGTTTTAGCAGGTACCCGAAGTTCCCCATACTAAAATACGATTTATGACTTTTCCCTACGCAGGTGTTAACCCAACAGGTTCCAAGGATATTTCTCAAACTAGTTTCCTAGCTACTCCTAAAGCTTACAGTTACAAATATAAAAGATTATTCGTTTTGAGCCTTTCTAAATTAGCTTTTCTCTTCGCGGATTGCTCAACGAAGACCAATATACCTTCCTTATCCGCAATGAGCTGATAGCTTTGTAACCACACTTAATACTGAAATAACAGAATTCATACTCAAAGTAATCACTTTTAAGGATTAAACCTACAACTGTGTACAAAGGCTGGCTACCTTTAACCTCAGGTGGAGCAGTCCCCACCCTAAAAACGACTCTGTTTCGCGGAGGTAATGAGCGAAAGGCGTTTACCGAAAAGCCATATGAGTAGGAACCAAACTAATAGAAGATGGAAACGAACACTTTAACTGAAAAGCACCTAGGGGTGCTAGGAGGATGGACTAAGTACAGAAAACTAAACGATGAAGATTTAGCCGTTTGGGAGGCAACTCCAAAACCTATCGGCGTTAACTATGCTCCTTATGAGGTAGCCTCACAAGTAGTGAGTGGAATGAACTACAAATTTAAAACGGTGGCTTCTATTCCGCACGCAGATGTTGAATGGCCAGCGATCGTAGAAATTTACAAGCCACTTGACGAACCTCCTTATATTACTGGAATTACAAGATTATAAAAACAACAAACGAGCCTTAACAGGCTCGTTTCGTTTTGCATTGTATTTTGTTATTTTGTTTACACACTTAGGCGTCTAAACTTTGTATTTTAGTTGTTACAGCATCTAAAACGTCAAATGCCGTCTCTGCCATTTTATTTCCTTTCAAATCCAGTAGTGGATTTACTTCCACAAACTCGACACAAGCTACTTTTTGGCTGTCTAGTAACTGCGAAATAATATCGATAATTTCGAACTGATCGAATCCTTTAGGCACAGGAGTTCCCGTTCCGTAAGAAATCATATCACAATCCATAGCATCTACATCAAAAGATACGTAGAGTACGTCACAATGTCCTAACTTTTCAAGTGCTTCTTGTACACATACCTCTAAGCCTCTGTAACGAACTTCGGCCACCATATAATTTTTGATGCCGTGTTTTTCCATTTGCTTATCCTCTGGTTCTTCGGTATCACGTACTCCAAAAAACACTATATCTTCCGGGTTTACCTTTTGTCCAGGAACACCAATATTTTTCATGCGCTCCCAAAACTCGGTAGTTTCTCTGTCTACATCGTTAATTTGACAATCGAGATTATCATCAGCAATCGCTGCAGCTAGTGGCATTCCGTGAATATTACCTGATGGAGAGGTATAAGGTGAATGCAAATCGCCATGGGCATCAATCCAAATCACTCCAACTCTTTTTGTAGCATTTGCCGCCTTTACACCACTAATGGTTCCTAGTGCTGACGAGTGATCCCCTGAGAGTACCAACGGGAACTTCCCTTCTTGTAAATTCACTTTTACGTGGTTTGACAATCGCTTACATTGATTAAAAACATTTTCAATACGCTTTGCTACTGAATTGTTTTCTTTGTTGTAGATAGACTCATTTTCCGTAATTACATCTTCGTACTCAAAACGGTCAAAATAATTACTTCCTTTATTGATTGCCGCAATTTCTATGGCATCAACCCCCATATCAGACCCCCGGGTTCCGGCTCCAATATCCGATCTGTTTTTTATAATTTTTACTTCTTTCATCGTGTTGCTATGAATTCAATAAAAAAATGTCATTTGAAATCAAATGACATTTTTGATATGCTTATTATCTCTTGTTAATCTTTACAAAAGGACGGTAGTTTTCACCAGTATATACCTGACGTGGTCTACCAATAGGCTCTTTGCGTAAACGCATCTCTCTCCACTGAGAAATCCAACCTGGTAAGCGTCCTAATGCGAACATTACCGTGAACATCTCAACAGGGATTCCTAAAGCTCTGTAAATAATTCCAGAGTAGAAATCTACATTTGGATACAACTTACGCTTAACGAAGTACTCGTCATTTAATGCTTCTTGCTCTAAACCTTTAGCGATATCCAAGATTGGATCTTGAATTCCTAAATCGTCTAATACTTCGTCTGCTGCAACCTTGATGATTTTAGCACGAGGGTCAAAGTTTTTGTACACGCGGTGTCCGAATCCCATTAAGCGGAAAGGATCTTCTTTATCTTTCGCTTTCCCCATGTACTTTTTCGTATCTCCTCCATCTTCTTTAATCGCTTCTAACATTTCTAGAACGGCTTGATTAGCTCCACCGTGTAACGGTCCCCACAAAGCTGAAATTCCAGCTGATAAAGAAGCGAATAATCCTGCGTGAGACGACCCTACTACACGCACTGTAGACGTAGAACAGTTTTGTTCGTGATCTGCGTGTAAGATTAATAATTTATCAATAGCGTCCTTGATAATAGGATTGATTTCATACTCTTCGTTTGGCTTTTCAAACATCATTTTCATAATGTTTTCAACATAGCCTAACTTACGAGATCCGTAGTGTAGTGGTAATCCCTTTTGCTTGCGCATAGTCCATGCAACCAACACAGGGAATTTACCCATGATTTTTACAATAGCATTGTACATATCCTCTTCTGAATCAACGTTCACAGAACTAGGGTTGAATGCAGTTAATGCAGATGTCAATGATGATAACACTCCCATCGGATGCGCATTCTTTGGGAAGGCATCGATGATTTTCTTGATATCGTCATCTACAATAGCATTGTCTAAAATGTCATTGTAAAATTTATCCAATTGTTCTTTGGTAGGTAACTCTCCAAAAATTAATAAATACGCTACTTCTAAGAAGTCTGCTTTTTCAGCCAATTCTTCGATTGAGTATCCTCTATAGCGTAAAATTCCCTTCTCTCCATCTAAAAATGTAATAGCACTTTGGCACGAACCTGTATTTTTGAAACCTGGGTCGATGGTTACAACTCCCCCTGTCGCTCCTCTTAAAGAAGCTATGTCTATTGCTGTTTCTTTCTCAGTACCCTGAATTAATGGAAATTCATAGGTGTTCTCGCCAATTTGTAATTTTGCTATATCTGACATTTTATATCTTAAATTTATAATTTGAAGTGAGTTGCGAAGATACCATTTTTTATAAAATTTAAAAAGTCCGAACTGATAGAATTTTAATATGAAAAAATAAGTTAATTTTATTTTACAATTTGGTAATACCACAACGTAATTTGCCCGCTAAACATCCAAATGCTGTCTTTTTAATTCATCCCTATTGCTAGGATTAGCTCATAAAAAAACCCCGCAGTCAAACTGCGGGGTTTTCAGCGTAAAGCACGCTTTATTTTTTAATCTTAAAGGCTTTTTCCTTTGGATAAAAAGCCACATCTCCTAAGGCTTCTTCGATGCGTAACAACTGATTGTATTTCGCCATTCTATCCGAACGAGATGCCGAACCGGTTTTAATTTGTCCGGTATTCAAGGCCACCGCTAAATCGGCAATGGTATTGTCTTCAGTTTCTCCCGAACGGTGACTCATCACAGAAGTATATCCAGCGTTATGTGCCATGTTTACCGCGGCAATAGTCTCTGTCAAGGTACCGATTTGGTTTACTTTAATAAGAATTGAATTCGCAATTCCGTTGTCAATTCCTCTCGACAAACGTTCAACATTGGTTACAAATAAATCGTCACCTACTAACTGAACCTTATCTCCTATTTTCTCCGTTAGGTATTTCCATCCTTCCCAATCGTTTTCATCCATTCCATCTTCGATAGAAATAATTGGGTATTTTTCAGCTAATTCAGCCAAGTAATCCGCTTGTTCTTTACTGCTTCGTACTTGTCCTTTTGCTCCTTCAAATTTCGTGTAGTCGTAGTTTCCATCTACAAAGAATTCTGCAGCTGCACAGTCAAGGGCAATCATCACTTCGTCACCAAAAGCATACCCTGCGTTTTTAGTTGCTAAAGCAATTGTTTCAATGGCGTCTTCCGTCCCTTCTAAAGTCGGTGCAAAACCACCTTCGTCACCTACTGCAGTTGACAAATTTCGATCGTGTAACACTTTTTTAAGGTGGTGAAAAATTTCAGAACCTACTTGCATAGCTTCAGTAAAATTAGCCGCTTTTACCGGCATTACCATAAACTCTTGAAATGCGATTGGTGCATCAGAATGCGACCCTCCATTGATGATGTTCATCATCGGTACTGGTAAGGTGTTTGCTGATACTCCACCAACGTATCTGTACAACGGTAGGCCCAATTCATTTGCTGCTGCTTTTGCTGCTGCAAGTGACACTCCTAATATAGCATTGGCTCCTAAGTTCGCCTTGTTTGCAGTTCCGTCTAAATCGATCATAATCTTATCGATCATGTTTTGTTCGAATACAGAAACCCCTAATAATTCTTGAGCGATTACTGTATTTACATTCTCTACAGCCTTTAACACTCCTTTACCCATATAGCTTTTCTCTCCATCACGTAATTCAACTGCCTCGTGCTCTCCTGTTGAAGCTCCTGAAGGAACAGCTGCTCTACCTACTATACCATTTTCAGTAGTCACGTCTACTTCGATAGTAGGATTACCTCTTGAATCAAAAATTTGACGTGCGTGTATGTTGATAATAATACTCATAGTTATTTTGTTTGTTAGAAATTATTTCGGTAGCCAAGTTACAAAATACTACCCTCTTATTTTTTTTTAATTGCGAAAACGTTTTAAAAGCCAAATTCCCGCATAAACGCGGGAATTTCTTTAGGCTTTTACCTTTTTTATTAAGTCGATAAAATCGTCGAATAAATACTCAGCATCGTGTGGTCCAGGGCTCGCCTCTGGATGGTACTGTACTGAAAATACATTCTTGTTTACCATACGAATCCCTGCTACCGTATTGTCATTGAGGTGCACGTGAGTGATTTCTACATCTGGGTGTGCCTCTGTCTCTTCTCTATTGATGGCAAATCCGTGGTTTTGTGACGTAATTTCACCTTTTCCTGTCAATAAATTCTTTACAGGGTGGTTAATTCCACGGTGCCCGTTGTGCATTTTATAGGTTGAAATACCATTGGCCAAAGCGATTACTTGATGTCCTAAACAAATTCCAAAAAGCGGTAAGTTGTTTTCGATAATTTCCTTGGCTGTTTCCTGTGCTGCTGTCAGCGGCTCTGGATCTCCAGGACCGTTAGAGATAAAGTAACCATCAGGATTAAAACTCTTGAGGTCTTCAAAGCTCGCATCGTACGGGAATACTTTTACATAAGCTCCGCGTTTAGCGAGGTTTCTCAAGATGTTTTTCTTGATTCCGATGTCCAATGCTGAAATCTTGATAGGCGCAGTTTCTTCTCCGAAGAAATAAGGCTCTTTGGTTGACACTTTAGACGCCAACTCAAGTCCTTCCATATTCGGAACCTCTGCTAATTTCGCTTTCAAAGCATCGATATTATCTACCTCCGTAGAAATAATTGCGTTCATCGCACCGTTGTCACGGATATACGAAACTAACGCACGCGTATCGACATCTGAGATTGCTACGAGATTGTGTTTAACAAACCAATCTTTTAAATTACTCTCTGAATCTGGGCGTGAATGAGTAAAACTAAAATTTCTACAAATTAACCCGGAAATTTTAATTCCATCTGATTCTACCTCTTCGTTATTCACACCGTAATTTCCGATGTGCGCGTTGGTAGTCACCATTAATTGTCCAAAATAAGAAGGATCTGTAAAAACTTCTTGATATCCTGTCATACCGGTGTTAAAGCAAATTTCACCAGTAGCAGTTCCTTCAATTCCTATAGATTTCCCATAAAAAATAGTTCCGTCTGCTAACAAAACTAAGGCCTTTTTTCTCGACTGATATTTCATTTAGTGTGTTGTGATATTTGTTTGCAAAAATATTTAAAAAAAAGGGATAAACACTAAGTGTTCATCCCTTTTAATATGATTGATAGAATAACGCATTCTATTCTTCTTCTTGAGTTGCTTGAGTTTCAACAGCTGCAGGAGCGTCAGCTTTCTTACCACCTCCACGACGGCTACGACGTGTAGATTTTTTAGCCTTGTTTCCTTTAGGGTTGTACAATTCGTTATAATCAACTAATTCAACCATTGCCATAGGAGCGTTATCTCCTTGACGGTTTCCTAACTTGATGATACGAACGTAACCACCTGGTCTGTCTGCTACCTTTACAGAAATCTCTTTGAATAATTCAGTAACTGCGTACTTGTTTCTCAAGTAGCTAAATACTACACGACGGTTGTGAGTTGTATCGTCTTTTGATTTCGTAATCAAAGGCTCTACGAACTTACGCAACGCTTTAGCTTTCGCTTCTGTAGTATTGATACGCTTGTGCTCGATTAACGAACAAGCCATGTTTGCTAACATAGACTTTCTATGCGCAGTTTTTCTTCCTAAATGGTTAAATTTCTTTCCGTGTCTCATGACATTTGGTTTTGGCTTTCATCTTGCTCAACTCTCTTTGAGGAGCAAATTATGAAAGATTAATCTCTATCTAATTTGTATTTGCTTAAATCCATTCCGAAATTTAAACCTTTGTTATGCACTAACTCTTCTAATTCAGTTAATGACTTCTTACCAAAGTTTCTGAACTTCATTAAGTCACTCTTATTAAACGATACTAAGTCTCCTAAAGTATCTACTTCTGCCGCCTTTAAACAGTTTAAAGCACGCACAGATAAATCCATATCTACCAATTTGGTCTTTAACAACTGACGCATGTGTAATGACTCTTCGTCATAAGTTTCCGTCTGTGCAATTTCATCTGCCTCTAAAGTGATACGCTCATCAGAGAATAACATAAAGTGGTGGATTAAAATTTTAGCAGCTTCAGTCAACGCGTCTTTTGGATTAATAGACCCATCCGTATCGATATCGAAAACTAACTTTTCGTAATCAGTTTTTTGCTCTACACGGAAGTTTTCTACTGCGTATTTTACATTCTTTATCGGAGTGTAAATAGAGTCAGTAAAGATGGTACCTAATGGCGCTCCAGCTCTCTTGTTTTCCTCTGCAGGAACAAATCCTCTTCCTTTTTCTATGGTAATCTCAGCGTTTAAGTTTACTGATTTGTCCATATTACAAAGTACTAAGTCTGGGTTCAATACTTGGAAACCAGAGATAAACTTTTGTAAATCACCTGCTGTTAATTGCTCTTGACCAGAAATCGCGATAGAAACAGTTTCTCTGTCCGATTCTTCGATTTGCTTTTTAAAGCGCACTTGCTTTAAGTTCAAGATAATTTCAGTCACATCCTCAACAACTCCTTCGATAGTTGAAAACTCGTGATCTACACCATCCACGCGTAATGATGTAATTGCAAACCCTTCTAAAGAAGATAACAATACTCTTCTCAAAGCATTACCTACTGTTAAACCAAATCCTGGTTCTAAAGGTCTGAACTCAAATCTACCTGAAAAATCGGTAGATTCAACCATAATTACTTTGTCTGGTTTTTGAAAATTTAAAATCGCCATATGTTTTTCTTCGTTTTGATTGTTATTTGGTTGCGCGGTTTAAAAGATTGAAGAAGTTCTGACAAACCCTTTGGCCAAATACCAATATGATTAATTTATTACTTAGAGTATAATTCTACGATTAATTGCTCTTTGATATTCTCAGGAATTTGTAATCTTTCTGGAGCTTTTACGAAAGTACCAGACTTTTGCTCAGCATTCCAAGTTAACCACTCGTATACACTGCTGTTAGAAGCTAATGCATTTTCGATAGCGTCTAAAGATTTAGACTTCTCTCTTACTGCAACAACGTCTCCAGCTTTTAATCTATAAGAAGGAATGTTTACGATGTTACCGTTTACAGTAATGTGACGGTGAGAAACTAACTGACGAGCAGCTCTACGAGAAGTAGCAATACCTAAACGGTATACTACGTTATCTAAACGAGACTCACATAATTGTAACAATACCTCACCAGTAATTCCTTTAGAAGCTGATGCTTTTTTGAATAAGTTAGAGAACTGACGCTCTAAGATACCGTAAGTATACTTAGCTTTTTGCTTTTCCATTAACTGGATAGCGTATTCAGATTTCTTTCCTCTTCTCTTACCAACTCCGTGTTGTCCTGGAGGGTAATTTCTTTTTTCGAAGTTCTTATCGTCTCCGAAGATTGCTTCACCAAACTTACGAGCAATCTTAGTTTTTGGTCCTGTATATCTTGCCATTTCTATTAAATTTAGTAGGGATTATGAATTAAGGCGTACTCCTTCGATAATCTAGATCCTACTGAGTTAAAAATTTTTACTTTAAAAAACAAAGTAAAAGTATAAACTGAACGGATGTTCAGCTTATACTCTTCTTCTTTTAGGTGGACGACATCCGTTGTGAGGAATTGGAGTAACGTCAATGATTTCAGTTACCTCGATTCCAGCATTGTGGATAGATCTGATAGCAGATTCTCTACCGTTACCTGGTCCTTTAACATATACTTTAACTTTGCGTAATCCAGCTTCTTTAGCCACATTAGCACAATCTTCAGCTGCTAATTGCGCAGCGTAAGGAGTGTTCTTCTTAGAACCTCTAAAGCCCATTTTCCCGGCAGATGACCAAGAGATAACGTCTCCTTTTTTGTTCGTTAAAGATATGATGATATTGTTGAATGATGCAGTAACGTGTGCTTCACCTACTGATTCAATTACAACTTTACGTTTCTTTGTTACTTTAGACTTTGCCATAATTCTTTACGATTAGTAAAAATAATCTAGCGATTATTTTTTCTTGTTAGCTACAGTTTTTCTCTTACCTTTTCTCGTACGAGAGTTATTCTTAGTTCTCTGACCTCTTAAAGGTAACCCAAGTCTGTGACGAATACCTCTTTGACATCCGATGTCCATTAAACGTTTGATGTTTAATTGAACTTCCGAACGCAATTCACCTTCGATAGTGTAAGTTCCAACTTGCTCACGAATTGCTGCAATTTGATCATCAGTCCAATCTTGAACTTTGATACTTTCATCGATGTTTGCAGTCGCTAACACTTCTTTAGCTCTGCTTCTTCCTATACCAAAGATGTAAGTTAAAGCGATTACGCCTCTTTTATTCTTTGGAATGTCAATACCTGCGATTCTTGCCATAACTACCCTTGTCTTTGTTTAAATCTAGGATTCTTCTTATTTATTACATATAATCTGCCTTTTCTGCGAACGATTTTGCAGTCGGCACTTCTTTTCTTTAATGATGCTCTTACTTTCATCAGTGTTGTTTTTTAATATCTGTAAGTAATTCTAGCCTTCGTTAAATCATACGGGCTCATTTCTAACTTTACCTTATCTCCAGGTAAAAGTTTAATATAATGCATACGCATCTTTCCTGAAATATGAGCCGTTACAATATGCCCATTTTCTAATTCTACACGGAACATAGCATTGGACAATGCTTCCGTTATCGTTCCATCTTGTTGAATTGCTGGTTGTTTAGCCATATTATTTCAATGATTTTCTGTTACTATTACCAGTTTTCATTAAACCGTCATAACGACTGTTTAATAAGTACGAGTTAATTTGCTGAATCGTATCAATAGCTACCCCTACCATAATGATTAATGAGGTTCCTCCGAAGAACATCGCCCAGTTTTGAGTTACCCCAAACTTTACGATAATCGCAGGTAAGATTGACAATGCTGCTAAGAACAACGATCCTGGGAAAGTAATTCTCGACAATACAGCATCTAAGTAATTTGCAGTTTCTTCACCTGGCTTATATCCAGGAACAAAACCATTACTTCTCTTTAAATCCTCAGCCATCTTGTTTGTAGGAATAGTAATTGCCGTGTAAAAGTAACTGAAGACAATAATTAAGATAGCAAATATAACGTTATACCATAACCCGAAATTATCAGCTAAGCTCTTCATCTCTGGATATTTTTGCCCAAGTGCTACCGGTATAAACATGATAGCCTGTGCGAAGATGATAGGCATTACCCCAGCAGCATTCAACTTTAAAGGAATGTACTGACGCGCTCCATCAACGTCTTTAATATCCGTTACTGCCGTACGACGAGCGTACTGTACAGCAACCTTACGAACAGCTGTTACTAATAATACAGTTAACAAAATTACCACAAACCACGCGATTAACTCGATTAAGATCATCATGATTCCACCACCACCAGCATTATCCGTTTTAGAGATAACCTCTTGGATAAATGCTACTGGGAAGTTCGCGATAATACCAACAGTAATTAATAATGAGATTCCATTACCAACTCCTTTGTCAGTGATACGCTCTCCTAACCACATGGCAAAAATTGTTCCTGCAGTTAATAAAATCATTGACGACACCCAGAATACTGGTCCTTGTACTAAGAAAGCAGCCTCGGTTAAACCGAATTGAGTTTTGATCGCCGTGATATACGTAGGTCCTTGAACCATGGTAATTAAGATCGTTAACCAACGAGTTATTTGAGTAATCTTTTTTCTACCACTCTCTCCATCTTTTTGTAATTTCTGTAAATACGGTACCGCGATACCCATTAACTGAACTACAATCGATGCAGAAATGTAAGGCATAATCCCAAGTGCCATTACTGACGCGCGAGCAAATGCCCCTCCTGTAAATGCGTTTAATAAACCTAAAAGACCATCTCCAGCTTGGTCTTTTAATGCTGTTAGCTGTGTAGGGTCTATTCCAGGTAATGGAACAGCTGCCATAAAGCGGTAAACAGCAATTAAACCTATCGTTAAAAGAATCTTAGATTTTAATTCTTCTATCTTGAAAATATCTCTTAAAGTATTTATAAAATTCATCATTTACAGTTTTCTTATAAGGTAACCGCCTCTCCACCGGCAGCCTCGATAGCCGCTTTTGCAGTAGCAGTAAATTTGTGTACAGTAATATTTAATTTAGCTTTCAACTCACCACGACCTAAGATTTTCACTAAGTCATTCTTACGAGCTAAACGGTTCTCAACTAATACGTCTAAAGTAACTGTATCAGTGATTTTACCGCTATCCACTAAACCTTGTAATTTATCTAAATTTACACCAACATATTCCTTGCGATTGATGTTTGTAAAACCAAATTTAGGCACACGTCTTTGAAGTGGCATTTGCCCTCCTTCAAATCCAATCTTTCTAGAATATCCTGAACGAGATTTAGCTCCTTTGTGACCTCTTGTCGAAGTTCCTCCGTGACCAGAACCTTCACCACGAGCGATACGCTTACCGCTTTTAGTTGATCCAGCTGCTGGTTTTAAGTTATGTAAACTCATCTTATAATATCTTATTTAATTTCTTCTACAGAAACTAAGTGTTGAACTTTTTTTACCATTCCTAAAACTGTAGGTGTAGCGTTGTGCTCTACAGTTTGATTCATCTTACGTAATCCTAAGGCCTCTAACGTCAATTTTTGATTTTTAAGGCGACCTATTTGGCTTTTTACTTGTGTAACTCTAATCTTACTCATCCTCTTAAAAATTAACCGTTAAATACTTTATCTAAAGAGATACCTCTTTGCTTAGCGATGGTCTCAGCACTACGTAATTGTAATAAAGCGTCAAAAGTAGCCTTTACTACGTTGTGAGGGTTAGAAGAACCTTGAGACTTCGATAATACGTCTTTAATTCCTACTGATTCTAATACAGAACGTACAGCACCCCCTGCAATAACTCCGGTACCGTGTGAAGCTGGCTTGATAAATACTTTAGCTCCACCGAATTTACCTTTTTGCTCGTGAGGTAAAGTTCCATCTAAGATAGGAATGCGAACTAAGTTTTTCTTTGCATCTTCTACTGCTTTAGCAATTGCAGAAGAAACGTCTTTAGATTTCCCTAATCCGTGTCCTACAACTCCGTTACCATCTCCTACAACAACAATTGCAGAAAAACCAAAAGCTCTACCACCCTTAGTTACTTTAGTAACACGTTGAACTCCTACTAATTTATCTACAAGCTCTAATCCGCTTGGTTTTACTCTTTCTACGTTTTTATATCCTAACATAATATAATTTCTTAAAATTTTAAACCAGCTTCTCTTGCAGCGTCTGCTAATACTTTAACTCTCCCGTGGTATAAATACCCGTTACGATCAAAAGCAACAGTAGTGATGCCAGCTTTTGAAGCTTTTTCAGCGATAGTTTTCCCTACAGCTGTAGCAGCTTCTGCTTTAGAACCAGATGCAATCTCCTTGTCTCTTGATGAAGCAGATGCTAAAGTAACACCAGCAACATCGTCTATAATTTGAGCATAGATCTCTTTGTTACTTCTAAAAACCGATAATCTTGGCTTTGCAGCAGTACCAGAAATAATTTTTCTAATTCTATACTTAATGCGTTGTCTTCTTTCAAGCTTTGATAATGCCATAATAATATTTTCTTAGTTATTATGCAGATTTACCTGCTTTTCTTCTTAATACTTCTCCTACAAACTTAATTCCTTTTCCTTTGTAAGGCTCTGGCTTACGGAAAGAACGGATTTTTGCTGCTACCTGACCAACTAATTGCTTGTCGTGTGAAGTCAACTTAACGATAGGGTTCTTACCTTTTTCAGATACAGTCTCTATCTTAACTTCAGGAGCTAATTCTAATACGATGTTATGAGAAAAACCTAAAGCTAAATCTAATTTTTGACCTTGGTTAGAAGCTCTATAACCTACACCAACTAATTCTAGTTCTTTGGTAAAACCTTTAGTAACTCCTTCAATCATGTTGTTGATTAAAGCACGGTACAACCCGTGAGCAGCTCTTTGATCTTTACCGTCTGATGGTCTCTCTACAGTGATGATACCATCTTCAATTTTTACAGTAATTCCAGCAGTCAACTCTTGAGATAACTCTCCTAACTTCCCTTTTACTGTAACCACGTTTCCGTCTACTTTTACTTCAACACCTTGTGGCAATGCGATTGGATTTTTTCCTATTCTACTCATCTTACAACTGTGATTTTAGTAAACGTAACATAAAACCTCTCCACCTACATTTTCTTGACGAGCTTTCTTGTTTGTCATTACACCTTTCGATGTAGACACGATAGCAATCCCCAATCCGTTAAGTACTCTTGGCATTTCTTTCGAACCAACGTACTTACGTAAACCTGGTGTTGATACTCTTTGAATTTTTCTAATAACCGACTCTTTAGTCGCTCTGTCGTACTTTAAAGCTATCTTGATGGTACCTTGAACAGTCTCATCATTAAATTGATAACTTAAAATGTACCCTTGATCGAATAAAATTTTGGTCATCTCCTTCTTCAATTTTGAAGCAGGAACTTCAACCACTCTGTGTCCTGCACCAATTGCATTTCTCACACGAGTTAGAAAATCCGCGATAGGATCTGTGTACATAATTAATTAATTTGCGGTTTTGGTTTTTAGCAGTTTCTATAGTTCCTACGAAAAATCGTAACTACTAAACCTGAAACCAGTTAATACTTATTTTTGTCAACGTTTTCGACAAGGCGTAATTTACCCTACGAAAAACAGTTTGCAAATATACACAAAGTTTTCGGATTTCAAACCATTTTGTCAATTATCGTTTTGACTCTTAATTTATTGGCTCACGATCACAGCTCGCACAACCGAAATCCACACCGATTTGAAACCCTTTAAACGAGGTGTAGTTCAAAAAAAATAGGTGCACAACTTGCGTTGTACACCTATTTAAAGCTTTTTAGCATAAGGAAAACTTTCTACCAGCTTGCCTTTTTAACTCCTGGGATTAACCCTTGGTTAGCCATTTCACGGAAAGTAACACGTGAAATACCGAACTGACGCATATACCCTTTAGGACGTCCCGTTAATTTACAACGGTTGTGCTTTCTAATTGGAGATGCATTCTTTGGTAATTTCTGTAACGCTTCGTAATCTCCAGCTTCTTTTAAAGCCTTTCTTTTCTCAGCGTACTTCTCTACCATCTTAGCTCTTTTACGCTCACGCGCTTTCATTGATTCTTTAGCCATCTTATTGATTCTTTTTAAATGGTAAACCTAATTCTCCTAATAATGATTTCGCTTCTTTATCAGTAGTAGCAGATGTTACAAAAGTAATATCCATACCGCTAATTTTCTTCACTTGATCAATATTAATCTCTGGGTAGATGATTTGTTCAGTAATTCCTAAGTTGTAATTACCTCTACCATCAAAACCATTTGCCTTGATTCCGTCGAAATCTCTTACACGTGGCAATGAAGCAGTTACTAATCTGTCTAAAAATTCGTACATGATATCTCCACGTAACGTAACTTTTGCCCCGATTGGCATCCCTTTACGTAATTTGAAGTTTGCAACGTCTTTTTTCGAAATAGTTGGTACTGCTTTTTGACCTGTAATCGTAGTTAACTCGTCAATGGCATATTCAATTAATTTCTTATCAGCAATTGCAGCACCTACACCTTTCGATACAACGATCTTTTGTAATTTAGGTACTTGCATTACATTCTTATAACCGAATTCCTCAGTAAGAGCACTAATTACTCGGCTCTTGTACTCTTCTTTTAATCTTGGTACGTAACTCATGGTTATATAGCTTTATCTGATTTTTTTGAAAATCTCACTTTCTTATCACCTTCCATTTTGTAACCAACGCGAACTGCTTCACCGTTTTCCACTAAAGCTACGTTAGAAATATGTAAAGGTGCTTCCTTTTTTACGATACCTCCTTGTGGGTTAGTAGCGCTAGGTTTCGTGTGCTTAGACACCATGTTTACCCCTTCTACTACTACTCTATCCACATCTTTAAGGATACGTAAAACCTTTCCTTCAGATCCTTTGTGATCACCTGCTATAACTTTAACAGTATCACCTGATTTGATTTTGAACTTCTTCATCTTACACTCGATTTTAAAGCACTTCAGGTGCTAATGATACGATCTTCATAAATTGCTTATCACGTAATTCACGAGCCACAGGACCGAATACACGTGTACCTCTCATCTCTTCAGAAGGATTTAATAATACACAAGCATTGTCATCAAATCTGATATATGAACCGTCTTTACGTCTAACTTCCTTCTTAGTACGAACAACAACTGCACGAGAAACTTGACCTTTCTTTACAGTTCCGTTTGGAGTTGCAGACTTTACCGTAACAACGATCTTATCTCCAACGCTAGCGTAACGCTTTTTTGTTCCTCCTAAAACTCTAATCACTAAAACCTCTTTAGCTCCAGTGTTGTCTGCTACTTTTAATCTTGATTCTGTTTGTAACATATTATTTAGCTCTTTCTAGGATTTCTACTAATCTCCAACGCTTAGATTTACTTAATGGACGAGTTTCCATTATTTTAACAGTATCTCCAATGTTGCAATCGTTATTCTCGTCATGTGCAACGTACTTCTTCGTTTTCAAAACGAACTTTCCGTACATAGGGTGCTTTACTCTTTTTACCTCGTTAACAACAATAGACTTCTCCATTTTGTTACTTGATACAACACCTATTCTTTCTTTTCTAAGATTTCTTTTTTCCATCTTTAAAACTGACTAGAATTATTGTAATTCTCTTTTTGTTAACTCTGTAGCAATTCTTGCTACAGTTTTTCTTAAGCTACGTAACTCTAATGGGTTCTCCAAAGGAGTTATGGCGTGTGCCATCTTAAGATCAGTATAATTTTTCTTCAACGCTCCTAGCTTGTCTTGTAAGTCAGCTGTTGATAATTCTTTAATTTCTGATTGTTTCATTGTCTATAGAATTAAGCGTTATAATCGTAATCTCTTGCAATCACAAACTTCGTTTTCACTGGAAGTTTCTGTGCAGCTAAACGTAAAGCTTCTTTTGCGATTTCCATTGGTACACCACCAACTTCAAACAAAATTCTACCTGGTTTTACTACTGCAACAAAATGATCAGGTGCACCTTTACCTTTACCCATACGTACCTCTAATGGTTTCTTAGTAATTGGCTTGTCTGGGAAAATTTTAATCCAAAGTTGCCCCTCTCTTTTCATATAACGAGTTGCCGCGATACGAGCCGCCTCAATTTGGCGTGAAGTAAGTAAGTTCTGGTCTAATGATTTGATACCAAACGTTCCGTTAGAAAGTTGCGTACCTCTACCAGAGTTACCACTCATATTACCCTTGCCTTTCTGAACTCTACGGAATTTTACTCTTTTTGGCTGTAACATGTTTAATTTCTTTTAAAAAAATTATTTTCTTCTGCGAGGTTGACGCTTTCCTCCACCTTTTGAATTACCTCCTTTTTGCTTAGATAATCCAACTAATGGTGATAACTCGCGCTTTCCATAAACCTCACCTTTCATTATCCATACTTTCACACCAATTCTTCCGTATGTAGTATGTGATTCAACAAGTGCATAATCGATATCTGCTCTGAACGTAGATAGAGGAATTCTACCTTCTTTATAGTGCTCAGAACGCGCCATCTCAGCTCCGTTTAAACGACCTGATAATTGTACCTTGATACCTTCAGCGTTCATACGCATAGCAGCAGCGATTGCCATCTTCGTAGCTCTCTTGTATGAAATTCTGTTTTCGATTTGACGTGCAATACTAGCAGCTACTAATTTAGCGTCTAATTCTGGACGTTTGATTTCGAAAATATTGATTTGAATTTCCTTACCAGTAATCTTCTTGAGCTCCTCTTTCAACCTGTCTACCTCTTGACCTCCTTTACCAATGATGATACCTGGACGTGCTGTAGTGATAGTAACGGTTACAAGTTTTAAAGTACGCTCAATAATTACACGAGAAACACTTGCTTTAGATAAACGAGCATTGATATACTTTCTTATCTTATTGTCTTCAGCAATCTTATCTCCGTAGTCATTTCCACCGTACCAGTTAGATTCCCATCCTCTGATAATTCCTAAACGATTTCCTATTGGATTTGTTTTTTGTCCCATTTCTACTTTGATTAATTACTGTTATTTTTAGTTCCTAACTCTAAAGTTACGTGATTAGAACGTTTTCTAATTCTGTGTGCACGTCCTTGTGGAGCTGGTCTTAATCTCTTTAACATTCCTGCGCTATCCACACAAATCGACTTTACAAATAATCCAGCGTCTTCGATGCTAGCGTCTTCGTTTTTCGCTTGCCAGTTAGCAATAGCAGATAATAATAACTTTTCTAAGTTACGAGATGCTTCTTTAGGGCTAAACTTTAAGATCTGTAAAGCTTTTTCAACTTCAACACCTCTTACTAAATCAGCAACTAAACGCATCTTTCTTGGTGATGTAGGACAGTTAGTAAGCTTAGCAAACGCTTTTTGTTTGCGCTCTTCTTTAAGCTTCCTCGCCATTTCTTTTTTACGAATTCCCATAATTTCCTACTATTTTTTTCCTTTATTTTTTGCACCAGCGTGCCCTCTAAACGAACGTGTTGGTGAAAATTCTCCTAATTTATGACCTACCATGTTCTCAGTAACGTATACTGGTACAAACTGACGTCCGTTGTGCACAGCGATTGTTTGTCCAACGAAATCAGGAGTAATCATACTTGCTCTAGACCAAGTTTTGATCACTGACTTACTTTCAGTTTCAACGTTAGCTAAGACTTTTTTCTCTAATTTATAGTGAACGTACGGTCCTTTTTTTAATGATCTTGCCATGACTTATTATTTCTTTCTACGTTCGATAATATACTTGTTACTAGCTTTAGTTTTCGATCTAGTCTTAAATCCTTTCGCTGGGATTCCGTTTCTAGATCTAGGGTGTCCTCCTGAAGAACGTCCTTCACCACCACCCATTGGGTGATCAACTGGGTTCATTCTTACAGCATTCGTTCTTGGTCTTCTACCTAACCATCTGCTTCTACCAGCTTTACCTGATACTAACAATTGGTGGTCAGAGTTAGACACAACCCCGATCGTTGCTTTACAAGTTAACAAGATTAATCTCGTTTCACCAGAAGGTAACTTTACAGTAGCATACTTACCATCTCTTGCCATTAACTGTGCAAAAGATCCAGCTGAACGAGCCATAACAGCACCTTGACCTGGGCGTAATTCGATACATGAAATTGTAGTTCCTAATGGAATATCACTTAAGAACATTGCATTTCCAACATCTGGAGTTGCTTCTGATCCTGAAACGATTTTTTGACCTACTTTTAATCCGTTTTGTGCAATTACATAACGTTTTTCTCCATCAGCATAAACTACTAATGCGATAAACGCTGTACGGTTTGGATCGTACTCAATAGTTTTTACTGTTGCTGGGATACCGTCTTTCGCTCTTTTAAAGTCGATGATACGGTATTTTTGTTTGTGACCTCCCCCGATGTTACGAGTAGTCATTCTTCCCTGATTGTTTCGACCTCCAGATCGTTTTTTCGGAGCTAATAATGATTTCTCCGGCTTATCAGTAGTAATGGTGTCGAACCCATTTACAACTCTAAAACGCTGACCTGGTGTTATTGGTTTTAATTTTCTAACTGACATTCTGTCTTTTCTTAAAGATTGTTATAAAAATCAATAGTTTCACCTTCTGCTAACTGAACTACAGCTTTCTTGTACCCACTAGTTAATCCAGAAACTAAACCTTTCTTAGTGTATTTAGTCTTTCTTTCTGCTGGATGGTTCATTGTACGTACAGACTTTACTGCTACACCATAAGTAGCTTCAACAGCTCCTTTGATTTCAACTTTGTTAGCCTTCTTATTTACAACAAATGTAAAACGGTTGAATACTTCGCTTTCATTTGTAGCTTTTTCCGTAATAATAGGTTTAATTAAAATACTCATTTCGTTCCCTATTTACTTAAATTAGATTCAATTCCTTCTAATGTGCTCTCAGCAATAACAACTTTGTTTGCGTTTAATACGCTGTAAGTATTTACTCCTGTAGCCTTAACCACTTTAGATTTCTCTAAGTTACGAGATGATAAGTACACATTTTGACTCTCTTCTCCAACTACGAATAAAGATTTTTTAGTATCTAATTCTAAAGCTTTTAATACCTTAACGAATTCTTTAGTTTTTGGAGCCTCGAAGTTGAAGTCTTCAATTACTACTAAATTGTTATCTTTTGCTTGAATACTTAAAGCTGATTTACGAGCTAAACGCTTTAAGTTCTTGTTTAATTTGAAAGAATAGTTTCTTGGTCTTGGACCGAAGATACGTCCACCACCTCTAAAAACTGGAGATTTGATACTACCCGCACGAGCTGTACCTGTACCTTTTTGTTTTTTAATCTTTCTGGTAGATCCAGTGATCTCACCACGCTCTTTAGCTTTGTGAGTTCCTTGTCTCTGATTCGCCAAATACTGCTTAACATCTAAATAGATTGCGTGGTCGTTTGGCTCAATACCGAATACTTCGCTAGAAAGTTCAACTTTTCTACCAGTATCTTTTCCTGTGATATCTAATACTGCTACTTTCATTATTTCTCGATAGTTACATAAGAGTTCTTGTGTCCTGGAATCGCACCTTTCACAACGATAAGGTTCTTTTCAGGAACTACTTTTAATACTCTTAAATTTTGAACTTTAACTTTGTCTCCTCCCATTCTTCCTGCCATGCGCATTCCTTTGAATACTCTTGCAGGATATGAAGCTGCACCAATTGAACCAGGCGCTCTTAAACGGTTATGTTGACCGTGAGTAGCTTGTCCTACTCCGGCAAAACCATGACGTTTAACAACCCCTTGAAATCCTTTACCTTTAGAAATTCCTGAAACATCAACGAATTCTCCTTCAGCAAAGAAATCAACTGTAATTGAGTCACCTAAATTGTACTCACCTTCGAATCCTTGGAATTCAACAACCTTTCTTTTAGCAGTAGTACCTGCTTTTTTGAAGTGACCATCTAAAGCTTTGTTAGAGCTTTTGGCTTTTTTGTCATCGAAACCAAGTTGTAAAGCGTTGTAGCCATCAACCTCTTCGGTTCTGACTTGGGTAACTACGCAAGGACCTGCTTCGATTACTGTACAAGGAATGTTCTTCCCGTTTTCGTCGAATAAGCTGGTCATTCCTACTTTTCTTCCTATTAACCCAGACATATTTGTAAGTTTTCAGACGATTAGATACTATTTTTTTCTATCCAGCGCGTCTATTAATAAATGATTTGTTTGAAACAAAAGTTTCGGGCGACATACCGAGTTAGATTTAAACTAAAAAAAGAGCGTAAAACACCTTTTTAGCTCTTCTAGTGTTTTACCGTTTTTCCTTCGCGAAACCCTCCGGACATGTCTACTGAATTCAAATTCAGTGTATAAAATAAGCACACAGAATCGTAATTCGGTGTGCAAAAATATAAAAAACTTTCGGTTTAACAAAATTAAACCGAAAGTTATTCAATTACTTAGACTTTGATCTCAACTTCAACTCCACTTGGTAACTCGAGTTTCATTAAAGCATCAATAGTTTTCGAAGAAGAACTATAGATATCTAACAAACGCTTGTAAGCAGATAATTGAAATTGCTCTCTTGACTTTTTGTTTACGTGTGGTGAACGTAAAACAGTGAAAATCTTTTTATGAGTTGGTAACGGAATTGGTCCATTAACTACCGCTCCAGTACTCTTTACAGTCTTTACGATCTTCTCAGCTGACTTGTCAACTAAGTTATAGTCGTAAGATTTTAATTTAATTCTAATTTTTTGACTCATCTTAATTAACCTTTAGCATTAGCGATTACTTCCTCTGCAATATTTTGAGGTGTCTCAGCATAGTGAGAGAACTCCATAGTAGACGTTGCTCTACCAGAAGATAACGTACGTAACGAAGTTACATATCCGAACATCTCTGATAATGGAACGATAGCCTTTACAACCTTCGAACCGTTACGGTCACTCATGTCGTTTACTTGTCCACGTCTTCTGTTTAAGTCTCCTACGATGTCTCCCATGTTTTCTTCAGGAGTTAACACCTCTAACTTCATCATTGGCTCCATGATTACAGCACGTGCAGCTTTAGCTGCAGCCTTATAACCTAATTTAGCCGCTAATTCGAACGATAATTGATCCGAATCTACAGGGTGGAAAGATCCATCCTTTAAAGTAATCTTCATCGAATCCATTTCGTATCCAGCTAAAGGACCATTTTTCATTGCTTCCTTGAATCCTTTTTCTACTGAAGGAACGAATTCTTTTGGTACGTTTCCACCTTTAATGATAGATTCGAATACCAATCCTTGAGTTCCTTCTTCTGCTGGCTCCATAGTAAATACAATATCCGCAAACTTTCCACGTCCACCAGATTGCTTTTTGTAAACCTCTCTGTGTTCAGCAGTAGCTGTTAATGCTTCTTTGTACTCTACTTGTGGTTGTCCTTGACTTACCTCAACCTTAAACTCACGCTTTAAACGGTCAACGATAATATCTAAGTGCAACTCTCCCATTCCAGAGATAACTGTTTGCCCTGAAGCTTCGTCAGTTTTCACTGTAAATGTTGGATCTTCCTCAGCTAATTTAGCTAAAGCAATTCCTAATTTATCTACATCAGCTTTTGTTTTTGGCTCTACAGCGATACCGATTACAGGATCTGGGAAGTCCATTGATTCTAAAACGATAGGCGCTTTTTCATCAGATAAAGTATCTCCAGTTTTAATATCCTTAAATCCTACAGCAGCTCCAATATCTCCAGCTTCAATAAAATCTAATGCATTTTGTTTGTTCGAGTGCATTTGGTAGATACGTGAGATACGCTCTTTTTTACCAGAACGGTTGTTTAACACGTACGAACCTGCATCTAAACGTCCTGAATAGGCACGGAAGAATGCTAAACGTCCTACGAAAGGATCCGTAGCAATCTTAAATGCTAATGCAGCAAATGGCTCTTTTACATCTGGCTTACGAGAAATAGACTCGTCAGTGTTAGGGTCTGTTCCTACGATCGCTTCCTTATCTACTGGTGAAGGTAAATAACGACAAACAGCGTCTAATAAGAACTGAACTCCTTTGTTTTTAAATGCAGAACCACAAACCATAGGAATGATAGACATGTCCATTACGGCAGCGCGTAAGGCAGCGTGGATTTCATCTTCAGTGATAGAATCCTCATCCTCCATGAATTTCTCTAACAAGTTTTCGTCATAAGCAGCAACCTCTTCAATAAGTTTACCACGTAACTCTCTTGCTTCTTCTTTTAAATCTTCTGGAATGTCGATTACGTCAAAAGTAGACCCTTGAGTCTCATCGTGCCATACGATAGCACGGTTCTTTACTAAATCAACGATTCCTTTAAAATCAGCCTCATCACCGATATTTAATACGATAGGCACCGCGTTAGATCCTAACATATCTTTAACCTGCTGACATACCGCTAAGAAGTTAGACCCTTGACGGTCCATCTTGTTTACAAATCCCATACGTGGAACTTTGTAGTTATCAGCAAGTCTCCAGTTAGTTTCAGACTGTGGCTCTACCCCATCAACTGCAGAGAATAAGAACACTAATCCGTCTAACACACGTAATGAACGGTTTACCTCTACTGTAAAGTCAACGTGACCTGGAGTATCAATAATATTGAAGTGATATCCTTTAGCGTCAGCTGTTGGCTTTCCGTTTTCAGTTGGGAAGTTCCACGTACAAGTTGTCGCAGCAGAAGTAATGGTAATACCTCTTTCTTGCTCCTGCTCCATCCAGTCCATAGTAGCAGCACCATCGTGCACTTCTCCAATTTTATGAGACACTCCTGTATAATAAAGGATACGCTCAGTTGTAGTTGTTTTACCGGCATCAATGTGCGCAGCAATACCAATGTTTCTTGTGTATTTTAAATCTCTACCCATGGTTATTAAAATCTAAAGTGTGAGAATGCTTTGTTTGCTTCAGCCATTTTATGCGTATCAACTCTTTTCTTAACAGCAGCACCTTCTTCTTTAGCAGCAGCTAAAATCTCAGCAGCTAAACGTTGTGCCATTGTCTTCTCATTACGCTTACGAGCGTAAGAAATCATCCACTTAATCGCCATTGAAACCTTACGGTCTGGACGAATTTGCATTGGAATCTGAAAAGTTGCCCCACCTACACGACGAGAACGAACCTCTACGTGTGGCATCACATTTGATAAACCATCTTTCCAAACTTCTAAAGCTGACTTCTCTTCGTCAGTCTTTTTTTCGTTTACGATATCAATTGCATCGTAAAATACTTTGAATGCTACTGATTTTTTACCGTCCCACATTAGGTTGTTCACAAAACGTGTTACTAACTGATCATTAAATCTTGGATCCGGTAAAAGAACTCTTTTTTTAGCTCTTCTTTTCCTCATGTCTTTACATTAAAAAAGTTACTAATTATTTTTACTTTTTGTCTTTAGGGCGTTTTGCTCCGTACTTAGATCTACGTTGAGTTCTTCCCTCAACACCTGCAGTATCTAATGCACCACGAACAATGTGATATTTAACACCTGGTAAATCTTTTACCCTTCCACCTCTAACTAATACTATCGAGTGCTCCTGAAGGTTGTGTCCTTCACCTGGGATGTACGCGTTAATCTCGTTACCATTTGTCAATCTAACACGAGCAACTTTACGCATTGCTGAGTTAGGTTTCTTTGGTGTTGTAGTATATACACGCGTACAAACTCCACGTCTTTGAGGACATGCCATCAAAGCAGCCGATTTACTCTTCTTAGTTATTTTGGTTCTTCCTTTACGAACTAATTGTTGAATAGTTGGCATACTAATTAATTACTATTTTTCGTTTGTACTAAATAATTCTCTTATTTTAAAGAGTGCGCAAATGTACGATATTTTTTCAATTTATCAAATCGTGCTAAGTTATTTTTAATCAACTCAATAAAAACATCACATTTAGTTAATATTCATGTACCTTCGCCTTGTTGAAATATCTAATTTTAGTTTTTTGAATCGCATAGCCCTCTTCCTCTTGTTTTTTTTGAGCTCCTTTCTCTGTTACAGCCAAGAATCTCCCTTGCTCATACAAACAAAAAACCCAATACATCAAACTGTACTGGACAGCCTGAAGCTCACACAAAAATCGATTGATAAAAAGCAACTTAGCTCCCACCTTCAAAAAACCCATGCAACACTTCAACGTCAAGGGTATTTCAATTCCGATTTTAAAATTCTACAACACAGCGATACCACAAAAATCATCGTCACACTCGGTCAAAGAGTGCCTCGCGCTAAAATAAAATGGCAACAAAAGTATTACGAAATGCCCATGGAGAAAGTTTCTCCCTTTTTACGAGAACAAACGATTGCACGTGATGCCCTAGGAGAGTCATTTGCTAAGCTTCAACTCACCGATATTCGCATACACAACAACTGTTTAGAAGCCACGCTGACCATTAGCAACCAAACGCGTCGTCATCTCGATAAAATAACTATTAAAGGTTACGAAAACTTCCCGAGGTCTTTCCTCAAACATCGAATAGCCCTTACTCCCGGAAAAATTGTGAGTAAAAAAGAACTACAACGAATACACAAACGTTTAAACAACCTGAATTTTAGCAAGTCAATTAAAACCCCAGCACTGCTATTTTCAAAAGATTCAACAGTAGTTTATCTTTACCTAGAAAAAAAACAACACAATAGCATTGACGGAATGCTCAACTTAGGCTCTAAACCCAAGTCTTCTGGCATCCAATTAAACGGACATCTCGATTTACAACTAAACAACATATTAAATACCGGTGAACAATTTCGATTGAACTGGAAGTCGTTTAACAGCAACCAGAATTTTTCATTGCGTACAGATATCCCGTATCTTTTTAACAGTTCCATTAGTGCTCGACTCCAATTCAGCATCCATCGGCAAGACTCCAGTTTTGTGAATTCTAAATTCAACACTGCTTTGACACATCAGCTCAACCCAAAAACGCAAGTTGGTCTAAGCTATGAACAACAAGAATCTACCGAAACACTGCTTCCAACGGGGAATCAAAACAACGCTTTGGCTTCTTTTAACAGTCAATTTATAGGTGCCCTTGTAGCTTATCAGCTCCCTAACGAAAACTTTTTATGGAGTCCGTACAAACACAGCTTAATTGTCAATCCAGCAATAGGAAGCCGCGGTAATACACGTCAATACAAATTGGTAGCTGAGGGAAGTGCTTGGTTTGAAATCAATGAAAAAAACGCCATACTCACCAAAGGCAGGAGCGGATACCTTCGCAGTCCCAACTTGTTTAACAACGAGCTCTTCCGTATGGGAGGCATTAACAGCCTACGCGGATTCAACGAACAGAGCATTTTCACTCATTTGTTTGCCAGCTTACAAACAGAATACCAATTTTTAGTGAGTCCCAATCAAATTCTGTACAGCATCACAGACATTGCGTATTACAAATCAGGGGCCAACTACAAATCTGCCCTTGGGCTTGGCCTGGGCTACAAACAGCAGCGCAACAACACACTACTTTCGATCTCCTACGCAATCGGTAAAACGAGTGACGATTCTTTTGATTTCAAAAAATCATTTCTAAATATTAAAATTATCAATTTCTTTTAAAAAAAGAAACAAATGTTAGAATCGAATACTGAACCCCTAAATTCGGTAAAATCTACTTATTTCCTTTTGAAACCCTTATCATCACTGGGCTTAACGGCCTTTTAAGAGCGAACATAAAAAACAAAGTCTTCCGCCCTTATTCTGTTAAAAAACACCACAGCTCTCAATCAACACGTGTTTTTTTAACAAAATCTCAAAAAAACACCCAAAACACCTAGCAAAACCCAACAAAGACAACGCTTCTCACTTTAATTAATAATTAGTTAACAAAAATGTTGTTTTTTTAAGTTTTATTTAAGACTTTTGAGCCAAATAATTCAAACAATTACGCAATGAAAACAAAGTTTAATGGAATTTTAACGCTACTACTAGCGTTGATTGTGCAAATTTCATTTGCACAAGAAAAAACGATTTCAGGGACGGTTTCGGATGAATCTGGGCCATTACCTGGAGTTACTGTGTTAAAGAAAGGGACTACCCAAGGAACAGAAACGGATTTTGACGGTAAATACTCAATCAAAGCAGCTACAGGAGACATTCTTGTATTCAGTTTTGTTGGGATGAAGACTGTAGAAAGAACAGTTGGAGCGTCAAACACGATTAATGTTGCTATGGCTAGTGACAACGTACTTGATGAAGTAGTAGTTACTGCATTAGGTATTAAAAGAGAAGCTAAAAGTTTAGGTTTCGCACAGCAATCTGTAAAGGGAGAGCAATTAACACAAACGAGAGAAGTTGACATTAACAATTCAATCGCTGGTAAAGTAGCAGGGGTTCAAATGTTAGGTGCACCGAGTTCTGGTTTTGGTAATGCTTTAATCCGTTTAAGAGGTGAAAGTGATTTATTATACGTTGTGGATGGAGTAAAAGTAGATAGTTCTGCTGACATCAACATCGATGATATCGAAACGTTAAACGTACTTAAAGGTAGTGGTGCTACTGCACTATACGGACCGATTGGTAAAAACGGGGTTGTTGTAATTACTACGAAGAGAGCTAAGAATGGAAAAACTGCAGTTACTGTAGACCAATCTATTCAAGTTTCTAACGTATACATTTTACCTGAGTACCAAAATGAGTACGGTGGTGGATACACACAAACTTTTTCTACTCAAGGAGGTCAATTAATCCCTAACTACGCAGCTGACGAATCTTGGGGACCAAGATTAGACGGAAGATTAGTTAGACACTGGGATTCTTGGATTCCTAACTCAGCGGAATTTGGAGAGTTAAGACCTTGGTCTGCAAATCCAAATAACGTTCAGAACTTCTTCGAAACTGGAATTACATCGAACACCTCTGTTAACTTTTCAAAAGGTGGAGATGGATACAACATCAAAACAATCTTAAGAAACGTAGATATCGAAGGGATTGTGCCAAACTCAGAAAGAAACTTAAAGCAAATCAGCACAAGTGCTAGCTTTGATATTTCTGAAAAATTAGAAGTATACACGAACTTGAACTACCAATACAGACATACAGTAAATGATCCTGTAGGTAGATATAACGGTATCGGATCTAACTTTAACCAATGGTTCCAAAGACAGTTAGACATGAATCGTTTAAGAGACAACTACTTCCAAAACGGAAACTTCTACACTTGGAACATCAGAAGTACTTCTAACTTAGCTCCTCAATATTGGGATTCTCCTTATTTTGAAGTAAACCAAAACTTAAAGCACCAAACTAAAAACGCTACTTTTGGTAACGTTGGATTGAACTTCAAGTTAACGGATGATATCACACTTAACGCTGAATTAAGAAGAACTGTAAACTCTTACAAGAGCGATGCACGTGTAGCATTTGGTGGATTAAACCAAACGTCATTCACTGAAACTGACCAAACAATTAGCTCTACGGAGGTATTTGCAATGGCAACGTATACGAAAGACTTAACTGAAGATTTAGACTTAACTGCTTCGGTTGGTACGGAATTAAGAACTTTCCAAAACAGATATATCACTGGAGCTTCTAGTGGTGGATTAACTATTCCTGGAATCTACACAGTAGCTTCTTCTAAGGATAGACCTGTTTACACAAACAGAGAATTCAACAGAAAGAACCGCGGTTTATTCGCTACAGCATCTTTTGGATATAAAGACATGTTATACTTAGACGGTACTTTACGTTCTGACTGGAACTCTACCGCTACTCCAGACAACAACCGCGTATTAACGTACGGTGGATCTTTGAGTTTCTTATTTGACAAAGTTATTGACTTTGACGCATTGAGCTTTGGTAAGTTACGTGTTGGATATGCAGAAGCGCCAAGTTTCCCTGCTATCAACGCTACAAAAGTTGTTTACCAAACTGGTGGTTCATACAATGGAGTAACACCATTATTCCCATCTGCTAACCAAGCGAATCCTTTAATTGAAGGAGGTACTCGTCAGGAATTAGAAATCGGTACAGAATTAAAGTTCTTCAACAGCCGTTTAGGAGTTGACTTCACGTACTTCGACAGAAAAGACGTTAACTTACCTATTAACGTGCCGTTATCTGGATCTACTGGATTTACTTCTGCAACAGTTAACTCAGGAAAATTCTCATCTAAGGGTATTGAATTAGCCTTAACTGGTACTCCTATCAAAACAGACGATATTACTTGGGATGTTGGAATCAACGTTGCAACATTAAAGAGACAAGTAGACGAATTATACCCTGGAGTAACTACTGAAGTATTAGTATCATCTTGGAGAGGTTTAACATTAGAAGCTAGAACTGGACAAGAGTGGGGTGCTTTCTACGGTAGAAAAATCAGAAGAGACGCTAACGGAAACGCAGTGATTAACTCTAATGGTTCATACGCCTTTGACCAAAACCAATACTTAGGTAACTTATTACCTGACTTTACTGGAGGTTTAACAAACTCTTTCACTTACAAAGGAATTAACTTAACTTTCAACATCGATTTCCAAAAAGGTGGAAAGTACTTCTCAGTAACAGACATGTTTAACCACTACTCTGGATTAGGTGCTGGAACTGTTGGAAACAACGCTTTAGGAAACCCTGTACGTGACGGATTAGTTGCTGCTAACGGATCAACTATTGACCCAGCTACTGGTAACCCATATACTGTATTACCTGCAAACAATGCAGCTAGTAACTCAGGAGGTCAATTGGTAGAAGGTGTTGACGCATCAGGAAACCCTGTTTCATACTATGTAGAGGCTAAAACGTATAACCACAGTTTATTCGCTTTACACGAAAGATGGATCCACGATGCTTCTTACATCAAATTAAGACAATTATCTTTAGGATATACTTTCTCTTCAAAAATGTTCGAGAACACTCCTATCGAAAATATTTCTGTAAACTTATTTGCTAACAACCTTTGGTTGATCTATTCAGAGATTCCAGGTATCGACCCTTCAGAATTAGAAAACTCTAACGGAGGTTCAGGTGCTGGAAACGGATTTAGATGGACAGAAGGAGGACAATTACCAAGTGCAAGAACTTTTGGTATGAACATTAAAGTTAGATTTTAATTAAATAAAAATTTAAAGAAATGAAAAAAACAGCATATAAAGCTATTGTCCTATCAGCTCTTTTAGCCCTAGGTGTTAGCTGTAAATCATATGATTTTGAAAATACTGACGACAACTTAAACAACCCGTCAGTAACGGTACCATCGTCTTTATTAACGGCGAGTCAAGCAAAATTAGTAGGAACCTTAAGTTTAGTAGGTACAGCGACACCATCGTTATACGTGCAACACTTGTCACAAACTCAATATACTGAAGAATCTCGTTACCAAACGATCAACTTCAACTGGAATGTGGTAGGTAGTGGTACTGGACAACAAGGAACTACAAGTGCTTATAACAAGCCTATTTTAGCCTTACAGACTATTATTGATGCAAACACTACAGACCCTGCAAAATACTTAGCCTTCGGTTCGACTAACAACCAATTGGCTGTAGCAAGAATCATGAAAGCTTACTACTATCAGTGGATGACTGACAGATGGGGTATGTTACCTTATACAGAAGCTTTAGGTGGTATTAACAAACCAAACCCTAAATACGATACTCAAGAGTTTATCTATAAAGACTTATTCAAGGAAGTAGACGAAGCTTTAGCACAAATGGACGCTGGAGCAGGACCTCAAGGAGATATCATTTTTGGAGGAGATATGGCTAAGTGGAAAAAATTTGCAAATACGTTCAAAATGAACATGGCAATTCGTTTAGCAAAAGTATATCCTGGTGCTAGTGACTACGCAGCTACTAAGTTTAAAGAAGCTATGGCCGCTGGAACAATTACTTCTGCCGCTGAAAACATCATGTTCCCATGTATTTCTGATGATCAATACGACAATCCTTACCAAGATGATTACGTAGATTTAGGAAGAGAAGATGAGTGTTTAAGTGATGTACTTGTAAACAGAATGCAAGCGTTAAGCGATCCTCGTTTACCTAAGTTTGGAGCTCCAGCAGCTGCTACTGGTACTTTTGTTGGATTGCGTTATGGATGGGCGAATGCAGGAAGTATTCCTAACACCGCTGTATCATTCATGAACAACGATTTAATTAAAAATTCTACCAAGTCATTACCAATGTTCACCTATGCTCAGGTTTCTTTCAACAAGGCAGAAGCTGTTATGTTAGGATGGATCACTGGAAATGCGCAAACTTTCTATGAAGATGGTGTAAAAGCATCTATGACGCAATGGGGAATTTCTGCTGCTGACGCAACTACGTACTTAGGTAGAGCTGGTGTTGCTTACAACGCTGGTACTGCCATGAACCAAATTGCTGAGCAAAAGTGGTTAGCTTTATTCTACCAACCATATGAGGCTTGGGCAGAGTGGAGACGTTTAGATTTCCCAGTATTAACACCTGCTGTTGATGCAATCAACGGGTCTTCTATCCCAGTAAGACACGCGTATCCATCAACAGAGCCATCACAAAACAAAGCAAACTACGATGCTGCTGTAGCAGCTCAAGGTGCTGATGGATTGTTCACTAAATTATGGTGGGACAAATAAGAACTTGATTTTTAAATCATTATACAAAACTACCTTTTGAAAAAAAGGTAGTTTTTTTTATATTTAAAATTCACTTAAAACACTAATTATGAAAAAGCAAACATGGATGGTGATAGCGCTTATCTTGAGCCATTACCTCAGCTATGCCCAAGGAGGAAAAAACAGTACAAACATCATGGTGCAAAACCCACCTCCCAAAATCAAAACTGAAGTTAATTTCAATCCACAAATGATTGGAGGTGTCTTACAACCCACCAACCACAAATACTTCAGAAAAAACGATGAATTTAACGGTGTTTTAGGAAGTTTCTACCTCTACGAAAAGTGGTCACACGCTTCTACTATTGAAACGGAAACTGGTAAGAAATACGAGATTAATAATTTAAACTTCGATCTCGATGAGGAAAAATTTCTATCCAAGCTTTCCAAAGACAGTGTATACGTCTATCAAAACCTTTCTAGAGTAGTCATCAACAATCGCATTTTTAAAAGCATCGATGACAAATTTTACCAAACCCTATCGGATGAGGGAGCTGTAGTACTTCTTAAAAATTTTAGTGGCAAACTAAAAAAACCCGTAATGAACAAAATGACCAACCAAATTGTAAAACCTGCTCAATACGTCAAAGTAGAAAAGTACTTCGTCCAAAAAAACGGTGAAGACAATCTGGTAAAATTGAGCTTGAAAAAGTCAAAAATCCTAAAGGCGCTATCCGATAAGAAGAAGGAAATCAAAGCTTTTGTTTCCAAAAACAACTTATCGTATGACAACGAAATAGATGTCATCAAAATAGTCAATTACTACAATACCTTAAGTTAACGAGCAAAAACAACTCAATACGAAGATCGTTACTGTTAATTATATATAGGCTCGCTTATCATATTAAGTTTTATGAGAGGCGAGTTTTTCTTTTCCATTTCCCCCCGATTATTTATTATAGACTTTCGGACTTCTGTAACCCCTTTTAGATGACCCATTAACTACAAGAGCCGTATTCATTTTAAGCTATGTTAAAAACAACTCTTATGTAGATTAGTTTCTGTATCTTTAAATCACACTAAATCCCTAATCATGAAAAAATTAACAATTGTTATGACACTCACCTTAGCCTTCACTACAGCTGCTTTTGCTCAACAAGTACCAGGCGGAGGTTCCGTAATCAACTTTAATCCACAAATGGTAGGTGGTTCCTTCCAAGGCACAGATCACGGTAGCTTTAAAAAAAATGACGCATTTAACGGAATAGAAGGATCTTTCTACCTCTATAAAATTTGGAATTTTCCGGCGGTTATTGAAACGGAAAATGGGAAGACCTTCAAAATCAACAATCTCAATTACGACTTAGACGAAGAAAAATTCTTATCTAAAATCAGTAATGACAGTGTTTACTTTTATGAGAATCTTAAACGCATCGTCATTAATAAAGACGAATTCACTCAAATAGATGGTAACTATTATCAAAAACTCTCGGCTAAAGGGAACTTAACCCTATTAAAAAAATACAGTGGAAAACTAAAAAAACCTGTACTAAACAAAATGACCAATCAAGTACTCAAACCAGCAAAGTACTTAAAAGTAGAAACCTATTTCGTAGCTGTAGATGGCGATAAACTCATTGAAGTTAGTTTAAAGAAGTCGAAAATCATGAAGCTTATGGCAGCTCACAAAAAAGAAATTAAAGCTTTTGTAAAGACTCATAGATTATCCTTTAAAAAGGAAGCAGATGTCATTAAAATCATCAATCACTACAACAGTCTTTAAAAAGCAATAGCTGTTTGCTCAAAAAACCATTGCCACGCCCAAAGCTCGGCATTATAACACCTAGGAGAAGCTAATTGCTGACCTTTTTTAGGGCCTTCAACGGCTTCTCCAAAAACGTTGTACACCGTTCCATCAGTACCTAACATCACATTTGGAAAATCACTTCTCAACGTAAACACTGCTCCGGGCTGCACGTAAAAGGCAGTAAATAGTTGTTTCTCCTTATCCCCGAGAACTACGACGTTTTTCCCTCCAACAGTCGTTTCCCTGATTCTTAGCTTGTCAAAAGATTGATGTCTGTACAATTCTATGCGTTCTTCCAAGCCTTCTAATACCACCCCAAAATGATTAGATCCGTTACTCGCTGTTCGAACTCCTTTGGTTTGTAATTTATCGTGAATATAAACCTTCGCTTCTGGAAAATAATTTTTTACCGTTTTCCAAGTAGTTTCAATAGAATAAGTAGTTTGTATAGGAAGTTCCTTTTGCCCACCACGAATACCTTTAAGGAGCATTTGTGACCAGTAACTCTTGTTTTCGCGATCTGTTAATACCAAATTGTCTTTAAACAAATAGCCTGAGGCCAACACTGGTTGCGGCGCCCCATTAATTCTATTTGTAAAACAAATACCGCTTTTCGTTTGAGGACAATAGCTGACGATATAATTAAAACCATCGATGGCATCATTAACCACCTCTGAATAATTTAAATAAACATACGGATAAACCTTAAGGGTTTCATTGTGCTTCACCAAAAGTACCCGCTCTTCATCCGCTACCTTATCCACAGCGCCAACGGCTGCAAATTCAGGAGCATCGATGAAAGCAAAAGGCGCACCTTCCTTGATAAAACTTTCATCCACCGACCACAGCGAACTCTCTGGAGTAGGTTCGGCAACACCTTCTGAGTCCGCAGTACTACAAGCCATCAAAAACAAGGCTACCACAACTAATGTATTTCTCATATTAATCATTTCGAAATCAGTCGGTTTCAAATGACAAAACTTACAAATCACTCGTTCAAATAAATCACTCCCGATTTCATCACAAAATGAACGCGTTCCATCGTAGTAACATCGTTAACAGGATTAGTGTCCACCGCAATAATATCGGCTAAAAAACCCGGTTTTACCTGACCTAAATCGGTACTCCTTTGCAATATCTTTGCGTTGACCACAGTCGCTATCTTCAATACCTCCATTACAGGCATTCCCGCTTCATGCATATAACGGAATTCACGACCATTTAACCCGTGCTTAAAAACTCCTGCGTCCGTTCCAAAAGCAATAGGAACCCCAAACTTATAGGCTTTGGCAAAGGTACCCTGGATTTGAGGCCCAACCGCTAAAGCTTTGGGAACAACAATCGCTGGGTAAAACCCTTTAACTTTTGCCTTTTCCTCAACTTCCTTTCCTGCTGTAATTGTCGGAACAAGATACACGTTGTTCTCCTTCATCAACTCCATGGTTCTTTGACTCATATAGGTCCCGTGCTCGATGGTTTTTACTCCACCTAAAATGGCTCGTTGCATACCTTCATCACCGTGGGCATGCGCAGCTACATGCATTCCGTAATCCTTAGCCATCGCACAAATTGCCTTAATTTCTTCAATGGTAAACTGCGGATTATCTCCACTCTTCGCAACACTTAACACTCCTCCTGTCGCCGTAATTTTTATGCAATCGGCACCGTTTTTATAGCGCTGTCTAACCGCCTTTTTGGCATCTTCGACACTGTTTACTACTCCTTCTTTAGGACCAGGGTTCCCTGTTAAAATTCGCTTTGCACCATTCGAAGGGTCAGCGTGTCCTCCGGTAGAGGCTAAGGCTTTTCCTGCCGTGAATATTCGAGGCCCCAGTATTTTACCAGCAGCTATCGCCTTTTTCAAGGAAATGTTTACGCCAGTACCTCCTAAATCTCTTACCGAAGTAAACCCGTTCATCAAAGTAATTTTAGCGTAATTGACAGCGTTAAAGGCAATATCCGCCTCATTTAAAGTATAGCGTTCTAATTGAGTATGCGGATTAAACTCTTGTTCGATATGTACATGCATATCGATCAACCCAGGCAGCACAAACTTATTTCTCAAATCGACCACCTCAATTTTCTTATTTTTCGGCTTCAGGTATCCTAGCTTTACCGCAGTTATTTTATTACCGGTAACCACAACGGTTCGTTTTTTTAACACCACTCCCTTAAACGTGTCTATTAAAGCTCCACAATGCAGGTAGGTATCTTGTGCACTCACCTCAAAGGATTTTACAATCAGCACGAGTAGTAGTAATTTTCTCAACATCTTTTAACTCTTTTGGGTTCAAAGCATTAAATATAACACTTTCTCAAATCCATCACTCTTGGATAATAAAAAATTTAATCGCATTTTTGACTAAAATCAGATTTGCTTATGCTAGAAAACACCCACCAAGCCACCCCATCAAAAAAGCTACGCTATAGTGCTGAAGGCAGTACTTTTGCGCTCATTTATTTCAAAAATTTAGTATTGACAGTGCTCACACTTGGCTTCTACTACCCATGGGCACGAGTAGCTGTATTAAAATACCAACACCGAGCTACTTACCTGGGAGACAAAACCTTTGATTTCCACGGAATTCCAAGTACTATTTTTAAAAGTTACGCAAAACTCTACCTCCTCATTGTACTATTGTATTCCGTATTATTCTTTGGGCTACTCTCCCAAAACGATCTAACCTCAGCAATATGCCTCGGCTCTTTTTATCTACTGCTCGTACTTCTTCTGCCATTCGTTTTACATGGAATTGTTCAATACCGTAGTAAAAATACGAGCTGGAAGGGGATTACATTACAATATTTAGGTAGCAAATACGAATTGTTTTGGGCCGTACTACAAGGTGTACTCATCACACTACTGACCCTTGGGATTTACGCTCCGTGGTTTCATATTAAAATTAGAAAGTACCTCATCAGTCACCTTCGCTTTGGCAATTTGTCTTTTGACTTTAAAGGGACCGGCGAAACCTTGTTCTGGATTCAACTAAAATGCATACTTTTTCTCATTCCCTCTCTTGGAATCTACAGTTTTTGGTATCTTCGCAATCTTTTGAATTTTTATGTAGAAAACATAGAAATCACTCAAGATGGTAAAAAAGTAGCACTCAAGTTCGACATTCAGATGGGCGACTTATTCCAGCTCATCATCATCAACGTTGTACTGCGTATGATAACGCTCGGAATCGCAACGCCTTGGATTATGACTAGGAATCTTCAATTCTTTAGCAAACACTTGGTTATTGAAGGAATTGAACTCAGTGAAATACAACAAGTAACATACTCGACTCCTCAAACAGGAGCACAAGCTACTGACTTTTTACATTTTGATTTAGCTTAATAAACAAGACAAGACCTATGAACAAAAACATCGTTATTACAGGAACCAGCAGAGGTATTGGATTTGAGCTCGCACGTCTTTTTGCAGACCAAGGGCACCAAGTTATTGCCCTTTCCCGAAATGCTGACCCTATACGTGCTTTAGATCACCCTAATTTGCACCCTTTTGCTACGGATTTAACAAATGAACAATCTCTTAAAGAAGTTACCCAACAAATTAAAGCGCAATTTGAACACATCGATATCTTGGTTCACAACGCCGGTGCTTTAGTCAACAAACCTTTTGAAGAATTAACACAGGCAGATTTTCAAAAGGTATATCAAGTAAATGTCTTTTCAGTTGCACAACTCACACAATTGCTCTTGCCCGCTATCCCGAAAGGAGGTCATGTGGTAAGCATTAGTAGTATGGGAGGAATTCAAGGAAGTATGAAGTTCCCGGGATTGGCAGCTTATAGCTCTTCGAAAGGAGCAATAATCACCCTGTCCGAATTGCTGGCCGAAGAATACAAAGAGCAGCAAATCGCGTTTAATGTATTGGCTTTGGGTGCAGTGCAAACAGAAATGTTAGAAGAAGCCTTCCCTGGATATCAGGCGCCGACAACAGCGCTGCAAATGGCTGAATACATCTATAATTTTGCATTAACCGGACAACAGTACTACAACGGAAAAGTACTACAAGTATCGAGTTCAACCCCTTAAAAAACAAACGAAAAGCTAAGGACTCAAGAACGCAATGGCTCATATTTTAGAGAAATACATACCGAAAGCCGCAGTTACACCTGCCTTGTATCTTATTAAGAAGTACCAAATCAACTTAAAAATTGTTGGAGAACGCCAATCTAAACACGGTGATTTTCGACGACTTCCTTCTGGTGAAATGCAAATTACGGTGAACAATAACTTAAATCCTTATCAGTTTTTACTGACCTTGATACACGAGATTGCGCATCATGTTACCTATCAAAAATTTGGTCGCGTGCAACCTCATGGGCAAGAGTGGAAAACGGTTTTCCAACACCTTATGATTCCCTTTCTCAACCCTGAAACCTATCCGCTTAGCATCTTACCTCACTTAGCAAACTACTTAAAAAACCCAAAAGCGAGCACCGATACCGATGTAAACTTATCTTTAGCTTTACGTGGTGGTGTCGCAGAATCAGGAAAGAATTTTATCTTTGAAATCCCTTTAAATAGCGTATTTAGCTTTAAAAACACCTTATTTAAACGAGGAAAAAAGAGGAGAACTCGATATGAATGCTTAAATTTAAAGAACCAAAGAGTCTATTTATTTAATCAAAACGCTGAAGTTTTTCTAATAGAGTAAAAAAAACAACCAAATGAGTACGAATTATTACGCAGTTATCATGGCCGGAGGAGTAGGATCTCGATTTTGGCCTGTAAGCACACAAGAATACCCAAAACAATTTCACGATATGCTAGGTACTGGTGCATCGTTGATCCAAAAAACATTTTCGAGGATCAACGCTTTAGTTCCTAGTGAAAATATTGTCATTGCTACCAATGAAAAATACGAAGACCTAGTACTGGAGCAACTCCCTGAACTCAGCAAAGCTCAATTACTACTAGAACCTGCTATGCGCAATACTGCTCCGTGCATTCTCTATGCAGCCTTAAAAATATACGCCCAAAATCCAGACGCCGTGATATTAGTCGCTCCTTCGGATCACTGGATAGAAAACGAAGCGGAGTTCTTAGCCAATATTGAAACCTCATTCAAAACCTGCGGGGAAAACGATTATTTAATGACCTTGGGTATTCAACCAGACCACCCAAATACTGGATACGGTTACATCCAATTTGAAAATTCTGATAGCCGCGTAAAAAAAGTAAAAAACTTTACGGAGAAACCCAACTTGGAAAAAGCACAGGAGTTTTTGACAAGTGGTGATTATTTATGGAATGCAGGAATATTTGTTTGGTCGGCTAAAAGCATACTTAATGCTTTCAAAAACTTCCTCCCTGAAATGTTAGCGATTCTCTCTGAAGATACTTCGGTATACAACACAGCTGCGGAAGTTGACTTTATCAATAAAAATTACGAGCGCTGTGAGAATATTTCGATAGACTTCGGTATTATGGAACACGCTAAAAACGTTCATGTCCTTCCTGTTAATTTTGGCTGGAACGATTTGGGTACTTGGGGCTCTCTCTATAACAAACTCGATAAAGACACGCAAAACAATGCCGTAGTCGGAGCGACAACACTGTGCAGAGATGCTGAGGGTAATATGATTAGCACTACACAAGGCAAGCGCGTAATTCTTCAAGGACTTCAAGATTATATTATCGTTGAAAAAGACGACGTTTTGTTGATTTGTCCGCGAAAAGATGAACAAGACATCAAAATAATAGCCGCAGAAGCCTCGGCAAAATTCACCAAAGAACCCGTACAATAAGGTTCGAAATCAAAAAAACCTCCTAATCACACAGCTATTTAGGAGGTTTTTTTAGCGTAAAAGGCATCGATATGCTCTGTAATAGCCTGGTCAAAGACTTCTCCTCCGCCTATAAATTCACTTTCTATAGCAAGGTATTGCAAACTGGGTAGCTTCCCTTCTAAGCGCACAAAATCTTTCTCTGTAGTCAAAATACAAACTGCATCTTCAGTGCGTTCAAATCGTTCCTGAATCCCCTTTAAATCGCTTTCATTGAAATTGTAATGATCTGGGTAACTCAAATGTTCAAACAGTACTAGCTGACTTTCTAAATATGTTAATAAAGGCGTCGGATTCGCAATTCCAGTTACTAAAACCACTTTCTTCTTTTTTAAATCCCCGATGTGTATGACTTGTGCTCCCCTTAATTGTTCATCGTATTTAATTCGTGAAAAAAACAAGCGTTGCCCAGCTACTAATTGCAGTGATTTTTCAATGCGTTCTCGTTCTGAGTTCGACAGGTTGTTTGGACATTTCGTCACAACTACCAAGGTTGCTCTGCGCGCTCCTGCTCTCGATTCTCTTAAATTCCCCGTCGGCAATACATAATCTCGACTGTACAAGTCGTCGTACTTTGTTAATAAGATGTACAAACTCGCTTTCACTTTTCTGTGTTGAAAGGCATCGTCTAACACCACCAATTCTGGAATAGGAGTTCCCTGCAACAAGGTTTCAATTCCCGCTACCCTGTCGGCATCTACAGCAACTTGAATTTCCGTTCCAAATTTCCTAAAAAATTGTTTGGGCTCGTCTCCTACCTCCCCTGCAGTATGGCTAGCAGTCACTAACTGATATCCTTTGGTACTTCGCTTGTATCCTCTGCTGAGCGTCGCCAATTGAAAGCGATCTTTAAGAAGTCGAATAAGATATTCAACTTGAGGCGATTTCCCTGTTCCTCCCACACTCAAATTTCCGACTGCAATGACTGGTATTTGAAATGAGCGTTGCGGAAACAATCCCCAATCAAAAAAGGCATTTCTCAGGCTGGTAATCCCGCGGTACACTAGTGACAGCGGAAACAATAGATATCTCAGTAGTTTCATCAGAGCGAAAATAATTAAAAATCTTAACTTTGAATTTCAAAAAAGAGCCAATATGCAAATAAGAGACATTACCAATTATATAGAAGAGTTAGCTCCTTTAGCCTATGCAGAGGACTTTGACAATGTAGGCTTATTGGTAGGAGACTACCAAACTACCGTTACCGGAGTCTTAGTCACTTTAGACACCTTAGAAAATACTGTAGACGAAGCCATTGCCAAGGGATGCAACTTAATTGTTAGTTTTCACCCTATTATATTCAAAGGCTTAAAAAAGATTAACGGATCGAACTATGTCGAACGCGTTGTTATCAAAGCCATCCAACACAATATTGCCATCTATGCTACACATACAGCGTTAGACAATGTTAACCGAGGGGTGTCAGCAAAAATGTGTGAGGTTTTAGGATTGAACAACTACCAAACACTTATTCCTAAAGCGGGCAACATTAAAAAACTAACCACTTTTGTTCCAACGACGCATGCGAACGCACTGCGTTCTAAACTATTTCAGGCCGGCGCAGGAACTATAGGAAACTACGACAACTGTTCATTCAACTTTCAAGGCATGGGCAGTTACCGCGGTAACGAACACTCGAATCCAACCGTGGGAAAACAAGGTGATCTTATGTTCGAAGAAGAAACTTCTATTAATGTGACCTACGAATCACATAAGGAGGGAGCACTGCTGAAGGCCTTGTTCGTCAATCACCCCTATGAAGAAGTTGCCTACGAACTTACCCAACTCACCAATACAAATCAACACGTAGGAATGGGAATGATTGGGGAATTCGATACACCCATGGCTCCAGAGGCGTTTTTACAACAAGTAAAAACCACCTTTAATACCGGTTGCGTAAGACACTCAAAAATTCTGGACCGCCCCATTAAAAAAGTAGCCGTTTTAGGCGGATCTGGAAGCTTTGCCATCAAAAATGCACTTCGAGCAAAAGCGGATGCTTACCTCAGTGCCGATTTCAAATATCATGAGTTTTTTCAAGCAGAAGGGAAAATTTTACTAGCAGATATTGGACACTATGAAAGTGAGCAGTTTACAAAAAATCTTTTGGTTGATTATCTTAGCAAAAAATTTAGTACTTTTGCAATTATTTTAAGTGAAGAACGAACAAATCCAATATATTATATATAAAGATGGCAAATAAAGAAATAACGGTAGAAGAAAAGTTAAGAGCGTTATACGACTTACAATTAATCGATTCAAGAATTGATGAGATTAGAAACGTTCGCGGTGAGTTACCTTTAGAAGTTGAAGATTTAGAGGATGAAGTTGCAGGATTAAACACCAGACTTTCGAACTTAGCTAACGATTTAGCCACATTGGAGACAGATATCAACAACAAAAAACTTGCGATTACCGAATCAAAAGGATTGATTGCCAAGTATGTTGAACAACAAAAAAATGTGCGTAACAACAGAGAATTTGACTCGTTGACAAAAGAAGTTGAATATCAAGAATTAGAAATTCAATTATCAGAAAAGCGCATTAAGGAGTACAAAGCAAAAATCGTTCAAAAGAATGAAGTGATTGCCAACACTAAAGATAAGTTAGCTCAGCAAGAAAATCACTTGGCTCACAAGAAGAACGAATTGGATGCGATTTTAAAAGAAACTGAAAAAGAGGAGCAATTATTAAAAGAAAAGTCAGCGGAATTTGCGGCTTCTATCGACAAGCACCTCATTACCGCTTATACGCGAATCCGAAATAAAGTAAAAAATGGATTAGCTGTTGTATCTATCGAGCGTGGAGCTGCTGGAGGATCTTTCTTTACCATCCCTCCACAGGTTCAGTTAGAAATTGCCAACCGTAAAAAAATCACTATCGACGAGCACAGTGGTCGTATTTTAGTTGATGCTGCTCTTGCTGCCGAAGAGCGCGAAAAAATAGACAACTTGTTCTCTTAAGATAAAAAGAACAAACTCAATATAACTTAAACCATCGATACACATCGGTGGTTTTTTTGTTAGTATCCTGAACTCTACGGCAATCGTCAGATCACCTCCTCTCTCCTATCAATCCTTATCAACACCTATGTACCAATACCGATAGCCTTATAACTTCATTCGCTGAGCTTTCATATACCCATAGACTTGCGACGCCAAGCATAAAAGACGTTGCTTAAAAATGGAAGAATTCAGGATTGAAGAATTCAGGATTCAAGAGCTATATAAAGAGCAAAAAAAACTCGCCTTTTCGGCGAGTTTCTTTTTAGATGGTTTCTCCAAGCTCTTTGAGCTTCGAAGTATTTTCTGCGAGCATGAGCTCGTCGATAATTTTCTGTATATCTCCGTTTACGATGTTTTGTAGATCGTATAAGGTTAACCCTATTCGGTGATCGGTTACCCTTCCTTGCGGATAGTTATAAGTTCTAATTTTAGCAGAACGATCTCCTGAGGTTACCATAGATCCTCTTTTTGCAGCATCTTCTGCTTGTTTCTTGGCTAACTCTAAATCGTATAAACGAGAACGCAGTACTCTAAAGGCTTTTTCCTTGTTTTTATGCTGAGATTTCTGATCCTGACATTGCGCCACTAATCCCGTTGGGATATGGGTTAAACGCACTGCAGAATAGGTAGTGTTTACAGATTGTCCTCCAGGCCCTGACGAACAGAAATAATCAATACGTACATCTTTCGGGTTGATTTCTACGTCAAATTCTTCTGCTTCTGGGAATACCATACAGGTAGCTGCCGATGTATGTACACGCCCTTGAGTTTCTGTTTGTGGTACGCGTTGTACACGGTGCACCCCAGCCTCAAACTTTAGCGTTCCATACACATCTTCTCCTGACACTTCAAACTGGATTTCTTTAAATCCTCCGTTTGTTCCTTCACTGTAGTCTACTACCGATACATTCCAACCTTTACCTTCACAGTACTTGGTATACATTCTGAACAAATCACCGGCAAAAATACTAGCTTCGTCTCCACCAGTACCTGCACGTAGCTCTACAACGGCATTTTTAGCATCTTCAGGATCTTTTGGAATTAATAAGAACTTGATCTCATCTTCGAGCTCAGGAATCCTCCCCTTCGCTTCATCCAACTCCATTTTAGCCATTTCCACCATTTCTGCATCACTTCCATCAGCAATGATTTCCTTAGCTTCTTCCATGGTATTTAAAAGTCCTTCGTACTCATTGGCCTTCTTAACCACTTTTCCTAAGTCCTTGTATTCTTTATTTAACTGAACATATCGCTTTTGATCAGAGATAATGTCCGGTTGAATAATCAAATCGGATACCTCGTCAAATCGTTGTTTAACTATCTGTAATTTATCTAGCATTGTATCTTTTCTATGGTCTGCGAATTTACGATTTTTCTTTAAATTTGAATAATATATAAAGAACTAAAAACAAAGCCATTATGCGCAATGCTCTTTCACTACTCCTCTTCGCCATTCTTATTTCCTGCCAACAGGACACTACGCAATACCCTAACTTTCTGTTAGGTTCATGGAAACGGGTCAACGACTCTCCTGAAAATCACACCTATGAACACTGGGAATCGGGTTTTACAGGTATCGGATACACACTGCATAGCAACGATACCGTATTTAAAGAGCACTTAGCAATCATCAAAAAAAATGGGAAGCTCTATTTATCGGTTACCGGTGTGAACGAATCGCCTACCTTGTTTGAATTCACACAACAAAACGCCTCGAGTTTTACTTGCAACAATCCCGAAAACGCCTTTCCTAAAATCATTCATTATGAGTATAAAGACAACTTTCTCCACGCGAGTATCTCCAACGAACAACAAACCATTAATTTTAAATTTGAGAGACTCCCCTAGTCTCTTATTTTTTTCTTAAGCTAATTTTAACATCTTTTCTCTCATTATTGATAGTAATACTATTAAATTTGCAATGTAAACGATTACGCATGAAAAATTTACTATCAAATCTAAAAATTGACATTCCGTCGGGGATTTACCTGAAAGACCCAGAGTCTTCCGATTTAGGAAAGCGAATTATAGGAAACAGCATAGTACTCATCGAAGAAATTGGTTTTGAGAAATTTAACTTTAAAAAGCTAGGTCAAAAAATCGGAAGTAATGAGAGTTCTATCTATCGTTATTTCGAGAGTAAACACAAGTTGCTAATTTACCTCTCTTCATGGTATTGGGGATGGGTAGAATACCAACTGGTACTCGAAACCTTCAGCATACAAGACCCGAAAGAAAAATTAGAAAAAGCCATCGAAGTAGTTACGAGAACTACCCAGCAAGACAACAACTACGGACATATTAATGAAGTTGCATTGAATCAGATTATGATCAATGAGAATTCTAAATTTTATTTGACCAAAGATGTAGACACTGAAAACAAAGAAGGCTACTTCTTAACATTCAAACGAGTAGTTCGACGCCTCTCAGAAATTATCGAAGCTTACAATCCAAAGTATTCGTATCCGTTAACACTGGCGAGTACACTCACGGAAAACGCACTGCATCAACACTTTATCAAATCGCATTTTCCATCAATTACGAATTGTAATGATTTAATAACACCTACCTCGTTTTTTAAATCATTAATTTTAAACACCTTAGCAAATGAATAACCAGCCACTATCGCCTTGGAAGCGATTTATAAGTCTACTTGAAACCGATAAAAAAGACATCTTTCAGATAGCCTATTTTGCCATTTTTGAAGGTCTTGTAGCACTCTCTCTCCCTTTGGGAATCCAGGCCATCATCAACCTTATCCAAGGAGCCCAAATTTCAGCTTCATGGATCATTCTGATCATCTTAGTGACTTGTGGTGTCGCTTTTTCAGGTACGCTTAAACTCATGCAAATGCGCATTATTGAAACCATCCAACAGCGTATTTTTACGAGGGCATCTTTAGAACTCAGTTATCGCTTTCCAAAAATTAAGACGAACGAGTTACGCAATTACTATTTACCCGAATTAGCGAATCGTTTTTTTGATACACTTACCATACAAAAAGGTCTGTCAAAGATATTGGTTGACGTCCCTTCGGCGTTCTTACAAATTCTCTTTGCCTTGGTATTACTATCATTCTACCATCCTTTCTTTATTTTCTTTGGTTTGTTATTGTTGGTATTGATTTACGGAGTATTTAAGTACACAGCTCAAAAAGGACTCGATACGAGCTTAATAGAATCAAAACACAAGTACCGTGTTGCACACTGGTTACAAGAAATTGCTCGAACCGTTATAAGTTTTAAAATTTCAGGAAGTACCAATCTGGCCATCAATAAAAGTGACAGCCTAGTAAAAGACTATTTAGATGCCCGTGAAAAGCACTTTAAAATTCTCGTTATCCAATTCATTCAAATGATCGGTTTTAAAGTACTGGTAACTGCGGGGCTACTCCTCATTGGTGGATTTCTAGTACTCAATCAGAAAATGAATATCGGACAATTCGTCGCGGCAGAGATCATCATTTTATTGGTAATCACTTCGGTTGAAAAACTCATCATAGGACTTGAATCATTTTACGATGTACTGACATCTATTGAAAAATTAGGACAGGTAATTGACAAGCCTTTAGAACGTCAAGAAGGTGAAGAAGTCAATAACAAAAAGGATTTTACCCTAGAGCTTCAAGATGTTACTTACGAAGTAAAAGATTTAAACAAACCTGTATTAGACGAAATTTCCTTAACCGTTAATCCTAAAGACAGAATTCTTATCGAAGGAGAAAGTGGTAGTGGAAAATCGAGCTTATTGCAATTGATATCGGGTATTATTCAACCCACTAGTGGATATATGTTTATCAACAACGCTTCAGTAAGCAGTTTAATCATCAGTAAATACAGAGCACATCTTGGCTTATCCCTTTCTGAAGAGACTCCTTTTGAGGGAAGTATTCGAGAAAACATCACCTTTGGAGATACGTCGATTAGTGATGATGTCATTTATGAAGTATTGGACAAAGTTGGTCTGACGGAATTCATCAAGCTACAGAAAAATGGATTAAACACCTTGTTAAAACCGGACGGAAAGCAAATAGCCTATACCATTGCTAAAAAACTCGTTTTGGCAAGAGCTCTTGCCAAGCGCCCTAAGGTTTTAATTTTGGAAGATCCACTTGACCAGTTCAAACAAGAAGAAACACAAAAAATCATTCAATATTTATCGTCTCCTAAACAACCGTGGAGCCTTATAGTAGTAAGTAATAACAAAGCTTGGAAACAACAGTGTAACAAACACATCACTCTTGAAAACGGCGCTATTAAAAACATTACCCTCTAATATGTTAAATATTTCGCACAATAAAATCACAAAATACGTAGATGAGACCTCTTTTAAATCGGGGAAAAACATCTTTACCAAAGAATACCACAAACGCTTTAGAAAATTCCTATTGTTTTTTACTGGATTTCTATTTGTTATCTTGTTCTTACCGTGGACTCAAAACATCAGTAGTGCAGGAAATGTAACTACCTTAAAACCGAGTCAACGCCCACAAAGCATACAATCGCAAATTCCAGGGCGCATTGAGGAATGGTTTGTACAGGAAGGAGACCTGGTACAAAAAGGAGATACGATATTGCGCATCTCAGAAATCAAAAGTGAGTATTTTGACGAGCTACTCACCAAGCGAACGAATCAGCAGTTAACTGCTAAATCGTCCTCGGTAACTGCTTACAAGAACAAGGTAAAAGCATTACAAAACCAAATCAAAGCACTGAAGCAAGAGCGAACGCTCAAGTTAGCTCAGGCCCAAAACAAATTGATACAATCCCGCTTAAAGGTTACCAGTGACAGTATTGATTTGGTTGCAGCGACTACCAAAGCAAGCATTGCAGAAACGCAATATCAACGAGCGGTTACGCTACAAAAGGAAGGATTAAAAGCAGTCAAAGACGTCGAAGAAAAACGCGCCAAATTGCGTGAGGCACAAGCAAAAAACATTGCCCAGCAAAACAAATTACTCAGCGCTAAAAACAATGTAATTAACAGTGAGTTGGCCATTTCTACATTAAAAGCGACTTACAGTGATAAAATTGCCAAAACCGAAAGTAACTTGTACTCAGCTGAATCGAGTGCATTGGATAGTGAAGCACAAGTTTCTAAGCTCGCGATTAATTTAGCCAATTACGAAAAACGAAGCAGCCTTCGTTTTGTCACGGCTCCACAAACAGGCTTTATTAACAAGGCTATCAAATCAGGGATTGGTGAAACCTTTAAGGAAGGTGAAAAATTAGTGAGTATTATGCCTGCTGCCTATGAATTAGCCGTTGAAATGTACGTACGTCCTATTGATTTGCCACTCATCCACCTCGACGAAAAAGTGAGAGTTCAGTTCGATGGTTGGCCGGCCATAGTTTTTAGCGGTTGGCCTAATGTATCGTACGGAACCTACGGAGCCCGTGTAGTTGCCATTGAAAACTTCATCAGCGACAACGGTAAGTACCGCGTACTAATTGCTCCCGACGAAACAACGGTTCCTTGGCCTAAAGCTATTCGAGTAGGTTCAGGAGCACGTACTATCGCGCTTTTGGAAAACGTTCCTATTTGGTATGAATTATGGAGACAAATCAATAGTTTCCCTCCAAATTTTTACCAGCCCAACAAAACGAAGTCAAGTTCTGATACAAAGAAAAAATGATTAAACGAATAATACGTATACTACTCCTCTGCACTGTTTTTAGTGGTTATGCGCAACAAAGCGACCAGACGCTGAGCCTGGAACGTTATTTGACCGTGGTAAAAAAAAATCACCCACTGTTAAAACAAGCGCAATTAATTAGTAAAAAAGGAAGTGCGAAGCTCCAAAAAGCTAGAGGAGGCTTAGATCCTAAAATTGAGTTGGATTACGATCTTAAAAACTTTAAGAAATCGACCTATTACGACAAACTCAATACCGTTTTAAAAATCCCAACTGCCTACGGGATCTCGTTTAAAGCGAGTTACGAAGTTAACGATGGGAAATATTTAAATCCGGAATACACGACTCCCGATCGCGGTTTATACAGCGCAGGGGTTTCTATTTCTCTTGCCCGAAACCTGCTTATTAATGAACGTGCAGCAACTTTACGCCGTGCAAAACTGTATCAACAACAGTCGCTAGAAGACCAACGTTTACAAGTAAATGAATTACTTTTTAAAGCCGTGGCAGTGTATTTTGATTGGTTGCAGTATTACCAAATAAAAAACACGTATAAAACCTATATTGCTAATGCGGATTTCAGACTGCGTAATGTCAAAAAGAGTTTTGAAGCAGGTGACAAACCCGCCATTGATACCTTGGAGGCTTCGATCAACTTAAAAAACAGGAAAATCGATTTTGAAAAGGCCAAACTAGACTACCTAAAGGCATCTTTGAAAGTAGCTAACTTTGTTTGGTCATCAGAAGAAGTTCCTATGGAATTACGCGAAGGAACCATCCCTTCAACGGTAAGCTCTGAAACCTTAGACGCGTTACTCAACCAGTCGCTTAACGAAGCAACTACCAGTTTTATCAATAAGCACCCTAAAATAAAGGCCTTAAATTTAAAACGAGAAAGTGCGTTGATCAACAAAAAACTCAAAGCAAACAACCTGTTGCCTATAATCGATTTGGAATACAATTTTTTGAGTGCAGATATACATCGTTTTAGCTCATTTAACACGGCGAATTACAAAGGAGGCATTCGTTTTAGCATACCGTTATTTATGCGCAAACAACGCGGTGACTTAAAACTGGCTAAACTCAAACTGGAAGAGTTAGATTTTGATATCCAAAATACCACGCGTACGTTAAAAAATAAGATCAGTGTTACTGAACAAAAAATCGCCTCTTATACCGAACAAAACAGACTCTTAACGGAGTTGGTTGATGACTATCGTAAATTAGTTGCCAGTGAAGAGCGTAAATTTAATCTTGGAGAGGGCTCCTTATTTCTCGTTAACTACAGAGAAGTAAAGCTTATTGAACAGCAATTAAAAGCTATCAAAACTCAAAACAAACTCTACACTTCGAAATCCGAATTGGTAAAAACGCTGGCTAACTTTAGTCTATAAATTAAAAAGGACCTTGAATCTGCAGATTCAAGGCCTTTTCGTCTAACCAAACTTAGTATAAAAACTAACTACTACTATTTTAAAATTAATTATCTTCAAATTAAAAGCTCTCCTTTCAGTTAGATGTCATCAAGGACTTATATAAGGGAATCCTACTCAGAGAGACTTGGGGGGTTTACTTTTATAAACCGAGGGAAAACAAACTAAAACTAATTATATATTGAAATTGTTTAATGATCGTATTTTGTTCAAAGCGGCTTTTTTAAAACTGCCTTCATTCTTTTGACACCCTTTTTTTTGATAGGTCACATTAAAACAAAAAAAAATCTCAAAAAAATTTGAGATTTAATATAAATACTTTCGCAACACGATACGATGTTCTGGTTTTGACTTGTCGTAATCCTCTACAAGTAGCTCTATTATTTCGGGTTTCGCTTTACCAACTTCCCTTGCTGATCCATAGCGGGATACGTATAAATCATAGGACTCTTGGCCTTCGTGTGGTTTTTTTACGAAAATTAAAAAGTGTTGTTCATTTAACACAGAATAACAAATTTCATTTCCTTCAAACTGTCCAGAATTATCCGAAAAAAAATCGGAGAATTCATAATATCTAAAAACATTTTCCATTGCTATACAATCTCAGCAGATAATCCGAGGTCCAATAATTTTGTACATCTCGGTTCCAAATCCTTATACTCTCCGGTTTTAACGGCACATTTTCCTTTATAATGTACGAGAACCGTACATTGTTCTGCCTGTTCTGGAGTGTGTTCACACACACTGATTAAACTATCGATTACGAAATCAAAGGTATTGACATCGTCGTTGTACAAAATAATTTCGTGCTTTCTAGTCGAAGCTGTCAGCACATCCAGTTCTTCTTGAATTTTCTCTATGGTACTCATACTTCTTATTTTTGATATCGAAGGGCTACCCAATTATTTCTTTCTATAGTTTTCTCTAAAGACAAACCGTACTTAGTGACTTCCGCATCAATGATAGGAATGTCTTCACGGTAAAATCCACTCAATAACAAGACTCCATTTTCATTCAGAGTACTCGTATAAGTTTCCATATCTTTCATCAAGATATTTCGATTGATATTCGCAATAATAACATCGTACTGCTTCCCTACCAGTAAACTTGCATCACCTTCGTAAACACTGATACTTTTACAGGCATTACGAGCTGCATTTTCAACAGAATTTTCATAACACCAATTATCGATATCAATGGCATCGATAGGCTCAGCGCCTTTCATTTCAGCGAAAATAGCTAGGATTCCAGTTCCACAGCCCATATCTAGTGTTTTCTTCCCTGTAAGGTCGAGTTCCAGTAAATGTTGCACCATCATGTGAGTAGTTTCGTGATGCCCCGTACCAAAACTCATTTTAGGTTCTATCACAATATCAAACGGCAGGTTTGGATTTTCGTGAAATGGCGCTCTAATACTCACTTTATCCGCCACTTGAATCGGTGGAAAATTCTTTTCCCACTCCGCATTCCAATTGGTTTGAGCAACTTCTTTCTTTTCGAAATTCACCGAAAACTCATCAGAACTCAGAATAAATATATCTTCCAAAATACTTCCATTCCACTCGTCTTTTTGAATATACGCCAAAACTCCTGCTTCGTGCTCGACAAAACTTTCAAAGCCCACACTACCTAGTTCGGCAATCAAAATCTCTGTTCCCGGTTCTTTGGGACTCACTTCAAAATTATATTCGATATAAATATTATCCATCTAAATTATTCCTTCTATTCTTATTTTGCTCTAAATCATTGTATTCAAAAGGCTATTCTTAAAACATCTACAACGCGTTTTAAGCCTTTCTCGCATTTGTAGGGTCTTACTCCGCTGCAGCAACAATCGCCAAGAAATCTTCTGCTTTCAATGAAGCGCCTCCAATGAGCCCTCCGTCAACATCAGGTTTTGAAAAAATCTCCTTCGCATTTGCCGGCTTCACACTTCCTCCGTATAAGATAGCAACGCTATCGGCTAATTCTTGGGTATATTCTTTAGCTAAGATACTACGGATAAACGCGTGCATCTCCTGTGCTTGTTCGGGACTTGCTGTTTCACCAGTTCCGATGGCCCAAACAGGCTCATAAGCCAAAACCACCTTTTCAAAATTCTCTTTTAACAGGTGAAATAAGCCGTGACGCAATTGATTTTCAACTACTTCAAAATGCTTTTCTGACTTGCGATCTTCGAGTAGTTCGCCAAAACAGAAAATCACTTCCAAGCCTTCTGCCAAAGCGCGATCTACTTTTTCAGCCAATTGCTGATCGGTTTCTCCAAAATAGGTTCTTCTTTCAGAATGCCCTATAATCACCACGCCAACTCCAATATCCGTTAACATATCTGCCGCTACCTCTCCAGTATATGCGCCATTCTTTGCTGCGTGTACATTTTGTGCAGCCACCTCAATTTTTGATTTTCTGGTGCGTTTTACGGCCCCTACCAAGTTTACAAATGTCGGTGCAATAATTACTCGCTTATTGTCTGTATCTATCGATTTAAGACCTTTTTTAATTCCTTTGATCAATTGCTTAGCCTCGCTAAGATTTTTGTTCATTTTCCAGTTTCCTGCAATGATATTCGTTCTCACGATTAAAATATTTAAGTAATTATTGATTAGTTTTCTACAAATAAATTTGTACTGCAAAAGTACATCATTTTTTTAAGCTTTCGGCGATTTGTTGACTACTCGCTTCCGTTGCATTAAAGACGATAATCTCATTGGCTTCATCGAGTACCAAGTACCTCGGGATCCAGCTCAATTGCAAGAAGCTTCCCAACGGCCCTTCCCAACCAGATGCCAACCAGTAATGCTGCCCACCTATGTGGTATTTTGTAGCAGCCACTTTAAAATCTTTTAAGGATCTATCTAACGACAGGTATAGAAACTCCACATCGGTAAATTCTTTCTCCAGCGCAGTGAGCTTCTCACTGTCGTTCAAGCAATCTCTACACCATGAAGCCCAAACTATGAGTACTTTCTTCTGCTTAGTATTGGATGCCAAAACTGCCTCTAATGGAATGGATTTCCCAGAAGTATCGATCAAAACATCCTGTAAAGCTTCTTTGCTAAAGCTCGTTTCGTTTTTTATGCCACAGGCCGTAAACAGTACAACACTCAGCAAGAGCAAGTATTGTTGAATTTTCGGTAAAATCATCTCCTATATTTTTTTAGCTATATCTGCAACTTTAGACGATTTATACACCAACAACTTACCCGTAGGATCTACTAACAAGAAGCGCGGGATTGTTTTCAGTTTTAAAAACTTCCCCAAGGTTCCTTTACCTTTCCTTGGCAAGTAGTAGTGATCTCCTTTTACAGGGAGGTCTGTCAATCCTCTTTTCCAATCGTGATACGAGTGGTCAACTGACAAAAACACATAGGTCAACTCTTTGTGCTCCTTTTGAAGTGCTACCACATCTTTAAAACTGTCTTGACTATACGGACAGTAACTTGCATATACTTGTATCAATACTTTTTGTCCCCTGTACTTTTCAGTAAGTTCCTCCAACGTTATGGAATTTCGATCGGTTGTTTGAATGGTATCTTTAAGCGCCGCTTCACTAAAGGTAGCGGGATGAAAAATTGCGCAACTCGAAAAAACCAAGCCACACAAAAGCAAAAAACAATATTTCATAATCTAACTTTTTAAGCGAATTCTAGGATCTAACCAACTGTACACGATATCCACTGCGATATTTATAGCTATAAACAAACTCGCTATAACTAATACACTTCCCATAATAACGGGTAAATCCAAATTATTCAGTGCATTTACAATCTCTTTACCTAAACCGTTCCAATTAAAAACGTACTCAACAAAAACGGCACCGGCCAACATCGACGCAAACCATCCGGAGATCGCTGTTATTACTGGGTTCAAGGAGTTTTTCAATGCGTGTTTCACCACGACCTCTCCCCTTCCTAAGCCTTTGGCTTTTGCTGTTCGAATATAATCTAAACTCAGTGTTTCTAAAAGCGAATTTCGCATCAACTGTATAACCACGGCAAGAGGACGGATTCCTAATACAACAGCCGGTAACACGAGGTTTTTCCATTGTAGGTATACTCCCTCCCCAAAATCATCGACGACAAACAAACTTCCCGTCATTTCTAATCCAGTGTATTTTCGCCAGACAAAACCAAAAAGCCAAGCTACTAAAATTGCCGAAAAGAACGAAGGAACGCTCATTCCAAAAGTACTTATGATCGCTATAAGCCTATCGAACACACTGTCTTTCCAGAGTGCCGATAAAATTCCCAAGGCAATTCCTAGTACAATCGCAATACAAATCGCCACTAAGGCAAGAACTGCCGTATTGGGTAAGGTTTCTCCGATGATTTCACTTACGTATTTTCCATTCTTTTGAAAGGACTGCCTCAAATACGGAAACTTCAACACCACTACCACCTGGTCCGTAGCAATGAACTCTCGGTACTGATAGGCCTTACTCTTCAAATTCGTGTAGGCATTCTCTTCCGTACTGTGAAAAGATATCGGTGACAGGTCGTTGAGATAATAGCCATACTGAGTTAACAGTGGCTGGTCAAAGCCGTATTTCTTACGTATGAGCTGAAGTTGCTCAGAATTTTCTTGCTGATCGAGCATCATTCGAGCAGGATCGCCGGGGAGTATCGTGAACAGAATAAAAATGACTGTAACTACCCCAAATAAAGTTAGGAAACCGTAAAATATTTTGTTTAAAACATATCTGAACATTAGAGACAAAGATAACAGAAACTAGTAAAATTCATTACTTTTGCCTCATATTTATACAGACCAATGACAACACAACAACTCATCGATCAAATACATAAAAAACAATCCTTTTTATGTATTGGACTAGACGTAGATCTCAACAAAATCCCTGCACATTTATTAGAAAAAGAAGATCCCATCTTTGAATTCAACAAGGCCATCATCGATGCCACTCATCATTTATGCGTTGCATACAAGCCCAATACGGCTTTTTACGAGGCCTATGGGATTAAAGGATGGAAAGCTTTGGACAAAACTATTAGTTACCTCAATGAAAACCATCCTGAAATCTTTACTATTGCAGATGCTAAGCGCGGAGACATTGGAAATACATCGACCATGTATGCCAAAGCTTTTTTTGAAGATTTAGCCTTTGACAGTGTCACAGTAGCTCCGTACATGGGAAAAGATTCAGTAGAGCCGTTTTTAGCTTTTGAAAACAAACACACCATCATGCTTGCATTGACCTCGAATCAAGGCGCCTTTGATTTTCAAACCAAAGAAACGGCGGGTACCGAGCTTTACAAAAAAGTGATTAGTACCTCTAAAACGTGGCAGAACAGCGAAAACCTTATGTATGTAGTTGGCGCTACGAAAGCCAGTTACTTGGGAGAAATACGTCAATTGATTCCCGATAGTTTTTTACTTGTTCCAGGCGTGGGTGCCCAAGGAGGAAATTTAGAAGAAGTTTGTCATTACGGAATGAGTGCCAATATCGGCTTACTCATCAATTCATCACGAGGAATTATTTATGCCAGTCATGGAACTGATTTTGCGGAGGCAGCGGCAACAAAAGCGGCAGAGCTCCAAGTAAACATGGCGAGCATATTGCAAAAAAAAAGTCAAGGTTAATTACTCCTTGACTTATTAATTAATTCAAAATAATATACCATAAGAGAACAAAGTAATGGTATATCGATTTCAAAGGTAAGCACAGGCTTACCTTTTTTTATTGGATATGATATGAACCACTAGAGTTTTGAACTAAACGCCTTAGAATATTCATTAAACAAAAAAGCTGGAATCTTGCGATTCCAGCTTTCGATATTGAGGGATCCTCCAAGGAGAATCAAACATCCAATGTATTAGTTGATGAACGGGTTGTTTTGAACCTCAGCTTGAGGGATTTCAAAATCCAATTTATCATCGTTATAAGGAATAGTTTGACCAGCTAAGAATAAGTGGTTAGCACCTCTTACTACAGGCGACTTGTGTCTTCTCTGAGCCCATAAACTCTTCCCTTCACCCCATAACTCGATACGAGTTTGCAAGTGAATTTCACTTTGTAGAGCAGCACCATTTAAAGCGTCAACATAAGCGTAATCTGCCGCGTTGTCAAAACGTTGCGACAATACCTTCTTTAATTGAGTTTTCGCTTCTGCATCTTGCCCCATTCTCGCAGCTAATTCAGCTGATAATAACACCATTTCGTCTACACGCATATAAATGTAGTCAGTTGTAATGTTACGTTGTCCTCCAGCTCTTCTTTCAGGAGCGTAGAACTTGTTAAATGGAATCAAGTTGTTACTTCCACTTCCAGTGAAGAATTGCTTCTTTCTTACGTCATTAGCACGGATTGCGTTGAATAATCCAACATCAATAGCTTTTTTATCACCAGCAAACTGGTAACTATACGTGTAGTAATCCATTTGACCCCACCAAGAAACTAAATCTAATCCGTTATCAAGAGTAATATCTACACCCCATAACCAACTAGGGTTTTTAGCGATATCGTTAAATCCTCCTAGAACTTGCTCTTTGGTAGTAATTGGAGTTCCTCCAGCTACTACTTCGTCAGCTAATTGTTTAGCTCTTGCATTATCAGCAGCAGTTCCTCTTGCAGCATATACATATGCTAAGATTCCCTTTGCTACTTCTTGGTTGATTTGATATTTATCAGAACGAGTAAATCCATTTAAAAGAACCAACGCTTCTTCTAAATCTTTGATCATGAACTCGTATACTTCCTTCGTAGTGCTCTGTGGCTTTGCATTTCCGTTAGGCTCAGTATAAATTGGTAACACCTTTGACGTTTCTGAATACTCAGTCATGTACAATTGTGCCAAGTTAAAATACGAGTGCGCACGTAAAGCTTTTGCTTGTCCCATAGATGCTTTGTTCTTTGCATCTGTCAACACAGCATTGTTACCACCTAAACCTTGAATTACTAAGTTAGCCGCATTAATTAAACGGTAATAGTATCTCCAAGCTGTGTAATTTGCTTGTAGGTAAGTGAAATCTGTAGTAGTAATCAACTGGGCAAAGTTACTATAACGGCTGTAGTTATTCACCGTTAAAGCCATATCACCTGATAACATATCACTATAGATATCGTATCCTTTTTGACCGAAATCCTCATGACGTGTCGTACCTCCTAAACCGGTGGTAAACATCATTTCATAAATACCACGAACGGTACCATCAGCCAATGCAGGGTGAATACCACTTAACTCAGTAACATCCGCTACAGTTACATATCTCGTAGGAGACTCATCGAGGAAGTCTTTGCTACAGCTTACAGCTAACAAGGCCGCAGACCCTGCTAAAATTGATTTAATATATGTTTTTTTCATTTCTCTTTTATAAATTAGAAGTTAGCTCTTACACCAAAAGTCAATGTAGATAATGGTGAATAACGATACGTATCAGAAGCACCAGTTTCTGAAGTTGCAGGGTTAAATCCGTCACGAGCACTTAACAAGAATAAGTTATCTCCAGACACCCATAAGTTTAATCCATTAAGACCAGACTCTCCTAAGAAACGTGTAGGTACAGTATATCCGATACGGATGTTGTTTAACGACAAGTAATCAGATGAAGTGATGAAACGACTTGAACGAGAGTTTACCTGAACATTTCTGTTACTGATTAACCTTGGTACGTCAGTAACATCTCCTGGTTTTTTCCAGCTGTTTCTGATATCTGTGTGCCAGTTGTTAGATCCGATTTGACGGTTACTCATTAATCCAGCGTATACACCATCATATGAATATCCTCCTAAGCTATATCCGAACAATGCGCTAATTGTAAAGTCGTGAACTTTTGCATTTAATCTGAAAGCACCACGTACTTTAGGGATTGCTGATTTTCCGATATATTTTTGCGTTGCATTTGAATATACACTAGTAGTAGTTCTGCTAATAGTAGCATTTGGATTTTTTTGTTGGTACTCGAATAAACTTTGGATACCTTCTCCTGAATCAACAGTTCCGTTACCATTTTTATCATCGTAGTACTGGTACCATAATGGGTTACCATTTGCTTTATCAACACCTGCCCACTCTCTCATGTAGAAATCGAATAAACCGTGACCTTGTGCACGACCGTAGCTACCAGCGATATCGATAATTTTTCTCTGTCCAGTAGATGGGTCAAGAGGCATTTCAGTTAACTCATTGTTAAAGATTTCACCATTAACAGAGAAATCCAACTTATAGTTTTCTTTATCTAAAATGTGAGTAGTTAAATCGAATTCAAAACCAGTATTTCTCAACGTTCCGTCATTAACAGCGATCAAAGCATTTCCTGTAGATGGCGCTTTTCCTCTGTTGAAAATTAAATCGTCAGTCTTTTTGATATAATAATCAAAAGATCCTTCTAATCTGTTGTTAAACAAAGTAAACTCTAAACCTGTTTGGAACATTTTAGAAGTTTCCCAAGTTAAGTTAGCGTTTTGAATAGCACGAGGTTGTAATGAAATTTGACCACCTAAGTTACCGATAGTATAAGTATCTCTACCTGAATAGATATCAACACCAGCTTGGTCTCCTAAGATACCATAACTAGCTTTCAACTTTAAGAAGTTTACGAAATCTAAATTAGTCATGAATGATTCCTTAGAAATTACCCAAGACGCACCTGCAGAACCGAAAGTTCCCCATTTGTTAAGAGCGAAACGAGAAGAACCATCACGACGGATAGACCCAGTAAAGTAGTACTTACTCATATAATCATAAGATACTTGACCAAAATAACTTTCTAAAGCTGCTTTTGTAGAATAACCAGAAGGTAAAGATGAATTTACTACATAGTTGTTTAAATCTTTTAATCCTCCGTTTAAGTTTACTACTTTGTTCTTAGAAATAGAAGAAGTTTTAAACTCTCTTTGGTTGGTTTCGTGAGCCGCTAAAGCAGAAATCGAGTGATCTCCGAATGACTTGTTATAACGGATAATGTTCAAGAAGTTTTGAGTCAAGGCGCTAGAATACGTTTTGAATAAGCTTCCTCCTTGTCCTTGAGCAGAACCGTAGAATGGGTTACGTACTGTGTTTGCCTCTCTTGTGTAGTATTGAGCACCGTACTTAGTTTCAAATTCTAACCCTTCTAATAGTTGGAATTTAAACGAGAAATTACCGTTTAAAGAGTGTCTGTCATTTCCTACGAAATCTAAGTTAGATCCAGCGATTGCATTTGTTAATCCACCAAATCCTCTGTTATCACCGTAATCGTATTGGTTTCCACCGTATTTTGTATCAGGAACGATGTTACCGTTTTTATCTCTTAAGAATAATGGATAGATTGAAGGAATGTTATCTACAAACCAGAAAATACTTCCTGAATCTTCAGTTTGACCGTTGTTTAAGGTTCTTCCTAAAGAGTACCCAATATTAGCAGTTGCAGTCAACCACTCTTGAGGTTGGTGAACTAAGTTTAAACGCGTTGAATAACGCTTGTATCCTGAGTTGATTAAGTATCCTTTATCATCTAAGTATCCAAAAGAAGAGAAGTAACGAGTTTTATCGTTTCCTCCACTCATTTTTAAGTTTGCCTCTGTTCTGATAGAAGTTTGGAAACCGTAGTCAGACCAGTTTTCTGGAGTGTACTTAGTTGCTACGTTTGGACGTACTTTTCCTGTTGCAGGATCAATAATTTGACTCACGTCATTCGTTCCAAAGTAGTTATACGTTGGATCAATACCTCTGTTAGAGAATAAGTAAGTATTTGCATACGCTACTGGATCATTAGCAGGGTTGAACGATAAAGTTCTGTTCCCGATAGAGTGCCATGCTAATTCGATGTATTCAGTTGGCGACTTGATTACGTCGTAACGAGGTAACGCTTGGAAGTTTACACCAGTTTTAACATCTAATTCCATAGAAGTTTTACCTGCTTTACCTGCTTTCGTCGTAATTAAGATAACCCCGTTTGCACCACGTGATCCGTAGATAGCAGTTGCAGTTGCATCTTTTAAAACGGTAGTATTTGCAATATCAGCAGGGTTAATAGAGTTGATAGATCCAGAGAAAGGAACACCGTCAACTACGTATAAAGGATCTCTGTTTCCGTTAACAGAACCAAATCCACGAATACGTACTGTAGCTACAGTACCTGGCTGTCCAGAAGTGTTAATTACGTTAACCCCAGCAACCTCACCTACTAATGCTTGTGAAACGTTGGCTACAGATTTTGCTTCTAACTGCTCTGCATTTACCACTTTAGCGGTACCTGTATACGATTGTTTAGTTGTTTTACCATACCCTACTACAATAACTTCTTCTAATAAGTTATCATTTTCAAGTACGACACTGATTTGGTTAGCAGCACCAACTTTGCGCTCAACTGTTTTCATTCCTACAAAACTAAACACAAGAGTTTCTCCTGTATTTACGCGTATAGAATAATTACCGTCAAAGTCAGTCTCAGTACCTTGAGTAGTACCTTTTTTCAAAACTGTAACTCCAGGAAGTGGCCCCGATGCATCAGAAACCGTCCCCGAAATGGTTCTTTCTTGCGCAAAAGAAATCTGCACAACTAACGCCAATAACAGCGTTAGAATTCCATTAAACTTTGTTTTCATTATAAATTATTGAATTATTATTAACAGGCATAAAACTACCCCGAGTAACCTTTTCTTAACATCATTTTGATGCAAACAACCCTTTTTTTGATGCAAATAAACCTTATTGAGATTTTAACCAAATAGACTTGTTAAACCCCTTAAATGTTAATTCCTGTTAAATTTTTGCAAAAGCCCACAAACACTGTGCATACGTAGCATTTCTTCGCTACATTTGTAGCAAAAAACTGAAAAATCTGCAGAACAATCCCCTTTAAATTACGAACTATGAACAAGGCAGCTTTTATCAACTAAAAAGAAAAGCTTAGATAGCTACTGAGCACCAGCAAAATAAGTACCTTACTTAGTTTTTTTAACGTTTTTTTAACATTTAAAAATTAGGGAATAGCATTTCTGCACTTGTTTTAAAAGAAATTAAAAATGAATATGAAAATCTCATGTCTTATAGTCAATGAAAAAACTGCTATCCAGTCGAAGATAAAGGAACTGGTTGACCTTCACGGTCAGTTTGAAATCAATGCCACCGTAACTACCGGAAGCGAAGCATTAATACAACTTAAAGAGTCACAACCAGCTGTTATTTTTCTCGATGTAGACCTTCCTGATATGAGCGGTTTTGAATTGCTGGATGAGATGAGTGCAATGGGTAAAAAACCCTTAATCATATTTGTTACCGAAAATAAAGAAAGTGCTTTGACTGCTTTTGACTATTTTGCTTTTGATTATTTGATTACGCCTTTCAAAGAAGAACGCTTTATGACTTCGTTGAACAAAGTGATCGAATTTCAAAATCGCGAGCAAATGAGTAGCTTGCAAAACAATTTAGAAAACATTCTTGATTTGGTTAAAGCCAACGCTGCACCTACGAGTAACAGTACGGTAAAACGAATCAATATTAAATCTGGTAACAAAATTATCTTTATCGAGGTGGATACCATAAAGTACATTTCTGCTTCGGGCTATTACGTGGAAGTATTTACTACAGACAATAAGAAATTTTTACTCCGCGAATCGCTATCAAGTATCATAGAGCGCATCAATTCAGCCAATTTCATGCGTATACACCGATCGACCATTATCAACATCAATTTCATCGATGAAGTGATCACTTCGAACTACGGTGAAACCGATGTAAAAATAAATGACAATAAAACTTTTAGAGTTAGTAAAGGCTATAAAAAAGAGTTTCAAGAAATCATGGGAGTCAAATAGGTTTACTATTTGATTCTTTTTATCTTGCCCCTCAAAAACATGTTGTTCGATCAATTACAACGTCCGGTAAAACTCACACACACTCCAAAGAGAATTGTTTGTCTGGTACCCAGCCAAACTGAACTTCTGGTAGATTTAGGCTTGGAATCCTCCCTTGTAGGAATCACAAAATTTTGCGTGCACCCCGTTCATTTAAAGAAAACCATTACCGTTGTTGGAGGGACAAAGAACGTACACATCGATCGAATCAAAGCATTAACCCCCGATATTATTCTTTGTAACAAAGAAGAAAACACACAGGAAATTGTAGCAGCATGTGAACAAATAGCCCCTACCCACGTAGCGGATATTTATACATTGGCAGATGTTTATGAACTGATTTCACAGTATGGCCAACTTTTCGCCTGTCGAACTCAAGCTCGAGCTATCATGGACAAACTACAGTTTAAAGTTAATGATTTCAACGGCTTTATACAGGATAAATCTGTAAAAAAAGTGGCCTACTTTATTTGGAGAAATCCTTGGATGGCCGCTGGTAATAACACGTTTATCGACCACTTACTGCGCTTAAATAAATTCGAGAATATATACCACAACAAACCTCGATACCCTGAAGTTACATTGAAAAAAATTCGACTAGAGGGTGATCCTGATTTGGTTTTTCTCTCATCAGAACCCTATCCATTCAAAGAAGAGCACGCCTTTGAATTAGGACGCTTCACGCATCATGCAAAAACAGTATTTGTAGATGGTGAAATGTTCTCTTGGTATGGCAGTAGACTTCTGAAAGCTTTTGATTACTTCAAACAACTACACAATAGAATTTGAGAATTCCTTATCTAAGTCTAAGTACTTAATCCGGTTCAGTTTTTCGAGGACTTTCATTGCCTTAAATGCAGAGCGATCGCTTTTGCACTCATCAACATATTTGTAATCATTGGCTCTCTCAACTAGCCTTCCGTACCTTTCTTCTAGGTGCTTTCTGTATTTTTGAATTTGACTTACTCGTAACATTTCCCTTGATTTAACGACCTTATAAATATACACAAATAATTGATTAACAACTAATTAAAATTAAATCACAAAAAAAACTCCACTTAGCAGTGGAGTTTTTCTAAAATATATCGATCGGTTATTTTCTATCTTGTAAGGCAAATACTCTTTTCAAAAGTGCTGTGTTTCTAAGGCCAACCTTCTCACGAATACCTTTTTCTTCCACGGCAATCATGGTAAACACCCCTTTTAAAGCTTCTTGAGTTACGTAATCCGTCAAATTAGGATTCACTCTTGTAACAAAAGGAATACTATTGTACTTCTGAATTAAATTACTCCAAATTTTATCGGCCCCTACTTTTTTAAATGAGGCACTGATTACCGGGCTAAATTCAGCATACAAGGCCTGGTTGGTTTTACTTTGTAAATACGTAGTCGCTGCGTTTTGCTCTCCTAACAGAATATTTTTAGCATCGTTAAACGTAATTCCTTTTACGGCATTAACGAAAATAGGTCCAGCCGTTTTTACCGCATCTTCAGCGGTTCTGTTAATCGCCTTTAACCCTTCGTCTGCTAGAGAACTAAGGCCAATTTTACGAAGCCCTTTATCTACTACTTGCAATTCTTTTGGCAATACAATTTTAACCAGCTCGTTTCTGTAAAATCCATCTGTAGCAGTCAACTTAGCTACCTGGTGGTCAATTCCGTTTTGCAAAGCCTGACGCAATCCTGCTCCAATTTGATCTTGGGTAAGCGGTGCTTGCGTAGGCAATTGGCTCACTACTTTTTTAATCTCATTACATCCAAAACACTGGATTAACAAAAAGAGGAACACTAGTTTTTTCATAAAATACTTCAATTTAAAAGGTTTATTTATTTGTTAAGATACTAAGATTGTAAAAAAGTCACTATCTAAAACTATCTGTTTTTTTGTCATATCCGTACGGACAATGTTTACATCCACTTTTACAACAGTACCCTCGTCTTAGGTGAAATTGCTCGGTAAACACCTTGTATCCTTGTTCATTCAAGTAATAATCACCCTCTTGTAATTCTAATCGCTGTCTATACATGGTACAAAAGTAAGGATACTGTGCTAATTTTAACGGATTAATTTATTCAGGTTACTCACTCCATACCAATCGTTTTCTTATTTTTGTTTTACTATGATACTACGAAAAAACATGGGAGACACTACTGTGGTTTGGTTAAAAAACTCAAATCAATACCTAGTAGTCGAAGCACTTGTTGCAGACCTTCTTGAGGAACTTCAAGCAGGGATTAAGACAACTACCTTGGCCCAGAAATTAACTAAAATCACCGAAGCTCCACTTACAGAAACCACAGAATTTATTACAGAGTTGGAGACGCTTTTAAACAGTTCTTCAACTCGCACAGACGAGGCACTGACGCAGGACATTCCGAAACAATTTGATAACACGGTATTTTATCAAATCAATGACCTTGTCCTTAAAGTGGATTTTGAATCGGAGTACGAACTCGCTTTGATTCATCCTAAATTTGCCCATCTGGAAATCAACACCCCAAAAGAGGTTCACCACAGCTATCAAGTATTTAGCTCCGACTCACATCTGTTTTTTTATAGAAATCAGCAAAGTGTAGGCAGTTGGACGAAGAAGAACAGTCATTATTTTCAAGGAAAGTTTTCCATGAAACTCATAGAAGACACTCACCAATTTCCAGAAAACGAATGGATGGGAATTTTTCACGCCTCAGCTGTGAGCAATGGAAAGGAATCTATTTTATTTTTAGGAGATTCTGGAAATGGTAAAAGTACTTCCTTAGCCTTATTACAGGCTCATGGTTTTCAGTGTTTAGCCGATGATTTTGTTCCTATACTCGCCAAGAACCACCAAGTATATAGTTTCCCTTCTGCTATATCTATTAAAAGAAATAGCGTTCCTGTTTTGCGCTCCTTATACCCCACGCTAGAGAATAAAGCGGAATTTCATTTCCCAAAAGTCAATAAAATAGTTCGTTACTTACCACCAAACAACGACAACTACAAACAAAATCGACCTTGTCATACCTTGGTGTTTATCAAATATACTCCGGATGAACTTTGCAAATTAACCGCCATCACAAGACAAGAAGCATTGCAACAATTGGTACCTGATTCTTGGTTATGCCCAGAGGAATCTAATGCTCAGGAATTTCTAAATTGGTTCGAAAACTTATCCTGTTATCAATTGCACTACTCCAACAATGAACACATGATTGCGAAGGTTCAAAAACTATTTAACCATGACATATAAAGAAACTTTCCTTTTTTTAATAAAATGTTTGAGTATTAACCAAGATCTTAGTGTTAAAGCTGAAGTAAAAAAATCATTAGAACTACAACACATCAATTGGGATACCATAGTAAAAGTAAGTACTGCCCACTATATTTTCCCTGCTCTATATTGCAACTTTAAGAGATCAGGATTCTTGAGCTACCTACCATCAGACTTAATTAACTATATGGAGCATATCACGCAACTCAATCGAGATCGCAATTCAGCAATACTAAAACAAGCGCGAGAATTAAATTCAGAGCTAAAAAAACAAGGAGTTAACCCCATTTTTTTAAAAGGCACAGGACATCTTCTAAACGGACTCTATTTCGACATCGGTGAACGGATGATTGGTGATATAGATTTTTTGATTGCAGATTCTGATATCGCTGTTACAGAAAAAACAATACTCGCAATGGGATACCATTACGAGGAACCACAATTATTGGACCACAGACATTTTCCACGAATCACCCATCCTAAAAGAATTGCTGCAGTGGAAATTCATAAGAGAATGCTTAGAGGCAAATACAGCAAACACTTCAATTACGAAGACGTCAAATACAACTTCATTACCACCAAAGACAATGCTCTTGTTCTTTCTATTGAAGATCAATTAAAACTTACTGTTTTTTCAAAATTCATTAATGATTTTAACTACTATTTACAATCCATAAACCTGCGTGGGGCCTATGACTTCTTCCTTCTGTCTCAATTATTAACATCATCAACAACCCTAAACAACAAAGGTTTAACCAAAGAACTTAATGCAGGTATCCAACTATATAGTTCTTTATTCCCATGTTCTCAAAACCTCAAACTAACACAAGACCAAAGAAAAAAACAATACCTCAATCTTTGCCTTAAGAGACTTAACCTTCGCCGAACTGATAAGCTTAAAAGCTGGTTAATAAAACGATTAATCACTCTGCGTTCTCGATTTAAAATACTGCTAAAAGCTCCATTTAAAAAAAACTATCGCACTTTTGTTATGTATAAGATTTCCAAGAAATCATGGATCAATCAAAAGTGAAATTTATTTTAACTAGAAAAACTCTGTAAATCTATCCCTCCATAATTTCCTGAACTCATAAACAGCAGAGCTGTATCTTGTAAGTTTTCGCGCTGTAAATGCTCACGAAATTCCTCTGAGCTGGTAAAAATCTCTAAGTCTTCTCGCTGAAAAGCTGCTGCTATTTGCTCTTTTTCAACAGGGTTTAATCGTTTAATTGCTACGGCGTCTGGAGAGTAAAAGACCACTGCCTTATCTGCCGCATCCAAAGCACCTCGGTACTCTTCTAAAAAGGTAGCATTTAAACTACTGTACGTATGCAGCTCCAAACAAGCCAATACTCTTCTATTCTGATACTGTTTCTTTACAGCCTCCGTGGTTGCCTTTACCTTACTCGGACTGTGAGCAAAATCTTTAAAGACTACGGTCGAATCGTTTTCTGAAATCTTTTCCAATCGCTTACTCGCTCCAGCGAAACTACTAATTGCCTCGTAAAAGTCTTCTTCATCGATTCCCATATGCTGGCAAATCCACTTAGCCCCTGCCAAGTTTTGCAAATTGTGCTCTCCAAACACTTCCAAAGGCATTGCTCCCTCAGGAGTATCTAAATAGGTAACACCGTCTGTAATACTGTAATTTGGCGTGGTATAGGGATACTTTTTTATAACGTGTTCTGACGACTCTACCACAGATTTTACCGCTGCATCTTCTTCATTGTACACCATAATACCACCATTGGTCAACGAATTTGTAAACAGCTTGAACTGCTCTACGTAGTTTTCATAGGTAGGAAATACGTTGATATGATCCCAAGCAATCCCCGAAATCAACGCAATATTCGGTTTGTACAAATGAAACTTCGGACGCAAATCTATTGGTGAACTCAAGTACTCATCGCCTTCCAAAACTATAAAGTCATTGTCTTCAGTCAACTTTACCATGGTTTCAAAGCCCTCTAGTTGTGCTCCAACCATATAATCCACATCGCGATCGTGGTAATTTAATACGTGTAACACCATAGAGGTAATGGTCGTTTTCCCATGTGATCCTCCGATAACTACACGCGTCTTATCTTTTGATTGTTCGTATAAAAATTCGGGATATGAATAAATTTTAACGCCTAACTCCTGTGCTTTTACCAATTCTGGATTGTCTTGTTTTGCGTGCATTCCTAAAATAACCGCATCTAAGCCCGCGTGTATCTTTTCAGGAAACCACCCAAACGCTTCCGGGAGTAACCCGTATTTTTCTAATCGTGCTTTCGAAGGATTGTGAATAGTATCATCACTTCCGCTAATTTGGTATCCTTTTTGGTGTAAAGCTATGGCGAGGTTGTGCATGGCACTCCCTCCAATGGCAATAAAATGTAGTTTCATAAATCCGTTTGCATTTGCAACAAAAATACAAAACCGCAGTTCAATTTCGTTATCTTTAAAACCAAAACTCAGTGAAAAAGTAAATTCACCAATTTAACGGCTAACTTTACGAAGAGCAGATTGACTTACATCACTGTAATCCGTTGCTTTACCCCCAATAATCTATGTGTAATTTACACTCTAAAAAATCAAAAAATGAATAAACTCACGCCCATACTTTTGTTATTTTGTTTTTTTTCAAATAACATTCAAGCTCAGCAATCCTATGAAGACCTTTGGAAAGAGGTATACCAATTCGAGTTGGACAAGCTTCCTAAGTCTGCCGTCGCTATTGTCAACACTATTCACGACAAAGCGGTACAAGAAAACAATTCGCAGCAATTGATCAAATCCATAATTTACCAAAGTAAATTTTTATTGGTCTTAGAAGAAAATGCCCAATTAAAAGTAATTGAAAGATTGCAAGAACAAGCAGCAAAACAATCTTTCCCGAGTAAAAACATACTTCATAACATACTTGCCAATTTGTATTGGGAATATTTCAAAGAGCACCGTTGGCAATTTTACAACCGCACCCAACTGGGAAGCTCTCAAAAAAGTAAGGATTTCAGAACTTGGGATCTCACCACACTTTTTAAGGAAATCCAACACAGGTTTACAGCCTCGCTAAACCAAGCACAAGAATTGCAAACTCTTCCCATCACTCAATTTAAAACCTTGCTTAAAATAACAAACAGTGCTCCCACTTACCAGCCTAGTTTGTACGATTTTTTAGCTCAAAATGCCTTATCCTTTTACAAGTCATCTGAACGAAGCATTACCCAACCAGCTGTTGCATTTACAGTAGACAATCCGGATTATATAAAACCGCTAACAGACTTTCTCAGCCTTAACATTAAAAGTGATGATCCTTATGCATTGCCTTACCGAGCATTGGCGCTTTATCAGGAACTGCTAAAATTCCACCAAAAAGCACAGCACCTTGAGGCGTTGGCTTATAACGATTTACAGCGGTTATACTACGTAAAAGACGAAGGAAGCTTCCCTTTAAAGACAACGCTTTTCGAAACCGCTTTACAAACGCAAATTGATAGGCAATTAGACGACAATGCCAAGGCACATTACCAATTCGCTTTGGCCAATCACTACCACGAATTGGCCTCGAGCTACCATCCGCATAACACAGCGCACCAATTCAAGAACAAAGAAGCTTTAAAACTGTGCACAAGCCTATTAAAAAGTGTACCTAACCACAAGATTGCAGCGTCGTGTAAACGCTTGATTAAAAATATCGAGTTGGTCGCCATCAACATTACTAGCGAAAAGTTTTTACCTATCAACACCTATACTCGCGCCTTGGTCAATTATAAAAACACGCAAAAATTATACATGGCGATTTATAAAATCACTCCTGGAGCATGGGATAAAATAACACAGACGCATGGAACGACCGAGCAGGTTCAACTCATACAACAACTGCCCCGCTTAAAACACTGGAGCACAGCTTTAAAAAAAACGGATGACTACCAAACGCACAGCACAGAAATTGGACTCCCTAAATTGGCAGGAGGTCAATATCTTCTCGTCGCTCATAATTCGCCTAGCTTAATAGCGACAGACATCTATGGTTATACAGCGTTACAGGTCACCAATTTGGTACTCATAGAAAACCATCAGGCTAGTGATAATTTTCAGGTGGTCAACAGACAGAACGGAAAACCCATATCAGGTGCTAGCGTAGTTTTCGCAAATGAACCAACGCGTCATCATCAAAAAAAACTCCACAAAAAGTTCACTACGAATCGCCATGGAGCCTTTAGCTTTGTTCCTGAGCACAATTACTATTCAAATGTCAAAGCGAATGTCCGATATAAAAATGATCGCGCTCAATTCAGTAACTTTTACTTAACCCCTGTACACCGCTCAAGAAAGAATTACGAGGACAAGGCTCGTACCCACAGCTTCCTGTTTACCGATCGCAGTATTTATCGACCTGGACAAACCGTCTACTTTAAAGGAATTGCTTTACAGCAATTAAAAACGCGTACCCAAGTACTAGCCGCTAAAAAAGTGACCGTAATTGCCAGAGATCCGAATTATCAAATTATCGAAACAAAAAACTTTGAAACCAATGATTTCGGTTCCTTTCACGGAAACATCCAACTTCCTTTTGAAGGAATTACTGGAAGTTATGCGCTTGAAGTTATCGTGGACGGAAAAACAACCCATGAATACATTAGCATGGAAGCCTACAAGCGTCCCAAATTCAAAGCTACGTTTACTCCACTTACATCTACTTTTAAAATAAACGATAGAATAACACTCCCTGGTAAAGCTACGGCTTATTCAGGGGCTAATATTTCCAAGGCAAAAGTAGTGTATCGCGTACATCGAAGAGCGGTATTTCCGGAATGGTGGTATTGGAGTCGACCTCAACTCACATCACTGGCCCGAGAAATTGCTCAGGGTGAAACCACTACCGATTCGCAAGGAAACTTTTCTATTCACTTTACAGCCCTTCCCGATGCAAGTATCGATCCTAAAAGTTTACCGACTTTCAAATTTGAAATTCATGCGGACATTACTGACCTCAATGGCGAAACTCAAAGCACACAAAAAACAATTTCTGTCGGGTATCATTCAATTGTGGCAAGTATCACCATGGATGACCAACTCAACAACCAAATTTCACAAGAATTCAATATCACCACCAAAAATCTCGCTGAGCAATTTGTTTCTGTTGACGGTGACATTACCATTCACAAACTACAAGCTCCTGAGCGAATACTAAGAGAACGCCCTTGGCAACAGCCCGAATTTCAAACCATTGCTAAAGCGGATTTCATCAAGAAATACCCACACGATGCTTATGGCAAAGAAGACGATTATCAATTTTGGAAACTAGGCAAACTCGCCTTTCAAAAAAAGCTCACTACCAAAGCGGAACAACGCATTGCTATTCCGGACATGAGCAAGTGGACCCCGGGTAAATACCTCGTTCAATTCAACGCTACAGACGCAGATGGCAACAAAGTACTCGCTAAAAAATTCATCAGTGTATTTGATACTAAAGCTTCAACACCAGCCGACAATGCTTACCTGAACGTACAGGCAGATAAAGCGTCGTACCAACCTGGTGATACTGCCAAGATTGCTGTACAAACCAACACTCGTGATGGCCACCTCGTAGTCGTCGTTGAAAAGGACTACAAAATTTACAAGAGGTATTACCTCCGTCTTCGCAAAAACCAACAAGTTATCGAAGTTCCTGTAACTAAAGAAGATTTAGGAGGATTTGCAATTAAGTGGTACGGGGTATTTGCAAATTCTATTATCAAAGGAAACGAAACTATTAAAGTTCCTTATCCGGCTACCCAATTAGACATAGAAACCGTTACATTTCGTGACAAATTACTTCCCGGTAATAAAGAACAATGGACCTTTAACATACGTGGACCTCAGCAAGAAAAGGTAACTGCCGAAGTATTGGCAAGCATGTATGACGCTTCATTAGATACCTTTGCTCCGCACGATTGGAATTTTACTCCAATACGACGTGCTTATTACAGTAGTTATCACAATACACAAGCCAATCACAGTATTTCCACGGTAGGACTCCGCATGAGAAATCAGTTGTACCCCGAACGTATCAGCCCTTTTCAACCCGTTGCGCCACTACTAAAAAATTTCGGGTTTAGCTTTCATCAAAATCAATGGATTCAAAATCAATATTTGCAGCTGTTAAAAGCACTCCAACGAAATCCGGATGGAACTCTTACGGGTATAGTCAGCGATCATAACGGTCCTCTAGGCGGGGTAAGCATACTCCTAAAAGGAACAACTTTAGGTACGCAAACCAATTTCGATGGAGTTTTTAACATCCCTGGAAAGGTTGGAGATACCCTAATAATAAGCTTTATTGGTTTTGAGACCCTCGAATATACCATAACCGATATGAAACCGATTGCTTTCCAATTAAAAACTAGCGATGAAACATTAGATGAAGTCGTAATGATAGCTCACGGAAAGTCCGAAAGAAGATTTAATAAAGCGCTCAGTGCTCAAGGCAATAATGGTGTAGCTATTGCTAAGCTGGAAGCGGATGATATCTCTGGATGGTTGAATACGAACGATCTGAACATCAAAGAAAAAAAAACCACCTCACCATCACCAGCGAGAAAAAACTTGAAAGAAACAGCATTTTTCTACCCACAATTACGCACAGATGATCAAGGTAAACTCTCCTTTAGTTTTAAAGCTCCTGAGGCCCTTACCACCTGGAAACTTCAATTATTGGCGTATGACAAACAAGCACATTCCGCAGTGAAAAGTTTTGAAGCTGTCACGCAAAAAAAACTAATGATTTCCCCGAATGCACCGCGATTTATGCGTCAAGGTGATGTCGTTCGCTTTTCAGCCAAAATTGACAATCTCTCGGAAGCCCTACTGCAAGGGACTGCGACACTTGACTTAACAGATCCGACAACCGGTGCTGTCATTCCGCTTCAAAATTTCAACGCTCATCAATCTTTCTCAATTATACAGAACCAGAGCGTCCAAGTATCATGGACATTTCAAGTTCCTCAAGAACTCTCAGTTGTTCAATACAAAATAACAGCAAAAGCTGGTCAGTATTCTGATGGTGAGCAAGCACTCTTACCCGTGTTGAGCTCTAAAAAACTAGTTACCGAAACACTTCCACTTTGGACAGCTGGAAACGAATCAAACTCTTTTCGTTTTAACAAACTCGTCAAAAACAAATCAAAGAGCCTTGAACAGCATCAACTCACTTTAGAGCTTACTAGCAACCCTACTTGGTACGCTGTAAAAGCGCTTCCTTTTTTAATGGAGGGCTCTAAAGAATGTAGCGAACAAGTCTTTGCTCGTCTGTACGCCAATGCGCTAGCAGAAAAAATTGTTTCAGCAAATCCTGCAATTCAAACTGTATTTAAGCAATGGAAAAACAGCAAAGCTCTTCTGAGTCCTCTGGAAAAAAACCAAGAATTAAAGGCTCTAACAATCCAAGAAACCCCTTGGCTACGCGAAGCGCAATCCGAATCAGCTCAGCGCAAACGCCTCGGCTTGTTATTCGATAAAAACAACCTCAACAATGGACTTAACAACGCTCTTCGTTTACTTGAAAAATTCCAATTAGAAAACGGAGGGTTTCCTTGGTATCAAGGTGGTAGGTATCCAAACTCGTATATTACCTTGCACATTGCTAGCGGACTTGGACATCTCAAAAAACTCGGGGTTACTCTCAACACTTCGAAAATTAGTACCAAAGCCCTTCGATTTTTAGACAATGAAATTGTAGAACGTTATGAATCTTTACAAAAAGAGGCGAAAAAAATCGCTGCTAAGAAAAGTAGTGAGGCTTCAGAGGTATTTTTAGCAAAAAATCACCTCAATAGCTTTATCATCGGTTACCTGTACTTAAAGAGTCTTTACCCAGACAGCAAAAGTACTGACGAACGCTGCTCCCAAGCAATTGCGTACTACGCACAGCAAAGTACCCAGTTCTGGCAGGAGTTTCCTTTAGCAAGCCAAGCCATGATTGCCTTAGTACACCAACGTAATCACAGTTCCACGCTACCTAAAAACATTATGAAATCACTGCACGAACGCAGCATTCACTCAAAAGAGTTAGGGCGTTATTGGAAAGCCAACAAACCTAATTGGCATTGGTATCAATCGCCTATTGAAACACAGGCACTCCTAATTGAAGCCTTCGCAGAAATTACGAAAGACGCTACGACCGTTGATGAATTAAAAATATGGTTACTCAAAAACAAGCAAGTGCACCAATGGAAAACGAGCAAAGCCACCACGGAAGCCGTGTATGCTTTGTTGCAACAAGGAAGCTCTTGGATCTCTAACACAGAGTTACCAGAAGTTACACTCGGAACTAACCCCTTGTCCATTCCTCGTGCATCAGCGGAAGCTGGTTCTGATTATTTCAAAAAAACCTGGTCGGCCAAAGATATACGTCCTGAACTAGGTACTATCCGCATCAAAGCAAACAACAACAGCACTACCTGGGGAGCTATGTACTGGCAATATTTTGAAGAGCTCGACAATATCAGTGCTGCGGCGACCACGTTGAAAATTCGTAAAAAGTATTACAAAAAGGTAAATACTGCTCAAGGTCCTAAACTTATCCCTATCACAGAAGGGAGTCCGTTAGCAGTAGGAGATTTGCTCACGATTCGCTTAGAATTACAAACTGATCGCGACTTGTCATTCGTTCACCTAAAAGACGGAAGAGCTAGTGGTGTTGAACCTTTATTTACACCGTCAGAATACCACTGGCAAGACGGCTTGTACTACTACCAAAATACGCAGGATGCTGCAACAAACTTCTTCTTTGATCGTTTACCTAAAGGAATTTACGTATTCGAATATGATGTTCGCGCGAACAACGCAGGGAATTTTAGTGGTGGTATCAGCGAATTACAATGTATGTACGCTCCCGAATTTAACAGTCATTCTAAAGGGATTCGCCTGCAGATTGCAGAATAATAAATATCTTTGAACCGATTTAAACTGAATATTAAAATTTAATCATATGAAAAAACTATTGGCGTGTTTGGCCTTTTTAGCGATTGCTTTTTCAGCTTCAGCACAACAGATTGCTGACAATGCAATTGGTATTCGTTTTGGAGGAAACAACGGTTTTGGTGCAGAATTATCGTACCAACGTAAAATGAGTCCGGTAAATCGATTAGAAATAGACTTGGGTATCCGCGGAAAAAGTGATTATAGCGCTTTTAAAGCTACAGGTTTGTACCAATGGGTATGGCCACTTCAAGAAGGATTTCAATGGTTTGCTGGTGCCGGTGGAGGATTAGGAAACTGGAAAAACAAAATCACGGACAACTCCAATACTTTTTTATTTGCTGCTGGAGTGGTGGGTATCGAATACAGTTTTGATTTTCCTTTGATGATTTCTTTGGATTTCCGACCTGAATTCGGCTTTAGTGATGCCTATGACGGATTCAATAGTGACTTCGGATTAGGGGTGCGCTACCAATTCTAAAACATAAAAAAAGACCTTCAAATAGAAGGTCTTTTTTATTTCTTGTCAATTACTAGTTCGTTTTAAAAGTACCTGTATTCGTACCTCCATAACTTTTAGTACCGTCTGCATATATCGCAAATGGCTTGATATAATAAGTCGTTGCCGATTTCAACCCTTTAATAACCGCTTGGTATTTCTTTTTTTGGATGTTACCAGTAAGTCCGTTCACATTCCATTGTTTTGCTCCGCTAAAGTTTGCTTGCTCACTGTATTCAAAACCGATGGTCACGGGTGACTCTTTCAATAAATTTGTCACTTCCATCGTTGGAGTCAATTGATCTTTAGCTACGAAAAATGGCTTGTCTTCAATTTTTAAAGCTAGCTTACGCACCGCCTTCATATCTGATGGTGTCAATACCTGCACTGACTTTCCGTAAAAGAAGGTTCCTGTTTGCATTTTAAAATAACCGCGAACGTAATACGTCTTTCCTTTTTCTAAACTCTTAATTTCTCCCACTACTGCATTCTCGATTACTCCTTTAGCAACCACCGTGTTGCTTGCTGTAACTTCTGGATCTAATTTTAACCCGTATACAAAACCTCTCTCTACCACTACTGAATTCGGATTGGTATCTTCAAAGGCCCCTTTTACAATAGCAGTAACACTACCATCGCGATTGATAAAATGCTCAGCCTCTCTTTTAGTTACAAAGCTCTGCTTGTAATTCAAATCAACCATATCGTCTTTCGAACATCCTACCGTTAGTAGAGCCGCCATTGCTACTACGACTCCTCTCACTACTAATTTCATTTTGTTTAATTTTTTGTGTAGGGGTGAAACAGCTTAATCGGCGAAGACCATAAGTTAAATTTGTTAATAAAATGTTAAAACAACTTCATTTACTAGCCTCAGCTTCCAACAGAATTGCCAACTTATTGAAAAAAAGAAGCGATTCACAAACAATTCTTAATTTAGGCTACTAATCCCTGACAATCTCACCGTTTTTTACTCATTTTATTGAGACCTACGATTTCGAGCTTCCCGCCTTTAAATAGGCAAGGAATTCCCCCAACATTTTCTGCTTTAATACTTTCATTGTGTACAATTTGTTAGTACCTTGTGTGCAAAAGAATTGTAGGACATCGTTTTTATGCTAGCGCGATGTCTTCAAAAAAGATAAAAGAAATGGATACAAAAGAACCAACACTGTCTGCGTCAGGGGCACCTATCTACACCTATGACGAGCGGGATTTCTCTGATTTTGAAATTCCCACAGGAACCTCCGCTATCGAAGAAATTTCGAACCACATTGAGCAACACGTAGGAAACATTGATCAGGTATTTCACGAAATTATTTCTGACCAAGTCCACATCGACGTTCATTGGATTAAAGCAACTCCCACCCGACCTTTTCACACCTTTGTCACGTCAGGAATGAGTGACCTTCCTATGAACACACCGGATGGTCTGGAAGAGTACGCCTTTGCCGAACTGAGTATTTGTTTACCTCAAGACTGGAAAGTTTCTGAAGAGGACTTTAAAGACGAAACCAACTATTGGCCAATACGCTGGTTAAAATACTTAGCTCGATTTCCACACAAGTACAATACATGGCTGGGATATGGACATACGATTCCCAATGGAGATCCAGCAAAACCCTTTGCTGAAAACACCGCGTTAAATACCATGGTTTTGTTACCCACCATCGTATTTGAAGAATCCTTCCATCAGTTAGAACTCCCAGAAAAAACCATCAATTTCTACAGTTTGATACCACTCTACGAGCAAGAAGTTAAACAAAAAATGAACAAGGGTATTGAATCGTTATTTCCCGGATTTGACACTTATGAAGTCACGGATATTTTAACGCTTAATCGCCCAAATACCATTCGTAAAAAACGATTTTTAGGCTTGTTCTAAAATCCTTACAACTCCTCTTACTAAGAGGAGTTTTTTTGGCCTTACCCAATGCGTATCAAGCTCATTTAGAAGCTGAATTACAATCCCTTTCCCTTTTAAAAAAATCACCTTCAAGTTGGGTTCCTAAAAAAATCCGTATCTTGAAGGCTCCTTAAATACATCATAAATCCCCTTTTACAATGAGTTACTCCGATTTACAATCCGCGAGTTTAGGACTCCGTAAAGCCAAACACCTATTAAGAAGAACTTCTTTTTCCTACACCAAAGAACTCCTCCTTAGCTTTGCTGACCTTACTCCAGAACAGGCTGTTGAACAACTGGTAAACACTACAACTAATTCATGGCCTGCCCCATATGACCCGCTCCCTACAGGGAATCCGGACGGACATTGGACTTCTTCGGCGGCTACTTTTAGTGGTCAAACGAGAAAAAAGAGAATTGTCACTGCTTGGTGGTGGTACAACGCACTCCAACAAAATTCACTAAAACAAAAAGCGAGCTTTTTCTTACACAGCTGTTTTACGGTTTCAAAATCCGTCGGTGGAACGGCTAGCGCGTCGTATTTTTTTGATTATGTCCGTTTGTTAGACCACTATGCCTTAGGAAACCTCAAAGACTTGGCTAAAAAAATCACTTTTGACAACGCCATGCTGATTTACCTTAACAATACTCGTAACAACGCTCGTAACCCCAATGAAAATTACGCTCGTGAATACTTAGAATTGTTTACCATACTGAAAGGACAACAGATTGGCCCGGAAGATTACACTACCTATACTGAAAAAGACGTTCAAATAGCCGCAAAAGTTTTTTCAGGGATTAAAATCCAGCCCAAGCGTGATGTGATTGATACCGACACCGGAATCCCGAGAGGAAAAGTCTTCGTAAACCAACACGATAAAACAGATAAAACCTTTAGTACTGCCTTTAACGAAACCAAAATTATTGCCGGTACTACGGAAGCAGCTATTGAAAAAGAACACGACGACTTTGTTGACATGGTTTTTCAGCAAGAAGCCACTGCACTTTCTTATTGCAAAAAGCTCTATCGATTTTTTATACGAAGTACTTGGGACCCGGAAACTGAAGAACAGTTTATTAAGCCCCTGGCACAAGATCTCATCACCGAAAACTTCGAGCTTTTACCCATTTTAAAAAAGCTCTTAACCTCAAAGCATTTCTACGATCAGGATGATGCCAAAGACAGTGATGAAATCATTGGAAGTATCGTCAAAAGCCCCTTAAATCTCCTCAGCGAAATTGTCTCTTTTTTCAAATTAGAAATTCCTCATCCAGAAAACAACGCTTTGGAATTCTATCGCTTTTTTAATTTCGTCCACAACTCATGTTTCACCAAGGCTGGAATGCCCTTTTGGGAACCCAATACCGTAGCTGGATATCCTGCCTATTATCAAGAACCAGATTTTGATCGACATTGGTATTCTTCCAATACCATTTTACCCCGATTTAACATCATACAAAGTTTGCTCGCAGGTAGAGACCGAAGTAATAACAACGCTCGAATTTACGTGACTTTGGACATTACTTCTTTTGTTGAACAAAACATGACCAACCCGTCATCCTCGTCGGACTTAATTACTGAATTTACCGATTTACTCTATCCCGAGGCCGTTTCGGAAGAACGCAAACGCTACTTCTCGAAAATTCTACTCGGTGATTTCCCAAGTGGATACTGGACTAGCGCATGGATTAACTACACGAGTACACGTGATAATACCATTGTAAAAACACGATTAGAAGCGCTAATTACCGTCCTTATTAACGCACCTGAATTTCAACTCATGTAACCTTCCCCTTAAATCGAACTCCCATGAAAAGAAGACATTTTATAAAACTCGCCACCGCTACCACAGCCATTGGATTGCTCCCCTCCGACGTGAAAGCCATGTTTTCAGCATTTGATCTCGCCTCAAACTGTGGCGATTTATCCAACAGAAAACTAGTACTTATCAATCTCATCGGTGGCAATGACGGCCTGAATACTGTGATTCCTCTCAACAACTACGATCAATACCGAAACCTCCGTCCTAATATTGGGATTCAAGATACTGGTTCACAAGCTTATATTAAACTCGATTCTACGCTCCCCGACAATCAACAAGTAGGTTTACACCCTGCTTTAACAGGCTTAAAGGCACTCTATGACAGTGATCAATTACGCATCATACAGTCTGTAGGCTATCCGTCTCAAAACGGAAGTCACTTTGCGTCCAAAGATATTTACTCCACTGGAAATGATGGAAAAAGCTGGAGTAACGGAAAAAACTCGGGATGGATAGGTCGATTTCTTGAAAACCACTATATCGATGATTTGACCAAAAGCTATCCGCTGGCGATACAAATGGGATCGAGCAAAACGGAGTTAGGCTTCCACGGAGCCAAAGAGCACGGGTTGTCTATCAACCTTACCGGACAAGATCCCAAAGGATTTTACACCCAGCTTTCTGCTCTTTCTGACAATGCCCTTACGCAAACTACTATCGATACGCATTTCTTAAAAGAGCTGCAATACATTATTGATACCACCAAAAAATCGAATACCTACTCCAAAGCAATTTCTGAAGCTTTTGACAAAGGTAAAAACGCTCTTAGCTACCCCGACAACAAGCTCTCAGATCAGTTAAAAACTGTTGCTCGTTTAATCAGTGGTGGACTCGAATCAAAAATTTATTTTGTGAGCATCGGTGGTTTTGACACCCATGACCAGCAAATAGAATCGGCCAATGATATTAACGGAACACACAACAAATTACTCACGCAAGTGTCTACTGCCATCACGGCCTTTATGAAAGACTTGCGTCAGCAGGCGCTCGACGATGATGTGGTAGGATTAACTTTTTCAGAATTTGGTAGAAAAATCAAAGAAAACGGAAATCTGGGGACTGATCACGGAAAGGCAGCTCCGATGTTCGTATTTGGAAAACCCATACGAGGTGGTGTTTCTGGTACCAATGTTAATCTTGCCGAGGCTACCGATGCCAATAACTATCAACTAGAAACGGTTCAGTTTGACTATCGTCAGACCTTTGCTACCCTATTACAAGATTTTATGGGATCGAGCAACAGCACTCTGGATAAGACGTTCTACAATCACTCCAGTAACCAGAGTTTTGCCGACTTAAAAGTAGCGCCACTCGTGAAAGGAGCTTTTTCTGTCGCCGCCGGATGTATCCCTGATTCCTCTGAAAGCGACACTACTTCAGGATCAGCGCAGCACTGGAATCTCTTTCCGAATCCGTTCAAATCTCGACTACTGCTATCAGCCGATGAAGAAGTGGCGCAGCTCTATTATCGCGTGTATACTGCCGAAGGTAGTTTGCTATTTGAAAGCAGTAAAGAAGTAGTAAATCAACGAACGGCATTAGAATGGCCTTCCCTAGCACCTGGCATCTACTTTTTACAAATTGAAAGTGCCTTAGGAACTGAAACCCACAAACTCATAAAAGAATAAACACCAAAAAAACTCCTCAAGATTGAGGAGTTTTTTACTTATCAAAAGGCCAGTCCGTTTCTAATTAAAGAAGTTCGTTTTTTGGAGACAACGGTTCTTGTATCGTTCCAACCAACCATCAAAATCAACTATAATTCAAGGGAAAAGGAAATCTCAGTTGATTTTATTTTGAACACCGTTATCATGTAAAGAATTAAAGCCTAAAGCCCAATACTACTTTTAAGCGCTTCCTTTACACCAATAGACTTCTTCATTCCAACGAACTGACCACACTCTTACACTTTTTAGTTATTCTGGATAGCGAACTTGATAAATCGCGAGGGGGGGGCACTAAATGGCAAGCGTTGTTTTCGTTCGTCGACAAATGTAGGAGCTCTTTGGGGAAACCACCTAAAAAAGAGCATTACAAAATATGTATGTCACTCAATAATTGACTTACAATACCGATACAAATAAGTACAAAAAACTAGCGATCAATATTTTGTAAAAAAGAGCACAAAGAGTCTTCTTTGGTCAACTGCAACTTCGATTTTAATCGCGTTTTACCAACATTGACGGTATTGGGTGTTTTTTTCGTAATTTCTGAAATTTCTCGTGTACTAAAATTGAGGCGCACCAGTGCAGCGAGCTTCATTTCATTACTCGTTAACACAAAACCTTTTTCTTGAATTTTACTAAAAAAATTGGGATGTGTTTTCCCGAACACCACCTCAAATTCCTTTTCGAGATGCTCCTGACGGTTCATCTGAATTTCTTTATACAGAGATTGCAAAAACTCTTTCTCTCGCTGTCCTTTAGCCAAACGCATTTGCTCTTTTAACTTCTCTAACAAGGACTTCAAAAAAGACTGTTTTTCACTGATAACAATACTCTTTAACAGTAATTCGTGAGTAATTTGCTTACTCTCATCTATTAACTCCACGACATCTGATGACAGTTCGTTATTTTTTTTCTCCATGTCGAGCACCTCTTCTTTTTTGCGCTGTTTAAAATGTATAAAAAACAATACTCCCAACAGCATACCTATCAGAAGACTCGCTATCGCAATCGGTAAAAACTTTCTGTTTTTATGTTGTCGTACACGTTGGTTCTCTAATAATTTCTGATAGCTTTTCAACAGAGGAATCCCTTGTTCCACCACTAATTTTCGCTGTTTTTTTTGTGTACTTCCCAACTGTAAAAAGGCCTTAGAAGTACCATATGCCTTTTTGTAATCTCCAACTTTCACATATGCTTGTTCTAAAACCTCATAGGCTTTCTTTAATTGGGCATAATCTTTTCGCTGTTCAAAAAAAGGAAGTTCTTTTTCAATTTTCTCTATCCCTGAAACAAGGGTACCTTTACGAACCTCCCAGTAGCCTCGATACATATCTACTTCGTGTAAATAAGCTTCTTGACCATTGTTTTTTGCGCTGCGTTTTGACAAGGTCAGTAGGCTATCAGCGGCCTGCAGATTTCCTGCATCCGTTTCTATCACTCCTAAATTCAACCAACAGAGTGTCATCATCAAACTGTCGTTCTTGGCCACTACATGATCCAAGGCTCTTTTGGTATAATAGTACGACGAATCTCTACTGAGCAGTAAATGTCCTAAATTAAAAAGGCAGCCTACTGCGGGTTGCTGATGCGCGTCTCCTAGATTAATGCCCTTTTTATAATAGGCATAAGCACTATCACGGAGGTTTGCATCTTCGTATAAATTTCCGAGGTTGTTATACACGCTGGCAATATCACTAATAGAATCAGCGTGTTTCTTTTGCATAATAGCCAAGGCTTTTCGGTACTTTTCTTCGGCGATGGTTGTTTGATGGTACTCTTTAAAAATCACCCCAATACCATTATAGGCATTTGCTTGGGTATAACTGGCTATGGCTTCATTTTCCAAGGCCAGGTAAAAATTGCGAAAAGCGGCCTCATTATCTCGCTTTACTACATAATAAAAATTACCGAGTTCGGTATACAACTCGGCCTTTAAAGAATCGGACAGTACTGCAACTCCTTGCAGTTCTGCATCTATTTGGGTTTGGGTAATACTGCTATCAAAACTCTTTAATCTGAATAAAAAGTCTTCTATCGCTGTCTGTTGCGCCCATAGCTGGCTGCAGCACAAACAGCAAACAATCCAATACAATACTTTTTTCATTTCACGAATATTAGGGGACATCTACTCAAACTACGAAACACTAGGAAATCTGAAGTATTGAGTAGGTCGATAAAATTAACAAACTCCTATTAAAAACAGGAAGATATCCCATGTGATTTTAGCGGTATCTGAAGCTTCCCTATACTCCATACACCTCTTAAAATCAGGGATATTTACAGCTGTACTAGCTGGCAACACTCAGAAACAAGAAATCTGTCCAAACATAAAATTTAGACAGATTCTTCGTTACCCGAATGATCGATGTTAATTCAATCTTTTATCTATTAGTTTAATTTTGTAAATTCTTCTTCCGAAATTTCCCCGTTGTTAATTTCCTGTAACTCGGTAATTTTGGTCATGATATACTCATGGATTTCTTTACTGATTCCAGCAGGTTTTTCAGCTCCAGATGGCGCTTTCCCTTTTCCAGGTAATACGTAAGAATTGTAATAATAAAAGAAATTATAGTCTAGGCGTTGGTTGGTTAAATCGTATTGACCTAATAACCAACCCAATCTCAATGCAGATCTACGCTGTGCAGGTGTTCCGTGTGAAGAACCGTTAGCACCACCAATCGTTTGAGAAAAATTATAAGCGGCAGATACGTTGCTCCAAGTAGAAGTATAACGCTTACGTAAGTAGTATCCAGCAAATCCATCTGCTTCTAACTCGGTGTTTGAGTTTCCGCGTACTGAAGGATATCCTTGTCTGAACTGTACTTGGTGCGCTACTTCGTGTGCAGCGATATAAGCTACTGCAGGTCTACCATACTCTAATCCTTTGCGCATCATGTCTTCACCCCAGATAATAAAATTGTTAGGAGGTCCGTATGATAAGGCATTAAATGTTCCCGGTCCACCAGCGAAATATAACGGTACATTAGCTAATCCAAATAAATTAGATGCACTGTTGTTTTGCTGGATTAAAAAATTAGTTTCTGCAGTGTTTACTAGGGTTTCTGTCCAGTATGAATTTGGACCAAACTGAGAAACGGTTGCACAGTCGTGGTTGTCACCTTTGAAGTCACTAGGTGTCAATCCTGCTTTTGGCGACAGGAGATCTTTACCTACTGCTTCAGTTTCGTTACTATCACAGCTCTGTGCCATTAATAACACGGCTAGTCCCGCTAGTTTAATAAAATGTCTCATAATTTTGAAGGGTTTTAGTGTGATCATTCGAGCTAATCAATGCTTTTTAAAAACGATTCCATATCTTAAACTTAAACCAATGATACAATCTATAAAAGATCGATACGAATCATTTTCAAAAAGCGAGGTCAAATATAGATGCTAAACTGAAAATCCTGTAAAATATTTGCTTACAAAATCGTTACAGCTATAATTCTGTACTTACAGAAGCTTTACAAACCAACATAAACACCTAATAACAAAACATTTAAACATCAAATATTAATTTTACTGAATCTGCAGAATTTTTTATTCCGTTTTCTGCTACCAGTAAAAAATTGTCCTTATTTCAGGTTTTAGGCATTCAATCGATACATTTTTTTCTCTTTTAAAAACGCATAAACGTTCATCAAGCTCTGCAACAAGGAAAATAAATTCGTAAAATTATTGAATCTCCCCTATTCCACAGTTCGATTTTAACTTCGATGTTTGGTCTCTTTACGAATACCCAACCAGTAATTCATATATGTCTGCAGAATTTCTATTAAACTCCCCTGTTCCCCTGAGAAATAAACCTTAAACAACAGAACATCAGTACTTATTAACAATGAATGAACGTTTTACATGAAATTTCAAGGCTAGACAAGCTCACAAAGCTCCGATATTCACAAAAAATGAGCTATTCACAAAAAAACAGATCAAAACTCACAAGCGATACTGCTTTTAACCACAAAGACCACCCTAAACCACAGAAGTTCAACACTTATTATCAATAAATACACGTTTCCAGAAAATTTTTTTTGGCTTGGCAGGCTTACAAGGCCAGGAAATCCAAAAAATGCTGAGCTATTCACAGTTCTAACTTAGCAAAACCCACAAATTAATCCACTTTTAACCATTAAAACCAACCTAAACTCCAGAAGTTCAACACTTATTAACAATAAATACACGTTTCCAGAAAAATTTTTAGGCTTGGCAGGCTTACAAGGCCAGGAAATCCAAAAAATGCTGAGCTATTTACAACTCAAACTCATCAAAATTCACAAAGGACTTCACTTTTAGCCACAGAAGCCAACCTAAACTACAGAAGTTCAACACTTATCAACAATACATACCAGTTTCCAGAAAAATTTTGAGGCTAGGAAGGCTTACAAGGCTAGGATATTCACAAAATACTGAGCTATTAACTGAAAAAACTCAGTAAAACTCGCGAGCGACACCGCTTTTAACCATAAAAACCATCCTAAACCACAGAAGTTCAACACTTATTAACAATAAACACCAATTTCAAGAAAAATTTTGAGACTAGGAATGTCTACAAGACAGGGATATTCACAAAAGATCTTGCCATTCATAGAAAAAACTCAGTAAAACTGACAAGCGACACTGATTTTAACCACAAAAACCATCTTAACAAACAGAACCTCAATACTTATTAACAATACATACCAGTTTCTAGAAATTTTTTTAGGCTAGGCATACTTAAATCACTCGGATATTCACAAATTACTGAGCTATTCATAGAAAAAACTCAGTAAAACTCGTAAGTGACCACACTTTCAACCACTAAGAATACCCTAAACCTCAGAAGTTCAACACTTATTAACAATAAACACCAATTTTTAGAAAAATTTCGAGACTAGGAACGTCTACAAGCCAGGGATATTCGCAAAAGATATTGCTATCCACAGAAAAAACTGATCAGAACTCACAAGCAACACCACTTTTAAACACAGAGACTAACCTAAATAACAGAACCTCAATACTTATTAACAATAAACACCAATTTCTAGAAAAATTTCGAGACTAGGCACGTCTACAAGACAGGGATATTCACAAAAAATCTTGCTATTCACAGAAGAAACTCAGCAAAACTCGCGAGCGACACCGCTTTTAACCATAAAAATCACCCTAAAACACAGAATATCAACACTTATCAACAATACATACCAGTTTCCAGAAAAATTTTGAGGCTAGGCATGCCTAAAAGACAGGGATATTCACAAAAGATCTTGTTATTCACAGAAAAAACTCATCAGAACTCACAAGCGACACCACTTTTAACAACAGAAATCACTCTAAACCACAGAAGTTCAAGACTTATCAACAATAAATACCGATCTCCAGAAAAATTTTGAGACTAGGTACGCCTACAAGACCGGGATATTCACAAAAGATATTGCTATTCACAGAAAAAAATCAGCAAAACTCGCGAGCGACACCGCTTTTAACCATAAAAATCACCCTAAACACCAGAACCTCAACACTTATTAACAATACACACCAGTATCTAGAAAAATTTTCAGGCTAGGCATACTTAAATCACTAGGATATTCACAAATTACTGAGCTATTCACAGAAAAAACACATCAGAACCCAAAAACAAGTTCACTTTTAACCACTAAGACTAACCTAAATCACAGAACTTCAACACTTATTAACAATAAACACCAATTTCCCAAAAAATTTTCAGGCTAGGCATACTTAAACCACTCGGATATTCACAAAAGATCTTGCTATTCACAAGAAAAACTCAGCAAAACCCAAAAACAAGTCCACTTTTAACCACTAACACCACACTAAATCACAGAACCTCAACACTTATTAACAATAAATTCAGTTCTCACATAAAATTTTTAGGCTAGGCATACTTAAATCACTGGGATATTCACAAATTACTGAGCTATTCGCAGAAAAACTCCGCAAAACTCACAAATGAGTCTATATTTAACTACAAAAACCATCTTAACAAACAGAAGTTCAGCACTTATCAACAATCAATACAGTTCTCACATAAAATTTTGATGCTAGGCATACTTAAACCTCTAGGATATTCACAAAAGACCTTGTTATTAACAATAAAATCAATAAAATGGCTCTATAGACCACCTGATGACTGCAAAAAAAATTGGCACTATAATCGATAATTAACACTCAACAGCACCACCCTAGGCATCACAAAAGTTTTAGTATCGACCACCAGATAATCAGAAAAACTATTGCTTCGCTTAAAAGCTGCATTCCATAAGTTTTTGGCGCTAATCTTAAAGGTCCATGGACTATCTTCTTGCTGATATAACAGACCTGTATTAGCCAACTGATACGTATTACGAACGCCTAATGCTACATTTCTATACTGATGATAGGTATAGTCAAAATTCCATTGAAGACTCTTCAAAAAATCATAGGTTACTTCAATAAATGGCTCATACGAACTAAAACTATTTACTTGGTTGCTCGACAAATACTTGCCATGTACACCCCTATATCCAAACTCAATACTGGGGAATTTTTCAAACAGCGTTTCGATTCCCAATTCATACGAATAGTTATGACTTTTATTCTTCACCAGTGATTGGTCTATTTTCTGAACAAACTCGGTTCCAAAATAATCAGCAGAAACCTTGTATTTTAATTTCCCTATAGTTTTTTCCAAATTAGCTCCCATACTCCAGTGTTCACTAACATTCGACAAAAGCTCAACCGTAGTAAACCTATTCACCGAATTAAAAGCCACCGTATTCGTAAATCCACGAAGTTTATTCAAATAGCTCGCATTCATAGCGAGTAAGACCCCGCGATAAAGACTGAATTGAGAATAATTAACCGACAGGTCATGGTAGAGCTCATTTTCCAAAACAGTATTTCCTCTAAAAACTGCATTATAAGTTTGTAAGTAATAATTGCCAGCCATTTTAGCAATTTCAGGCAGATTTGATTTTAGTTGATATTTCATATTCAAACTTCTCGTTTTGGTAAATGCTACTTTCATCAAGAAATCAGGTAGCAACAGCCAGTTACTTCGTTCCGATGGTTCATTTTGAGTAGTATTCCACGCATACCGATGCAGGTATGCTCCTTGCTTAATAGTAAACTTCCCCGATCGCAGTTTATAATGCATTCCCATATAAACATCGCTAAAATCCAGCATGAAATTATTTCCGAAACCACTGCTCTGAAAATCATTAGTCTCTCCAGAGTCGAGTAATTGCAAACTTGAAGTCAAAAATTTTTGTCTATTCAACTGGGTTCCTAAAGTGGTATAGAGATGGTGATTTCGATGCAATACCCAGTAATTTTTAAATACCGTGGAGAACTCATGTTTTTGGGTAGTTCTTTGCTGTTGAACACGCACTACCTGTTGGTTTGGATCTATAGGAGTAATTCCATTAAGAAGCGTACCTGTAGACAGCCAATCTGTTCCTATACTGTTTGTATCATAAACATACTTGGCAATAGCCGAATAGGTATGCCTTCCTCTTCCCTTTTTATGCCATTCCGCACTCGTATTTACAACTCCTAAAGAACTCCTATCCCCAGTCGTAATGCGATTTTCAACTCCTTTAATAGCCGAAGTGATGGCATTATTTTTGGTTCCTCGAATTCTTTTTACCTGGGTTCTAAAATACCATTGTACATCAGCATTGGGGGCGTAATCCAGGCTAATTTTTGAAATTCCCAGGGTATTATCTGTATTGATAGCCGTTCGCTGTTGCTCCACAAAGTTTGCATACGTGTTTATATTGGACTCCAAGCTCTCGATAGCAGTATCTGAAAAAATGGCATATCCTGCTAAGCTTAGCTTGGAATTTAAACTGGTGTTCAAATTGATCGCCCCGAAGTGTTCTCGATTCCTCAATTGATCGGAGGGTTCTAAAAACGTAGCAAAATCACCACCTTTCCAATCAAAATTTTCACTAAACACAGCGTTAACACCACCTTGAAAACTCAAATAGTCCTGAAAAGTAAACGTCTTAGTTCCTGTATTCGCGGAGCTTCCGATAAAGTTAATATTGGTTTTCGGTGCGTAGTAAAACAAATTGGAAGCCGCTTTGTAAAATTCATCATTGCCCTTACCTAGCTCAGCATCGCCAAAAACAAATCGCTTTTTGTTTTCCTTAAGTGCGATATTCATCGCGAGCTTATCGGCATCAGAGAGATTTTTTAGAAAAGCTACTTCGTTATAATTTCGGATCGCTTGTACATTAGCCACGGCATCTGCAGGAATGTTTTCTATCGCCAACTTTGAGTTCCCTCCAAAAAACGGCTTGCCATCGACTAACATTTTGGTCACTTTTTTACCTTGTACCTTTACATTCCCTTGTTTATCGACTTCGACTCCTGGTAATTTTTTAAGGATATTTTTAAGCTTGCGCTCCTTACCGTTGGTAAACTTATCAGTATGGTAGGTTATGGTATCGCCACGAACACTCACAGGCAGTTCGATGACCACCTCTTTTAAATCGTTACTCGCCTCTTCGAGAACGATCTTTTTCACCGAATTCTCCAAAGGCGTATAGGAAAAGCTACTGGGCTTAAATCCCATATAAGTTACGCGAATAGCATAGCGCTCATTTTTCTTTAGGTCAATAGCATAACTACCCGTATCATCAGTGATCACAAAAACCATACTCTTGGACGTATCGAAAGGTTTGGCTACCACATTGGCATAGGCCAAGGGCTGTTGTAGACTATCGGTAACCACCCCTGATAACCTTACCGATTGCCCTAGCACAGTACCCCCGTACAAGACTAAAAAAATGAGTATTCCTAATGTACGCACCTGTGATGTCTAATTTTTCTTTTTGTACTTGTAGAACTCTGGGAATGATTTTTTAAGCAATGCCTTGTACTCCTTTTCTGTTACGAGCTTTCCTTCCGGTGCTTTAATGGCCTCGGCATTCTTTAGGTTCAACTGAATCGTTTTAGCAACAAAAATTACTTGCGGATTTTTCAATTCTAATATTAAACCCGGCAGTCCATAATAGTTTTTGGGACCGAAACTCGAAGGAATATCATTCGTATACCAAGCAATCGTAGGTCCTTTTTTACTTTTTGAATTGGTCATAATAGCCTTATGACATACATAATTACCAATTTTCTTGGTTTCTTGGGTAAGTTCCCAAGTGGGCTTTACATTTTCTATGACAAAACACTTTTCCAGTACACTGCAGTCTTCCCTGCTACTTTTTTGAGTTGCTAAGGATGTATAATAAAACTCATTTCCTCCAGCACCTTGCTTTAAGACGTAATCTTTTCGATCGCCTTCATTTTCTAAATTTTCCAGTGTTTTATAATTGGCCTCTACATTGGAAAACAAGAGCTCGGCTTCTATTTCTGATCCATTACGAACCATATCTTTTAAGCTCTTGATGACCATCTGATTGGGTTTAAACTTCATTTTCTTAACGCGAGCATCAATATCCGCTATGGTAAAACTCAATTTCACGCCATAGGTTACTTTATTGGTTACCTGTGCATGGATGGCACTGCTCACAAAAAATACGACTAAAAATAAATACCTCATATTATATTAGTTAAAACCTTCGAGAACAGAATTCTCGAAGGTGTGTTTTCAGATTAATTGAATCCTCTACATGACTTGTAGGCCCCTACAAAATCACTTACTCTTGGTTCCCCATCTTCGTAAAAATGAGCCACCGTATACGCAATCGATAAAGCCTGAGCTTTACAATATTGGTGAGATTTACCGAATTCTACAACTTTTTCTTCTGTGTTCGTAGCATTTAAAAGACTTCCTGCTACCATCATAAAGGCAGCGGATAAAACTAATTTTTTCATCATTTTTTTTTAGTGTTTTGTAATCTGTTAAGAACTCCTTTAGACGCTCTCCGTTTTCCTTTTTTCAGTCCTAAGCATTCCTTTTACTCACATAGTTTAGGTATGTAACTCAAAAAATGCGTACCCCCCTAAAAATTTCTAGTGTTGGCCTAAACTTCAAAAATCCAAGTGAATTCTTTAGTTATTCTCGTACTACTCCCTAAAATTGGGCGTATGTTTACAACACGAGTCCAATGTTTTTTGTAACATCATCATCATGGAAATGGATCAACAAAAAGATAAAGGCACTTTGCAATTTATAAATACCTTCCTTTTTCATATAGCTAGCTGAGTGCAATATAGTAGTTTTTTTTTAACATAAAAAACACAACAAACTCACTTTTAAAACCATAGTATTAAAAACAAAGTTAATTACCACCATACATTTCAATAGTTACTCCTCCCTTCGCCCCTCGAAATTACGTCTTGTATAAATTTCTAATTACAGCCAAACCCACAGATTTACCCATCGTAAGCGGCTGCCTGCTTAAAACCTGTTTTCTAGTAAATATTGAAAAAGGCACATATAAACCTAACTGTTACCGTCCAGATCAACAGTGAATAAAAAAACTTCTCAATCGTTAGTTTCACTGGGGATGATGATGCTTACTATACAATCCTGTTTCCTCTGACATCGGATTAAGCAAAATATATTTTTCGAAAACTTCTAGTTTGAAGAATGATATTTAAAGCACACTAATTACGGGAAACCTCAATAAATAGTTTGCAATAGACTGTACTTTTACAACTTTATAAGAACTACTAAATCAAATGACACTTGACAAGCTTCTTTCTAATGTTGGTGCTATACACAATAACTATAAAAAACAACATTTGGAATCAGGTAATGCATTCAATGTATTCGAAATAATTAACGTTACTACTGATGAAGTTAGGTTACATTCTAAATTCATTGCTGAGCTTTTAAATCCAAAAGGATCACATGGTCAACAGGATTTATTTCTTTCACTTTTTTTAAACCAATTAGAAATTTCAATGGACACAAAATCCACAACTGTGGATACTGAAAAATTTATCGGAGCAAGAACAGCAACTAAAGGAGGATATTTAGATATTTTTTTAAAAGATGCTAAAGGAAATTCTCTTACAATTGAAAACAAAATTTATGCTTCAGATCAAGAAAACCAATTGATTCGATATCACAATTACAGCCCTGAAAACCTTTTTTATTTGACCTTATTTGGAACTCCTCCTTCTAATTCAAGTATTGGTAAACTAGGGCAAGAAGATTACAAACTCATATCATATGAAAACCACATAAAAAATTGGCTTATTCAATGTATTGAAAAAACTAAAAATCAACCTCTCCTTACCATCGGAATTACACACTACCTCAACATCATCAAAAATCTAACAGGACAATCAAACTATGATTTAATGAATAAAGAAATAACGCATGCAATAACTAAAAACCCGACAAATCTCCAACACGCTGTTGCTATATCTCAAAACATAAACGAAGCCAAAACAGAAATCCAATGGAATTTTTGGCAACAGATAATTAAACATATGGAAAATTTAGGTTTCAATTCAGAAGAAAAAGAAAAGGTTACTAAACAGAAAGTATGCAGTTATTATCGTTATGGCACAAAAGAAATTGACTATGGGTATTGGGTGAAGATTGCCAAAGTTGATCAAGATACTGACATCGTTTTTGGTATAGTACTAGATAACCATGTATATTTTGGACTTCATTTGGAAAGACATGGTAAATGGATTAATTCAGAAGGCGACAAATTCAAAAAAATTCAGAATATTGTTCTAACTACCCAAAATAACTACAAAGAAAACTCTAGCTGGCTAGGTTGGCGATATCCTGGACAAAAATTAAATTTTAAATCATTTAACTCCGCTATAATTTTTGATTTAGCTGATAAGGAAAAGGCAATCAAGATTACACGAGACATCGCTGAAGAAGCAACCTTAGACATCAATACTTTCAAAAAGTTATGGACTCCAAACTCAGCAGTAACTTCCTAATACCCGATTATGAAAAACCTATTAACTAACTATATAGAAGAGTCCATTGAGACACTGAACCAAACTCAATTCAGTATCGAATCTAATGAAATCAAAAAAATTCACATAAATAAAGATTACTTTAACAAAAAATTCTTTACTCAAAATATAACCGAAAACATAGATGATTTCATTCATTTAAAATCAATTAATACCCCCATTCTCTATTGGTTTGAAATACCTGACACAAAATATAATCAAGAGTTACGACAATCCTATGAAAAATACAGAGAGGAAACTAAAAACGGAACTTTGGAATACAGAAACACATCTGCTTACAAAACTAAAATAGACGATAATAGTACCACTTTGTACGTTGGTAAAGTAGAAAAAACCTTTTGGGGGCGATTAGTTACTCATTTAGGATATAATAAAAGCAAAAGAACGGCTGGTATGCAACTGTTCCATTGGTATGACATTATAAAATACGGAAACCTTGAACTAAATTATATCGTATTTGATAATACAATGAAAGACTTAATCATAATTTTAGAGAAAAAACTCGCAAGACAGTTAAAACCTCTTATTGGAAAATATTAAAATATGTATCTATAATATTTTTATAAAATTATCTGTAGATTAGTCCGTAATCTTTATAAATTAATACCATGTCAGATATCGATGAAATAATCAGAGCGTTAACTGAATTTAGAGATGCGCGAGATTGGAAACAATTTCATGACTCCAAAAATTTAGCATCGGCAATAGCTATTGAAGCAGGTGAGCTAAACGAATTATTTTTATGGAAAAATAAACTTCAAGAAATAGAATCTGTTAATAAGGAAAGGTTGTCTGAAGAATTAGCGGACGTATTTTCTTTCGCTTTTCTCTTAGCTGATAAAAACAATCTTAACGTCAAAGAAATTATTTTAAAAAAAATAGATCTTAACGATAAAAAATATCCCGTAGACAAAGCCAAAGGGACTTCCAAAAAGTACAACGAACTCTAATATGGACCTGACTCAAAACCACCTATATATAAATCAATACATTTTTAAAAAAGAAAAAATAAAAAGCATTGAAAAAGAACAAGAACACACCTCTAATCATCCAATCATATATATTCTCTACGATGATTTAAAAAAAGTAGCCTACGTCGGTGAATCTACAAATGTGACGAAACGTATGAACGATCATTTAAAGAACATCGATAAAAAAAGACTAAAATACCTTTACGTGATTTCTAGTCCTTATTTTAATAAATCAGCTGCTTTAGATATAGAATCGAATTTAATAAAATACATGAGTGCCGATACAGGATACTCATTATTAAACGGAAATGCCGGAATAGTTGAACATAATTACTATCAAAAAAGATACTACTTCGAAATTTTTGAGAATATCTGGAAAAATCTAAAACTCAAAAAGGTTGTAGCAAAAGATATCCTCGATATCGACAATTCGGATCTTTACAAATACTCTCCCTACAAATCCCTCTCTGTTGATCAAAATGAAGTCGTCATTCAATATCTTGAGAGGTTAAGTAATCAGAAAGAAGGTCCTGTTTTCGTTGAAGGAAGTGCTGGTACAGGTAAAACTATTCTTGCCGTTTATCTCATAAAACTACTTGTTACTCATGTAACTATTGATAGTATTGATAAAGAAAACACAGACATTCTAGAGAAATATCAAAAAATAAACTCATTTAGAAATTATCTGCAAAAGTCGCCAGAAATTGCCTTGGTGGTCCCAATGACATCTTTGAGAAAAACTCTAAAAAACGTGTTTAAAAGTATTCCGGGATTAAAAGCCAACATGGTTATTGGTCCCTCAGAAGTGGTAAAGAAAGACTATGATATTCTTATAATCGATGAAGCTCATCGCCTAAAAAGAAGAAAAGGACTAACTGCTTATGGTAGTTTTGATAATACGAACAAATCTTTAGGAATGGGACATGAGGGAACTGAACTCGATTGGATTCTCAGTAAAAGTAAATATCAGATGTTTTTTTATGATGAAGCACAATCCATACGACCTTCTGATATTTCCAAAAAAACATTTTCCAAACTTAAGAATACCGAAAATACAATTAAACTTAGCTCTCAACTAAGGGTAAAAGCTGGTATAGATTATATAAAATTTGTCAACCATTTACTAACTAAAAAAAATGTTCAGAACTTAAAAAAATTCTCTAGTCCCAATTACGAACTTGCTTTATTTTCTAATCTACAGGAAATGATTCATCAATTAGAATACAAAGAAAAAAAATATGGCTTAACCAGAATGACTGCAGGTTTTTCTTGGAAATGGGTATCATCAAATGGTTCAGACACCTATGACGCATTAATTGATGGAGTAAAGATGACTTGGAACCGTGAAACAAAAGACTGGATTAACTCGACTAATAGTCTTACAGAAATGGGGTGTATTCATACAACGCAAGGCTATGATTTAAACTATTGTGGTGTAATTTTCGGTAATGAGATTATATACAATACAAAAACCAATAAAATTGAAATCGTAAAAGACAACTATTTTGATACGAAAGGAAAAGGAGGTGTAAACGATGATGATTTACACTTGTACATAATAAATATCTATAAAACTTTGATGTATCGCGGAATTAAAGGCACGTATGTTTATTGTTGTGATAAAAATTTAGAACGTTACTTCAGTAAATTTATATCACTCCAATAGGTTAATAAGGAACTCGTACACCTGTATTAGAATTCTTCATTACAAGGCTACGAGTTCCTATAGAATAAAGCAGGTAATCTTGTTAATTACCATTTAGTAGAGCAGACATGTTTGATTACAAGTCTACCTAGAAACTCCATTTAACTAAAAACAAATACACTATTAGCACTTATCTATCGTACTGAGCAACTGTCTAAATTTTTAATTGATGAAAGTTATCTGCATTTCAATCAACAACTCCTAAACCACATCCTTGTGATTTATCCTCTCTAGTTAGGTTTAGTTGTATTTCTAATGATACTAGTAGCTAAATACGGGAGGAGATCATAATTTTGAGAAAATTCTACAAATAAGCAGTTCTAACTTGGGGAAGCTTACACATGATTAGTCCGACTGTTTATCATCCCCATTAATTTTATGGCATCAATGTTTTGTGCCTTAATGATAGTAGGAATGATTATTATTAAAAGAGTTATTACTTGTTTTTTCATAATTCTATTTTTTTAGAGTTTCAAATATAATAAATACAGACGAATACGTCTGTATTTATTATAGGTTTTTGGTATGAAATTGCATTTATGTTTGAACCTAGTATCAAAAAGAAGGAAGAGCTATTAAAATTAGCTAAAAGAGTAAAAAAATTAAGAACTCAAAAAGAACTCTCACAAGAACAATGTTATGAGATTACGGGTATTAATTTTGGTAGAATAGAAAGAGGGGTTGCAGATATTAGATATACAACACTTTTAACTCTTTGCGAGTTTTTTGAAGTTTCTATTGTCACTTTTTTTTCTATTGAAAAAGAAAACTAATGTTCAAAATATATGAGTGAAATTGATTCTTTTCAAATAGAAAAGGATTTAAAATTCTTTTTAAAAAGTTAAATATTTTTATTTTAGAAGTTAGAATAAATTTCTAATATTTAATAGAACCCTTTAAAATTGCTTTAGTTTTATGAATTTAGTTTCAATTTATATAATTGAACATTTTTTGTTCGATAAACCTCAAACTATAAACTTTGGGGGAAGAATAAAGTATACTTTTAATCTAGATAGTGACAATAAAGAAGTAATAATAGAATCGGAAATTAATAAAAATTATATTCCTAATTTTTTTGGAGATAGTATAGTTAATCTTTCAGCTATCGTTGGTGCAAATGGAACTGGAAAAACCACTATTCTAAGTATTATAAATAAATATAAAAATACTACAAAAGCAATTTTTGTTTATGATGACGGAAAAGATGTGCCAATTATAGAAAATAGAACGGGAAAGATAGATGAAAATGGAAATTTCACTAGTGAAAATCAAATAACAGTTTATTATAATTCTAATGAGCTTAGTTCAATTAAAAATGATGATATCCCAAAACTGTATTATACTTCTATACCCGATATTGAGCTTAATGACTTCTCGACTTTTTTAGAGATTAATCCAAAACCAAATCAAACTCTAACAGACTATCACTTTGAAAATATAGAAAGGAATGTAATGTTTTTGAGTAGTGATCTAAGCATAGACTTAAAAAGTAAAGATGATGAGATTCCAACTTATGATAAATTATTTCTCTTTGCTAAGCCTTTATCAAAAAGAGATTTACGAAGTGTTTATGGAGGTTTTGCTAAAGAAGGTGAAATTGAAAGATTACAAAAACAAGCTTTAGAAGACTTATGGAGTCAGTATGAAGTTATAGATGAAAATAAAAGGCATTTGACTAATGAAAATCTTAATTTCATTAAAGATGTAGAGGTAAATATCCTCTCATTTGTTATAATTGACTCTACATCAATGAAGACAGCTTATAATGGTAAGTCGGATGTTTCTTTTGAAGATTTTATAAAAGAAGAGAAATTTGAAAACAAACTAATAGGTTTTCTTAAACAGAAAATAGCATATATAGATAAATATTTATTTCAACGAATAAAAAAGCAAATAGAAACTTTAGATTTTGAGACTTCCCTTTCTTTGCTAAATACTATTGACTTTAATAAAGAGTTAAATGAGAAAGAAAATAGAGTATTAGAAGAATTGGAATCTATAAAAATAAACACGTTATCCTCTGGTTCTCATTTGACTAATATTTCAACGTTATTAAATTCTCTTGAAATACTAATTAACACTGAGTTTAATGAGGAGGATTTTATCTATCTTAGAGAAGTTTTAAAAAGAAGATTAAAAAACATTAGCTCCCCAATTTCTGGGACAAAAGATTACCTTAAGAAACATTTAGAAAAAAATATCGATGAAATAAAAAATGGCATAAAGTTAAATTTTGAGAGTCATAGAAAAAACAGAAAGGAAATAGAGACTCAAATCTTAAGTAAATCAAAACAGGCTATAAAATTGTTTTCATCTATTTTTAATTTTTATAATGTCTTAATTGAAAGCTCTGATAAAAAAGGTTTTTATTTGAATGTAGGAGCCTTAATTCAAAATTTAAAAGAGGCTGATTTTCAAGATTTTGCTAAGTTAATACAAGCTTATAGAGAAATGGTAGGGGTTTTTAATGAAAACTCTGTAATTAGTGCTCAAATACTTACTTTTAAACCTTCAAAAAGACTATCGTTTGGTGAAAAATCAATGTTAAATTTATTTAGTACTTTTTATGATTTTACATTGAATAAATACGGTTATTTAAGAAAGAAAAAGAATTATATTTTATTGCTTGATGAAGCTGATTTAGGCTTTCATCCATTATGGAAAAGAAAGTATGTAAGCAAACTTATAAACGTACTTCCAGATCTTTTTGAAAGATTATTTGTAAAACTAGATAGACATCCTTCAATAGAAGAAGCAGAAAAAGAAAATTTGAGTCCAAACATTCAAGTTATTTTTACAACGCATGATCCTTTAGCATTATCGGATATCCCGAATTATAATGTTATATACATTAGAAAAGACAAAGGTTCAAAATCTACAATCTTAGATTATTCTGTTGAAGATTTACGACCTGAAAAATCATTTGGAGCTAATATTTCAGATCTTATTTCACATTCATTTTTTGTTGAAGGAGGATTAGTTGGTGATTTTGCAAGCAAAAAAATTAATGAGACTATTGATTGGTTAAAAATTCAAAATGGGAAGAAAACTATGACTGATTATAAAATAAATGACGATCCAGAATATCATAAAAAAGTTATTGAGTTAATAGATGAACCGATAGTTAGACATAAGTTAAGAAGAATGTACATTGAAGCTACTAATGATAAGGATGCAATAGAAAAAGAAATAGAACGTCTTAGAAGTAAAATAGGGAGATAATAATGATTAATATAAATACCCCTAATACAAAACATGCTCTAAATATCCATAAAAAAGGTTTGAAAGGAGAAATCATTAAGAGAGCAAGAAAACGATATAAAGAAAGAAAAAATTCAATTAAAAGAATCCCTTTTCGAAAACTGATCGTTTTTTTGGAAGAAAATGAGAATAAAATATTATCTAGTGAACTATCAATCGTAAAAGAACTGCAAGAAGCTTTATTTAATAAGCTAGGTGATGTTGATAATCTTAATAAAGACCTAGAATATATATTTAATTATAAATGGTTTAGAGGTTATAAAAAGAATAAATATGATGGCTTTAAGCTCGCCAAAGCATTGTCTATTGATGTTTGTCCATATTGTAATAGGAATTATACAACTTCTCATACTGTTGAAAGTACTACGAAAAATGTATTTCCTGAGTTCGATCATTATTACCCTAAGAAAAAATACCCATTATTAGCAGTTTCTTTTTATAATTTAATTCCAAGTTGTAACATATGTAATACTCATTATAAAGGAGAAGATGATCCAGATGATGAAAATATATATTACCCATATTCAAAGTATGATGCTGTAAAGCATTTTAATTTTGACTTTTCACCAAATGATTATAATAGTTTATTAGGGAAATCAACTAATTTTGAAATAACAATCTGTACATCAAATACATCTTCTGAAAGAATAAAAGATCAAATAACGGATTCATTAAAATATTTTGATATTACCGGTATATATGAAAATAACCATAAGGGCTTAATAAAAAGCTTGATAAATAAACGTATTAACTACTCTGACTCCTATATTCAAAGCTTAATTGATAATTTTAATATAACCAAAGAAGAAGCTTATCACATTCTTTTTGAATCGTTTTATGAAAATGAAAAGTTGTCAAAGCGTCCTTTTAGTAAATTAAAAAAGGACATTTTTGATGAGATAGAATCTCTATCTAAATAATATAATTCTATCTTAATTATGTCTTTCATATAAATCCCTTAGAAAGTATTGTCCGCTTTCTGCAAAATGATTGCATATTTTGTTTGCATATGCATTAAGTTTTGGAGATTCTTGTTTATAATAAAATTCAACAAATTGTATTATTTCCTCCTGCATTATTGAGGCATAATAAATATCATTAAAAATAGATTCTATAAATATTTCACAGGCATATATTCCACTTTGTTCAGTATCACATACTAATTTTAATCTATTCAAATTTTTAATTAACTCATCTAAGTCTCTTCTTCCATGCTGAGCAAATTTTGAAGTCTTTTTTATTAGGTAGTAATTTTCTTCATCTAATTTATCAATGAACTTCATTAAATACAACAATGTTGGAATATCTTTGGGGTCTTTATTATTATCATTTTCAAGTACAGATAAAGTTAACTTCCAAATTTTAAAGATTTTTTTTCTAAATAGGGTTTTATCTTTTTCTGTATTTAATTCTTCAAAATATTGATCGAATTTAAAAGATAATGAATGAATAATATTTTTTATTTTCTCTGTATCCATTTTTTTTAAAATCAATGAAATAAGACTATCGTATTCTAAATCTTCATAGTCAAAAACGTAAAATATTGTAATATGTAATTCTATTAAAGATTCCCCCATAGTGCTATCAACTATTTGCCAATCCTCAGTTATAGCTTTTCTATAGATATCTTTAAAAATGTCATAATCCAATTTTGAAGTATTGTACTCTAAAAGATGACATCCAAAATATGATTTAACGGTTTGAATATCTTTTTTAGGGATTTCTTTGATTAAATTATTAGTCCATTCATAATCAAGAAAAAGAAAATTTCTTCTTTTCCAGCCAAAATGCATGTAGAACTCTTGAACCCCTTTATTCATTAAATTTTCATATATGTTTTTCTCCGTTAATGACCATTTTGGAGATTTATCCTCAACATCGTTATTTTTTATTCTTGCATTTCTAAGAGAGTAATTGATAAAGCAGCCAATAATTATACCTGTAGTAGAATTGATTACATGAATAGCAGAACCTAATTTTCCTTTGTATTCTTCATTTAAATCTGTTGATATATATCTTTCTAGAAAAGAAATTATTATCTCCCTAGCTTTTGGTAACAGGTCAGCAGAAAAAGATTTACTGTCTTTTCTCATTCCCTCAGAAAGTAGCCTGCAAAAACTTTCAATAACAGAAGTATGACTATATTGATACCTGCTGTTTTTAAGTTTTAATAGGTCAGTTCCAAATTTTTGTTGGGAAGTATAAATTTCAATAAAATCTAATATGTTCTCCCAATTTATTTCCTTGTCTTCTTTCCAAGCATCAACTAATGCATAAAAAATACTTGAGATATGCCTATAAGGAACATCATAAAAGAGTTTATAGTTGTTGTAAAACAAACTAGGGTTTTCTTTGATAATTGTATTTAAATTATCTGTCAATCCTTCAACTGATGGATTGTTAAAACTTCTTTCAGGATCGAATGTTTTTAGTTTTCTTACTATCTCATCTGCTGAATAGGAACGTATTTCTTCTATGCTAATGGGAGAAACACTGCCAGAAGTGATATAAACTTGTGGTTTAGGTTTAACTAAGTCCTTAGTTTTTTTTAGTTTTTTTGAAAGTTCTTCGTATTTTTCTTTAAAGTAAGCATTAAAATTTAAAGCGGAATACCATCTTAATTTATACTCATCTAAATATTCATTTTTATTATAATACCTCTCATTTTGTGAGCCATTTTTAATTATTTGATCTAAAATTTGTTCTTCATCCTTTGCTAGGTCAGAAGAGATTTCTTCTAGAAAAAAATAGAGGTCATCGCTCCAAAAAGAATTAGAGAATAGCATTTGCTCATCTTGATTTTTAATGAGTTCGAAAAATATCTCCTTAGTTTCATTCCAGTTCTTTGAAATTAAGAATAAAGATATTTTAGTAAAATGCCTATGTTTAAACTCGTTACTTAAAAATTTATTTACGATATTTCTTATTCTAATGGGAGATATAGTACCAATATTTGTACAACAATTTTTTAGAAAGGAAGTATAAATGGTTTGGATAGAATATGAATTTCGATCTGTTTCATTAAATATGCTCTTAACTTCAAAACTACTAATGTATTTTGATTTTAGATGTATTAGTAATTTTTCGGCTACATATAAAATAATGTTGTCTGAGCAGTATTGAGCTATAGGCTTGTAAAAAACTTCACTTTTACAAGCTTTTTTTAACCTATAGGATCTTATTATTGGATGAAACTTACCTGTTTCATAAGTAGATCTATCTTTATATTTCTCATCGTCGGATATTTCAAAAACCAATTTTAAAATTTCTTCAATATCTAATTTATATTTTTCAGCATCTTCTTCATTTTCAAAATAAGATTGAATAAATCTAAATATAGCATCACTTTGAAGTGTGTTATCATACTTTGTTTTTAAGAATATAGGAAAAGAACTTATAATGTTTTTGGTAATATAATTTTTAGGTAAGTTGGTTAAAATAACTATTACTGTATACCAAATTCTATAATTGTTAATCTCTTTAACATTAATAGAATAATAACAGATTTCTTCTATTATTTTGATTAAAATTCTTGATTTTAGTTCTGGAACTAGTTTTTTGTCTATTTGAATAGATAAGTATTCTAAGTATTCTGACTGATTCCAGTAGGCATTATCATGTAATGTTTCTGGTAAGAAGAAACCATTCTCGTAAAGAGGATCTAACCAATCAATACTTTTTAAATTATTATAAAAGTAATTTTCTTTTTGATTATCATTAAATATGTTCTTTATCGTATAAAGAATCTCACTGGTTGGTTTCTCAAACCTTAGTATTCTTTCAATATGTTTTAACTGATCTATGAAATTACCTATTAATTTTAATAATACAATTTCATATCTTAACCAGAGAGTAATAATTTCTTTTGAATTTCTTGGTAAATTATAAGCACCACTTCTATGAGAATATTTAACAAATTGAGTGGCTACATTAATATATTCTAGGGCAAACGGATCGTTAATAGGTAAGTCTAAGGCTACTAAAATTGAAGCAACATGCCCTCTAATCTTTTTCAGTTCTCCTTCTAAAGTTAACTCCTTTTGTTTTTTTTGTTTTTCTTCTTTTGGAGCTAGGATATCTCTAAATCCTCCATCAATTTCCCTTGCCGAGTGGGCTATCAAATAGCCTCTTGAAGGTATAGAATCATCATTGATTATTTTTAGAACACCTATATAAAAACCTGCGATTTCTTCTCCAATATTTTTTAATCCTTGATATATCTTTTCTTGATTAGCATCTAATTCTATAGCCATTTATTTTAATGCTTTATATTATCTTTTAGTTTTTGAATAAAGGTAACAATAAAGCTTCAAAAAGTTAAAGAACTTTTTTAATGATATAATTTTTTAAGGATTGAAAATGATTAAAAGAAAATAGAATCTTTTTAATTAAAGAATTATCTTTGAAAGAGATTCTAATAACTGTTTTTGAATTAGCTGTCTAGTTGCTGACTAAAAAAAGAATAAAAAAACCCTAATCAACTAAAAATCAATTGATTAAGGCTTTAAATTGTGGAGACGCCGAGAATCGAACTCGGGTCCAAACAAGCAGCTCAAAGGCTTTCTACATACTTAGTCTTTAGTTAATTTTCGACTAAAAGCTGATTAAAGACGACCCACTTTTAGCTTAACTTCTTTAGCTTCGGAACCCTATCGAAGTACTAGAATTCCTATGTTTACTTTTACGATGCCCATAAGTAAAACGCCGTAAACCAAGGCTTTTTGTGGACATTTAGCTTGCACACCTAGTGTGCCGAGGCTCTATCTTACTGTGATTCAGATTAAGCAGCTAAAGCGTAATTATCTTCGCCGTTTAAATGGTTGAAATAAGTTTAACGAGTTGTCATCTCACTCCTCGATATGCTTACATTATCACTGACCTTGCTGTCAAAACCAGTCGTCCCCTTTATTGTACTATACCCGCAAAAGCCATACCATGGCCGTCGCAAAGTCTTAAAGTTTCTTGAGTGGCTAGCAAATTTAGCGAGTGCAAATATAAACAAAATTAGTACTTGTAAAATCCTTTTAAATAAAGTATTTTCGCAGGAGTTTGTTTAAACTACAACATTTAACGCAAAATTGTTTAATTTTAATACAAAGTGATATGAAATTCGGAATTATTCGTGAACGTAAGAACCCTCCTGATAGACGCGTTGTTTTTTCTCCTGAAAAACTGCAAGAATTTCAACAACAGTTTCCTCAAGCAGAAATCGTAGTTGAAAGCTCTCCCATTCGCGTGTTTTCAGATGATGCCTATAAAAACGCCGGTTTTGAGGTTACCGATTCATTGGAAGATTGCGATGTGCTCCTCGGAGTAAAAGAGGTGCCCGTTGAAAATTTGATTCCGAATAAGAAGTATTTTTTCTTTTCGCATACCATTAAAAAACAACCGTATAACCGAAAGCTGCTGAAAGCAATGCTGGATAAAAACATCGAACTGTTCGATCACGAAACTATCGTGAAAGAAAACGGTGCCCGCCTTATCGGTTTCGGACGCTACGCCGGACTCGTAGGTGCCTATAACGGATTTAGAGCTTTCGGACTCCGCGAACAGTTGTTTACACTGCCTAAAGTAGAAACACTTCCCGATTTAGAAGCCGTAAAAGCCGAACTCGATAAAATTACCCTTCCCCCTATTAAAATTGTACTCTCAGGAACTGGAAAGGTAGCCTATGGAGCCAAGGAAATTTTAGATCACTTGCAAATTAAACAGGTAAGCGATGCCCTGTACCTCACTAGCAAATTCAGTGAGCCTGTGTATTGTATGATCGACGTTATGGAGTACAATAAACGCAAAGACGGTAAAGTTGGTGATAAATTTGAGTTTTATAAGGACCCTAGTGGCTATGAGAGTAATTTTATGCCCTATGCCCAAGAAACCGATTTCTTTATCGCTGGACATTTTTACGGTGATGGAGCTCCGTATTTATTTACGAAAGACGATGTAAAAAATCCTACCTTTGCCATCAAGTACGTAGCAGATATTTCATGTGATATTGACGGACCAGTAGCGACTACTATTCGCCCTTCAACTATCGCAGATCCAATTTACGGATACCACCCGGAAACCGGTGAAGAAATAGCGTATACCAATCCAGAAGCTATTACCGTTATGGCTGTAGACAACTTGCCTTGTGAGTTGCCAAAAGATGCCAGTGATGGCTTTGGAGCTATGTTCTTAGAACACGTAATTCCGGCCTTCTATAACAACGATGCCGACGGAATTTTAAAACGCTCGCAAATGACCGATGCTGCAGGGAAACTCACCCAGCGCTTCGCGTACTTGCAAGATTATGTAGACGGAAACGAATAAACCACCCTATACGATCCCGCCTTAGTTGCGGGATCTTTTTTTTATGATACCAGACAAACAGTTTTTAGTAGATACCGCAAAAATGAAAATGCCCTTCGGCAAGTACAAAGGCTACTACCTCGTAGATATTCCCGAATACTATTTGGTGTGGTATAAAAACCAAGGATTTCCAAAGGGTAAACTCGGTACCATGATGGCCTTGGTATACGAAATGCAACTCAACGGTTTGGAAGACATACTTAGAAAACTCAGGTAAGTATACGACGATCTATTCGATAGGTTTCAAAGCACCAAACAAGTGCTATTCCCAGCGTATAGGCCAACACATCGCCCCAACTAAAGGTAGCGCCAAAAACCAACTGTGCCCAGCGTTCTCCCTCCCACCCCATAAAGGTGACAAAAGAAGTTAGCTGCAAGCCTTCTATACTCAAGGCAAGCAAGTATACTCCTACCGCCGTTCTGTTAACAGTACTGCCACCTACCAATGCCACGAGGTAATACAACCAAATAACCACGACAAAATCGCCAAGGGTATGACGCAAAAACCCCGTAGTTTTCTCAAGCCCATACAATACTCCAAACAACATGAGAGCCATGCTCCCCAATCGCCATTGTTCTCTTCTTATCATCCTTTATATCCTATTAAATTTGTTCGAATCGCTAAGCTCGCACGCACTGTATCGAGTGGTAGTTCCAACAAAGGTCTAAAGTCCGTATTCGTAAAAGGTCGGCATTGCTTTCCCCGCTGATAGCTCTCCCAAAAATACCGGTAATACTCCGGAAATAAGAACAACCCCAAACCGAGGCTCCCCACCAAATAAAGACTCCACTTGCCATTGCCGTAACACAAAAACTGCAAGGCCAACTCATCTTCTACCTCCGTACCGATGTTGAACAGCACGTGAAAAACATCGTGCTCCTCAACTTTCGGCACCATCGAAAAGCCATGCTGAGCTAAAAAAGCTCCTAAGGCATAGCCCAAACTGTTTGAAGGTAGTGTTAGCAATTCTCCCTGATTGATTGTCCAAGCGTCCTTTCTCTTTACTTTAACATACATTTTTCGGGTGTTTTCAAACAACCACAAAATCAATTTTCTTCTCATAACTTATTTTTAAAGTACTTTGAATTTCAAAGTGTTTTTTCAAAAAAAATAGACTACTCTTTTTTCAGCAATCTTTCCAAGGCTTCGATATGCTTTTCAAAGGCCTCTTTTCCCGCGTCAGTGGCATAGTACCTCGTATTGGGTTTACGTCCTACAAACTGCTTTTCTACTCGGATATACGTCGCTTTTTCCAAGGCTTTAGCATGACTGGCTAAATTGCCATCGGTAGCTCCTAAAATTTCTTTTAACGTTTTAAAATCGGCAAACTCGTTGACCATAAGAACCGACATAATTCCCAATCGTACGCGATGATCAAACGCTTTATTTATATGTGCGAGTATATTTTTCAATGGTATCTTCCTTCCGCTTAGTTTAATGAATCTGCTACTTCTTAGGTTCTGCTTATGCGATCGTATTTAAAATACATGGCAATTCCGTATACGATGTGTAATACGCCAAACCCCAATACCCAAAACCAAAATCCATATCCGGGTAAACTTACGCTCAGCAGTCCTAAAACAATCTCAGAAAGTCCTAAATACTTGATGTACCCCAAGGTAAATTTAGAAGCACTCACCAAAGAGAACCCGTAAAAGAGTAACATTAAGGCTCCCGATTGTCCATAACGACCTTGCCATAAGCTAATGCAAATATACAGTCCTCCTGCCAATAAAGGCACTAACATATGACCTAATAAACTGCGCGTTTTCGCATCCCAAATAGATTCTCTATTCTTTTTTGCCTTACGCGTTGTTAGCCATATTCCGGTTCCAACACTCAAGATAGCCACGGTGGCCAATATTCCCAAACACTGCCAAAATATAGTACTTCCCAATACCAATATACCTTTCGACTTTTCTTCTACTAACCAGTAAGCATAGGCTGCACCGATCAATGCATAAGATCCTGCCAGTACCCCTGACAAGCCATTGAGCGATATAAATCGCGATGATTTTTGCATGATGCTTCTGATTTCTTGCAGGTCGTCTAGGTATTTTTCTTTAGTCATAATTAAAAGTACTTTGCATTACAAAGTTAAAATATAAATATCAATACACCAAAAAAAACGGGAGAAAAGCATTGGCTCGTCTCCCGTTATCAGTATCTATATACGTTTTTAAATCAATCGGAATTCGATATACACATCTCCATCCACTACTAAAAACAATTTTTGACAGTTTTTACTCGGTGTAATTTTAATGTATCCTACACTGTTTTTATACACCACACTCGGCTTTTGTGCAAAACGATAACTACTCAACCCACAGAGAACGGTTTGAAATGAGAGCAAATTCTTCACCTGTAAGGTCAGTGATTCTCCCTCTGTGGTTTTCAACAAACCATTGGTAGGCGCGATGAGTTCAAGATTTGTTTTTAAGAACTCCGTCGTATAAATGGGTTGTTCGTAAAACTCTTTTTTACTCATCTCACTTCCCATTCTCCAGCGAGAAAGCTCTGGGTAATGTGTTTTTAAAAAATGTTTTTCTGGAATTTTAAAATAGTAGGTATCAAACTGAGGTTGCCAGCGGCCGTTAATCACGGAACCTGCTGCCCACGTAGCATCGATCGCCATCCATTTATCTTTTATAAACACCGCATTCCACGCGTGGTTTGGTCTGGCCAAGGGCGCACCTATCTCCATGTAGGAGTTGCGTACATATCCTTTCACCACCTCGTTTTGTATGCCGAGTTCACTCAATATTTTCGCCAAGGTTTGAGCATAGCCTTCACAAACGGCCTTGCGTTCTTTTAGGGTTTTGACGACAATACTGTCTTTTATAGCTCGTAATTTCTGTAAGCGTTCTTCTTCTGATCGGTATCGAAATCCTACCGACTTTCTAATGCCTCGTCTGTACGCATTAAAATTGTACTTGATATTTTTTGCAACCCAAATAAAGGCCGCTTTTGCCTGTACTTCGGGGTCGTCAAAATCCACAGCGATTTTGTCGGCGATTACTTTTGCCGAATTTGCATTGCTGTACAGCTGCACTTTTTGCGCGATGCTCTTATAGCTTTGCGCATACGTTTGACAGCTTAAAAAAATAAGTAGGTAGAATAGCCGCTTCATATTCATCAGAAAAATTACAACTTTAGCAAATAAACAAAAACTATGCCTATAATGCCAAGACAGTTTTTCTAATTGCTACTAAATTACTCAATAAACCTTCTAAATGTTTTAAATCTAACATATTTGCTCCGTCACTTTTGGCATTTGCTGGGTCAAAATGCGTTTCGATAAACAAGCCATCAACATTGTTTACCACTCCTGCTCTAGCGATGGTCTCTATCATTTCTGGACGACCTCCGGTCACACCACTCGACTGGTTGGGTTGTTGTAGTGAATGGGTAACGTCTAATACTGTAGGAGCGATGGCACGCATGGTAGGAATCCCTCTAAAATCTACGATCATATCTTGGTATCCAAACATGGTTCCTCTATCGGTGATCCAAGCCTTTGAATTTCCACTATCGTGAACTTTTTTCACTGCGTGTTGCATGGCTTCTGGACTCATAAATTGTCCTTTCTTCAAATTTACTACTTTTCCAGTTTCAGCAGCAGCCACCACTAAATCTGTTTGACGCACTAAAAAGGCTGGAATTTGCAATACATCTACGTATTGGGCTGCCAACGCAGCATCACTTACCTCGTGGATATCGGTAATGGTAGGCACCTCAAAAGCTTCTCCTACCTTCTTTAAAATTTCCAATGCTCTTTCATCACCGATTCCAGTAAAACTATCGATTCTACTGCGATTTGCCTTCTTAAAACTCCCTTTAAAAACATAGGGAATCTTCAATTTATTGGTAATTTCCACCACGCGTTCCGCAATACGCATTGCCATATCTTCTCCTTCAATGGCACAAGGTCCTGCTAGTAGGAAAAAGTTGTTTGAATCTGTGTGTTTTATACTCGGTATCTCTGATAAATGCATAGTCATTGTTAATTTCCTACAAAAATAAGAAATTAAATTAGCTATCTTTAAGCTTTAAAATCAAATTAACATGAAGAAACACACCGTTCTTTTTATCGGATTGAGCATGGCTTTATTTGCGTGTAAGCAAAATAGCAGCAACGACAAAAAAGACCTCCCCGAATCCACTGAAACCCAAGAAGTGGCAGTGACTACTACCCAACCGGTGATCGATTCACTAGTAATAAAAAAACACCTCTACACGCTAGCCTCTGATGAAATGGCCGGAAGATTACCGGGTACAGAAGGTATGGAGAAAGCTACTCAGTACATAGAAAATGAATACAAGCGTATTGGTTTAAAGTTTTACGGCGATCTTACGAGCTACCGTCAAGAATTTGAGCACAACGGTATTAAGATGTCCAATATTATCGGAGTCTTGGAAGGCAAATCTAAAAAAGAGGAATTTGTAGTCGTTTCGGCCCATCACGATCATTTGGGTGTCAAAAAAGACGGTGAAGGCGATACTATTTTTAACGGAGCCAACGACGATGCCTCAGGAGTTGTTGGAGTACTTTCCTTGGCTGAATACTACGCTCAAAAAGGAAACAACGAACGTTCGATCGTTTTCGTTTGTTTTACTGCTGAAGAAATGGGACTTGTTGGATCAAAACACTTCGGAAAAGATATTGACGCGTCTAAGTTCGTTGCTGGAATTAACCTAGAACTCATCGGTAAAGAACCAAAAACAGGACCTAAAACGGCATGGTTAACAGGTTTTGACCGTTCTGATTTTGGTAAAATCATACAAAAAAACCTAGAGGGTACTGGCTACAAACTCTATCCAGACCCCTATCCAAAATTCAACCTCTTTTTCCGTTCTGACAATGCTTCATTGGCACGCCTAGGGGTACCCTCACACACATTTTCAACAACGCCTATCGACGTCGATGCGGATTACCACAAAGTATCGGACGAGGCGGCTACTTTAGATACTCGTGTATTGACAGAAACGGTTAAAGCTGTAGCTAAAGGAACTGAAAGTATCATCGAAGGAAAAGATACTCCCACTCGTGTAGTGATTACCGACTAGCTACCAAAGAATTAAACAATCTCAGTAATAGCAAGGGCTCTCCCTTGCTATTTTTTTTGTTCTAATTTCTTTCGATTACCAATTTACTATTTTTGATGTTACTTTTTTACGATATGCTATATTTTTGATTGTATTTTTTAATATATTCGCTATAATTTAATACAAAACCCTTCAAAACCATGAAAAAAATACTCATGAGTATAGGAATCGTATGCCTTATGATTTCCTGTTCGTCGAATGATGCCCTAGAAGTAGAAAACCAGGTAACGCAAGATGCTCTAAGTAAAACCGAAATCAATTCTCTTATCAAAAAATCACTAGAAACTACCGGTGATTTTGAGTGGACCAAACAAAATGCACATACCATTTGGAGTGCATTAAAGCACGGTGAACAGATTTTAACGGTTGGTTATGGAACCTCAGCCACTGACTATCAAAGAAGTGCTTCTTCCAAAAATATCAAAGAACAACTCGTAGCTTTAATCTCTCAATCAGAAAAACAAGGTTCACGTGCCAAAAACGAGTTATTTTCCGATGAAAATATCAATGTACTCGATATCAAGGTCGAAAACTTAGCCACGATAGAAGCCTTACTCAAAGACAGTCGTGTACGCTATGTTGAACCTGCCGGATACACTGCCTTTACAGCAGGAGCCGAAAAAATGGCTTCTTCTGCAGGATGTGGTTACCGCCAAAATACCATAAATGCTAACGATTACAGAACCATCGCTCCAGGAGCCAAATTACCTTGGGCCTTTGATGCTCATAAAATTCCACAAGCTTGGAATCACAGTACAGGAGCCGGAGTAACCGTGGCTGTTATAGACACCGGATTATCACCAGAGCAAAAATGGATGAATCAGTACTTTAACGATGGCTATTCATCGGGAAGATTTGTACAGAAGTACGGAACCTATGTAGACTCGTGGTGGGCTTGGTCAAACAACTACGATGGTGTCAATGACAAATGCGGTCACGGAACCAGTATGGCTTCGGTTGCCACTGCTCCAAGAAATAACGACAATTTACCTGTAGGAGTTGCTTACAACGCCAACTTAGTGAGCTATAGAGCAGTTGCCAACGTGGTTATTGATGATTATCACGAAAAAAGAGGTATTGCTGAAGCACTGACGGCTTTAGGAAATCGAAGTGATGTCAAAGTTATTTCGATGTCGCTAGGATCGCCATTCAGCATCAGTCGCGTAAAAGACGCTGTAAAGTATGCCTACAACAAAGGAAAGATGATTGTCGCTGCTGGAGGAACTTCCACTTCTTTTACTACTTGGTACGGCGTTATTTTCCCGGCTTCTATGGATGAAACGGTTGCCGTAACAGGAGTTCAGGAAGGCGTTTATGACAATTGTGACGTTTGCCACAAAGGATCGAAAATCGATTTTACCATTCAAATGCAACGCAGAAATGGTACAGACAATAAAATTCCGGTGTTGAGTTACTACAACGGTAAAGAAAATTACGTAGGAGGATCGTCGATAGCAACGGCTACGACTGCTGGAATCGCCGCTTTAGTATGGTCGAAAAATCCAGGCTGGTCCAGAGCTCAGGTATTGCAAAAAATGAAGCAAGCCTCAGAGTTTTATCCAAATAAAAATGGAGACTACGGATATGGTAATATTGATGCTTTGAAAGCAGTGCAATAAACCACCTACATACACATGCATGAAAAGCTTCGAAGAAATTCGAGGCTTTTTTTAATAAGGTACAATTTTTGTTACTTTAGCTCCTAAAACGGAATCATGAGAACATTCAAATATATCTTTCTATTCATTTTTATAAGCTGCTCGTCCACGAAAGTCGTGTACGATTACGACAGTGCGGCCAATTTTGCGAAGTACACCAGTTTTAATTACTTTGAAGATGCCGGGAACGGCTTGAATGGACTAGATATCAAACGCGTACAACAGGTGCTCGATCAACAATTAAAACTCAAGCGCATTACGCAGTCAACATCACCTGCCATACTCGTCAACTTTTTTGTAGAAAAACAACCGGTTCAAAATCGTAATACTATCGGAGTGGGTATCGGTGGTGGCGGAAATATAGGCTTTGATATCTCTGGAGGTATTCCTATTACTACCGTAAAAATTAAAGAAGTATTTACCCTCGATTTTGTAGATGCTGAAAAAAACGAATTGCTTTGGCAAGGAGTTATTTCTTCTGAGGTCAGAGACAATTTAAAGCCTGAAGAAAAAGAGAGACACTACCAACACATTATCAGTAAACTATTGAGTAAATACCCTCCTAAAAAATAAAAATAGCAGCTTTCGCTGCTATTTTTTTTATGTCTAGTACTCTAATTTTTTTAAGTAATCCAACTTCATTTGCCAGATGTCGAGTTCGTCTTTAAATTCTTGAATTCCTCGACGTACATTTTGTACTAATGGGTTGTCTTCCGAAGCGTTTGAGATAAAGCTCAAGTTGTTTTCTAACTGTTGCATTTCTCGGACATTCTCGTCAATCTTACGTCGGATAAACAACTGCTCACTATCGAGTTTTCTATAATCTTCTTGGTCTAGATAACCGTCTACCACGTTTTTAAATTTCAAAAACTCGATATCTGCTCTGCTCATATCTAGCTTTTCTAAAAACGCATCTACCGCCTTGTTAAATTTGTCATTTAAATGACGCGCGTTTCTCGGTAGGTTTCCTAATTTTTTCCAATCGGCGATGGCTGCCAGCACTTCATCCAACGATAAACTTGCCTTTTCTTTAAACGCATCTAAAAATTCTTTTTTCGCATCAACTACGACTAAAAGTTCTTTATTAAGTTCGTTCTTGCGTTCGTGCAAACGATCAAAATAATAATTACAGGCACTCTTAAAACGCTTCCATATTTCATCGGAGTACTTTCTTGGCACATGTCCTATTTTCTTCCAATCTGACTGAATGCGTTTCATGGTATTCGTCGTAGTATCCCAGTCATCGCTTTCTTTTAAACTCTCAGCGAGTTCTACCAACTCCATTTTCTTTTTAAGGTTGTCACTTTGCGCGCTTTTTTCCTGTTTATAGAACGCGTTTTTAGCGGTGTTAAACTTCTTGGTAGCTGCTTTAAACTTCTGCCAAATAGCTTCGCTTTTGTTATAAGGTAACTTCCCGATATCAAAGTACTTTTTGCGCAACGCTTCAATTTCCACGATGCTCTTTTGCCAATCGTTGTGGGTTTTGTTCCCCGACACATCGAAGGCGTTAATTTCATCGACAACGACTAATTTCGCATCGATCATATCTTGATACTTTGATTTCAACTCTTTGAAATACTGATGACGTTTGTCGTGAATTTTTTTCGTAGCCTCACTAAAACGCTTCCACACATCTTCTCGGTGCTCTTTACCAACCGGTCCAATTTCTTCTTTCCACAAGCGGTGTAACTCTTGTAATTCTTTAAAAGCAACATTGATGTCTACCAACTCATTTAAAGCTTCCGCTCGCGTAATGAGTTTTAACTTTTCTTCCAGGTTGTGTTTGAAATCGAGTTCTCTGAAATCTTTATTCAAATGTAGTAAATCGTAAAAACGCTCTACGTGGTGGTGGTAGGTTTTCCAAGTATCGTTGTACTTGGTTTTTGGCACTGCTCCAATATTTTTCCAACGCTGTTGAATTTCTTGAAAATCGTTGTACATAGACTTGACGTCTCCGTGCTCGATTAGTGATTTCAATTCTTCAATCAGCTCGTTTCTTCTTTCTAAGTTATCTTTCAGTTGCTTTTCCAACTGATTGTAATAGCTATCTCTTTTGGTTTTGTACTCTCCAAGTAACTTATTGTATTCCGATTTTACCGGGCTAGAAAACTGAAAGTCTATAGAATTTCCACCCTCTGCTAAAAACGCCTCTTTTTTATCGGCCAACAACTTGCCGAACTTCGTATTGAACGCTAATTTTAACGCATCTACATTGGCTTTTAATTGTTGTATCGGGTGTGCTTTAAGTAATTTTTTTAACTCATCTACCAACGCATCTAGTTCCATGGCTGCGTAGTCGAGCATAGGTATCTCATGTTTTTCATCTGCTTTTTCCGCTTCCTGAGCTACTTCGTTCTCAATATCAGAGACCGCTTTTTCAGCTCCAGTCACAACAGTTTCTTCATGATTTGTTGGTTGTTCAACCTTTTCTTCGTTGTTTTCTAACATATCTACAATGTTTAAGTTCCTTTCGATTAGAGCTTAAATATAAGCATTCTAAAAGAAATGCAAACTTTATTTTTTGTTTAAATTATTGATTTGAGTTCCATATTTCCCAAGCTTTCTCAGCTTGTTGCTCTAACATTTCCAACCCATTTTTGATTTGAGCACCGCGCAATCTTCCATTTTTTAAAAATGCAGTCTCTGCCGGATTGTATATCAAATCATAGAGCAAATGCCCTTCTCCAATGCCCTCGTATGGGATATCAGGACATTGTTCTACATCCGGAAAAGTTCCGAGAGGTGTACAGTTTACTATCAGGGTATGTGTCGCAATTAGCTCAGGAGTCAACGCGTCGTAAGTAAGTGATTTCTCAGAGGCCGATCGCGAGACAAAAGTATAAGGAACCCCCAATTGTTTTAAGGCATAGGCAACCGCTTTTGAAGCGCCACCCGTTCCTAAAATAAAGGCTTTGACTGCTCCTTTTGGCAGTAAGGGAGCTAGTGACACTCGAAATCCATAAACATCGGTATTGTATCCTTTTAAGCCACCGTTCTCTAGCAGCTGTACGGTATTCACAGCGCCAATTTCACGGGCTTCCTCATCCAACTCATCTAGAAAATCAAAGATGGCTAATTTATAAGGAATCGTCACATTCATTCCTCCTAGCTCGTGAACCTGTGTTGCCAAAGTAGCTTTTAACTCCGAAATTTCTGCCAAATCAAAATTGACATATTCGCAGTTTTCCAGGCCTAATTTCTGAAACTTCTCCGTAAAATATCCTCGTGAAAAAGAATAAGAAATATTTCTTCCTATCAAAGCAAAACGCTTAGTTAGCACGTTTTCTTCCATAATAATCAATTAATAATATCAATGCTATACCGATAGCTATAAAAGTGATGGCTAGCCAGGTAGCTCCCAGTTGCATGTCGGGAATATAGCGTTCGTAGTTTTCTATAATTTTATTGCCTTTTTTGTCAAGTAGGTATACGCCTGCCTCCATTTTATGAATCGTCGTTTTCCAAGGCCATACATTTCCTAAAGATCCCGTAATAAACCCGATAATGATAGCAGTAACCAGCTGATGCCACCTTTTGAGCACATAGCCCAAAACATGAGAAATTGAGACCAACCCAAAGGCCGATCCTGCTGTAAAGACCGCAATTACTTTTAAATATCGCTGCTTAACAGCATCTTGGAGCACCGAGAAATCTCCTTGGAGTAAACTGGTAATGACGCCTCCAAACACATTGACACTATCTACTAAAAGCAATACGTAGTTACCGAGTAAAATTAAGATAAACGAACCCGATAATCCCGGTAAGGTCATACCAGAGACACCGATGATTCCGCAGAGAAAAACGAACCACAAATTATCGTTTTCCTTGGCAGGTGTCATAAAACTTATCGCAAGTCCCACTCCAATTCCCAACAAGAGGCCGATACCATTTTTTAAGCTCCAATCAGCAAAATCTTTAGCTATGTAATAAATAGACCCGATGATCATTCCAAAAAACCACGACCACACATAGAGTTCGTAATTCTTTAAAAAATAATCGAGGAGTAACGATACGCTAAAATAACTACACATGCTCCCCGTCATCACGAGTACTAAAAACTCCAAATTAGTATAGCGACTAAAACTTTTAAACCGACCGTTAAACAGCAGTTTAAACGCCTTGCCATTAACGCGTTGGAAGGTAAAGATGAGCTCTTCGTAGAATCCCATAACAAAAGCTACCATACCTCCAGAAACTCCTGGAACTTTATTGGCACCTCCCATGGTTAAGCCGCGAATAAATAGCCCTATCTTTTCACGTAGTGATCGTTTATTGTGCATTTCCAATTCCTTAGTAGAACGAAGTTACACAATTTCTAGCTCTTTTCAACAGCTAATTTTTCTAGGAGTAAAATCAATCCAAAACCGACTACAGCAAGTCCTATTGCCGCGAACAACTGCGGATCTCCTTCAAAAGAAAACGGCGATATCGAAAGTTCGTTAAAAGGCACCTGCTCTCCGTGAGAGTTAGTACGATAGGTCAGAACTTTTTTCCATGGCCATATTTTATTTAAAGATCCCAAAATAAAGCCCGTAAGTACTGCCAGTGTGTAATTTTTATAATGGGCAAATAACCATTTCAAGATTCTCGAAAAAGACAATAAACCAACAATCGCTCCTAATCCTACGACAGCAATGGTAAACAAATCACGTTGATTTACTGCTGCGAGTATCGCCTTATAAGCTCCGAGCAATACCAAAATAAAAGACCCCGAAATTCCTGGTAAAATCATGGCACAAATTGCCAAGGCACCTGCGAGAAATAAAAATAGCGGGGATGAGTTTTCCGAAACCATAGGGTTGAGTGTGGTGATATAATAGGCCAACACTGCTCCTACGAGCATCAACACCACTGAAGCGACATTCCAGCGTTCTATTTGCTTTCCGATATACAATACACTTGCCAATACCAAGCCAAAGAAAAAAGACCAGAGCAATACCGGATGTGCTTCCAACAACCAGGAAATCAACTTCGCCAGAGAGGCCACACTAATGGCAACTCCGAGTAAAAGCGCTGCTAAGAAATTTCCGTTCACCTGTTTCCAAGCCGTTGCTAGCCCATCGTTTTTCAGTGTTTTAAGTACACCTAGGTTTACAGAACTTATCGACTGTAGCAACTCTTCGTAAATACCTGAAATAAAAGCTATCGTTCCTCCTGATACTCCTGGTACTACATCTGCAGCTCCCATGGCCATTCCTTTTAGTCCTATGATTACATAGTCTTTAATAGATCGTTTCATATTAGTTTGGTTATTTTTTAGTCTTTTTCTTCGATTTAAAATGCATCATTCGATTTTTAGGTTTTTTAGGAAGGCTGTCTTTTTTAGCTTCCTTTTTCTTTTTTTTCTTTAAACCTAATTTTTGTCCTAACTCCTTTAAGTTATTAAAATTTACTTGATATGACAAACCGACTCCTTGCGTATAGCCTTCGTCCTCTGCTGAATACTGTACGTCATTTTGCCTGTTAAATACAGTGCCTCTAAAATTTCCTTCCTCATTTAGTAGCACCTCAACCTTAACCTCTCCCACCACACTGGTTTGAGTGTTAGCTCCAACGGGAACTCCTACTTTTCCGTTGACCAGTACGCGATCACTGAGTTGTGTACTCACCGAAACATCTACCTGATCATCACTATTTACATTGTTAACGTCTCCTCGATTTCCCTGCGTATACCCAACTCCAAACTTCACCTTACTTCCATCACTGTTCAGCATGTCTGATAAAATACTCGTCGCAATTTCAGAGGCGGTTCCGGTAAGTCCGTTGGTGGCACTAGTTCCGATAGCCTCTTCGTTATAAAAAGTTCCGAATGCCAATAAAAACGAGAAATGCTGCATTTTGGTATTCAAATCGTTCTCATTGAGTAAAAATTCCAACTCGGAACTCACTGTAGAATTCGCGTTGGGAATTTTAATATCAAATTCCTGTTTAGAACTAAACAAGCCTCCCGTAATTTTGGTGTACAAATCAATCGGGATTTTTCTACTCGAATTAATATTGTCTAATACCTGTGCTGGATTTGCTTTGGTTCGATACACGGCTGTAATATCCAACTCAGCATCAAAAGGACTTCCCGTCCAAGAAATTGTTCCTCCCTTTTGCACCACAAAAGGCTTGGTAATTCCGGCGTATTTAAAGTTATACAACCCTTTTTCTACCTTAAAGTCTCCGAACATATTAAACTTTCCTCGGGTATTGATATCTATCTGGAGGGTTCCTTGTCCACTTCCTTTCAATTCACTTCCCGATACTTTATCGATTACTACCTGTGCTTCCGCATCTTTGGTCACGTCGAGACGCATTTTTAAATCGAGTCCTTTAATATCTTCGATGAGTTTTTCCTTTTCTACCGTTTCTGTAGCGCGCTTTTCAAAATGAATCAACTTGTAATTGTCTATCATTTTAACATCACTCAGCGGAATTACAAACTTAGTATTCGGTTGGGTACTTCCTTCCACAACGATATCTAAGTTACTCGTTACCCCAGTAATTTCGGCTGTTCCCTTTAAAAATGCCGTTCCGTAATAGGGTATTTCATCAGACTCCTTCGTGTCTAAAACCAGTAAGTTATCGGTTGTTAAATCTAAATCCATAAACCACAGGTCGAAATTACGATGCGCGATATACCCCGATAAATTTCCGACGGTATTGTGTTTGGTATCTTCCAAAATTACATCCGACAAAATAAACTGCTGTCCTTCGAGTACTATTTCAGAATTTCCTTTTAAATCGAAATCAACATTTAAGTACGGAAACGCTAAACCGGCTTCTTCCAGTACCAATTTCCCGTCAAACTCCGGATTTCGGATATAGCCTTTTGAGGTAAAATCACCCGACACTCTCCCCCGAAGTTTTGAAAGCACTTCTTGTCCTAGCGGACTAAATGCTGCAATCTCATAGTCTCGCAGTGCTACCGACAAGTCCATCGTTGGACGTTTTTGGCTGAAGTCGAGTGTTCCCTGCGCAGTAATACTTTTGGCGTTCTCGTTTTCTAAACTCATGTAGGCGCTGTACTTCTCAAAGGAGTTTTCTCCTTTTATTTGCAAAGACAGGTTTCCTTGTTCAAAATCATTAATACTGAAGTCTTGAATGCGCATTTCTGCCTTCGGATCTAGTATTCCTTCTTTTTGCTTTAAGGCAAACAAACCATCTACCTTTCCTCTCAATCGCAGGCTGTCAATACTGGGTAAGAAACTCTGTAATTTTACGGATCGGAAACTCGCTTGGATATCTTTGTAATCCTCTCCTTTGATGTCTCCGCGGAAGCCTATGTGTTGTTCCCCAGAAATTAACTCGACAGGAGCTACGCTAAAATCCTTTTTTTGCAAGTCAAAGGTCACCTTACTCTCTTTGTCGTTATTAGGATTCACCACCCAGTCAAACCCCTGGTAGTTGAGTGTTGATTTTTGTACTCCTACCACCCATTTCTGATCGGGGTTAATGGTAAAGTAAAAGTCAAAATTAAATTTTTGATCAAAATTCTTCCCCCCATTAAACAGCGATTTAAAAAACAACGTGTCCTTCTCAGTCCTGTTCAACAAGTTGAGCTTTTCAATATCGTAGTATTTACTATCTATCTTCCCGGCGGTTAAGTGAGTATTGTACAGTGCATTTTTGTTGTCTAATCGGAGAACTACTGTTTCCAGGAGATTGCCATAGGCGTTGATAACCGGCGTTGAAAAAGTCAACTTTACCGAATTTCTATCCGAATTAATACGTCCTTTCAATCTCGTATTTTTCCCTATGGACATCTGCGGTAAAAACACATCGATGATCTGGTTGTAAATAGTAAAGTCAAAATCTAAAAACTGGTTGGGAGTTACCTTAAAGGGCTCGTAGTTTGTATACACACTTCCCAGAGCATTTTGCGTCACAGACCACAACTCATTAAATAAAAACTTCCCTTCCAATTTCCCTCGTACAATATCTTCCGAGTTGACTTCAATGGTTTTGATACTGTCTTTGACAATAGAACTAATGTCGAATTTCTTAAATCGATAAGCCTGCTTTTGGTTGGTATATACAAAATCTTTAAAGGACGCCTTTCCTATAATATCATCGAACGTATTTCCAGAAATATTCAGTCCTACCTTTCCTTTTAACCTCGCAATACTATCGCGGGTAAAGAGGTTAGTCGCTTTCAAATTTACATGGGCGATATCGGCCTCAAAATCGAACTTATTAATCGCCGAAGAGAAATCTGCTAATCCTTCAAAAGTCATTTTGAAATTCTCATCATCCGCACTCAAAAACCCGTCGAACTTTTTGTTTTGAAATTGTCCGTTTACACTGAGGTCTTTGTATTCATAGTCGTTAAATTCCAGGTTGGTTATTTTCCCGATAATGGTCGTATTGACATTCTCTACATTAAAGCCACTTCCGTTCACATCGGCAATCAAGGAAATTTTTCCTAAGAGCGGATCGTTGGCAAATACACCGATATCAAAATCTTTAAACTCCACTTCCCCCACGTATTCCGCTTCATCTATGTTCTCGATATTCGTAAGTTGCAGATCGGAGATGGTCGTTCCGATAGCCGATTCAACATTTAGGGTGGCTTCCATTTGCTCCGGAGTTACTTTTACCAATCCTACCATGGTAAAATTCCCCAAACGCTGAAACTCTGTAGGCAAGGTTTTTCCTAACAAATTGGGCAATACGCTTTTTAACTGAAAGTAATTTGCGGTAACATTGGCCAAATCAGCATCAAAAACAAACCCACGTTCGGTACGCAGGGCATTCACAAAGCCCATATCACCGATGATCTTCATTCCATTTTTTGAATGTAATCGAACCTTGGTAGCACTAAAATTATTTAAAACACCTTGAATTTTACCGGTAAAATGCAACATATCATCTCCGCTGAGTTCGCGGTATAACTTGCTCAAATCTTTTACCGACATACTGCTTTTGTCAAACGTCGCTTTGATTTGCACCTTATCGTTAAAATCAACAAAGTCTTTTCGGTTATAGCTCAGTTTGACATTGGCCGCCAATTTGGAATTGTTGTCCGTGCGCAATACCAGGTTATTAAACAGCATCTTCGTTTTGGTATAACTAAAATCGGTACTCAAATCAGTAACCACCACTCCTCGGTTGTCTGTAAAGCCCATGTTTCGTATGTCTGCATTCACATCGGGCCCCACAACGGCGAAGTTATTTAACGATGCCGAGAGCTTCGACGCTCCAAACTGAAGATCTTCGCTGCGATTTTCATCGCGTAATCGAAAATCCATATCGGCTAAATTAATCTGTTCACAACGCAATATAAAAGGAGTCGCAGTGCTGTCTTTAGGCTTATTATCATCAAAACTTTCGATAAATACCGACAGGTTATCATTGGATTCCCCTTTGTAGGTTTTCATATGAAAATGAATTCCGCTCAACGAAGCTTCTCCCAAGTCCACTTTATTCTCCAACACCTTTTTGGCGTTTAACAAAGAGGTCTTTAAGTTTTTCACAAAAATTAAGGTGTCTTGATGGTGATCTCGGATTTCAATTCCTTTCAATTGTACGGTTCCCAACCAAGAAAGGTCAAGTCGCTTTACAACGATATTGGTTCCAAAAGCTTCATTCACGTAATCTGTTGCCTTTTTGGCCAACCTACTTTGTACTGGCGGTAAGGACAGTACTACAATGAGCAACAACAAAAAAAGCACTACGTACTTAACGATCCTCCCCAATATTTTCTTTGCTCTCTTGATACCCGCGAATTTTGATAGTAATAATTTAACAAAAGTAACTAGCTAATACCAAAAATCTTGCCCAAAATGTAAAGAAAATTCGATTTTAACGATTTTCTAACTCATTATGAATATTTTTGCAGGATAAATCTCTTGAAATTGGATAAAAAGAACGTTTATATATTAGGAATAGAGAGCTCTTGTGACGATACAAGTGCCGCAGTTTTACACGATGGAAAAGTATTGAGCAATATCGTAGCCAACCAAGAAGTGCACGCCAAATACGGTGGTGTTGTTCCTGAATTGGCCTCTCGAGCCCATCAGCAAAACATCGTCCCTGTAGTACAGCAAGCAATTGCCCAAGCGGGTATTGAAAAATCAGATTTAAGTGCCATTGCCTTTACCAGAGGCCCTGGACTTATGGGATCTTTATTAGTCGGAACTTCCTTTGCCAAATCACTGGCTTTAGGACTTGACATTCCGCTGCTTGACGTCAATCATATGCAGGCACATATATTGGCCCATTTTATCAAGGAAGAAGGATGTAAAATTCCTCCTTTCCCTTTTATCTGTCTTACCATTAGTGGTGGACATACCCAAATAGTAAAAATAACAGACCATTTCGAAATGGAAATCTTAGGTGAAACCATCGACGATGCCGTTGGAGAAGCCTTTGATAAATCAGCAAAAATATTAGGACTCCCCTATCCTGGAGGTCCTTTGGTCGACAAGTACGCCCAACAAGGGAACCCCAAAGCCTATAGCTTTAGTAAACCACGTGTGGGAGATTTGGATTTTAGCTTCAGTGGACTCAAAACAGCTATTTTGTATTTTATCCAACGAGAAACCAAAGCCAATCCAAATTTTATCGAAGAAAACCTCTACGATATCTGTGCCTCAATACAACATACGATTATTGAAATTTTAATGGACAAAATTAAAAATGCAGTAAAAACTACAGGTATCAAACACATTGCTATTGCAGGAGGTGTTTCGGCAAATTCCGAAATAAGAAAGCGTTTAGAGCTCGCAGAAAAACACTGGGGATGGAACACTTATATTCCAAAATTCCAATACACCACAGACAACGCGGCAATGATTGCCATCACTGGATATTTAAAATACCTAAACAACGATTATTCGGATGCGAGCATCACTGCTCAAGCACGTTTAAAAGTTACTGAATAATTCATGAACACATTAAAAACCAGAGCCGAGCTCGCCTTGTTTTATTTTCTATGGTGGCTCGGATATTTTGCCTTTTCTCGCTTTTTATTTCTGATCTTTTACATGGAAAAAACTCGAGAAGTTGGTCTACTTACAAGTATCAAGACTTTCGTTTACGGAATCCAATTAGATCTTTCTTTTACAGGATACCTGTCCTTGATTCCTTTTCTCATCCTCATGCTAACGGTTCCGTTCAGAGCAACGGCAACTCGTTTTTTACTGAAAGCCTACAGTTACCCTATCATCGCCTTGACGAGTTTACTCATCATAATTGACACTGTACTGTATAAATCATGGGGAGTTCGAATCGACAGTACCTTATTTAACTATATCAGCACGCCAAAAATCATGCTCGCCTCGGTATCGGGAACCTTGCTCGTTGTGGGTATTTTTATATGGCTCAGTTTTACTGCAATCAGTTGTTATACCCTTAACAAAACACTTCAAAAACCACTATCGCAGTTAGCCCCTGGAAAACTCTGGGAGCTCCCAGTATTTTTAGTTGTGATTGCCTTGTTAATCCTTCCTATTCGCGGCGGTTTTCAAACAGTTCCCATCAATCAAAGTAATGTGTATTTTTCCAATAATATGTTTGCCAATCACGCCGCCATAAATTGCATTTGGAATTTAGGAAATACGCTGACACACAAAACAGAAGACCACAATCCATACACGCATTTTGACACCAAAATTGCGCAAGAGATTATCGAAAAACGTCGAACTCCTTTGTTACAAAGTACCGACAGTGTGCTGTCAGGTAACAAGCCTAATGTATTGTTGATTATCTGGGAAAGCCTATCTGCCAAAGCAGTAGGGTCGCTAAACGGTACCGAAGGAGTGACAGAGCACCTCGATCAGCTGGGTAAAGAAGGCATCTTGTTTTCTAATTTTTACGGAAATGGTGACCGTACCGACAAAGGACTTCCTGCCATCTTGAGTGGCTATTATCCGCAACCTACTCAGAGCATCATCAAAACTCCTCATAAAACAAGGTCCTTACCTATGCTCACTGCCGAAATGAAGAAACTCGGGTATACAACCAGCTTTTACTACGGAGGTGATACGAACTTTGGGAATATGAACACCTATTTACGAAATGGTCAAATCGATCAAATCGTCGAAGGAAACGAGTTTGACCGTGCAGATTGGAACTCTAAATGGGGGGCTCACGATCACATCATGCTCGAACGTTGTATGCGTGACTTAAAAGAAAAACAATCAGCACCATTTTTCACCATTGCTTTAACATTAACTAGCCATGAACCCTACGAATTCCCAGGTGAATACAAATTTGGGAAACGCACAGAAACGGACCTGTACAAAAGCGCACAAGCCTACACCGATGCAGCTATCGGTGCCTTTATAGCGGAAGCAAAACAGCAAACTTGGTGGGACAACACCCTAGTGATCATCGTAGCAGACCACGGACATCCATTACCTAAACACGAGGGGTATTTCAATGCTCCAAAGAAGTTTCAAATCCCAATGGTATGGTTGGGAGGTGCTTTAAAGCAAAAAGGAGTGGTCAATACCACTGTGGGCTCGCAAATCGATATTCCTTATACCTTACTCGACCTGCTCAAAGGTGATAAAGACGCTTTTTCGTTTGGATCAAACTTGTTTAATCACAACGAGCAACACTACGCTCATTACATTTTTAACAAAGGATTTGGTACCGTGAGTAAGTCAGGAGTATATGTTTACGATTACGTAAGCAATAAGCCCGCCCTTACCCAAGGAACGACCGACGATTTAGAAAAACTAGGAAAAGCCATTTCTCAAGAGGCCTATCAGGATTATCTCGATAAATAAGAAACTATGAATCCTTGTATTCGTTTATTCTCCAAAATTACCCGTTTAACACCAGAGGCTATTGAGGCCCTAACCAAAGTTGGTTATGAAAAGTATTCGGTAAAAAAGGGTGCCCCCCTCATTCGGGTACATCAGGTCTGCCAAGAGTTATTTTTTATTGAAGAAGGCCTGGTAAAGTTGCGTTTTTTTAAGGATGATAAAGAGTTTATCATGCGTTTCTTTAAGGAAGGAGAGGCGGTTACCGACTTGGCTAGCTTTTACGGAAACACCAGTGACAAATACGAAATCATAGCCCTCGCTACTACAAAAGCTTTCGCTATTCCATTACAGGCATTAGAACAATTGTGTACACAGCATCCGTCCATAAATACCGCTTATCGCAAATTTATGCTAATGGCTAACCTCAACATGATCCAACGTATTTCAGAAATGCTCGAACAGGATGCGAGTATTCGTTATAAAAATTTCTCTCAACAAAACGCCGAACTCCTACAACGTATAAACTTAGGAGATGTGGCTAGCTATCTCGGTATCACCCAAGTTTCTTTGAGTAGAATTCGAGCTAAATAAGTGTTTTTATCATTTGTTAAAGGATTCAAGTCGTCAAAAGATGAATTTTGACACTAAACTTTAACACATATGAAACAAGCAAAGCTCACCATCGTCCATGAACACCTTCGTTATCCCAAAGTAAGCCTATGTGCCACTAGCTCGGCGAAATTCATCCATATTGCTGCTGAAATCGATCGTAGTAGCACTCCTTTTTATTGGCGAACATCTTCGAAAAAAAAGGCTGCCATTGGTTTGAGTACAGAGGCTCTTCAAAAACTTCAGGCACAGCACCCAGCTATGAAATTCTCTCTATTCAAAGCAAAATTAAGGCCTCCAGGTAGAGGGCGATATATTCGAGAACACTACGCCGAACATCAGTTTGCTGCTTACGACTTCGTCATTTTTATCAGCGTCGATTCCGAAAACTCTCGACAAACTCTTATGAGTTCCCCAACTTTTCAACAGCTCGTACAAAAACTCAATCAGCTCGCTCGTAAAACTACGATAACACAGGCTTCCAACATTCGTCAAATTGGACCTGTTCCTCCCCTTGCAGGCCACACTTTTCTCTTCAACTATTTCAGCGCAGAAAACACAGCTCAAAACCTAGGTATCTGGGAATATACCGCCTCTTGGTTTGAGAAGGAAACCCAACTCAAAAACTCTGTGCTACTCTTACCTGATAGTTCGAGTTCTTACAGTATCATCAACCATTGTTCCTGGCCGAGCATTTGGGACATCCTCCCTAAATTACTATTTAAATCGTCCTTTCGTTCGTATGTATTGGACAACTTTTATGCAAATAATGTGGGAGCACAACCCATACTCTACCGTTTAATTTCTACCCAAAAGCATTGATTATCAAGTATTTTTTAATTACCTTTAAGGGACTAGTCAGTCAAACAGAAGGCTAAAGAAAACAACTAATTAATTTATTAACTTACTTACGCGATGTCTAATCTATCAAACCTCCGTCCCCCGAAGTACAGTGATAGGATACAGTTACCTGTCCACTTCGACGTCGAAAAGATGCTTCAAGAATTCGAAGCTTTAAAGAAAAATCACTTAACGAGTTATGAGTATTACGATGTAATACCACTGAGAGCACCTGCTCATATGGTAAATCCCAGTCTACCTTTTCCACCTCCGGCAAATGATTATGCCGATGGTTCTTGGACCGACTGGCTCGATACGGAAGCCTTAAAAAACTCAGCGTATCTTACAGAAATCATCGATTATTTTAAAACCCATACCACGGTCACTTTGGTTCGTTTACTTCGACTTGCTCCTGGAGCTATTGTCAAAGAACACACAGACCCAACACTGGCTTTGGAAGTTCCTAAATCGGTTATTCGAATTACCATTCCCATATTGAAAAATAACCAGGTTACCTTTTACCTCAACAATAGTATTGTGACTATGCAACCTGGAGAATGTTGGTACCTCAAACTCGATGACCCGCACAAAGTGGATAATTTAGGAACCACAGAGCGCGTAAATTTGACCATCGATCTAATACCCAACAAATGGTTGCGAACGCAACTCAATCTAGAAGAATCAGAAAATGCGGTTAAAGAACGTCAGTTTGAAGCCTAAAAAAAATCCCCAAAGCTCTTGCCTTGGGGATTTTTTTAGACCGTATTTCTAACTTACTTCTTCGTTTTAATACTACAACCAATCGCTTTTGTATAGGTTGTTTTTGGCACAGATCCTCGGAGTAATGCATGTACTGCTTCATCGACATAACGCGTTGTAACAGCTTCTGGATTTCGAGAACTATCATCAATAGCTCCGATATAAGAAACCACGACAGCCCCTTCCTTTTTGGTTAAGATATAAACATGCGGTGTTCTCGTAGCTCCAAACTGAGGGTATACTTCCTGCTTTTCATCAAACAAATACGGAAACGTAAACTTCTTTTCCGCTGCACGTACCTTCATTTCTGCAAATCCATCACCAGGTGAAACCGCAGGATCATTTGGGTTGATGGCGATTACGGGATATCCTTTTCCTTTAAACTTTCTGTCCAATGCGAGAATTCTATCTTCATTTGCTACCGAATACGGGCACATATTACAGGTAAATACGACAATGAATCCCTTAGCGTTCGGAAAATCGGCCATCGATACCATTTTTCCATCCGTATTTTTCAACGAAAAATCACTTACTACATCACCTACCTTATACCCAGTATCTACTTTTACTGCAAAGGCCAAACAAGTTACAAGGGCGACTACAACTCCTATTGATTTTAAAATTTTCATGATTGCTTTATTTTAAAAAATTAATTAATTCGTTTTCTAAGGCACCTTTTTTAAAGGTTTGCTCATAAAACTTTCTCTTTTTCGCATCGTAAATGAGCGTAGCGGGAATTGACCCAGTCCAATTAGGATCTACCTTCGGTATCCATTGCTGTTCTTTCGGATCGTCTAAGTGAATTACTTCTGACTGCAATTGGTGCTTTTTAATAAACTCCAAGAGGGCCGTATCTCGGTGTTTTGGAAAATCTAAACTCACCAATATCACTGCTACCTTTTTCTTTTTATAGCGTTTTGAAATTGACTCAAACAAGGGAAGTTCCTCTACACAGGGCTTACACCAAGTTGCCCAAAAATTTACGATATAGGTGCTGTCACTTTGAGTGGTCAGGTGAGGTTTTAAGCCTTCAAAATCGACACTAGAAAGCGCTGTTACCTCTGCGTATTTATTAGACTGTCCGTAACTGATCGTCGTTAGGAAACCTATCAAAATTAGAAATTTATTCATACTAGTTTATTGCTTCTCTAAAAATAATGAAAAATTTTAGTGGATACAATTAAAAAGCCTTGGCAAGAATACCAAGGCTTTTAGGGTGCTGACTACTCTTTGCTTAGTCAAAAATATCATTTAATAGCTTTGCCAAACGCAAACCTCCTTTTTGTAATTGTTGACGCACTATTGGAAAGTACACATACGAATAGCGATACCCGAGCTTCTCTCCTACTTTCGCCGATTTGTACACTTTCTTCGTTAAGCTATGCGTATCATTCACCCAATCCAAAACAGAACCTGCTTGCAATGCTTTAATTTGGTGCTTGCTTAAATGCTTGGCATTATCTGCGAGCTCTACATAACTCATATCCCATTTTTTTATCAGATTTTCATCCCATACTCTGTGTAAATTGGAACCGCGTCCATGCCACTGCACTTGGATGGTGTTTCCTCCTTTGTCTTCTTTCTGACCTATGTGCATAGGTTGATGTAAATCACCGATAAGGTGCACCAACATTTTTAAATAAAAGCGCTTGTCATCCACCGATGCATTCTTGTCTTTTAAAACTTTGATACAGTGTTGAATTCCGGTTACTAAATCGCCTTTCGGATTTTTAGCTGCTGTTTCATAATTCCCATCCAAAGGCATATTCACATAGTGCCACGGATAAAATTTTCTGTAATTCTTATCCGACTTAATCTCATCTGCATAGGTAGACACAAAGGCCAAACTCTCTCCTTCAAGTAATTCGTCAATCGCTCTTTTTGCTTTTTTAGTCAAATGCTTTTCCGCAATTTTACCCGTAGCTCGATGTCCTGTTGGACCCCAAACATCATCCGTAGCAAAAGCTCCGAGTACCCAAATAAAACTGAGGGTTATCGTTATAATACGTTTCATCATTTTTGAATATTTTTTGCTAAGGTACATAATAGCTAAAAACAACATTTGGATTTATATAACTTTTTTTCATATATTTATGATATCAAAATAATATCAAATTAATTAATATGGAATCAGAAAAAATTATCAAACCAGCCAACGGATATCTCATACTACTCGTTGTTTTTACTTTAATCATCGGTGGAATTGCATTTGCCATTCGCGAAGAAAACCCAGCATACATAGTATTCATTGTACTAGGATTGTTTTTTTCTACCGGATTTATTCTTGTCAACCCAAATTCTTCTAAAGTAATTTTACTTTTCGGAAAATACATCGGTACCGTAAAACAAAACGGACTGTTTTGGGCAAATCCATTTTATACCAAAAAGAAGATCTCACTTAGAGCGAGTAATTTTGACAGTGAGCGTTTAAAAGTAAATGACAAACTCGGTAATCCGGTTATGATCAGTACCATTCTTGTTTGGAAGGTTACCGAAACCTACAGAGCCGCTTTTGATGTGGACAATTACGAAAATTTCGTACGAGTACAAACGGATGCTGCCGTTCGTAAATTGGCAAGTATGTATCCTTATGACAACTTTGCTGATGAAGGCCACGAAGAAGAAATTACCTTGAGATCGAGTTTAAACGAAGTAAGTGATGCACTTGAAAAAGAATTGGAAGAGCGTTTAGCCATTGCAGGAATTGAAGTTCTTGAAGCTCGAATAGGATATCTTGCCTATGCACAGGAAATTGCCAGTGCCATGCTAAAACGCCAACAAGCAACCGCTATCGTTGCCGCCCGTCATAAAATTGTAGAAGGAGCTGTAAGCATGGTAGAAATGGCCTTAGACGAACTCAATAAAAAAGATATTGTAGAACTTGACGAAGAACGCAAAGCAGCCATGGTAAGTAATTTAATGGTTATATTGTGTGGTGACAGAGAAGCCACTCCTGTAGTGAACACCGGAACGTTAAATCAATAAATAATCACATACTATGAAAGAATACAAAGTAATCAATTATAAAGTAGGATTGACCAAAAACAACCAACGCTTAGAAGAAGCCTTAAACACCTATGCAAAACAAGGATGGCGAGTATTGCATGTAGCAGAACAATCTGCGCGAATTATTTTTGAACGCGATAAAAACAGATAGTCATGAAGGTTTTTAAGGAGGTACAGCGATTTACACAACCTTGGTTGCTGATCCTACTCGGTATTAGCACCCTTGTTCCCAGTGTTATTCTGTTCCAAGCGTACTTTAACGAAGAAGTTTCACTTTTTCGTTTACTAGGACTACTGGCTTTACTAGTCCTTGCTACGGGAAGCATTTTTTTATTCAAACTGAGCACACGCATAGACGAGCTCGGCATACATTATCAATTTTTTCCCTTACACCGAAAAAAGAGACTCATCGCTTGGTCAAGTATTGCAAGTGCCGAACTTCGTACCTATGACGCCATCGGTGAATACGGGGGATGGGGATTGAAGTCGGGAGCTCTTTGGAACACCAAAGGAGGGCTTGCCGTGAATGTTTCTGGTTCCCTTGGTATTCAGCTCGTACTGAATTCTGGTCAGAAAATCCTCATCGGTACGCAACAACAAGAAGCCGTTAAGCAAGTCTTAAAAAACTATATAAAAGATTCAAAAGAATGATTCGATTTATTCTATACATTAGTGCACTGATACTCCATTCAGTTAGTTTGTTTTCGCAAGTTCAACGCGAAGACATAACTCTCATGAACGGACCAATCACCTTGTCTGGAACGCTGAGTTTTACGGAAACAACGCAACCGCTAGTAATTTGGGTTCACGGGTCTGGAAATATCGATAGGAATGGAACGCAAAAAGGGCTTTTACCGCTCCGCTACATCCAAAAATGTAGAGATTCGTTAAACGCTCGAGGCCTTGCTTTTTTCAGCTATGACAAACGAACTGCGAACAGCGCTAACAAAGACCTGTTAAAAACAACCTTATTTGACGATCTGGTAACAGATTTACAAATTGTGGTTGACCACTTAAAAAAAGAGAAGCGTTTTTCTAAAATCGTGTTAATCGGTCACAGTCAAGGATCATTAGTTGCCATGCTTGGAGCTAAAAACAGTGATAAGATTATATCTTTGGCTGGACCAGCAAGTCCTATTCAAGAAATCATCGTGCAGCAAATCGCAAAAAATGCAGCCATATTAGCTCCTTTTGCGAAAAAACACTTTGAAGAACTTGAAAAAACAGGTACTATAAAGGAAATTAATCCGATGCTAATGAATATTTTTGCAAAACCAATGCACGCCTTTTTGCGTTCTTGGATGCACTATCATCCTACTAAAGTTGCTCGTACATTACAACAACCTTTATTGATTATTCAAGGAGAAAAAGATCTTCAGGTGGCTGTTCAAGATGCACAACTTTTAAAAGACGCGGTACCTAAGGCTACATTGGTGCTCATTAAGAACATGAATCACGTTCTTAAAACCATACAAAAAGACTCGGATAACATGACTTCCTATACGGATCCTTCGTTTCCCTTGTCTGTAACTTTAGTTAACGCCATCGTTAAATTTGTAAAACAACCCTAATGTCAAAGAAAAAAGCATTTGCATTACGCATACAAGAAGACATGTTAAAGTCCATTGAAAAATGGGCTGCAGATGAATTTAGATCTACCAATGGTCAAATTGAGTGGATGCTAATGAAGGTGCTAAAAGAAGCCAATAGAGCTCCTAAGAAAAAAGAGTAAGCAATTCCAAAACAACTATTTTTCAGACCTTCCTTTCCCGAGGAAGGTCTTTCTATTCCTTAACATTTTTTTAAGAAGTTTAATTAATATTTTTACCTGATTACAAACGTACTAATTAAACTTACACATGAAACAACAGTTATTATTTGTTTTATTTTTTACCACAATCCTAGGATTCAGTCAAGAGTTTTCTATGGATTTAGTAAAGAACATGAAACCGAGAAATATAGGTCCCGGTGGTATGAGCGGACGTGTTACTGCCATTGATGTAGTACAAAACAACCCTGATATCATGTATGTCGGAACGGCTTCCGGAGGAGTATGGAAATCTACTTCAGGAGGTATTAAATGGCAGCCTATTTTCGAAAAGGAAGTGACCGCTTCTATTGGAGCGGTAGCCATACAACAATCAAACCCCAGTGTTATTTGGGCGGGAACAGGTGAAGGAAATCCTAGAAATAGCCTCAACGGCGGTTATGGTATTTACAAATCACTCGATGCCGGAAAAACATGGAAAGCCATGGGCTTAGAAAAAACGCGTCACATTCACCGCATCCTCATCCACCCCAATAATCCGAACATCGTGTACGCGGCAGCTATAGGATCGCCGTGGGGAGTTCACAAAGAACGCGGCGTGTACAAAACCATCGACGGTGGAAAAACTTGGAAACAAATCTTATTTACCAATGAAAAATCAGGAGCTGCTGATTTAGTTATGGACCCTGCGAACCCCAATAAAATCATCGCAACTATGTGGGAGCACAAACGCGATCCGTGGTTCTTTAAATCTGGAGGTTCAGGAAGTGGAATGTACATCACCCATGATGGTGGAGATACTTGGAAGAAAATTACAGACAAAGAAGGTTTTCCTAAAGGAGAACTCGGAAGAATTGGCGTTGCCATAGCGCCTTCAAATCCAAACACCATCTACGCGCTAGTAGAAGCTAAAAAAAATGCACTGTATAAAAGTGTAGATGCCGGATTTACTTGGAAAAAAATAAACGATAAAAAAGGAATTGGAAATCGACCTTTTTATTATTCCGAAATTTATGTAGACCCACAAAATGAAAACCGATTGTATACCATTTTCACGTATGTAAATGTTTCTGATGATGGTGGAAAGAGTTTTAGACAACTGATGCCTGCCTATGGTGTGAGTAACGGTGTACATCCCGATCACCACGCTTGGTGGATTCACCCTAAAGACGGTTCTTTTATGATCGATGGTAATGATGGTGGACTCAATATCACACGTGATCACGGTAAAACGTGGCGATTTATTGGAAATTTACCCATTGCGCAATTTTACCATATTAATGTCGATAATGAATTCCCGTATAATGTATACGGTGGTATGCAAGACAACGGATCGTGGAGAGGCCCCGCCTATGTTTGGAAAGCTCAGGGGATACGTAACTCTTATTGGCAAGAAATTAGTTTTGGAGACGGCTTTGACGTAGTTCCTGATAAGGATGATTCACGTTATGGCTGGACCATGAGTCAACAAGGATTCGTTTCTCGCTACGACCATGTAACAGGTAACAATTACACAGTACGCCCTACACATCCAAATCCTGAAGTTCGCCTGCGCTTCAATTGGAATGCGGCCATCAATGGTGACCCTTTTGACAATGCTACCTTGTATTTCGGAAGTCAATACGTACACAAATCAAAAGATAAAGGACTTACTTGGGAAATTATATCACCCGATTTAACGACCAATAATCCAGCTAAACTAAAACAATCAGAAAGTGGTGGGTTGACTATGGATGCCACGGGGGCCGAAAACCACTGTACTATCCTAGTTATCGAACCTTCTCCCTTAGAAAAAGACATGCTTTGGGTTGCCACTGATGACGGTCAAGTACAGCTTACACAAGACGGTGGTACTACTTGGAAAAACGTTTCTAACACGATCAAAGGACTTCCGAAAAACAGTTGGATTACTCAAATCAAAGCTTCCAACAAAAACAAAGGTGAAGCGCTATTAGTAGCGAACGATTATCGACGCTTTAATTATACACCGTACGCATATAGAACTAAAAATTACGGAAAAACTTGGGAGCGTATCGTAGATGCCGAAGATGTAAAAAGCTATGCGCTGTGTATCATCGAGGATCCTGTAACTCCGAACCTCCTATTTTTAGGAACAGATGACGGATTATACGTCTCTATAAACTCTGGAAAAAACTGGACAAAATGGACCAATGGATTTCCTACCGTATCTGTAAAAGATTTAGTTATCCATCCTAGAGAACACGATTTGGTAATCGGGACTTTTGGACGTGCTGCTTGGGTACTCGACGATATTCGCCCCTTGAGAGCCATGGCTACAAAACCAAGCGTACTACAAGAGAAACTCACGGTATTTTCACCTCCAACGGCCTATTTAGCTGCGTATCAACAACCATCGGGAAGTAGGTTTGGCGCAGATGCCCTATTCAATGGTCAAAATAGAGGTCGTGGAGCAAAAATTTCGTATTTCCTTCACCCACCGAAAAAAGCTAAAAAAGAGCAATCAAAAGCGAAGAGTACTACTGAAAGTACTGATAAACCCATCGTTAAATTCGACTCTATTACCTTTGATATTTATAAAGGAACCACACTTATCAGAACGCTCAAACGCAAAGCTCCGAAGAAACACGGGGTGCATAAAATTACCTGGAATATGGATGAAAAGGGTGTTGCGCGTCCTTCACGAGTACTGCGTAACTCAAAAAGAGAACCAGGAGGTGTACGCGTATTACCAGGTGACTACCGCGTAAAAGCGACCTACGGTGATCAGGTATCAGAGACAACGATAACAGTAAGCTACGATCCTCGCTTGGAGATGTCAACCTCAGCCATGACTGAAAAGTACCAAACGGCAAAAAAGCTTGAAAGCTACCAAGAAACCATAGCTGCCGCTGTAAAACAATTAGTAACGTCGAAAAAAATAGCTCAAGGATACAAATCTAAATTGAGCAAGAAAGATAAAAAGCGCTACAAAACTACGATTGAAGCATCCGGAAAAATGATTAAAACCATCGATGCCTTACTCGATCAATATCTAGGCAAAAGAGACAAGCGACAGGGAATCACGAGAAACCCTGAGCCCAATGTATACCAGCGTCTTAACACGGCACGATGGTATGTTAACAGTCGTTTTGGTGCACAAACTTCCACAGAACAACGCCTAGTTACTCAAATTAGAGAGGCTCTGAATAAAGCACTAATAGAAACAAACAGCTTTTTTGATACCGAATGGAAGACCTATCAGACTGCTGCTGAAAAGATCCAAATATCTCCTTTTAAGGAAATTACGAATTTCTCGATAAAATAATTATTTTTACGTAAATGAAAACAAAATCTCCTGTTCACGCAGGAGATTTGTTTTAAAAGCTCTTTACATGAAAAAATTATTGATCGTATGCATCTTACTTAGTAGCTATCATTTCCCAACGCAAGCGCAGTCTAACCCCGAAAGTCAACTGGGAGCCTGGTATATGTATGGAGGATCCCACGAACTAGCTGCCTCATGGAAATTAAAATCACTCGCGCACTTCAGAATGTTTGAAGTTGCTGATGAATTACAACAATACCTCTTTAGAATAGGAGCAAATTACAAGATCAATAAGCACCTTAGCCTTACGGGAGGATATGCCTACCTTAATACGGACGCTAGCTATCGTCAGCGCGGTGGTACCGAAGACGAACATCGATTGTACGAAGATGTACTTGTACATCACGCCATTGCAAAGTTAAAATTAGCGCATCGTATTCGACTAGAACACCGATTTTTTGAACGTGATACACAGCATTGGATTCGCTATGAGCTAGGGTTCTCCTACCCTTTAAACAAGCGATGGGGTACCTATTTGTTTGATGAAGTATTCTTTAATTTCCAAGGAGAAACCTTTGCTCAAAACTGGTTGGGAGGCGGTTTTACTTACAAATTGAGTTCGACCACTAAATTCAAACTAGGGTTTATGAATATCGCTACCAATACTGCCAGTTTTAACCGACTGCAAATTGGGGTCGCCTTTAGCACACAGCGAAAATCAAAACGCCCTCAATAGTTTTCTTACATTTGCCAAAATTTTTTCCATATGAATATAACCGAAATTACTAATGATATTCCTTTTTTAGCAAAAGACACCACCATATTTGGAGTGTTATGCATGATTTTAGCAGGAATATTTTATACTTCTAAACACCCGTTATTCTCTAAATTTTACAAGGTTATTCCGGCTTTATTGCTGTGTTACTTTGTTCCTTCTATTTTCAGTTCTATAGGCATTATCGCTGATAAATGGATTGATGTTCAAGCCACTATTGCCCACCTCAGCAAGGTCTATGGCAATTTGGACGGCGTTCATAACCTAGAAGAACTCAAAAACTACATCAGCACGCATCAGATTGCCGCTGCAGAATACCAACAATTTACAGGTAAGAGCAGTATTTATTTTATAGCTTCTCGTTTCTTACTCCCTGCTTCTTTGGTATTGTTAACCTTAAGTATCGATTTAAAGGGAGTGTTCAAATTAGGGCCAAAAGCATTGATCATGTTCTTAACAGCAACGGTAGGTGTTATGATTGGAGGTCCAATCGCCATCGTATTTTTTAAATTCGTCGCCCCTGACATCTTAGTACAAGTAGAAGGTACTGATTTGTGGAAAGGCTTGTCAACAGTGGCAGGTAGTTGGATTGGTGGTAGTGCAAATCAACTCGCTATGAAAGAACAATGGGAAGTAAGCGACAGCTTGTTCAGTATTATGGCTGTTGTGGATGTTTTGGTAGCTGAAGTTTGGATGGCCTTTTTACTCTTAGGAGTTGCTAAATCGGATGCCTTAGACCGTTGGTTAAAAGCGGATAATTCATCCATTACCGAACTCAAAGACAAAATGGAAAAATACTCTCTTGAAACGGCTCGAATTCCTTCGTTTCACGACTTGATGATCTTATTAGGTATTCCTTTTGGGGTAACTACTTTAGGACACATAGTAGGAGACAATCTCGGTCCTTGGATTAAAACAAATTTACCTGGATTGGTCGATTTTGGTTTGGGGAGTTCTTTTTTCTGGTTAATTATCACCGCAACTACTATAGGTATTGTCCTATCTTTCACAAAAGTGAAATCGTATGAAGGTGCTGGTGCCTCAAAAATTGGAACCGTATTTATTTACATACTCGTTGCCGCGATTGGGATGAAAATGAACTTGAATGCAATTGTAGATAATATTAGCTTGTTCGCTATTGGTTTTGTTTGGATGATTATTCACGTCGGACTTTTATTCTTAGTAGCAAAACTTATCAAAGCTCCGTATTTCTTTTTAGCTGTAGGTTCGAAGGCGAATATCGGAGGAGCTGCTTCTGCTCCGGTGGTTGCGGGAGCTTTTCATCCATCATTGGCACCCGTAGGCGTACTCCTAGCTGTTTTCGGATATGCTTTAGGTACCTATGGTGCATTTTTCTGTGCAATTATGATGAAATGGATGAGTTAATGCAAATCTTTTAGCAAGATCCTAAAATAAATATAAAAATTCTGCATATTTGCAATCCTTAAATGAAACAACCAATTGCTTTAAGCAATTACTCTTAAGAAAACACACATGAAAAAAGTATTACTTACATTTTTAATAGCGATAGTAGCGCTCGCTTGTTCATCGAAAAAGCAGGGGAATATGATTGTAAAAGGTCAAATTAGAGGGCTTAAAAAAGGAACCTTATACCTCCAAAAAATGAAAGATACTGCTATTATTTCTGTTGACTCAGTTTCTTTACTTGGCAAGGACACTTTTACCTTAACTGATGATGTTACTTCACCAGTGATGTATTATTTAACCTTTACAGGAAATAAGGATAACAAGAAACTCTTGTTCTTTGGAGAACCAGGAGAAATTACTATTAATGACAATATTGAAGAATTCGGGTTTGCTCCAAAAATTTCGGGGTCTAAAAACCAAGAAGTAATGGATAAGTTTGCCAAAGTTGACAAGCGTTTTATCGATCAGCGATTAGATTTTGTTAAGAAAGACTTAGAGGCAAAGCAGGCAAAAGACGAGGCTTTAATTGCGCAACTTGAGCTGGATTATAAAAAGATGGTACGCAGACGTGTGCTTTTTGCTACCAATTTCGCAATTGCGAATGCAGATACTGAAGCATCGCCGTATATTGCCCTCACGCAACTTTACGATGCAAACATTAAACTTTTAGATACGATTAATAGTAGCTTATCTGACAAAGTAAAGAAATCAGATTACGGACTACGTCTTCAAAAGTTTGTCGATGAAATTAAGAGTAAGGAAAAACAATAGTTTCCAACAATAGTAAAAAGCTGCTTCTAAGCAGCTTTTTTTTTGCTCCATTCTCAGGCTTTCCTCTCCTAAGAATAGATTTAGCCAAAGTGATTTGTGTATCTTTAGCAAAAATTTACTCTATATGAAAAACAACCTTTTTTGGGTTTGTGCATTGTTTATTTACAGTGCTACTGCCCAAGTAAAAACCATTTCAAGAGATTGGACCTCATTTGTTCAATCTGTAACTATTTCAACTAAGACTCCCAAAAAATTCAAGTTGGTCGCAAAGGTAAAAGTAGTTCCTGACGACAACAGAGCTTGGGCTGGGCTATGGGCCAGGGTTGACACTAACAACAGTGAGCCTGGATTTTTTGACAATATGAATGATCGCCCTATAAAATCGACTACCTGGAAAGAGTACAGTGTTGAGGGCAAGCTAGACAAAAATGCGGCATCTTTACATTTCGGAGGCTTGTGTTTATACAATGGATCATTTTGGTTTGATGATTTTCACTTATACATCGAAGACGACCAAGGAAAGTTCAAGGAATTCCCAATTGACAATTACAATTTTGAAACGACTATTCGCAATCAGAAAATTAAGAGTTGGAACGAGTCTATCACTGCCGGAAAATCTGTTCGAGTAAAGGAATTTACTATTAGCTCGAGTACTGATGCTGCTGAAGGAAGTCGTTCTTTATTGATTCGCAGTTCTGGAATTGAGACTCCTGAATACGAGCGAGGAAAAATTGGTAAGGCGGATGCTAAAAATCCACAGATTGACAATATGATTTCGATGTTAGAAGATTTAAGGCTTCGTGTTTCAGGAGCTGTAAAGCATTTAGATTTAAGGGAAACGGATCACTTGCACGACGCCAAGGCCAATCGTATTGGAGCGTTGGTATTGCACTTAGCTGCTGCGGAGGTTTATTATCAGAAATACACTCTTGGGGAGGCTTACAAGGACGCTAAGATAGACAAGGAATTAAAAGCTGCGATGGACTTGGACGATGAAGGAAGAAAAGTACTCAAAGGCAAAGAAATTGGATACTACCTAGACATTTACAACAAAGTACGTAAGAGAACTATTGAAGCGCTTCGCAAAAAGGATGATCGTTGGTTTAAGCAGGTAAATCCTGGCAATGGCATTTCAAATCAATACGCATGGTTTCATGTAATGGAACATCAATCGAGTCATTTGGGTCAGATATTATTCTTAAAAAAGCGAATTCCTAAATTGGAACAGGAGGTAAAACTCAAAAAAAATATTAAAAGTTAATATAAAAAATAGCGTACTAGAGTACGCTATTTTTTTTATGAATAAACCAAAAATCTTCAAAAGAGAATCGTACATATTCTCAAGGGGATACAACAGGGGATAACCATTGAAGGAAACTAATGGTAAGTAAGGTAAAAGCGGAGTCCCCTGTTGTCCCTGTGAAGCAAACCATAATTATTACTCCGTAGATTATATGCAACGGATATTTCTTGTATTCAATTCTAAACTTTGTAATCATTCTATAAAAGAGATTGCTCATTAGAGAAATTAAAAAAGAGATTGCTGGTTGCAAATGGATTTGAATTGGAATAGAACAATTAACCAAATATCTAATATTCAAAAATTAACGAAAAAGGCACCCCTCCACTCCCAACAATCTCTTACTAACTAACTAGATTACAACATTCTTTTACTAATCATAATACATTTTGTTTCTACTAATATTTATTGCTTTACGATTATTTAATACAGTTTTTATTCATTTTATTTCGGTTCTTTTCATATGCCAAGTCCTAGCAAAAAGCTTTCAGACAGCCTGCCATTAGCAATAATCCCACAGTACTCAATGCTATCAACAGCTTATTCCCTAATCTCAGATACGACCAATTGGCTCCCACCTGCTCTCTTTCAACAATCCTCCCTCTTTTCGTTCTACTTATCCTCTCCCAACAACTAGTGCTAGTTTCTTGCTTTGCTATCTTTTGTTCCTCTAGCGCATAATGTATTGGTTCCTGTTTCATTTTCCTATAAATTCCTCCCTTCTTCTCCATTGTTTTCTCTACTTCCTTCTCTCCTCTCTTTCTTCTTCGCTGTATCTTATTTCTCCCTATTCTGAACTGTACCTCATTTTTCCTTTCTAGTTCTCGCAATCTACAAAGCACCCAATTCGCTTTCAATTTGTTAAAAAGCTCCTGATTTCCTTTAGATTTCCGTATCCAATGAATCACAACGCGTTCTTCTTTTCTTGTTACTTTTCGCTCCAAATACCTAATTAAACTCACTTCATCCATGACTCTTCGTTGTATATTCCCTTTATTAGAAGATTATCAGAACTTTTCTATTGCTACAATTGCTAATTCAACTTTTCTAACGGGCTCCTAGTACTAGTACCACCCCAACTAACCCAAAACAGTCAACCTTTACACTGCTCCTACTACAGTAAGGCTTCTTCATTCACCTCCTCACTCACTCACTTCGTCCACTATTTACTGGCCTGCGGGTTCTCTGTCATCGTCCCTTGCCACATATCGGAGGCGGCTATTCACTTCGATCGATCTAACGATAACTACCACTCAATTTTGATCTCATTCAATTTAGCTAACTTCCAATTTTGTCATCTTCCAATTTTGCCATCTTCCAATTTCGCCACCTTCCAATTTTGCCATCTTCCAATTTCGCCATCTTCCAATTTCACCACCTTCCAATTTTGCCACCTTCCAATTTCACCACCTTCCAATTTTGCCACCTTGAGTGTGTCTCCTACTATGTAGACGAAAGAAAAATGATTTCCCCCTATGGGGAAGTAAAAAAAATCACAAAAAATCTTTTAAATAAGCTCTCATGAGCTTGAGGGCTTTGGTCATTTGATTCTCAACAGTTTTAATAGAAATGTTACACTCTTGGGAAATTTCTCGATTCTTATACCCATGAAATCGACTTTTCACAAATACATTTCTGCACTTTTCAGGTAGGTTTGCGATGGCCTTTGCAATTTGCTCATTCAGCTCTTCTTCGATGATCATCATGCTAACGTCATCTTGAAGTGTAGCTACTTGCAGCTCGTTTTCCAGGCAACTAAAAGGATCGTCTAAATACAAATTATACTTTCGCTTTCTGAGATGATCCAAACAAGCATTTCGAGTCATGGTAAACAAAAGGCTGCTCAAGCTTTTCTTCACTACTAATGACTTCTTCTCATGCAGTTTCAAAAAAACGTCGTGAACAACTTCTTCGGCATCTTCTTTCTTTACATAGCTTTCGGCAAAGCACAACAATCGCGGATAATACAAATCGAACAGCATGCTAAAAGCTCGATTATCTTTGCGTTTTAATAATTGAAGTAATACAGTATCCCCCATAGATCTAGGTTTCTTGTGAACATCGAAATTGTGCATGACAAAGCCGTTGTTCTATTAAACAACAAGTCTAGGTGGGTATGGGTTAACTGGGGTAGTTCGCTATCCTTTTATTCTCGATAGCATTCGTATATTAAATTAGAAATTTATACTACTCGTTATGACAAAAATTGAAATTATAAAAGTCGACTTAAAAGCCGTCGGAAATATCTTTCAATCCTTTTTCATTCAAAACAAAAATTTCTTTTCCTTTTAAATTGATAAGGCCTTTCTTTTTAAACTCTGACAACAAGCGAATTGCTGACTCAGTTGCTGTACCGATGACATTCGCAATATCTTCACGTGATAAATGAATATCGATGGCTCCCGCTTCGGTACTGTTAAAACGATCATTCAAATACAACAAGGTAGCGGCTAAGCGCTGTTTTACTGTTTTTTGCGCCATATCGACGATCACATTATCTGCATTTTTTAGAGACAGGGCCATGTTCTTGAGAATCTCCATGGTAAAGTTAGGGTTTTTCTCCAAATCTTTCAATATCTCTTCTTTGGGAATAAAACACACCTCCATGTCATTAACTGCAATTGCCTTTAAATTTGACACTTCGTTATTCACGAGACTTCGTTCGCCAATGAGATCACCTTTACGAATCAAATGAACAATCTGGTCTCTTCCATTATCGCTCATTTTAGAAACCTTACAAACACCGTCGCGAATACAGTATACACCATTAATATGTTCGCCTTCTTCAAAAAGAATTTCTCCTTTTTTGACGTATTTAGACGTTTTACATCCTGATATTCTCACCAACTCATCTTTAGTTAGTGCTTTTAGTGAATTAAACTGACGTACAATACACTGTTCACATTTCCCGCTCATATCGTGCCATTTTGAGGTACTCAAAGGTACTAAAAAGCTGACAAATATCATATTTTTAACGAGGGTATTGTCTGACCTTTGCACTAGGCAAACGAGTAAATATGAAAAATAAAGTGTGTTTCCACTGTGGCAATGAATGTGAAACAGACACCATAGTGCTTGACGAAAAGTTTTTTTGTTGTAACGGCTGTAAAACGGTTTATGAAATTTTTTCAGCAAACGACCTTACCTGTTATTACGACTTACAAAATGCACCTGGCGCAGCACCGTCAGAAATTCAAGGTAAATATGACTTTCTAGAACAAGAGGCGATTATCGCTAAACTGCTAGAATTTCATGAAGAACAGCACCAAGTAGTCCAATTGTACATCCCACATATCCATTGTAGTTCGTGTATCTGGGTTTTAGAAAACCTACACAAACTCCATTCGGGCATCAGTTCGTCACAGGTAAACTTTCCTAAAAAAACAGTGAGAATTGGTTTTAACACCGAAAAAATAAGCTTAAAAGAAGTCGTTTTACTACTCAGTAGCATTGGTTACGAACCTTATATAAGTTTGGAAGACTATGAGGTTGGCAGTAAAAAAGTAGACCGCTCGCTAATTTATAAATTGGGCGTGGCAGGATTTGCATATGGAAATGTCATGTTTTTATCCTTTCCGGAATACTTTGAAGTGAATGAATTTTGGCTCGATCAATACAAAGTCGTATTCCGTTGGTTAATGTTCTTCTTTTCTGTTCCGGTTGTGGGCTACGCAGGTGTTGACTATTTTACGACTGCCTATAAAGGGCTTCGCAACAAAATTCTCAGTATAGACGTCCCCATTGCTCTCGGAATCCTAGTACTCTTTATTAGGAGTACCTATGAAATTTTATTTGATAAGGGAACGGGATTCTTCGATAGCTTAACTGGACTGGTCTTTTTTTTACTCCTCGGAAAATTCTTTCAGCGAAAAACCTATAATTTTCTTTCTTTTGAACGCGATTACAAATCCTACTTTCCGATTGCCGTAACGAAAATACACAAAGACGGCAGTGAAGAAAATATTCAAATTTACGATGTTGTCCAAGGAGATCGCTTGCTGATTCGCAACCACGAATTAATTCCGGTCGATGGTATTGTCATCAATGGAAATGCTCAAATAGATTACAGTTTCGTCACGGGTGAGGCACATCCTGTTCGCAAAAAATCAGGAGATAAAATTTTTGCAGGAGGAAAGCAGTTGGAGGGCACTATAGAAATGGAAGTTTTGCACTCCGTATCGCAGAGTTATCTCACTCAATTATGGAGTAATGACGTGTTTCAAAAAGATAAGCGATCAACCTTTACCACGCTCAATGATAAAATTGGAAAAAATTTCACCATTGCCGTTTTAACCATAGCATTTGTAGCCGGGAGTTTTTGGCTTTGGTACAACAGCGGGAAAGCACTCAACGTAGTCACGGCAGTTTTAATCATCGCCTGTCCCTGTGCTATTGCATTAGCAGCTCCGTTTACGCTTGGAAACCTTCTACGCATACTAGGCAAGCGAAAATTCTACTTAAAAAACGCAACTGTCATTGAACAATTGGCCACCATTGACAGTGTCATTTTTGACAAAACGGGAACCTTAACAACTCCATCAGAAAATCAAATCACGTATCGGGGTACTGAGCTTTCAGCTGCGGAAACTCAACTCTTAAAGAACACGCTCCGTTCCTCAAACCATCCGCTGAGCAGAATGGTATACGCGTACTTACCTCATAGTGAGAAACTCACCTTAACTAATTTTCAGGAACATATTGGTAAGGGGATTAGCGCCAGTCATCAAGGAATGAACATAACCGTGGGCGCTGCTAGTTTTGTAGGAGCTTCTGAAGAAAAGGACCTCCTTGAAACGGCCATACACATCTCCATAAATGAACAATACGCAGGTAAATTTGTCGTGAAAAATGCGTATCGAACACATATCAAAGAAGTTTTTACAGCCCTTGAAAAGCACTGCGAACTCGCAGTAGTTTCTGGAGATAATGAAGGAGAAAAAAACTATTTAAGTACACTACTCCCTGAAAAAACAACGTTCTTGTTTCACCAAAAACCGGCAGATAAGTTAGCCTATGTGGCTGAACTTCAAAAAGCGGGAAAGAAAGTTTTGATGATCGGCGACGGACTCAACGATGCAGGCGCCTTGGCACAGAGTAATGTCGGTATCGCGATTTCAGAGAATATCAATGTCTTTTCTCCTGCCTGTGACGCTATCTTGGACGCCACTAAATTCGAACAAATCAATACCTACTTACAGGTAGCAAAGAAAGCTATTCAAATAATCAAATATTGTTTTATATTATCCTTGTGTTATAATGTCATTGGCCTCTATTTTGCGGTTACTGGGCAGTTAACCCCTGTCATAGCTGCCATCTTGATGCCATTGAGCTCAATCAGTATCGTTTTATTCACTACTATTGCCACAAACATCCTAGGAACTAAAATCAAATAATTATGAAAATCAACCAATATATAGACCACACCTTGTTAAAACCAACAGCTAGCTCAGCCCAGATTGTACAACTCTGTGAGGAAGCCATTACTCATGATTTTTACGCTGTATGTGTGAACGGAAGTCGCGTAGCACTCGCTAAAAAAAGTGTCGCTAACTCGGCGGTCAAGGTCGCGGCGGTCATCGGATTTCCTTTAGGAGCTATGGACACCGAGAGTAAGGTCTTCGAAGCTCGGAAAGCTATAGAAAACGGTGCGGATGAAATAGACATGGTCGTGAATATCGGCAAGGTCCTCGAAGGAGAGTTGTCAGCTGTACAAGACGAAATTTTTCAAATTAAACAAGCAATCGGCGATAAGGTATTGAAAGTAATTTTTGAAAATTGCTACCTAGAAGCTAAACATATTACTGCTCTCAGTGAAATTTCATTGAAAGCTGGAGCGGATTTCATCAAAACATCCACCGGATTTGGAACGGGTGGAGCCACTTTGGAAGACGTGTATCGAATGGCTGCGGCTACGAATAATGGCATTGCAATCAAAGCTGCAGGAGGTATTCGCGACTTGGACACCGCTAAAAAATACCTAGCGCTCGGCGTTACGCGTTTAGGAACCTCATCGGGGGTAGCTCTAGTTACTGAAGGAATAGCAAAAAAAGACAGTTATTAATCCACAAACTATGAGTATACACATTGGCGCTCCTGAAGGAGCTATCGCAGAAACCGTATTACTACCAGGAGATCCTCTTCGTGCAAAATGGATTGCAGAAAACTTTTTAACAGATGCTGTTTGTTATAATGAAGTTCGAGGCATGTTGGGCTACACAGGCTACTACGATGGAAAACGCGTATCAGTACAAGGTACGGGAATGGGAATTCCAACCACCTTAATCTACGCACATGAACTCATCAACTCCTACGGAGTAAAAAATCTAATCCGAGTGGGTTCAGCAGGATCTTATCAAAAAGACGTACAGCTCAGAGATATCGTTATTGCCATGGCTGCCTCTAGCAATTCTGGACTAAACAAAATAAGGTTCAACGGAGCTGATTTTGCACCGACCGCTAGTTTTTCACTGTTTAATAAAGCCATAGAAATGGCACGACAACAACAGCTCCCTATCAAAGCAGGCAATATTCTGAGTTCCGATGAATTTTATGCGGATGATTATGACAGTTACCAGCAGTGGGCAGATTACGGAGTTCTCTGTGTCGAAATGGAAACAGCTGGGCTGTACACCATAGCAGCCAAACACCGCGTAAATGCTTTGGCCATTTTAACTATATCTGACAGTTTGGTGACCAAAGAACACACTAGCGCAGCAGAACGCGAACAAACTTTTAAAGAAATGATCAATTTGGCTTTGTCCATTGCTTAATTCAATACCTCAAGACTTATGAACACGCTCATACAAAAATACAACATACCAGGACCTCGTTATACGAGCTACCCTACAGTGCCTTATTGGGATGAAAAGACTTTTAGTCGTGAAAAGTGGATTGCTAGCTTCCGCCAATCCTTTGAAGAGAGCAATAGTGCGGAAGGGATTAGTTTGTATATCCACCTCCCCTTTTGCGAATCGCTGTGTACCTTTTGTGCGTGTCATAAGCACATTACCAAACGTAAGGAAGTTGCCGACCCCTATATCGCCACCGTATTAAAAGAATGGGATCTTTACCTAGAGCAGGTCAGCTCAGTTCCTCTTATTCGAGAAATTCACCTCGGTGGTGGTACTCCAACTTTCTTTTCGCCAAAGGCCCTGGAACAACTCATCACGGGCTTGTTAAAAAAAGCGCAGAAACATCCTGATTACGAATTCAGTTTTGAAGGACACCCCAACAACACCACTAAAGAACACCTGTTGCAACTGTATAACTTGGGGTTCACAAGAGTGAGTTTTGGCGTTCAGGACTACAACCCTACTGTTCAAAAGGCCATACATCGCGTACAGCCCTTTGAGCAAGTGGCCAAGGTTACCCGATGGGCACGTGAAATTGGCTATACTTCAATCAGTCATGATTTAGTTTTTGGCCTTCCTTTTCAAACAAAGGAAAACGTTATCCATACGATCAATAAAACCAAAGAATTACAACCGGATCGAATTTCTTTTTACAGTTATGCACATGTTCCGTGGGTAAAGGGTGTTGGACAGCGTGGCTTTAATGAAAATGACTTACCTAAAAACGAAGACAAACGCAAACTCTACGAAATAGGAAAAGCACTATTCGTTGAAATGGGCTATCAAGAAATCGGGATGGATCACTTTGCGCTTCCTACAGACAGTTTATACAAAGCGAGTATACAGCAAAAGCTCCACAGAAATTTTATGGGCTACACCGCACATAAAACACAACTGATGATTGGTTTAGGAATGTCATCGATCTCTGACTCTTGGTATGGCTTTGCCCAAAACGTCAAAACTGTTAAGGAATATGAAGCTTTGGTTAACGACGGAATACTTCCTGTATTTAGAGGTCATATTCTTACTCAAGACGATTTGGTTATGCGCCAACACATCCTCAATATCATGTGTCATTTTACTACCTCTTGGGAAACTCCTGCGCTCGAAATAAAAGACCTAGAACTGCATTTGTTAAAACTGCGTGAACTCGTAAAAGACGGATTGGTTCAGGTGCATGACACCAGCTTAAAAGTACCGGAAAAAGCCCGTCCTTTTGTGCGAAACATCTGTATGGCCTTCGATAAAAAACTCCACGAAAAACAGCCGGATACTCAGTTGTTTTCTATGACCATTTAACTAAAATAAATCCTGAGCTCGAAAACTCAGGATTTTATTTTATAGTAAGTGTTTGTAACAAAATGATAAAGTGAAAAAAAGGACTATAAATGAGCAATTTAATTTTTCTACTAACTTAACAATTCAATCTATATAATGAGTCCGAAAATTTAACGTCCTATAGTCCCTAGTTAAATAGAATGCGAAATCATTCAGTGGCCAAAGGTACTCATATACAACAACTTCACCTATACCTATTACCCCTATACTTGGTATCAGGGTTTTCCCTGAGTTACCTACTCAACTCCCCTTAAATCGTTCAATACTGGACACTTACTATTCAGCAACTACAGAAAACTTCGTTTTTTACTTGTGAGAGTACTTTGTCGTTGGTAGCACTGATGGCTTTTCTATTGATTTTACATGAGTATTACTACTATTTAGAACTTCTAAAATTAAGTAAACATGACAAATATCATATTTTAAACAGGCCTCTAAAACTACCTTTGACCTATAATTATCAGGCAAATTATGAGCGTTATTTACTTATTACTTTCACTTAGTATTCTGGTGGCTATAGTCTTTTTTGTAGCCTTTATAGTATCTGTCAAAAAGGGTCAATATGACGATGCGTATACTCCATCGGTTCGTATGCTGTTTGATGATGAATTGGTAAACGAAGAACAACTTAACCAACCGCGTTAAGCTCAACGACAACACCAATGAGAAGCGAACTAACAATAAAAATTAAATTCAAATAGATTATGGAAATGCAACAATTTTATTACGATAATAAAATCGTAAAAAAATTCATCTATGCAACCTTACTATGGGGGATAGTGGGATTCTCGGTAGGATTGCTCTTGGCTTTTATGTTTCTGTTCCCAAATATCACAGATGGCATAGCTTGGCTGAGTTTCGGACGTATTAGACCTTTACATACCAATGCCGTAATTTTTGCCTTCGTGGGGAATGCAATTTTTGCGGGTGTTTACTACTCCTTACAACGTTTGCTAAAAGCGAGAATGGCAAGCGACTTTTTAAGTAATTTCAATTTCTGGGGATGGCAGCTCATCATCGTTGCTGCTGCAATTACGCTCCCCTTAGGATATACTACTTCCAAAGAATACGCAGAACTAGAATGGCCAATTGATATTGCCATTGCACTAGTATGGGTAGCTTTTGGAGTCAATATGATATGGACCATATTAAAAAGACGTCAACGTCATTTGTACGTTGCTGTATGGTTCTATCTAGGAACTTTTGTTACCGTAGCTGTGCTACATATCTTCAATAGTTTAGAACTACCAGTAAACTTCTTAAAAAGTTATTCAGTGTACGCGGGGGTACAAGATGCTTTAGTTCAATGGTGGTATGGGCACAATGCGGTAGCTTTTTTCTTAACCACTCCATTTTTAGGACTGATGTACTACTTTGTACCGAAAGCTGCAAACCGTCCGGTATATTCGTATCGTTTGTCAATCGTACACTTTTGGTCGCTCATCTTCATCTATATTTGGGCTGGACCACACCATTTATTGTATTCTTCACTACCAGACTGGGCTCAAAACTTAGGAGTTGCCTTTTCGGTAATGCTTATCGCTCCTTCATGGGGAGGAATGATCAACGGGTTGTTAACTTTACGTGGTGCTTGGGATAAAGTACGTACCAATCCCGTATTGAAATTTATGGTGGTTGCAATTACCGGATATGGTATGGCTACCTTTGAAGGACCAATGCTGTCATTGAAAAACGTAAACGCTATTGCGCACTTTAGCGATTGGGTTATTGCCCACGTACACGTAGGGGCACTCGCCTGGAATGGTTTCTTAACCTTTGGTATGCTCTACTGGTTAATTCCACGTATGTTTAAAACCAAATTGTACTCAACAGCTCTTGCTAATTTCCACTTTTGGATTGGTACCCTAGGGATTATCATGTACGCCTTACCAATGTACGTCGCTGGATTCGTTCAGGCTTCTATGTGGAAACAATTTAACCCAGACGGAACCTTAACCTATGGAAACTTCTTAGAAACAGTGAACGAGATCATTCCGATGTACTGGATGCGTGCCATTGGAGGAAGTTTATTCATCTTCGGAGCTATCGTAATGCTCTACAACGTGGTAAAAACTGTAAAGCAAGGAACTGAAGTAACCGATGAGTTAGCAGAAGCTCCAGCCTTGAGCAAGGTATCTAAACACAGAACAGGTAGCGAAACTTGGCATACTTGGTTAGAAAGAAGACCTATTAAATTAACAATCTACGCTACGATTGCTATTTTAATTGGAGGTGTAGTTCAGATTGTACCTACCTTATTGGTAAAATCTAACATTCCAACAATTAGTAGTGTCAAACCTTATACTGCCTTAGAATTAGAAGGAAGAGATATCTATATCCGTGAAGGTTGTGTGAGTTGTCACTCGCAGATGATTCGTCCGTTCCGAAGTGAAGTAGAACGTTACGGTGAATATGCGAAGGCAGGAGAGTTTGTTTACGATCACCCGTTCTTATGGGGAAGTAAGCGTACAGGACCCGATTTATTACGTGTAGGAGGTAAATACCCTGACAGTTGGCACTTAAATCACATGTACGATCCACAAAGTACCTCTCCAGGTAGTATCATGCCTCGTTATCCTTGGCTGTTAAAAGATGCCCTTGACAAATCGTACACTGAAAGTAAGATGAAAGCCATGGTAAACCTCGGTGTCCCGTATACTGATGAAGACATTACCAATGCGCAGCAAAGTATGGATGCCCAAGGAAAGCAGATTGAGGAAAACCTCCACAGTGACCCTGACTTTGCAAAGGCCTACCAAGAAGACAAAAAGTACGCTCGTGAAAACGGTTTACAATTCATTGAAATGAAAGACCGCGAAATCGTTGCCCTTATCGCCTATTTACAGCGTTTAGGAACGGATATCAAAGTAAAAGATGTTCAAGAACAATTAGGATCTAAAACCAACTAGTCATGTTAAAATTTGTAAAAAATCACCTCGAATCCATTGCGGGAATTGAAATCTATCCGATTATTTCCCTTACGATCTTCTTTACATTTTTTGTAATCCTTTTTTGGTGGGTATTCACCGCAAAAAAAGAGTATTTAAGCAAGGTAAGTCAATTACCATTAGATAATCAATAGAAAACACGACACTGATGAAAAAATATTTTCAATCACTTTTATACATAACCTTCTTAGCTGTGAGTTCATTCGCTATCGTTACCGCGATAAGCAGCTACGAAAATCCATTTAGTCTTTACGAAAACCCGTTGGTATGGATTGCCATTAGTGCAGTAATACTCGTGGTACTTCTGAAAGAATTAGTCAACATCGTCGCCCTTAAAAAAGCAGAAGAGTTGACCTTAGAAAAACAGGGAATTAATCCAGAAGAAATTGACCATTGGGCCTGGGCAAAAGCATTGATAAAAAAATGGACGAAAGCCAAAGCCATTGCCGATGAAGGTGAAATCGAACTCGATCACAATTACGACGGTATTAAAGAATTGGACAATTCTTTACCGCCATGGTGGTTGTACATGTTTTACATGACCATCATATTTGGAGTAGTCTACCTCATGCGATTCCACGTCTTTGGAGGAGATAACCAAACTGTTGAATACGAAAAAGCCGTAGCCATTGCACAACGTGAACTCAGCGAGTTTCAGGCAACTTCTAAAGAAGCGGTTATCGATATGGAAAACTTAACGGCACTAACCGATGAGGCTTCGTTAAAAAGAGGACGAGCGGTATTTAATTTAAACTGTGCGGCCTGTCATGCAAAAGATGGTGGTGGACTTATAGGACCGAACCTCACAGATCAGTATTGGATACTCGGAGGCGGTATTAAAAATGTATTCCGTACCATTTCGAAAGGTGGACGTGACGGAAAAGGAATGGTCGCATGGGAAAAAACCTTGAAACCTATTGACGTGCAAAAAGTAGCGAGCTACGTACTGTCATTACAAGGTACGACTCCTGCTAAACCAAAGGCTGCAGAGGGAGACTTGTACGAAGAAGCTGCAGCGGCTGCTCCAGTGAAGGAAACCGACACAGCAGCACCAGCAACTCCTGAAGAGCAAGAAACAATTAAAGAATAACCCTATTTGTTATTTATTATTAGGTAAAGATGGAAACACCCGAGAATGAAATTTTTAGAGATAGTATTAGTACTGTAACTAGTGAAGGGAAGCGTTCTTGGGTATTTCCTAAGAAGCCGAGCGGGAAATTTTATAAGTACAGAAGTTTTGTTAGTTATTTTCTGCTCGTCTTTTTACTCAGTGCGCCGTTTATCAAAATCAACGGTAATCAGTTTTTACTATTCAATGTTTTAGAGCGACGTTTTAATATTTTTGGATTCCCTTTTTGGCCACAAGATTTTCACCTCCTAGTAGTCTCTATGATTATTGGAGTAGTATTCATAATCCTCTTTACGGTTGTTTTTGGTCGAATATTTTGCGGTTGGATTTGTCCTCAAACCATTTTCATGGAAATGGTATTCCGCAAAATTGAATACTGGATAGAAGGTGATCGAGGAAAACAACTGCGATTGGAAAAACAAGCTTGGAACGCGGAGAAAATCAAAAAACGCTTGCTCAAATGGAGTATCTTCTTTTTGATTTCCTTTGGTATCGCCAATGTATTTCTGGCCTACTTAATCGGTAGTGACACGCTTATTCAATACGTAACCGACAATCCTTTACACCACGTAAGTACCTTGATTTCTCTACTTATTTTCACCGGTGTATTCTATTTCGTATTCGTGTGGTTTCGCGAGCAAGTATGTATCATCGCTTGTCCGTACGGTCGACTACAAGGAGTACTACTCGACAACAAAACCATCAACGTCGCTTATGATCACGTTCGTGGAGAGAAGGAAAAAGGAAGAGCGCGATTCAAAAAGAACGAGGATCGAGCGGCCAGCGGAAAGGGAGACTGTATCGATTGTTTTCAATGCGTCCACGTTTGCCCAACCGGGATTGATATTAGAAACGGAACACAACTAGAATGTGTTAACTGTACCGCCTGTATCGATGAATGCGATCATATGATGGAAAAAGTAGGACTTCCTACCGGACTCATTCGCTATGCCAGTGAGGAGAACATCCGCAAAAAGGCTCCCTTCAAATTTACGGCGCGAATGAAAGGATATACCGCCGTTTTAGGTATCCTTATCAGTGTATTGATAGGTATGCTCTTTTTACGAAACGATGTGGAGGCTACAGTGCTGCGATTACCAGGGCAATTATACCAACACAAAGAAGGAGGTATTATCAGTAATATATACACGTTTAAAGTAATTAACAAGACCATTGAGGAAATCGATGATGTCAGTTTTAAAATACTCTCTCACAAAGGAAGTATCGAAACGGTTACCCATCAGAATTTTTCCGTTCCTAAACAAGGGCTTGCAGAGGGTACCCTCTTTGTTGAATTGCACACATCGCAAATGAAAAAAGAACGGGTTACCTTAACAATTGGAGTTTACAGTGGCAGTAAACTCATAGAAACTACCAGCACTAATTTTCTAGGGCCAAGGAGTTACCGATAAATTAACCGATAGCCTAGCTATCACAAAACAACACTTATGAAATTAAATTGGGGCACGAGTATCGTTATAGCAATTATCGCCTTTATAGGCTTCATCATGTACTTTGTAATTACCATGAGTACGGACAAAAGTTATAACCACGATTTAGTAACTGAAAAGTACTATCAAAAAGAATTGACCTATCAGGAAAGTATCAATGCTAGCAAAAATGCGAAACAATTGAGCAGCCCTGTCAAGATATACCGAAGTTCTAACGGATTGACCGTTGAGTTTCCGGAAAACTTTGATCCTACCCTACTTAAGGGAAAAGTGTTCCTATACAGACCATCTAATAAACACCTGGATTTTGAAATGCCACTTTCACTCTCCAATAACTATTTGCTCGTGCCTGAGAATCGTTTATTGGATGGTCGCTGGAACATCACTGTACAGTGGACGTACAAAGATACGCCCTATTTAGTCACGGATGAAATTCTTTACTAATGTTAGTATCTGCACTCATACTAGGACTACTAGGAAGCTTACATTGCGTGGGCATGTGCGGTCCTATCGCATTTATGCTTCCCGTCAGTAGAAATCAACCCGTAAAGCAGTTTTTTCAAATAACGAGTTATCACCTCGGGCGCGTGCTCAGCTACAGTATTATCGGATTGCTATTTGGCCTACTGGGAAAAGGATTTTTCTTATTCGGGTTTCAACAGCAATTGTCAATACTCGTTGGAATTGGTATGATACTCTTTGTACTCGTACCCAAAATAGGCAGCAAACTACACCAAATGCACTCCCCGCTTCAAAAGGTTATTCTCCGCGTAAAATCGGCCTTGGGAAAAGAATTAAAGAAACAACAAAACGACACCTTTTTCACTTTGGGCTTTTTTAATGGTCTGTTGCCCTGTGGACTTGTATACATGGCAGTGTTTGGAGCTATTGCCACGGGAAACGCTTGGAAAGGTAGTTCGTATATGGCGCTGTTTGGCCTAGGGACTATTCCGTTGATGACTGCTGTCATCTATCTAAAAGGAATCGCCAGTACACAACTTCGCAAAAGGGTGCAAAATGCACTTCCTTACGTACTCGTTTTTATGGGAATTTTGTTTGTAATTCGAGGCTTAGGCCTAGGAATCCCCTACCTCTCTCCAGCAACTCAGGTAAGTATCCTCGAAGCCGCTCCAAAAGGTTGTCATTAAGCATTTTTTAGAAGCGTAACCTGACAAAAATCATGTTTTAAAACGAGGATTCACAGTACCTTAGAGTAACATTAAAAACCAACGACACTATGAAACGAATAATAGTACCAATCGACTTTTCTGTTTACTCTGAAAACGCCTTAAAATCGGCTGCATATCTAGCAAAAAAATACGATGCTGAAATCCTAGCAGTACACATGTTAGAATTGTCAAATGCCATCGTTTCTAGATCAGAATCCTACGCGCAAGAAGAAACTCTCTTTTTGTACAAATTAGCTGAAAACAGATTCAATGAATTTCTTGACAAGTCCTATTTAGAAGAGCTGTCTATAACTCCCATTATCAAGCACTTTAAAATATTTAGCGAAATTGATCAATTAGCACGTGAAGAAAAAGCCGACCTTATTGTAATGGGTTCACAAGGTAGTAGTGGAATTAAAGAGCTCATTATAGGATCGAATACAGAAAAAGTAATCCGCTATGCTCATATACCAGTATTAGTGGTTAAGGACGTTCCTATTGAAGCATCCTTTAAAAAAGTGGTCTTCGCCTGCGATTTTTCAGACGATGATTTGACTGCTTATCAAGACGTCAAAAACTTTTGTCAAAGTATGGACTGTGAATTAAACTTGGTGTATGTAACCACACCCAATGGTCGTTTTAAAAGTACGGAAGAAATCACTCAAAAACTCAGTAAATTTATCAACAAAGCACACGAAAGTATCGAGCTACTAGAAAACGTAAAAATCATTGCTGACTACAGCGTAGAAGAAGGTGTATTGTACTATGCGAATACTGTACACGCCGATGCCATAGTACTGGCAACCCACGGACGAAAGGGAATCGCTCATTTCTTTGAGGGCAGTATAACCGAAGATATAGCCAACCACAGTCAACTTCCGGTAATGACTTTCAAAATATAAAAAAAGGTGTCTTAAATGACACCTTTTTTAGCTTTATGCTTCTCCTGTAGTTCCACCGAAATTCATCGGGATTGGAGGCTGTTCGTAATCTTTAATTTCCCCGTGAACTTGTTCAAACTTTCGAACGTTATCCGCAAGTGCTTTGGTGAGTCTCTTTGCGTGTTGTGGGGTTAAAATAATTCTCGACTTTACCTTAGCTTTAGGCACTCCAGGCATAATATTGATAAAATCGACGATAAACTCAGATACTGAATGATTGATGATCGCTAAGTTACTGTAGGTACCTTCTGCGATATCCTGATCCAATTCAATATTTAACTGAGGTTCGTGATCATTGTTATTATTGTGATCTTCCATAATTTCTGGGTTTAAAAGAGAAAGGCCTCTGCATTAGAGGCCTTTTCTATATAAGTTCTTATAAACTATTTTCGATTTCGTCTTTTGGTCCAACGATTTGTCTATCGTAGTTTCTCATACCTGTACCTGCAGGTATTCTCTTACCAACGATAACATTTTCTTTAAGACCTTCTAAGTAATCAATCTTACCATTTACGGCTGCTTCATTCAATACTTTCGTAGTTTCCTGGAACGATGCCGCTGAGATAAATGATTTCGTTTGTAACGATGCTCTCGTAATACCTTGTAAGATTTGCTCTGCAGTAGCTGGTTGTGCATCTCTAGCTACTACTAAGTCTTTATCTGATCTACGCAATAACGAGTTCTCGTCTCTCAATTGACGCGCGGTAATCATCTGACCTGCTTTTAGGTTTTCTGAATCTCCAGCATCTTCAACGATCTTCATTCCGTAAATATTATCGTTCTGCTCGATAAAGTCATTCTTGTGAATCAATTGATTTTCTAAGAATAACGTATCTCCTGAATCGATAATTCTAACTTTACGCATCATTTGACGTACTACTACCTCAAAGTGCTTATCGTTAATTTTTACCCCTTGTAAACGGTATACTTCTTGAATTTCATTTACCAAGTACTCCTGAACTGCTGACGGCCCTTTGATATTCAAAATATCGATTGGCGTAATAGCTCCATCAGATAATGGCATACCTGCCTTGATAAAGTCATTTTCTTGTACTAAGATCTGGTTCGATAATTTGATGAGATATTTCTTGACTTCACCAGTCTTCGACTCAATGATGATTTCACGGTTACCTCTTTTAATCTTACCGAATGATACTACACCATCAATTTGAGCAACTACTGCTGGATTCGATGGGTTACGCGCTTCGAATAATTCCGTTACACGTGGTAAACCTCCTGTAATATCCCCAGCCTTACCAGACTTACGAGGAATCTTCACTAATGTTTTACCAGCTTCCACCTTTTCACCGTCTTCAACGATTAAGTGAGCTCCTACTGGTAAACTGTACGAACGCAATGCATTACCATCTGCATCCTCAATGATTAATGAAGCAATAATTTTCTTGTTCTTAGAATCGGTAATTACCTTCTCTTGGAAACCAGTTTGTTCATCGATTTCAACTGAGTAGTTAATTCCTTGCTCTAAGTTATCAAACTTCACTCTTCCACCAAACTCAGAAACGATTACCCCGTTAAATGGATCCCATTGACAGATTTCGTCTCCTTTGCTGATTTCAGTTCTATCCTTATTGAAAATAATCGATCCGTAAGGAATGTTATTCGTACTTAAAGTGATTCCAGTTTTCTTATCTGTTACTTTAATTTCTGCAGTACGAGAAATTACGATTTCGATTTCTTTACCTTCAGCATCTTTACCAGTTACTGTACGCAAGTCATCGATGGCAACATTTCCAGAGAACTTAGCAATCATCTTGTTGTCCTCAGAGATGTTTCCTGCTACCCCTCCAACGTGGAAGGTACGCAGTGTTAACTGTGTTCCTGGCTCTCCAATTGACTGCGCTGCAATTACACCTACAGCTTCACCAATTTGAACTTTTTTACCAGTTGACAAACTCTGACCGTAACACTTAGCACAGATACCGCGCTTCGACTCACAAGTCAATGCCGAACGTACTTCTACGCGATCGATACCCGCTTCTTCGATAACATCAGCAAGCTTAGGAGTAATCAATCCTCCAGCTTCTACCAATATCTCATCCGACATTGGACGATAAACATCGTATAAAGCAGTACGACCTGAAATTCTATCAGAGATAGACTCTACAATCTCGTCGTTCTTCTTTAATGGCATGATTTCTAATCCACGTAACGTACCACAATCGTCTTGATTCACAATTACATCCTGTGAAACGTCTACTAGACGACGTGTTAAGTATCCAGCATCTGCTGTTTTTAATGCGGTATCGGCAAGTCCTTTACGCGCACCGTGAGTAGAAATAAAGTATTCTAAAATTGATAGTCCTTCCTTAAAGTTCGAAAGAATCGGGTTTTCGATAATTTCACCACCACCCGCAGTTGATTTTTTCGGCTTTGCCATCAGACCACGCATACCCGTCAACTGACGAATCTGCTCTTTCGATCCACGAGCTCCAGAATCTAACATCATAAATACCGAGTTAAATCCTTGTTGATCCTCACGTAAACGCTTCATCGATAACTCAGTTAATTCATTATTGGTTCTACCCCAAATATCAATTACCTGGTTATAACGTTCTTTTTGAGTCAACATACCCATGTTATAGTTCATGATAATTCCGTCAACCTCTTTGTTGGCTTCAGCAATCATTTCATGCTTTTCTGGTGGGATAATGATATCCCCTAATGAGAATGACAATCCACCTTGGAAGGCAAATGTATAACCCATATCCTTGATTGAATCTAAGAATTTACCTACTTCAGGTATTGAAGTCACCTTTAAGATTCCTCCAATAATTCCACGTAGTGATTTCTTAGTCAATACTTCGTTGATATATCCAGCTTGCTCAGGAACTACCTCATTAAACAACACTCTACCTACAGTTGTTGCAATGATTCTGTCTACTAAGTTTCCATTCTCATCGATGTCCTTAGTACGAACTTTAATTCCGGCATTTAAGTCAACACGCTCTTCGTTGTAGGCGATGTTTACCTCTTCAGGAGAGTAGAAAGTTAATCCTTCTCCTTTAATAGGTACTTCTGGCGTTGACTTACGCTCTTTTGTCATATAATACAATCCTAATACCATATCCTGAGAAGGTACGGTAATAGGTGCACCGTTTGCTGGGTTTAAGATATTGTGAGAAGCGAGCATTAATAACTGAGCTTCTAAAATAGCCTCTGGCCCTAACGGTAAGTGAACCGCCATCTGATCCCCATCGAAATCGGCGTTGAAGGCCGTACATACTAATGGGTGTAAGCGAATTGCTTTACCTTCGATTAATTTTGGTTGGAAGGCTTGGATTCCTAAACGGTGTAAGGTAGGAGCACGGTTTAATAATACCGGATGTCCTTTAATTACGTTTTCAAGAATATCCCAAACTACAGGTTCTTTTCTGTCGATAATTTTCTTTGCAGATTTAACCGTTTTTACGATACCTCTTTCGATAAGCTTACGAATTACGAATGGCTTGTACAATTCAGCAGCCATATCTTTTGGTAATCCACACTCGTAAAGCTTTAACTCAGGTCCAACAACAATTACCGAACGCGCTGAGTAATCCACACGTTTTCCTAATAAGTTTTGACGGAAACGTCCTTGCTTCCCTTTTAAACTATCAGAAAGTGATTTTAATGGACGATTCGATTCCGTCTTAACTGCTGATGCCTTACGCGTATTATCGAATAACGAATCTACAGATTCCTGTAACATACGTTTTTCGTTACGCAAAATCACCTCAGGTGCTTTGATCTCCATCAAACGCTTTAAACGGTTGTTACGGATAATCACACGACGGTATAAATCATTCAAATCAGAAGTCGCAAAACGACCACCATCTAACGGTACTAACGGACGTAATTCTGGTGGGATTACTGGTACCACCTTCATGATCATCCATTCTGGTTTGTTTTCTCTGTTCTTTTGAGAATCTCTAAACGACTCTACAACATTCAAACGCTTTAATGCCTCGTTTTTACGTTGCTTTGAAGTTTCTGTATTCGCTTTGTGACGTAACTCGTAAGAAAGTGCATCTAAATCGATACGCTCTAACAAGTCGATCAAACACTCAGCTCCCATCTTAGCGATGAATTTATTTGGATCACTATCTTCAAGGTACATATTGTCTTGAGGAAGTTCATCCATAATATCCAAGTACTCCTCTTCCGTTAAGAAATCCATTTTTTGCAATGGCTCTCCTTCGGTATTTTTGGCGATACCTGGTTGAATTACTACGTAACGTTCGTAGTAAATAATCATATCTAATTTCTTAGATGGCAACCCTAAAAGGTATCCCATCTTATTTGGTAACGATCTGAAGTACCAAATGTGTGCTACAGGAACGACTAAGTTAATGTGTCCAACGCGGTCTCTACGTACTTTTTTCTCAGTAACTTCAACCCCACAACGGTCACATACGATTCCTTTGTAACGAATTCTTTTATACTTACCACAAGCACACTCATAATCTTTTACAGGACCGAAGATTCGCTCACAGAACAAACCGTCTCTTTCCGGCTTATGCGTACGGTAATTAATAGTTTCTGGCTTTAACACTTCCCCTCTAGAAGCCTCCAAGATAGACTCTGGTGATGCTAAACCAATTGAAATTTTGTTAAACTTCTTAACAGTGTATTTTTCGTTTTTTCTTGCCATGATAATGGATTCGAATTAAAATAAAATGTCTTTTACAAGACGCATATTGAAAAAATGATTTGCCTCAGCACACGAGGTGCTGAGACATTTCACTGTGCTTATTCTTCTAACTTAACGTCTAATCCTAAACCTTTAAGTTCGTGCATTAATACGTTGAATGATTCTGGTAAACCAGGTTCTGGCATAGCCTCACCTTTAACGATGCTCTCATAAGTTTTGGCTCTACCGAGTACATCATCAGATTTAACCGTTAAGATCTCACGTAGGATACTCGATGCACCATAGGCCTCAAGAGCCCATACCTCCATCTCTCCAAAACGCTGACCTCCAAACTGAGCTTTACCTCCTAATGGCTGTTGAGTAATCAACGAGTAAGGTCCAATAGAACGGGCGTGCATCTTGTCTTCAATCATGTGACCTAGTTTAATCATATAGATTACCCCTACGGTTGCTGGTTGATCAAAACGCTTCCCAGTACCTCCATCAAATAAGTAGGTATGACCAAAACGAGGAATTCCAGCTTCGTCTGTCAACTTATTGATTTCGTCTAATGAAGCTCCGTCGAAAATTGGAGTTGCGTACTTCTGACCTAATTTCAATCCAGCCCATCCAAGTACTGTTTCATAAATCTGTCCGATGTTCATACGCGATGGTACCCCTAATGGATTCAATACGATATCTACTGGTGTTCCATCTTCTAAGAATGGCATGTCTTCTTGACGAACGATACGTGCAACGATACCCTTGTTTCCGTGACGTCCTGCCATTTTATCTCCAACTTTCAATTTACGTTTCTTAGCTACGTAAATTTTAGCCAATTTCAAGATACCCGCTGGAAGCTCATCCCCTACAGAAATGGTAAACTTCTCTCTACGCAATACCCCTTGTAAGTCATTCACTTTAATCTTGTAGTTGTGTACTAATTCCACAACCAATCTGTTTAAGTCTTTGTCTGTTGTCCAAACACCGCTCAAGTGCGTGAAGTCTTCTACAGAATTCAACATCTTTTGCGTGAACTTCTTACCTTTTGGCAATACCTCTTCTCCTAAGTCATTGTAAACTCCTTGTGAAGTTTTTCCAGTAACTAAATTGAAAAGTTTATCTACTAAACGCTCTTTAAGCCCTTCGAACTTAGAAACGTAAGACGCTTCTAAGGTTGCAATAGCTTCCTTATCACGTGCACGTTTGTTCTTGTCCTTAACAGCGCGTTTGAATAATTTTTTATTAATTACAACTCCTCGTAAAGAAGGTGATGCTTTTAATGATGCATCTTTAACATCTCCAGCTTTATCACCGAAGATTGCGCGTAATAATTTCTCTTCTGGAGTTGGGTCAGATTCTCCTTTTGGAGTAATCTTACCAATTAAGATATCTCCAGGGTTTACCTCCGCTCCAATTCTGATCATTCCGTTTTCATCGAGGTCTTTGGTAGCCTCTTCAGAAACGTTCGGAATATCATTTGTCAATTCTTCCGCACCTAACTTCGTATCACGTACATCCAATGAATATTCATCGATGTGGATAGATGTAAAGATATCCTCACGTACTACACGCTCAGAAATCACGATTGCATCCTCAAAGTTGTATCCTTTCCAAGGCATGAAGGCAACTTTCATGTTTCTACCTAAAGCTAATTCCCCTTGTTGGGTAGCGTATCCTTCACAAAGTACTTGTCCTTCCTCAACGCGATCTCCTCTCTTAACGATAGGCTTCAAGTTGATGTTGGTTCCTTGGTTGGTTTTTCTAAATTTAATAAGGTCGTACGACTTTTCATCAGAATCAAAACTCACCATACGCTCTTCTTCGGTACGATCGTATTTGATAATAATTTTGTTCGCATCAACGTACTCTACTTCACCAGCTCCTTCCGCATTGATCAAAATACGTGAATCTTTGGCAACGCGACGCTCTAATCCAGTTCCGACAATTGGAGATTCTGGACGCAATAATGGTACTGCTTGACGCATCATGTTCGATCCCATCAAAGCACGGTTGGCATCATCGTGTTCCAAGAAAGGAATTAGCGACGCTGAAATCGAAGCGATCTGGTTAGGAGCAACGTCCATATAATTAATTGCCTCAGGCGTTTCCACTGGGAAGTCACCTTCTTCACGAGCAATAACTCTGTCCGTTCCGAAAGTTCCATCTTCGTTAACAGGAAGATTCGACTGTGCAATTTTCTTTCCTTCTTCCTCCTCAGCACTTAAATAGATAGGCTCTTCTGGAGCAACAACCCCATTCTCTACCTTTTTATAAGGAGTTTCGATAAATCCTAAATTATTTACCTTAGCAAATACCGCTAAAGACGAAATAAGACCAATGTTCGGTCCTTCCGGTGTTTCAATAGGACATAAACGACCGTAGTGCGTATAGTGAACGTCACGCACCTCGAATCCTGCACGCTCTCTCGATAAACCTCCAGGCCCCAATGCCGATAAACGACGCTTGTGAGTAATCTCTGCTAATGGATTGGTTTGATCCATAAATTGAGACAACTGGTTAGTTCCGAAGAACGAGTTGATTACAGACGATAACGTCTTTGCATTAATCAAATCGATTGGCGTAAAGACTTCGTTATCACGAACGTTCATACGCTCGCGAATCGTACGTGCCATACGCGCTAAACCAACACCGAATTGTCCGGCTAACTGCTCACCAACGGTTCTCACACGACGGTTCGATAAGTGATCGATATCATCTACTTCAGCCTTAGAATTGATCAACTCAATCAAGTACTTGATAATGGTAATGATATCGTTCTTAGTCAATACCTTTTGATCTAAATCTTCATCTAAACCTAATTTGGTATTCATTCTAAAACGTCCTACTTCCCCTAAACTATAACGTTGTTCAGAGAAGAATAACTTCTCGATAATTCCACGAGCAGTCTCCTCATCTGGCGGTTCAGCATTACGTAATTGTCTATAGATATGTTCTACGGCCTCTTTTTCAGAGTTCGTAGGATCTTTTTGTAATGTATTGTGGATGATGGCATAATCGGCCTGTAAATTATCCTCTTTGTGAATAAGGATAGTTTTAGCTCCAGACTCGATAATTTCATCGATGTGTTCTTTCTCTAAAATGGTATCACGATCAAAAATGATTTCGTTACGCTCAATCGATACTACTTCTCCTGTATCCTCATCAACGAAATCTTCGTGCCAAGTTTTTAATACTCTCGCAGCTAATTTAGCTCCTAAAATTTTCTTTAATCCAGCTTTAGAAACCTTCACTTCCTCTGCTAAATCAAAGATCTCTAAAATATCTTTATCTCTTTCAAAACCTATGGCTCTGAATAACGTAGTTACTGGTAATTTTTTCTTTCTATCGATATAGGCGTACATCACCTGATTGATATCGGTAGCAAATTCAATCCATGATCCTTTAAAAGGAATAACTCTGGCTGAATATAATTTTGTTCCATTTGCGTGGAACGATTGTCCAAAGAATACACCAGGAGAACGGTGTAACTGAGATACCACTACACGCTCGGCACCATTGATAATAAAGGTACCTGAATTGGTCATATAAGGAATTGTACCTAAATACACATCTTGAACGATCGTTTCGAAGTCTTCGTGTTCAGGATCGGTACAGTATAACTTTAAACGCGCTTTTAAAGGTACACTATAAGTTAATCCACGCTCAATACACTCTTGGATGCTGTATCTTGGTGGGTCAACAAAGTAGTCTAAAAATTCTAATACAAATTGATTACGGGTATCAGTAATCGGAAAGTTGTCCATGAAAGTCTTGTATAAACCTTCATTACCTCGCTCCTCAGCCTTCGTTTGAAGTTGGAAAAAATCCTGGAAAGATTTTACCTGAATATCTAGAAAATCTGGATAGTCAGCTCCTAATTGAGATGATGCGAAGTTAATTCTTTCAGTAGTGTTTATCGTTGCCAAAAGAGATACTATTTTTAAATTAAAAATATTTTGTTTGAAACTGTAGGTTTCAAGAATGCAATTTTTATTGCAACAACCGATTCTAAATCAGTTTTTTATAGTCGTATAATCACAGAGAACGGTCTGTGATTCGATATAGAACGAATATATACACAAAATGGTTTAGGTCTAGAAACATAAGTCTCTAGTACCTAAACCTTTATTGTTTTCCCCGTGGATTCACGGGTGAAGAAATTACTTAAGCTCTACTTCAGCTCCAGCTTCTTCTAAAGACTTCTTAAGACCTTCAGCCTCATCTTTAGATACTGCTTCTTTTACTGCTGCTGGTGCGCTATCAACGATCCCTTTAGCTTCTTTTAATCCTAAACCAGTTAATTCTTTAACTAATTTAACAACTGCTAATTTAGATCCTCCTGCTGCTTTTAAGATCACGTCAAATTCAGTTTTCTCTTCAGCTGCTTCTCCTGCTCCTCCAGCTGGACCTGCTACTGCAACTGCTGCTGCAGCTGGCTCAATACCATACTCTTCTTTTAAAATATCAGCTAATTCATTAACTTCTTTTACTGTTAAGTTAACTAATTGTTCTGCGAAATCTTTTAAATCTGCCATTTTAATTGTTTTTTAAAAATTTTATTATTTTAGTTTATTAGTGCGCTATTTTATTTTTCTGATAAGGTCTTTAAGATACCAGCCAACTTACCTCCACCTGATTGAAGTGCTGAAACAACATTCTTCGCAGGCGATTGTAATAATCCAACGATATCACCGATAAGTTCTTCTCTAGACTTGATGTTAACAAGAGCGTCTAATTGGTCATCTCCAACATAAACAGCTTCCTCAACATAAGCACCTTTTAATAAAGGCTTGTCTGATTTTTTTCTGAACTCTTTAATAACCTTTGCTGGAGCGTTAGACGCCTCAGCGATTAACATTGAAGTGTTACCTTTCAATACGTCTTGTAACTCTCCAAATTCTTTATCAGAAGCTTCCATTGCCTTAGCAAGCAATGTGTTCTTTACAACAGCCAATTGTACGTTAGCTTTAAAACAAGCTCTACGTAAGTTAGATGTAGTGACTGCATCTAAACCAGAAATATCTGCTAAATAGATCGTGTTAGTATCTGCTAATTGTGCTGTTAAATCTTGTATTACTTGTGATTTTTCTTCTCTAGTCATGATAAAAAAGTTTTAACTGCCTTACGATACAGATTTTACATCTACTGCAATACTAGGACTCATAGTAGAAGACATAAAGATGCTCTTCATGTAAGTTCCCTTAGCTGCAGTTGGCTTTAATTTGATAAGTGTTTGAATTAACTCATTTGCATTTTCTTCAATCTTCTTAGCATCGAAAGATACTTTTCCGATTGCAGCGTGTACAATACCAGTTTTGTCAACTTTAAAGTCAATTTTACCAGCTTTAACTTCTTGTACTGCCTTTGCAACATCCATCGTTACTGTACCAGTCTTAGGGTTTGGCATTAAACCTCTTGGTCCTAAAATACGACCTAAAGGACCTAATTTCCCCATAACACTAGGCATAGTGATGATTACATCAACATCAGTCCACCCTCCTTTAATCTTTTGTAGGTATTCATCTAATCCTACGTAGTCAGCTCCAGCTTCTTTAGCTTCTGCTTCCTTATCTGGAGTTACTAATGCCAATACTTTTACATCTTTACCTGTTCCGTGTGGTAATGTTACAACCCCACGTACCATTTGATTTGCTTTACGAGGATCTACTCCTAAACGCACAGCTACATCTACTGATGCATCAAACTTAACGGTAGTAATATCTTTTACTAACGCTGATGCTTCTGCTAAACCATAAACTTTAGAGCTATCAATTTTAGCGCGAGCCTCTTTTTGTTTTTTAGTCAATTTTGCCATTTTCTAAAACGCTTTAAAATTTATTCAGGAGCATCACCTGTTACTGTTAATCCCATTGAGCGAGCCGTTCCTGCAATCATTCTTGCTGCTGAAGCGATTTCGAAAGCATTTAAATCTGCCATCTTATCTTCTGCAATTGCAATACATTGATCCCAAGTAACGCTAGCTACTTTTTTCCTATTAGGTTCTCCAGAACCTTTCTTAATCTTGGCCGCTTCTAATAATTGTACTGCAGCTGGTGGTGTTTTTACAACAAACTCGAAAGATTTGTCTGTATAAACTGTGATAACAACAGGTAATACTTTACCTTGTTTGTCCTGTGTACGAGCATTAAACTGCTTACAGAACTCCATGATGTTAACACCGGCAGCACCTAAAGCGGGTCCAACTGGTGGCGACGGATTCGCAGCACCTCCCCTAACTTGTAGTTTTACTAATTTACTTACTTCTTTTGCCATTGTTTAAGATTTAATGATGTGCCGTTTAGTGGAAGCTAACAGCCATCTTTAATATAGGTGTAACAATTAAATTTTCTCTACTTGCATATAGTTAAGTTCCAATGGTGTTTTTCTACCAAAGATCTTAACCATAACTTCTAGCTTACGCTTTTCTTCATTTACATTTTCAACCGTTCCGTCGAATCCGTTAAATGGTCCGTCAATAACTTTGACAGTTTCTCCAACGTTGTAAGGAATCGCAACGTTCTCATCTTTTACAGACAATTCGTCTACCTTACCTAACATACGATTTACTTCTGATTTACGCATTGGAACAGGATCACCTCCTTTAGTTTCACCTAAAAACCCGATAACTCCAGTTACCGATTTAATTACGTGAGGAACCTCTCCGGCTAAATTAGCTTCAACCATAACGTATCCTGGAAAATAAACGCGTTCGCGGTTTATCTTTTTCCCATTGCGTACTTGAATAACCTTTTCCGTAGGAACAATAACTTGGTTTACATAATCCGCTAACCCATGACGAGCAATTTCAGTCTCGATATACGTCTTTACTTTATTCTCTTGGCCACCAATTGCTCTCACAACGTACCACTTCATCACCGTTTCTGCCATTACTGAGCGATCATGTTAAAAAAGTTATCTAATCCCATCTGAAAAACTTTATCTATGCCAGCTACTACTACAGCGAATATAACTGTAAATGCAGCAACAATTACCGTAGACTTTTGTGCTTCTTCACGAGTTGCCCAGGTCATATTTGTATTTAATTCTTCAAAAGAATCCTTAATGTATTGTACAAAGTTATTCATGATTTAATCCTTTTAACGAGTTACAGTAAGAAACCATAACTCGTTTAGTTTTGCACGGGTTGAGAGACTCGAACTCCCGACACCTGGTTTTGGAGACCAGTGCTCTACCAACTGAGCTAAACCCGTATTTGTTTTATTTGAAAAGAGTCTCCGTCTCGACAGAGACTCTTTTTTTATATAGGTAAATTATTAGTCTAATAATTCAGTTACCTGACCAGCTCCTACTGTTCTACCTCCTTCACGGATAGCGAACTGTAAACCTACGTTTAATGCGATAGGTTGGATTAAGTCAACAGTAATAGTTAAGTTATCACCAGGCATTACCATTTCAACTCCATCAGGAAGCGCGATGTTTCCAGTTACGTCAGTTGTACGTACGTAGAACTGTGGACGGTAGTTGTTGTGGAATGGAGTGTGACGTCCACCTTCTTCTTTTTTCAAGATATATACCTCAGCTTTAAACTTAGCGTGTGGAGTTACAGAACCTGGCTTACAGATTACCATTCCTCTCTTGATATCATTCTTGTCAATACCTCTTAATAAGATACCAGCGTTATCACCAGCTTCTCCTCTATCTAAGATTTGACGGAACATTTCAATACCAGTTACAGTAGAAGTTAATTTCTCCTCACCCATACCGATGATATCTACAGCATCTCCAGTGTTGATGATACCAGTTTCGATACGTCCAGTTGCAACAGTACCACGACCAGTAATAGAGAATACATCCTCGATAGGCATTAAGAAATCTTTCTCAGTATCTCTTGGTGGCTCCTCGATCCAAGTATCAACAGCCTCCATTAATTCTAATACTGTGTTCACCCACTTCTCTTCACCGTTTAAGGCACCTAAAGCTGAACCAGCGATTACAGGACCATTATCTCCATCGTACTCGTAGAAAGACAACAAATCTCTAACTTCCATTTCTACTAACTCTAATAACTCCTCATCGTCAACCATATCAACTTTGTTTAAGAAAACAACGATACGTGGAATACCTACCTGACGACCTAATAAGATGTGTTCACGAGTTTGTGGCATTGGACCATCAGTAGCAGCAACTACTAAGATAGCACCATCCATTTGTGCAGCACCAGTTACCATGTTCTTTACGTAATCGGCGTGACCTGGACAGTCAACGTGAGCATAGTGACGATTAGCTGTAGCATACTCTACGTGAGAAGAGTTAATTGTAATACCTCTTTCTTTCTCTTCTGGAGCGTTATCAATTTGATCAAATGCTCTTTGCTCAGAGTATCCTGCATCTGCTAAAACTTTAGTGATTGCAGCAGTTAAAGTAGTTTTACCGTGATCTACGTGACCGATAGTACCTACGTTTAAGTGCGGTTTCGAACGATCATAAGTTCCTTTTGCCATGATTATTAATTTTAATTCTTAGTTAAATATATTTAGTGTTACTTTAAAACCTAATTTTTTAAAAAACTCTAAAAGAGCCAATGACGGGACTTGAACCCGTGACCTCATCCCTACCAAGGATGCGCTCTACCAGCTGAGCTACACCGGCTTTAAAATGATTTAGAGCGGGAGACCGGGTTCGAACCGGCGACATTCAGCTTGGAAGGCTGACGCTCTACCAACTGAGCTACTCCCGCTTTAAAATTTAAAAAATATAGTGGGGAGAGCAGGATTCGAACCTGCGAAGTCGAAAGACAACGGAGTTACAGTCCGTCCCATTTGGCCGCTCTGGAATCTCCCCAAATACTTTTTACTATTTTAATGAACTTTTTTTGAGCCGATGGAGGGACTCGAACCCACGACCTGCTGATTACAAATCAGCTGCTCTAGCCAGCTGAGCTACATCGGCTTTCCCTGTATAAAAACAGTCCGCTATTTCTAACGGACTGCAAATGTAAAAAGTTATTTCGAATATTTAAAACTTTTTTTGAATATTTTTTTTTAAACAACGGTTGCCCTCAGTTTTTCTTTGGATTTTCGCAACTGTCTTTTTAGAGATTCCACGCTGATACTCACGCCCTCTTCAAAGGTTTTACACTGTTTTTTTACCATCAATTCATTTCCTGGAATATTTATCTTAACTTCCGTAATCTTATTTTCCTTTTCACTCGTATTTTGAACTTTTAAATAGACTTCTACATCTACAATCTTGTCGTGAAACTTTTCTAAACATCCAACTTTCTTCTCGATGTAGTTGATTAATTTCTTGTCCGCGGTGAAGTTAACAGATTGTGTAAATACCTTCATAATCTTCCTATTTATTTCGACCCCCTAGGGTGAGCCATGTTAAACACTTTTTTAATTTCTTCCAAGTCGTTGTGTGTATAGACTTGGGTAGCGGCTAAACTTTCATGCCCTAGCAATTCCTTAACCGAATTTAATGACGCGCCATGGTTCAGTAAATGGGTCGCAAAAGCATGTCGCAGCATATGCGGACTTTTTTTTACCTTACTTGACACCCTACTAAAATACGAATTAATTATGCGATAAACAAGCGTTTCATACACTTTAACACCGCGCTTGGTCAGAAACAAGTAAGGACTCTCTCCTCGCTCTAAAACAACTTCTTTTCTCTTTGTCAAATACTTATCAAGTACCTCTTCTACAAAAGGCAATAGCAAAACCAAGCGCTCTTTATTTCGCTTGCCCTTTATTTTTATCGTTTTCTTAACAAGATCCATAGATTCCAGCTGTATCCCTATCAGTTCAGATCGCCTGATTCCCGTGGCGTAAAACAATGAAACGATCAAGTGATTGCGAACAGCTTCAAAGTCGTCTCCTTTTCCCAAAAGACGCAAGGCCTCTGTCACTTCTGCTTCCGTAAAGGGCGTGTGCACCTGACGCTGCATTTTTAGGGATTTGTGTTTGGCCAAAGGGTGTACAGAAACATCTCCTGTTTTCTGGAGAAAATTGTAAAAAGATCTCAGACTGCTGGTCTTTCTATTTACCGACCTGTTGGAAATACCTGAATCTACCAATTCAATCACCCATGCACGCACCTGCACATAGCTTACAACGCGTAAGTCATCCACTTCGTAAACTTCCTTACAAAACCGCTCAAAACGCTCTAAATCGTTTTTATACGCAAGAACAGTATGCGGCGAGTACTTTTTTTCTATCTCCAAATAATCTAAAAATGCCTGTATCATGGTTATCGTATATCGTTAACGTAAACTAAACTAACAAAAAAACCCATATTGCTAGGCAATATGGGTTCATTTATTGTGTGAAATAGCTTATCCTATTTCTTCTTGTGTTCTTAATCTCTGAACGTAAGCTGCTTTGATTCGCTGAGCTCTGTTCGCTACTGAAGGCTTGGTGAATTGCTTTCTACTACGCAATTGTCTCATTGTCTTCGTACGATCGAATTTACGCTTATAACGCTTTAACGCTCTGTCGATATTCTCTCCTTCTTTAACTGGAATGATTAACATATGTTTGCACCTCCTTTCATTGTAGTATTCTATATTTTAGACGCTTCCCTCATCGCTGTGCTTATAGGATCGCGGTTTATTCTATTTTTTCGGTGTGCAAAGATACAGAGAGTTTTATAAATAACAACTTAATTTTAAATTATTTTGGCGCCCACACAGAATAGCTCTTCGGCGGTACTTGAATCTTAACCCATTTTCCTCCTTGAGTTACAGGTTCCCAGCCAGAATGCCCTGTAAAATCCTTAATTCTAGTATTCGACCAGTTGGTTTCAACCCATCGCTCTTGCCAGTGATTCGCATTGTTGATATACACAATTAACCCCGCATTGTTATGTCCGTTTCGTTTGGCGATGTATTCATCATTGTCTGTATAGAGTATGTTTGTACTACCTCCGGCCAGATTGTTATGGATCCAAATAAGGTTATTTAGTCGTTCTTTGTTTAACCATTCTTCGTAGTCTCTATAAAATATAGTCGGATACCCTTCATGCGTCAGTATGTAGGCATAAGCCAACATTTTTCCGTGATAAATTTCATTGGTGTCGTGATTGGTTACGAAGGTTACCGCACGTGATGCATTGCGCTTCCAAAGCATATCGTCTTTCAATTTATTGAGGTTATTACCATCAAAAGCATCTCTCATACGGTAATAACAAGCAAAATCAAAAGCACTGGCCTCTGCTTGACCTGACCACCAGTCTAAGGTACCAGCATTTCCATCCCAGTATTCTCCTACTGTAAATCCACCGACTTCATTTTTCCAATCTTTAACCACCCATGGTTCGAATCCTTTTACGTAATCGAAACGCCAACCGTCAAAGCCTATGACATTTTTGTAGTACTTAGCTACCGATTCTGGATTTTTCCACAATTCGTTTTGCACGCGTACCTGTTTGTGACTCAAATCAGGGAATCCTCCAAAAACTCCCGTATCACTTTGATAATTACTATTGGGATGGAAGTCTTCGAACGTTCGAATAAATCGTCCGGATTTCGGCTGAAACTTCGTCCAGTAATTTTTACCGCTTACCGGATTAAATTCACTCTGTCCTCCACTGTTGTGATTGATAACAATATCTGCGATAACGCTAAGTTTTGAACCGTGAGCAGCGCTGATCAAGTTCTTTAATTCCGATTCTGACCCAAAACGCGTTTCTACGCTTCCCATCTGATCGTATTTTCCGAAGTCAAAATAATCAAAAGGATCATACCCCATAGACAGGGCTCCATTTTGAGCTTTTGTCGCAGGAGGTAGCCAAATGGCATCAATCCCAGCATTGCTCCAATCTTGTACCTTAGAACGTACCGTATTCCACCAAGTACCTCCAGCGGGAACATCCCAATAGAAGGCCTGCATCATAACTCCTGATCCGATGGGTTTCAATCCAGGGCGTTGATCTGATACGGTTTTTACCTGTCGTTCTTTAGTAGCGATTTGTTCTACCGGATCTTCCGAAGAACAACTCATAAAAAAAGGTGCGGTTGCCAAAAGCAATCCACAAGTATTTAGAAGAGTTTTCATGTGTATAATTTTTAATTCGTAAGGAAATTAGTAAGAGTTCCTGACACTGCGAAATCGTTATCGAAACGAAAACGATTTCGTGTTGAAAACTTATTAAATTCGCAGGATTAGAATCGAAAAATAACACAGTTTACAAAAAAAGCCTTTCGAAATTCGAAAGGCTTTAATCTGTTATATCATTTACCGATTTAGGTTGCCGGCTTGTATTCTTTTTTGTCAATCACCATTTTTGCGATGATCTCCTTTAGGATCTCAGAAGTTCCTCCTCCAATAGGCCCTAATCTACTATCGCGTAGTAACCTCGCCATTGGGTATTCTTCCATATATCCATAACCTCCTAATAACTGCAGTGCATCATAGATAACCTCATCAGCCATTTTAGTTGATAATAACTTACTCATACTCGCTTCTTTTACCACGTATTGCCCATCGTTAAGACGCTTGGTAATAGAGTAGTTATATTCTTTGCACATATCAACACGGCTTGCCATCTCAGCGATTTTATGACGTAACGCTTGAAACTCATTGAGGTTTTTACCAAAAGCTTGGCGTTCGCTCATGTATTGTAATGCGTAATCTACGGCGTATTCTGCACGTGCATGTGCATTGATTCCCATCACCAATCGTTCAAGAGCAAAGTGTTGCATGATATAAGAAAAACCAAGTCCTTCTTCTCCCATCAAGTTTTCTTTCGGCACTTTAACATTGTCAAAAGCAATTTCTGCTGTATCTGATGCACGCCAACCTAACTTATCGAGTTTTGTCGATGAAATCCCTGGAGTATCTCTATCTACTACAAAAATACTCATTCCTTTGTGCTTTGCATCAGGATCTGTTTTTGCAGCAACTACCAAATAATCCGAATACACTCCATTGGTGATAAATGTTTTTGAACCATTGATTACGTAGTGATCTCCTTCTTTGAGTGCAGTTGTTCTCATCCCGGCAACGTCGCTTCCTCCAAAAGGCTCCGAAATACACAAACACCCTACTTTATCTCCTTCAATACTCGGTGTCAAATAGGCTTTTTTGATTCTGTCATCCCCTTCTTTATTTAAGTGCGTCATTGCTAAATACGCATGCGCCCACATGTTTGCAGCAAACCCTCCAGAATTAACTTTCTGTAGCTCTTCAAGAAATATTACTGTATAGAAAAGATCTAATCCTAGTCCTCCGTACTCCTCAGGTTGGTTTAACCCAAAATATCCCATCTCACCAAACTTCTTCCAAATGAATCTCTCCACGGTACCGTCTTTCTCCCATTTATCAACATGTGGTACTACTTCTTTTTGTAAGAAATCCCTAAAACTTTGACGAAAAGACTCATGCTCTTCGCTAAAATACATACTATTCATTGACTTTATTTTAGTTGTTGTTTTATTCAGCTAACAAATATAAGACTATTCTATTGTATTTTTTCATAGGGAAATTGCTAATATTTTGCAAATCCTCAATATTTTGAATCTCAGCAACCTCTTCTTTATAGTCCAGAATCATTTTTGCCGTTTTATAATCTACATAGGGAATCCGCAATAGTTCTCTAAAAGTCAAGTCATTTACATTCTTCTTTTCAATATACGGTGGATGTTTTAAGGAGAACACCGTCCATATTTGCTCACAATTAATTTTACTCAGGCCCCACACCTCCTCCAATTGCGACTTGTAAGTAAATCCTATTATTTTACGGCGATAATTTACAATTCTCTTTGCCAAATCTGCTTCGAGTCCTAATGCACGGATGAAGTCATTGGCTGAAGCTCTGTTAATACTGGTCTCTGCGGGCGAGTAGCGTTTTATCACCCCCCTGGTAGTTCTGGGCTTCTTCTTCGCTGGTTGGGTTTGAGCTTCATACTGTTTTCTGCTTGTGAAATACGAATAGGATTGGAGGTGTCGCGCCAAACTATCCGTCAATTTAGCTACCGTTTTAAATTGCTGAAATGAATGCAGGTAGCCCCCTTGTTTTCGAAAGGTTTGTAAACGCTCCCATTGCGACAGTGAAAGTCCCCAAAAATACGCACTGCCTTCGTTTAGGTAATTTGGATTAAACGGGTACAACGTCCTTTTTACGCTTGTTTTCAATTGCGACAAACTATCTAACTGCCGTCTTATACGGATCAGCTCTGAAGAATTCGTACTGTCCGTTACCTCTTGAGGGTTTCCGATACTGTAGTAATACACCTGTAGTACCACAACCAGAAGCACCAAAGCAAAAATCCCATTTCTGTGACGTTTAGAGTACCAGAAATGGGATTTGAATATTTTCATGTTGTTAACCTTTAGCCTCGAATCGCTTCTAAATAGCGTTTGAGTTGTTTTTTAACCACTGGCATCAAGAAGTAGAGTCCTACCATATTCGGGAATACCATTGCGAAAATCATCGCATCTGAGAAGGCCCAAATAGAATTCATACTTGCTGCGGCACCGATTACCACAAAAGTCAAGAACATAATCTTATACACCAAATCAGCAGTCTTACCTCTTCCAAACAAGAACTTCCAAGACTGTAATCCGTAATACGACCATGAAATCATAGTTGAAACGGCAAACAAAACTACTGCGATTGTCAAGAACACATTTGAAAAAGGAATGTATTGTGCAAAGGCTTTTGATGTAATTCCTGCTCCTTCCACACGGATACCGTCAATCAAAACTCCACCAGTTCCATCACCACCGTATTCGAAGAATCCTCCAAAATTGAAGATAATGATCACTAAAGCAGTCATACTACAAATAACTACGGTATCGATAAATGGCTCCAATAAGGCTACTAACCCTTCAGAGGCAGAATATTTCGTTTTTACTGCAGAGTGTGCAATTGAGGCAGAACCAGCACCTGCTTCATTCGAGAAAGCTGCTCTTTTAAATCCTACCAATAAAACACCGATAACTCCACCAACTCCAATAGCTTTTGGATTGAAAGCTTCTGAAACAATCAAAGCAATGGCATCGTCAATCATGCTAAAGTTAGCACCTAAGATATACAAACACGCCAATAAGTATAACAAGGCCATGAATGGCACTACTTTTTCTGTTACTGTTGCAATACGCTTGATTCCACCGATGATGATGATTCCTACTATTAAAGCCAATACAACACCAATAATTGCTCCTGCACTAGATCCTTCTAATCCTAATAATTCTTTAATAACTACGGTCGCTTGGTTTGATTGGGCAGCATTACCTCCACCAAACGATCCACCAATACAGAAAATAGCAAACAACACAGCTGCAATTTTCCCTAATGTTTCAAATCCTTTTTCTTTAAGTCCTTTTGAAAGGTAGTACATCGGTCCACCGTAAACAGTTCCGTCTTCTCCTACATCTCTGTACTGAACTCCTAAAGTACACTCAACAAACTTAGTTGACATCCCTAGTAAACCACAAATAATCATCCAAAACGTAGCACCTGGTCCACCGAGGGCAATTGCCAATGCAACTCCTGCAATATTTCCGTTTCCTACTGTTCCTGAAACTGCGGTTGCTAATGCTTGGAAGTGCGATACTTCTCCTTCATTACTTTCGTCTTTAATAGTCTCTATGGAATCTCCTCCTGGAGTTACATCTCCATAAGCAGGTTCAACAGTTGCGTGATCCAAATCGTCATACTTACCGCGAACTACATTGATTGCGGTTAAAAAGTAACGGATATTTGGGAACCCAAAATAAATCGTAAAAAAAGCGGCACTTGCCACTAACAATATCAATACGAACGGGGTGTCTCCAATAATTGGAAAAAATACTAGACCACTAAAAAAGTCAGAAATAGGTTGAAACTTTTCGTCTATAATTTGGTCTAACCCCTTTTCTTGGGCAAAAGTAATCATGGGTAAAAACACCATGAGAAAGGACAGAAGTTTTGTCTTCATAATATAAAGTGTATGATTAGATTTTTGAATTAGCGGGTTGCAATATCTTAAAAAATTGAAGTTTTCCCAACTTTTAAGCGTTAAATATGAGTTTTTACGTTATACTATGTTTAAATTTTTGTAAATCTTCTTTAAAACTTCTCGTAGCCAACCCGAGTTCCTTTTCCGTTTTATCAAGATTAAAACCTGTTTTTAAAGGCCTTAGGGCTCGTTGATTCAGTACTGATGACGGTATAGGTTTTATTAAATTACCGTCTAATTCGAAGGTTGTTGCAATCTCTTGGGCTATTTCGTAAATGCTCATTAAGGTATTGGAAGAAATGTGAAAAGTACCGTAAGAGGCTTTCGCAATCGCTAGTTCACAAGCTTTGGCCAACTCCACTACATAGGTAGGCATGCGGTATTGATCCGTAACTACGTTAATTTCCTCTCCTCTTTCCAGTGCTCCTTTTACCCAAAGCACGATATTACTACGCGACATATCGAATACCTTACCATATACCAATATTGTACGCAGCACGGTGTACAAACAGTTTGACTGTTGCAAAACCTCTTCGGAGCGCACCTTTGATTTGCCGTAATAACTCAGAGGATTCACGGCGTCCTCTTCTTTGTAGTAGCCCCTTTGTCCATCAAAAACAAAATCAGTTGACAGGTGAATGAGATGGCACTTTGTTTTCGCTGCATAAGTTGCTAACACTTCTACCAGTGTAATATTTAAAGCATCGCACTGCGCTTTCGCGTCTTCGCACTGATCAACATGGGTCATCGCTGCCGTATTTACGATGACATCCGGTGCCACTTCTTCCAAGGTATCGATTAGTGTTTCGGTAGCCAATAAATCCAGATCTCGGTATTCAAAATCCGTTCGTCCGCTTCTGTTATTGCCTCTTGCAACCCCTATAACGGTATACTGCTCAGGTTTACTGAGCAAGACTTGCAGTAAACTCTGCCCTAAAAGGCCATTACTACCAGTAACTAGTACTTTTTTCATTAAAATAATTCTCTTAGTTTTTGAATTTGCTCAGGACGACCAAGTACGATGAGATTCGCATCGGCAGTTAAGGTTAAGGAGGCATCGGGATTAATGACGTACTCTTGTTCCGGTGATTTATATCCGATTACGGTACATCCCGATTTTCTTCGAAGGTCTAAATCCAAAATCGTTTTACCTATATAAGACGTAGGCAAATCATTGACTGCAATTTCTTCTAGGTTCGCAGTAGTATCACCTTCAATAGTTAAGCGATCTACAAACTCGATAACGTCAGGAGTAACGACTAACATCGCCATATGAGCTCCCCCTAATTTGTCGGGCATGATAACATTGTCAGCCCCTGCTATTTTCAGTTTGCTATTCGAAGTTTCTTTAGAAGCTCTACTGATAATTTTACATTGTTTATTTAACTGCTTTGCGGTAAGTACCACAAACAAATTATCCGCATCAGAAGGCAATACGGTAATCAAATTGGCGGCTCTGTAAATTCCCGCCTTTATTAAAGTCTCATCTAAACTCGCATCACCTTCCACATTTAGAATTCCGCGGCTATCGAGTGCTTCTATGATTTCTTTATCCTGTTCGATGATTACGACCTGCTGTTTGTAGCTATCTAACTTGGCCAGAGCTTGACGCCCATTTCTACCATAACCACAAACGATAGTATGTCCTGTTAATGCCTCAATTTTCTTTTGCACTTGTTTAATTTTTAATTGGTAAAAAAACTGTCCACTAATAAGGTATTCTGAGAATGAAGAAACCGCATAACCAAAGATGATCAAGCTGGACAAGATGAGTCCTATGGTAAAAATCTTCTCTCCTTCACCAAACTCATGCACTTCTCTAAACCCCGTTGTAGACACGGTAATAATGGTCTGATACAAAGCGTCGATAAACGAATAGCCAAAAACGTACTGATACCCAGCCCATCCGGAAACGAGTATAAGCACAGAAAAAGCAATAGCCTTTCGCAAACGCGATTGTAAAAGCCTAGTTATCATAAATCAAATACAGAAGTTCTTTTGGTGTAAATCATATCTTTTAGGCGCAATAAAAAAGCCAAGGTTAAATACACTCCGAACGACAGTCCAATGGTTACAAAGGAAATATAAATAAAAAACAATCGCACATTAACAGCTCGAATTCCCAAACGGTCGGCCAATCGCGCCGAGACATAAAATCCATTTCTCTCAAAAAAATAGCGTACAGAATCAATCACTGAGTTTCTAAATTTAGATTTTAATGCAAGATACTATTTTGTTTAGTTCTAGTAAACTAAAATACATAAGATTGCTTAAATTTGCTACTTCCTGAAAATGACCCACCTTTGAAAGAACAAGAATACATTGAAGTTTACGGAGCCAGAGCTCATAACCTAAAGAATATAGATGTAAAAATCCCACGAGAAAAACTAGTTGTAATAACTGGACTCAGTGGTAGCGGAAAGTCATCACTTGCCTTTGACACAATATACGCCGAAGGACAGCGGAGGTATATCGAAACCTTTTCTGCGTATGCACGTCAGTTTCTGGGAGGGTTGGAAAGGCCCGATGTGGATAAAATTGAAGGCCTGTCACCAGTGATTTCTATTGAACAGAAAACGACAAACAAAAGTCCACGTTCAACCGTTGGAACCATAACAGAGATCTACGATTTTCTGCGTTTGTTATTTTCCAGAGCAGCTGATGCCTACTCGTTCAACACAGGTGAAAAAATGGTCAGCTATTCCGATGAGCAAATCAAGGAATTGATCCTACACGATTTCGACGGAAAGAGAATTGCCGTCTTAGCTCCCTTAATCAAATCTAGAAAAGGACATTACCGAGAGCTCTTTGAACAAATTTCTAAACAGGGTTTTGTTCGTGTTCGCGTAGATGGAGAGATCCGGGAAATCGAAAAAGGAATGAAACTCGATCGTTATAAGACGCATGATATTGAAGTCGTAATTGATCGTTTAGTTGTCAACGAAGCTGCCGAAAAGCGCCTTGAAGAAACCATTAAAACGGCCTTGTACACGGGGAACAATATTTTAATGGTTATCGATGTAGACGATGAGAAACCGCGTTATTTCAGTAGAGACCTCATGTGTCCGAGCACCGGAATTGCCTATCCTAACCCGGAACCCAATACCTTTTCGTTCAATTCACCGAAAGGAGCCTGTCCGCAGTGTAACGGATTGGGGATTACCAACGAAATTAACTTACAAAAAGTAATTCCAGACGATACTATTTCTATAAAAAACGGGGGGATCGTTCCGCTAGGAGAGCAAAAAAGCAGTTGGATTTTCAAGCAACTTCAAACCATTGCGGAGCGCTATAACTTTAAATTGACAGATCCTATCAAAAACATCCCTGCTGAGGCCTTACAAGTCATCTTGCACGGAGGTAAGGAAAATTTTTCCGTTCAATCGAAAGCGGCAGGAGTAACGCGCACCTACAATATCGATTTTGAAGGTATCATTGCCTTTATTGAAAATCAATACAAGGCTACTGATAGCTCAAGTATTAAACGTTGGGCCAAAGGATTTATGGAAGAAGTTAGCTGCAATTCTTGTGAAGGAAAGCGACTAAAAAAAGAGGCCTTACATTTTAAAATAGCAACAAAAAACATCAGTGAACTCGCACAAATGGATGTCAGTGAATTGGCCAAATGGTTTCAAAACATCGACGATCAATTGAGCGAAAAACAACATAAAATTGCCGCTGAAATCCTCAAGGAAATCCGCACGCGTATCCAATTTTTATTGGATGTCGGACTGGATTATTTGACCCTTGACCGAAGTTCAAAATCGCTCTCAGGAGGTGAAGCACAGCGCATACGACTGGCTACCCAAATAGGGTCTCAGCTCGTTGGCGTATTGTACATATTAGACGAACCTAGTATTGGCCTTCACCAAAGAGACAATGAAAAACTAATCAACTCATTGGTCAAGCTTAGAGATGTAGGTAATTCTGTACTCGTAGTGGAACACGATGAAGACATGATTAAGCAGGCAGATTACGTGCTAGATATCGGTCCGGGAGCTGGACGACATGGAGGAACCATCGTCAGTGAAGGAAGTTTTGACGAATTAAAAGAACAGCCAACCCTCACTGCTGATTATATTTCTAAAAGAAAAACCATCGAAGTCCCTGCGGAACGAAGAGCAGGAAATGGGAAAACAATTACCTTAAAAGGAGCCACAGGGAATAATCTTAAAAATGTTTCCGTAAGTTTTCCTCTCGGGAAAATGATTTGTGTTACTGGAGTTTCGGGAAGTGGAAAATCGACCCTGATCAACGAAACACTCTACCCCATTCTCAATGCGCATATCTATCGAGGTGTTAAGAAGCCGAAACCTTATAAAAGCATCAAAGGATTGGAGCACATCGATAAGGTGATTGATATTGACCAATCTCCTATAGGGCGAACACCGCGATCGAACCCTGCTACCTATACCGGAGTTTTTAGTGAGATACGCAGTTTATTTGCCAAAACCCCTGAGGCCTCTATTCGAGGATACAAACCGGGACGCTTTAGTTTTAATGTAAAAGGAGGTCGTTGTGAAACCTGCCAAGGAGGCGGATTACGCGTTATAGAAATGAACTTCTTACCCGATGTTCACGTAGAGTGTGAGACCTGCCAAGGAAAGCGTTTCAACAGAGAAACACTAGAAATTCGCTACAAAGGTAAATCCATTGCCGACATCTTAGAGATGACGATTAACGAAGCTGTGGCCTTTTTTGAACACATCCCGAAAATTTATCGAAAACTAAAAACCATACAAGATGTAGGCCTTGGGTACATTACTCTCGGACAACAATCAACAACCTTATCAGGAGGAGAGGCACAGCGCATAAAGTTAGCTACCGAACTCTCCAAAAGAGATACGGGAAATACCTTTTATATACTAGACGAGCCAACAACAGGTTTGCACTTCGAAGACATTCGCGTATTGATGGAAGTTTTAAACCAGCTTACTAACAAAGGAAATACAGTATTGATCATTGAGCACAATCTGGACGTTATTAAACTAGCGGATCATATTATAGATGTCGGATTGGAAGGCGGAAAAGGCGGAGGTCAAATACTCGTTACAGGAACTCCAGAACAAATTGTGGATCATCCGACGAGTTATACCGCGAAGTTTCTCAAGAAAGAATTATAAAAAAAAGAGTGATGTTCCCATCACTCTTTTTTTATACTAGTTTTTTTAACAGTGCTGTAGCTTCCAGGTGTTTAAAATAATTGTTCTTTACAATTTCATTGAGCAGGCCAATCCCTTCCTCTTTTTCTCCTGACAACAATAAGTTCAACGCTTTGTACCAATAACCTTTGGAGCTATCTAACAAATCACTGCTGATGAGCTGGTCAAGAACGCGATTTGCATCGTCATACTTTTTCAATTGCGTATAACTAACTGCGGTGTACAAATATAAGTTTGAACTATCTTTAGTTACCTCTAAGGCCTTTTCAAAAACCGGTAGCGCCTTTTCAAAATCTCCCTGCTTAAAATAATTCTCAGCCTCAGCCAAACTATTATCTTCTGTTACACTTCTGTGAATCATACTGGGAATTTCACTTGCGTTCAAGTATTCCATGTACGAATCTTCAACACGTGTCGTTCCGTTACCTGTGGTCGACACCCAGAAAAACCCGATTAAAAAAGCGATACTGGCAGCGACAACAAGCATTTTCATGTTAATGCGTCTGACTTTCGTCGGTGCCTCTTTCGTCGGTTTGGCCGCTTTAATCACGCCTTCGAACTTTTTAAACTCCTCGCTCTTAAAAAAGGCTGTTAGCTCCGCTACCTCCTCTGTGTCTCGCTCCTCAAAATTCCAAGATTCTCCATCATAGGCATTGAAGAGTTCACGCTCTTTGTGATACAGATCACTAAATTCCTTATCGGAAGCGATACGACCTTCCACAAACTTTTGCTGGTCGTTATTCAAGTCTCCTCTCAGGAAACCTGCTATTAATAATTCATCTTCCATACGTACTATACTTTGAGTTTTAGGTAACGGTGATCTCCCCTTACCAAATCGGTTAGCTTCTTTTTACACTTAAATACGCGTTGTCGAATTACAGTTTCTGAGTTGTACTCCGTTCTCTCCAACATTTCTGCATACGATAACTTCGCGAAAAACAAACTCAGAATACTCTTACAATTTTCTGATAACATTCCTAATTTTTCAATAAACAATTCTTGCTTTTTCAATTCAATATACGACAAGGCCGATTCTTGTTCGTCACTCACTTGTTCAACAACCTCGTTATTTGTTACCCTATTTTTTCGTTTGTTTAATTCACGTCGCCATAAATTTTTACAAACGGTATATAAAAATCCACCAAAACTCTGTTTGATTTCGAAATTTTCTCGCTTTAATCTCGCTGCGATTTGTAGTAGTGCTTTTTGAAAAATATCTTCAGCATCTTCGTGATTCCCTTTATTTTGAACAATAAAGGTCTTCACCGTAAAAAAGTTCTCCGTATAGATTTGCTGAATTAATTTCGAGTTATTTTTTTCAAGAGCAGTTAAAAACGTTTTTCCATCCATTCTAAAAAATTATAAACAAAAATAACAAAATTTAATTTTAAGGGTAACATTTCATAAAACACGGAACATTTAGTTAGTTGCCAATAATTTAAATAGAAAAACAGGATTTTTTCTATTTCTTTGCTCAAAACGTACACGGCATAAAAAGCAACTACAACAATGATTTATTAATTAAAAAAAAAGAAAAATGAAGCTTACTACATTCAAACAAAAAATGAACATTTTAAAGCTAGTACTGGTATTCGTGGGGGCGTTTACTATTTACAGTTTTACATCAGCACCCTCTGCAACAACGGATCCAATTACTACCACGGATGTAAAATCGGTAGAAGGTCATTCTGGAAGAGCACTAGTAACTTTTGCTCCAGGGGTTTCACACCGTATCCTTGCCAATTTATTTAGTAATATTCAAACACAATATGGTTATTACAGTACTATCGTTGAACCTTGTATCTCCACGCCAAATACCTACATTATACGTTATGGAAGAGGTAGCTTGAGTAGAAGTCTCCCTACAACATTGTTAGACCCTAACGATGATGATGGTATGGGTGGACCAGTGAGACCACAATTAGATACTTTTAAACAAATACTTAACTATGAAGGTGGAAGTATAGTAATGCGTTATGAAGAAGACGGTGTTTGTAGCAATGACGATTTCGGAGGTGAAGGTCCCAAAAAAATCTTCTTACGATAAACCTCAAAAAGCTGCCGTATTTCGGCAGTTTTTTTTTGCCTGACACTCAAATACAGGTACCAGTCTACCACAAGTGAAGTCTCTTAATTTAGCTATTCGCTTAAAAGGCTGCTTTAAACGTTTTGCCCCCACTGTTCTCATCATCCAAAAATACACACGCTCTGTATTAAGAAACCAATCTCCTGGTAGTTCACACAAATTATGCTATAAAATACACATATTTTTAGTAAACTTGTTCCTATTTTACGCATTTCAATTCCTACTGATAACTATGAGATTTCATTTCGTACTACTTTTTCTTACGCTATTCTCTACCTCACCATTTTTTGCTCAATATTCTCGACCCGAAATCGCAAAGCGCCATCAAGTTAAACCATATACAGAACATGAAATCGACAGTATTCTCGATTCACAACCTACAAGAGACTTGGAATTCGCGAAGATCGCCCATAGTTTTTCCTACTTTTTCAAAGGAAAGGACTATGATTTGGCTATAAAATACGGTAAGATTGAACTCAATGTTTTTGAAACTCTCGGTGTTGACAACAAAGACTACGCAAATCAACTCTTCAACCTCGGGGTATTTTACTTTTTTAAAAATGACATTGATGAAGCCATCTCTTATTTCCAACAAGCTATTCAATCCAATCAATGGCCGTTAAAAACTGCACAATCCTATTGCATGCTGGCCAGATCGTTCCGAAAAAAAGGAGAATTCTACAAAGCTCTAGAATACTACCACAAAGGACTTCCATTAATGAGGAAACTGAGCCCTGAAAATGGTTATGTTTTTCACGCCACACGATTGGCGGCTACCTGCTTTTACCTCGACGAACCGGAGCACACGGAGTTTGCATTGACTCATTTGAACAGAGTAGATAGCATCTTGCGCTTACATCCTAATTCTAAGGTAGCCAAAAAACACAATATCATTCTCAACAGCAATATCGGTGCACTCTATACGCTACCTCACAACTACAACTACCAAAAAGCAAAAACCTACTATCAAAGAGGAGCTACCTTAGCGAAACAACAAAACAACGCTCTCATGGCTTCCTTCATTTATAACAACCTCGCCGATTTATATCTAAAATCAGGAAATGACAGTTGCCTATATGCAGTAAAGGAAAGTATGGAGTTTGGTAAAAAGAAGAAGCAGTTCTATTTTGAATCAAATCGAATTCTAGCAGAGTACTATCTAAAAAAGCAAGACTACGCAAGGGCTCATCAATACATTACCAAAGCTATTATGCTGAATTTTCAAACTTCAGAGCCTGGAATGATCTTAAAAAGCAGTAAACAAAAAATAATCAATGCCTATGATATTTCTATTGGCCTTTCCTCTTTAAAGACAAAACTCAAGCTACTTCTAAAACTGTATGATGAACAAAAAGAAACTGACTTTTTAAACCGAGTTATCACAACCGTAAAGGAAGCAAACTACGTTGCTAACACCATTATCAATCACAGTTCAGAAGCCAACACAAAATACCTTTGGCGAAAAGAAATGGATGAAATTTTCAAACTCGGAATTCACGCCTCTTACCTTATGAATTCCCCTGAGTATACCGTAGAATTCATGGAAGCTAACAAAGCCCTTTTGTTAGCCAGTGACATCAAATCAAACGATCAATTCCTTCAACTTCCAAAAAGTGTTGTAAAAAAATACCAATTTTTAAAGAAACAAATACTCACCTTAGAAAATCGATCTCAAAATTCAAAAACTCCTGCTACCAATACCAGAGACTCGCTGTTCAACTTAAAAAAGGAATTCCAACATTTTAAAACTGATATTTCTAAAAAATACGCTACTACCCTTGATCTTACAGAATCAATACCGACGCTTGACTTACGTACTTTAAAAAGTGCGCTAAAAAATGATGAAACAGTAATCTATTATTCAATTCTCAACAATGAACAAGAAACAGCATTCAATGGTTTAACAGGATTAATACTCACAAAAGATCAGACCTATTTTTTTAAAGAAGCGAACACCTCTCCTTTCATTAAGGATCTCAACCTTTTTAAGTACTACCTAAAAACTCCTTTAAAAACAAAAACGCAATTTCAATCTTTTGAAAAAAATGCACATCAATTGTTTACCAAGCTGTTTCCTGAAAACTCTTACCAACACTATGTAAAAAATAAAAAGGTAACTTTTATTACGGATACACAATTAGAAAACATCGCACTTGAAGCGCTTAACACCACCGCCCATAAGCTTACGTATTTGGTAAACTCAACCACTATCCACTACGCCTACTCAATGTCGTTTAACGAATTTAATAGACAAAAAATACGAAGTCAAAACACGGATTATTCCAGCTTTGCCCCCGAACAGTTTAAATTAAAAAGACTCGCTGGATTACCGAACTCTTCAAAAGAAACAACCCCATTGATCAACGCGACTTACGAAGGGAGTCATTTCCGTGCAGAAGAGGCTTCTAAACAAAATTTCACAAAACTAACTGAGGGAAGTAAAATTATCCATTTGGCAACCCATGCCAGTACTGAGGGAGAACCGACCATTTATTTTCAAAAAGACTCCTTGAGTTTACACGAGCTATACAGTTATAAAAACAATGCTGACTTAGTAGTGCTCAGTGCTTGTGAAACCAATTTAGGTGCCGTTAAAGATGGTGAAGGTGTTTTAAACCTAGCACGAGGCTTCTTTTACTCAGGAGCCAATTCGGTAGTTTCTTCTTTATGGAAAGCCAACAATCAAAGTACGGCTAACATTATGGTTGACTTTTATAAAAACTTGACAAATCACCAATCAAAAGCGACTGCCTTAACACAGGCAAAAAGAGCCTATTTAAAAACTCACACCCTATCGGAGCAATCACCATTTTACTGGGCATCCTTTGTCCTTATTGGAAATGCAGAACCTACATTTAAGAAATCATTAACTCCTTGGATAATTTTAGGGGCTTCGATACTATTATTCCTTTTAATTGGTATGGTATATAAACGCTTAAAAACGTCTAATTCAAAATAATTTCATAAACTTGCATTTTTATTAAGAATACCAACACTTTTATCTTAATTCAATACGATAAAATTGTTTTTTTAACAAAGGGGGGACAAAAAAAATTATATGCTAAGAACACTTTTTCTAGAATTATGGTAAAATTCGTATTACCATACTTTTCAAGTGCTATTGAAATTCAATTCACCTAAAACTGAGTTATTACAATAACACCTTAATTACTAATTCAAAAATTAATGCCATGAATCCTACTACATTCATCAAAAAATCACTCGTATTTAAAATTGCTACGATTCTCTGCTTAAGCATAGGGCTCTACAGCTTTATTCCAAAGGCAGCAAACAACAACCCAATTACCAAAACATTTTCTATCACCGCTGAAGATGAAGCCTTGTTTAAAAAACATCAATACGTACTCATTATGTACGCTCCAAATGTTTCTGAGCTAGAAAAACAACAACTGCGAAACTGTATCGGCGTTATGGACTACAACCCTTGTGGTAATTTTCCGCAAGCTGAGACTGCCTCATTCCGCGGAAGTTATATCGCAGGAAGAACATTACTCGATCCAAACGATGACGACGGAATTGGCTCGCCAGCACCACCGATCAATTTTTATGAAATCATGAGAAAAGTCGATCGTTGCTCAAATGGAAAAATTATTTCTGTAACCCTCGGAGCTCCTTGTTCAAGATTTGACGGACTCGTTCACCTAGGAAATACAGGAATTAAAGAATTCTTTATGAATTAACGGTTCTTTGTACCGAAATTATTAGCGTATTAAATTTTTGTTCTCTTAATAACAGCAAAGACCTTCACTTACTAAAAAGTGAAGGTTTTTTTATTACTCATACTGCCGGAGTATCCGAAGAGGATTGGATATCTTTTACATGGGTATCTATTTTTCAAACTACCTCAAATGTAGCATCCGTTTCAAATATGCTAATGTTTGATATTTCCTTCTACGCACACAGTTATTATTCTTGATCTTTCATAGTAGAATACAGCTTTCCTGTAATCTTCTCAGCTCCCATTCAAAACATTTTCAATAAAAATAAATTACAAAACACTGAAAATCAATGATTTTGATTTTTTATTGTTTTTTTTTCAAAAAAAAAGGGTAACAAATAGATCTACAAGGAACATAATAGTAAATAATGTAATTAGTAACACGTTCTTAGACTTATCGATTAATTTTTAGAGTACAAACCACTACAACAATTTTTTATGTTTGAAGAAACTACTTGTTCTCAGGTTTCAAAAAACATATAAGAGATTGCTAAAGGAAATTTGCTTTAAAGAAAATTAAATACGCTATGAAAAAGAGTTTTCATAAAGTTTTCATGAATTTCAAAAATTGCTATGTTTTTATCTCATGAAAGCGGTAGTGAAATGCAATTTTAATATTCAAATCAACGCTAAAAATTGCTATGAAAAAGTTTAGCTTAGAATTAGAAGGGTCTTAAAACCAAATTGCTAGAAAAAGAAAAAAATGTATAGTTTAATTTAGTAGATGCAATTAATTGCTATGAATTGCACAAAATTAATCGATTTTCGGGGGAAAATTTGTTACTAAAAAAAGAGCTGCAAAACAGCTCTTTTTTTTTTTACAAATCTTTTAATTTTTCCTGAGCTACCAAAGCTACGATACGTCCGGTAGTGTTTCCAGTAAAATACAACTTAATACCACCATCTTGCTGCACTTTAAAGCTCAGTAATCCTGAATTCTGAGGAACCTCCCCTAACTCAAATGGTCGAGAAAACCCTTCTAGTACTGCTTTTTTCAATCCTTTTAACAGGGAATCGTGTCCTACACCCGAAGTATGAATATGCCAATGGGCTAATCGAGCACTCAATTTACAGGCTACTTTTCCGTTGGGATGGGTATCACTTTCAAAAGCTATTTTTAACGTAATCGTATAAGAAGGATTGGGTATAAAAAACACACCACTCTCATAATTACCACTAATTTTAAAGGTTACAGTTCTGTTTTTGCTTCTCGTAAAATGATATCCGGTATCACTTACAGAGGCTATGCGTACACTTTCGATGTTCAGATCTTTTTGGCTGGCAGCCTTTTCTTTAAAAATTTTTTCGAACAAACCGCGGACCTTAGCTCCATCCAACCCTGCGGTATAAGGTGCAATCGATTTATTTTTAGCCCAGTAAATCACGCCATTTTGAAAATCGCTAAACCATTCACTTTTATCGGGATCAATTCTTATCTCATCAGAAGTAGGATAGCCGTATTGTCCTCGTTCCCATCCTGTCCTTGCCCAAGTTCCTCGAATTCCTCCTCGAACTAATTTGGGACCGGTTGTCGGATGCCAATACACACTCCCATTTCCCGTAAAGTGATTAAACTTCCCCTTACCATCGGGAGTCGTCGTTTCATCGGTAGCTGGTAACCCCAAAGCGTTGTCAGGTCCTCCCACAGCATTGTACTTCTGACGAATAGCTCCATGTATTTCATGAGGTCCTGTTTGTGGCGAACAGTAAATATCACATTTTTGAAAACCAACCATCTTTCCATTTCGAACACTCACAGGACGATCTATGGCTGTTCTTGGGCTTCCTGTAAACCCAGTTCCTAATTCTTGGGCCTTTGCTTTGATACTGTTTTTGCAATCATCAGCGGCAATTGAAGTATTGCGTACTTGTAAGGTAATATCGGCATAATCTCCTCCTTCCGCTGTATTGCGAACGCGAAAAGTAATGGTCTTACTCGTATTTTTTTTAATGGTCGTACTTTTACTTGCGGTCCCGTCCAAATCATTTGTATCAGTGCTTATACCTTCAAATAACTTAGCTGACTCTTTTACTTTCACATCGCCATTCGACACTTGTTCAAAATTGATGGTTAGCTCTACACGTACTTCTCCTCCACATTTCCCGACAAAAAATAACGTGTTTTTCTTTTTTGAAGCGTCCAGTAAAAACACTCCTGTATTGCGAACCCTATTGCGTTCATTTGATCCGAAAAGTTCGTCGTCAACGATATTCATGACCGACGTATACATGATTTTGTTTTGCATAATTAATTTGTTTTTAGTTTGTAATTCACTACAAATCAAGCGCTTTAAGCGCAAAACAAAAACCACAAAACACTGAGAATCAGTACTGAAATCTCCCCATTTTTTTCCGGTGTTTACAACCTGTTTTTAGAGGATTTTCCTTGAATAAAGCACAAAAAAAAACGAGGTTTCCCTCGTTTTTGTTGTGATAACTCGTTCAATTACTTGATACCAATTACGATATCCTTTGCTTCCAATACCTGTTGGATGTAGGTTTTAAATGCTGGATACTCTGCAACCGTAATGTTTTGTTTCGAAGGGCGTCCTTCAATAACTACCTTTAACACGCCTTTTTTGGGCTTGCTATAACGGATGCTATAGCTGTGTTTTTTATAGGTTAAACTGGCATTTTCAGGATACTCCACGATGTCCTTTCCAGCCGGAGCTGTAATCTCGTATTCTGAATAATAGTGATCGTTGTTTTCATAATTCTGGTACACAATTGGGTACGAACGTTTTTCCACATCGATAATACTCGGATTGTACGTGTGTATTACCAAAGGAAGTTTCATAATTTTCATACGACCAATCTTATTCATTTTTTGTTTTGCAGTCAATTCCGCATCAAACACAACAGCACCTTCTGAGGTTTTCACTGCTATGTTTTTTAAGGTATCTAACTGTACCAAGGCCTCTTTCCCCATGGCTCCCTTAAAATCTTTCAGAATAGCTTCTTTTACTGTTTCCTTATTGGCCTCGTTAAACGTTCGGCGATACCAACTAGTCATCGCTCCACGAACCTCTGTATGTACTTTAATATCTTGAGTCTTATCTTCTTTCAACCTCATCTTAACCTTTGTGATGTACTCACTTTCTTTACCTCTAGGAGCCGTTAAATGAACCAGTTTTGCTCGTTTAAGTGTCTCTTTGGTTGCTTTGTAAGGAATTTCGAGGGTTGTAGCGTTCAATAACGAATTCGGAATTGCTTTAAACGGTAAGTTTTTATTCGTCAATTCCAAGTAATACGCTTTACCATCCATCATTACTTTTACGATACAATGATTAAAATCTTGAGAAGGTAAAATCAATTTTTTCTTACCATAGTCAGAAGTCAATACCAATACCATAGTCGTTTTTAATCCTGCCTTTTGCGCCAAAACTGTAAACAAGGTTGAAAAATCTTTACAATCCCCTAACTTCGTCGTAATGGTTTTAAATGGCTTTTGCGGAACAAAACCACTTTGTTTAAAGTTTACATGGCTGTAATTAAAATTATCCATGATGTACTCATAAATCTTCTTTGCCTTCGCTTCATCCGACATCGTCGATAAACGCTCTTTACTAAACAAGTTATTGAATACTTTATCCACTTCTGCATTCGATTCTAACTGCGAACGTACCAAATCAGAATACCAATTGGCAATTTCTCCCCATGACTTGATGGTACTGATGTGTAACATTCGTGCGTAATCTGAAAACACTGGACCATATGATTCCGATTTTTTCATTTCCTTGGCATTCAACAATTCCCATGAATGCACTTCGTAATCGTCAACCGACTTCTTTTTATACTCCAAATCGCCATTTTCTACTACTGCGTCAAACTTCATTCCTTTCGGAACGATTAAAGTATAATTTGTTTTCAAGCAGAAACTCTCAGAATCAAACTGGTACAAATCCGTAAAATCCTTGTAAAAACGTCCGCTTCCCGTCGAATTCAACTCGTATTCAATGAGTAACAAATCGCCAATTTCCAAGCCATTGAACACAAAACTACTCCCCTTGCGTTCTGCAGTTTTTATGGTCTTATCTTTTTTTACGATTTCTGCCTTTATAATCTGATAATTCCCCGACAATCCTAAATCGTATTCCTTATATCCTTCTACACCCGATTCTGTGGTTACCTCATAGGCCAAAATAGATCGTATTTTAGCACTCCCGTTATCAAACAACTGAGTTACCGTATTGTCTAAAAGGATGTTCACCCCATAATTGTTTTCCGTATACTTCCCGCGGTGTGCTTCGAGGTACTCGTAAATATTTTGAGTAAGCTCTTTCTCCACGAGATTTTCTCGGCGTAACAAAGTCTGTAAACGCTTGTGCAAAGCTCTGTCGGTATTGTTGTAAAATAACGATTTCTCAAAATAGCTAATTGCTTTTTCCTTTTTGCCTGTTTGAACAAGTGCTTCTCCCATTAACTTCATCCCTCTAAATGAGTACGGGTAATTTTTAAGTATTTGCTCTATATAAGGAATCGACTCCTCGTACATTTTGTAATCGTGTAACTTTTCTACGAGCGTCTTTAAAAAGTAATTGTCGTAGGCAAAGGCTTCCGAATTGCGCTTTAATACGTTAATGGCATCCTCTTTTCGTCCTAACTTATCGTAGTACCTTACCAAAGTGAGAGCCAAGGATGACTTGTATCTCTTTTTTTCTAAGGCTTCTAACAATTGTACCGTTTTTTCCTTATCCCCAAACATCGTATCGTAAAAAGGAATGAACTTGATTTGAATTTGAACGCGATCCTCGTAATTCTCGACCATTTCATCCACTACTTCGCGTAATTGAGCCATATTTTGCGAACGCACTCCCATCATCAAACGGGTATACATGGTCATAATAGGCTGATCCGTAGCCGCTTCCATTTTGGCTAAATAGGCCTCCAAACTCTCCATATCCATACGCTGGAGTTCTTTGAGCTCCGATGATTTTTTTAGCAAAGCGTAATAGTAATCTGGATCTTCTTTCTCGATATTTTTATTTACCTCCGTCACCAAATCATAGTTCCCTTCGTAAGAGTGTACGTAGGTTTGTAGTAACCTCAGCATAGAACTATTCGGATACTTCTTAAGAATCGGATTTAACACAGCTTTGGCCTGCTCGTAATTTTCATTTCTCAAAAAGGTGTGAATCAGACAAAATTGATACAAGAAATTATTAGGGTTCTCTTTAATTTTACGCTGAAAAAACGAAACCACCTCGTGATCTTTTCTCTTCGGATTCACGGATTTCTGCGTAGCCTTCTTGTACTTCTTATAAGCACTGCTGTATTGAAGTTCAGGAATTTCATTTCCTGCTAAGTCTGTAATTCTCGCGATAAAATAAGGCGTGCCATCGCGTTCTGCATTTTTGATTAACAAACGGTTGTATCCTTTATCGAGGGTCAATTCCACTGCATAGGCATCCAAATCCGTTTTCATGTTTTTACTATTCTCAAAAACCTGTACGTCATTCATCCATACTTTAAAAGCTGACGAATTTCCTAAAAGAAGTACCACGCGTTGTTTCTTTTCAGAACGAATAAATGTCTGTGCATAATTGACACCATATCCGTATTCAAGATGATTACTCAAAAACTGATAGGGCTCGTCTTTAAACATTGCATGGGGAGTATACCAACCGACTTCTCCATTGGAGTTTGCCGAAAATAACTTGTCTGATTTCGGATACTCTTCAGGTTCATAAGCGATGTCCAAACCACTTTGGTTCATATTTTCAAAAGTCCCACAAAACTGCCAATCGTTAATACTTGGTATTTTAGCTAGGGCGCGGTAATAGCCTTCAAAATCTTGATTACTTCTCGCTGCTATTCCTCGTAAATACTCAAAAGAATGCTTTGCTGCGTTCACTTGGATATCTGCGGATGCGACCACATTGATGGCTTCTAAATTTTTTTGATGAAAGCCTGTTCGAATATAATTATCAAAAATAAAAGGCTTGTTCCACAGCGCGTACATATAGTAATCGAAATCCTTTTGTGCGATAAATTTCTTTAAAAAACCATCAGAACCTCCATTGATACGCCCATTCTCATTTCGGAGAATTTCGTTTGTCAATAAACTTTCAAGCGAAGTATTTGCTGTTTTTTTAAATGTTTTCGAGGCCTTTTTACGCTCATTTTTTAATACTAAATCCCAGTGATCTGCATAAGTTGTTTGTGCACTACTCGGAGTCCATGTTCCCAATATTAAAAGGAACACCAACATACTTTGAAGTCGTTTTATCATAACTAATTTTTCTTAAAACCACGCAAAGCTAAAAAATTAAGAAGCAACTCACAAACTACTCATAATCAATTAATATGACAAAAAGTAATATTTTATCAACAACAAACTAAAAAAATCAGTAAATTAGCAGGCTTCTTTTGAAGCAACCTAAACATTAAAAAAATTATGAGTATGAGTCCTAATGACGATAGAAAAATTATAGAGAAACTACAACAGAAAACTTGGAATGAAATAAAGACCAACGACTCATGGGCTATTTTTAAAATTATGGCTGAGTTCGTTGATGGGTATGAGCGCCTGAGTAAAATTGGTCCTTGTGTATCAATTTTTGGATCGGCACGTACGAAACCAGATCATCCGTATTACAAGCTTGCAGAAGAAGTTGCTTATAAATTAACACAAAACGGATTTGGCGTAATTACCGGTGGTGGTCCAGGAATCATGGAAGCTGGTAATAAAGGAGCCCATGCAGGTAAAGGAACCTCTGTAGGATTAAACATCGAACTCCCTTTTGAACAACACGACAACCCGTGGATAGACCCAGGTAAAAGTTTAGACTTTGATTACTTTTTTGTTCGTAAAGTAATGTTTGTAAAATATTCACAAGGATTTGTAGTAATGCCAGGTGGATTTGGAACACTTGATGAGTTGTTTGAAGCTATCACCCTTATCCAAACGAAAAAAATTGGTCGATTCCCGATTGTATTGGTAGGATCAAAGTTTTGGGGTGGCCTCATTGACTGGGTTAAGAACACCTTGTTAGAAGAAGGTAATATCAGTCCTGAAGATTTGAATTTGTTCAGAATTGTCGATACTGCAGACGAAGCGGTAGAGCACTTTAACAAATTCTACGGTAAGTATAAATTAAAACCGAACTTCTAAAAAAATAATATATATTTAGAACTCGTTACTATTAAAGTAACGAGTTTTTTATTTTATATATGTTTCGAATTCCTTTATTTGTCGTGCTGCTCACCCTACTTGGCCCTTTAGTTTGCAAGGGGCAAACCAACGTCATCAAAGCTAACATTCGTCTCATTGACAGCTTACATCGCTTTCAAATCCAACAAAAAATAACCTTTTACAACACCAGTGACACTTTGCTAACACAGCTGTACCTTCACAACTGGGGAAACAGCTTTAAAGACGATAATACACCGCTGGCAAAGCGCTTTATCGAAGATTATCAAAAGGAATTTCATTTTTCAAAATCGAAAGATCGCGGGTATTCCAATATAAAAAACTTAGCGGTCAATTATCAACAAGTGCCATTTAGTACCGTAAAAGACCAAGAAGATATTGTAAAAATAACCTTGAACCGACCTCTTTTTCCAAAGGACAGTGTACAAATCACCATGCTGTATGAATTACGAGTTCCCAATGCTCGTTTTACAGGCTATGGAAAAACTAAAAGCGGTTACCATTTAAGGTTTTGGAATATCGTTCCTGCCGTATACAAAAATGGCTGGCAATTGATGAGCAATTTAAATTTGGACGACCTCTATCAAGATGTTGCCAACTACGACATTCACTTGCAACTTCCAAAAAAATACCAACTGCAAAGTAACCTCTTTCAGTACGAATCAATCGCCAAAACTTATCGCTCCTATCATCTGGTAGGTTATCGCAAAAAGGATATCATTCTTCACATCAATCCTAAAAAGAGCTTTAAATCTTTTTTGACCAACACACAGGAAATCAAAACCGATGCGTATAGTTCAAAAATTTCAAACAAGACAACCACTCAAATTATTCGTAAGCAGATCGATTTTATAGAACGGTACTTAGGTAAACATCCGCATACTGAAATCTTTGTTGACCGAAGTACGACGCGTAAAAACTCACTACACGAGCTTTACGGACTCCCGAGCTGGTTAAAGCCCTTTCCTAAAAACTTTAGATGGGACGTCAACTTTTTTAAGGCACTTTGTTCGAAATACATAGACGATGTTGTTTTACACAACAAACGCAAGGAGTACTGGTTTGTAGACGCTTTAGAGACGTTTTTAATGATGGAATACCTAAAAACTTACTATCCAGACATCACCATTCTGGGTAAGTACTCTAATTATTGGCCTTTAAAGCACTACAATATCAGCAAACTGAAGCAGCGTGATCGCTTCGCTTTTATGTATCAATTTAGCGCCCGTAAATTTTACGACCAAGCGCTGAACGTCCCTGCCGATTCATTGTCTAATTTCAATAGGAAAATTGTGAGTAAATACAAATCTGGACTTGGATTCAAATACTTGCAAGATTATTTAGGGAAAGACAATTTCCAAAAAATACTTCGCAGTTATCTCTTTAGTGCCAACCTTAATCTCGACAGTCCTCAGGCCTTTTTGGACAGCTTGGAAGCGAAAAGTCCAAAAGATATTAGTTGGTATCGCACAGATTACCTGCAGACAGACAAAAAAATCGACTATAAAATAAGTGCTATAAAAAAAGTTCCCCATCTAGATTCCTTGGATGTGACCATTAAAAACAAAAGGGATTTTGCGGCACCAGTAGCCCTCTACGGAATTGATAAAAAGAAAATTACGTTTAAACAGTGGATCCCTAAAATACAACATACACAAACGGTACGAATCCCAAAAGGAAACTACACAAAACTAGCACTCAATTACGAAAACAGTTATCCGGAATACAATTCGCTTGACAACTATAGAACTACTGGAAACAAACTACTCAACAAGCCGCTACAGTTTCGGTTTTTAAAAGATATTGAAGATCCGTATTACAACCAGTTGTTTTACTACCCAGATATTAAGTACAATCTCTACGACGGAGTAATTTTAGGTATGAAAATTAACAACCAACCTATTATTCCTCATAATTTCAGTTTTACGCTCACCCCTAACTACAGTACGCGTAGTAAAAATTTTACTGGGGCTTTCTCGTTAGGCTACGATCATTTTTTTCAAGGCACTTCCATTTATAAAATACGTTACGGTATTCAGGGTAGCAATTTCCACTATGCCCCAGAACTCGGATACAATACTTTTGTTCCGTATGTGAGCATTGCTTTTCGAAGAAAAACACTGCGAGATGTCGGTTTCAAATCGTTTACCACTCGTTTGTTTTACATCCGTAAGGAAGTAGCTCCCGGAGCCCCTGTGACCGAAGAGGACCGTTATAAGGTACTCAATTTCCGATATATTTATAGCAAGCCCGATATTATTAGACGTTTGCAATATGCAGTAAACCTCGAACTCGGTAATAATTTCACCAAACTCTCTACAGATATTCGCTATCGAAAATTTTTCACTAACGAAAAGAGATTTGACATTCGCGTATTTGGTGGGATGTTTATCACCAACAACTCCAAAGGTGATTATTTCAGTTTTGGCTTAAACAGAAGTTCGGATTACCTCTTTGAACAAAACCTCTTTGGCCGTTCTGAAAACTCAGGGTTGTTCAGTCAGCAATTCGTAATCTCCGATGCTGGATTTAAGTCTAAATACAGCAGTCCACAACGTGCCAATCAGTTTGCCTTGGCGGTAAACACCAGTGTTAGTGTTTGGAGGTGGGTTGAACTGTACAACGATGTTGCCATGCTCAAAAACAAAAAGAGCGATCCTAAATTCTATTATGAGAATGGAATCCGCCTTAATTTTGTTCCCAATATCTTTGAATTCTACTTCCCCATTTACACCAATGAGGGCTGGGAGTTTAATCAAGGATCCTATCCTAGTAAAATTCGTTTTGTTTTCACAACCAACTTAGATCGTATCTATAATTTTATCCGAAGAGGTATTTTATAATATCCTCAATAAAATATCATTTTTTAACATTTTATTGACAATTATTCAATAAAAAGATTGATTTTTAAAATTCAATTAAAAAAACTATCTTTGTGCACGTACTTAAAATTGATGATTATGACGCATAATACTGAATTGGCTAACGCTCAAAAAATTTCTTTTAACGATTTTAAAAACGAAGTACTTGAAGATTACAAGGTTGCTCGCGTAAGTAGAGAGTGTAGTTTACTAGGTCGGAGAGAAGTTTTAACAGGGAAAGCTAAGTTTGGGATTTTTGGAGATGGAAAAGAAGTACCGCAGTTAGCAATGGCAAAGGCCTTCAAAAATGGAGATTTCAGATCGGGATACTACCGCGATCAAACCTTCATGATGGCCATTGGCGAATTGACTGCTCAGCAATTTTTTGCCGGGCTCTATGCGCACACCAACATCGAAGCAGATCCGATGTCGGCGGGAAGACAAATGGGAGGGCACTTTGCTACCCACTCTTTAGATGAAAACGGGCAATGGAAAAATTTAACTGCTCAAAAAAATTCATCGTCAGACATTTCACCTACAGCCGGACAAATGCCGAGGTTACTCGGATTGGCACAAGCCTCAAAAATTTATCGCCACGTTGCGGAACTCAACAACCACGAACGTTTTTCTATTGAAGGAAATGAAGTAGCTTGGGGAACCATTGGAAATGCCAGTACTAGTGAAGGACTGTTTTTTGAAACCATCAATGCTGCCGGTGTATTACAAGTTCCTATGGTCATGAGTGTTTGGGATGACGAATACGGTATCTCTGTACATGCAAAACACCAAACTACCAAAGAGAGTATTTCTGAAATCTTAAAAGGTTTTCAACGTGACGAAAAAGGGAAAGGCTATGAAATTTTCGTAGTAAACGGTTGGGATTACGTGCAGTTAATTGACACTTATAACAAGGCTGCCAATATTGCTAGAACAGAACACGTGCCCGTATTAATTCACGTAAAAGAATTAACGCAACCACAAGGTCATTCCACTTCAGGTTCACACGAGCGCTATAAGTCAAAAGATCGTTTAGCTTGGGAAGGAGAATTCGATTGTATCGCACAAATGCGTCAATGGATCTTAGATTTCGAATTACAAGATGAAAACGGTGTGACACTCAACATCGTTGAATCAGAAGAAGAACTCATCGCTTTAGAAAAGGCCGCTAAAAAGGAAGTGAGCTTAGCAAAGAGAAATGCTTGGGCTGCCTTTACTGGTGAAATTAAGAACGAAGCACTTCAGGCTGTTGATTTGTTAAACCGCCTAGCAGAAAAAAGTAAAAACGGTACGTTTATCAGTAAATTGAGCAATGACTTAAACGCGATTAACGAACCGATTAGAAAAGATATTTTAGTTGCTGCAAGAAAAGCCTTGCGCTATGTAAAAGAAGAGCAGTTCGCTGAAAAAAGCCAACTTCAAACTTTTATAAAAAACTATTTGGATTTAGCGTACGACAAGTATTCTAGTAACCTATTAAGCGAAACCGCTCAAACCCCAATGCAAATCGAAGCTGTTCTTCCAACCTATGAAGAGGAAGAAAAGTTAGTCGATGCTCGTATTATCATGCGAGATAATTTCGATGCGCTCTTAGCCAAGCACCCAGAAGTACTTATCTTCGGGGAAGATGCAGGATATATTGGTGATGTAAACCAAGGATTGGAAGGATTACAAGAAAAGTTTGGAGAATTACGCGTTTCAGATACGGGAATTCGAGAAGCTACCATTTTAGGTCAGGGGATTGGAATGGCCATGAGAGGTCTGCGCCCAATTGCTGAAATTCAATACTTAGACTACTTATTGTATGCCTTGCAAATAATGAGTGATGATTTAGCTACCTTGAGATATCGTACGTACGGAAAGCAAAAAGCACCGTTGATTGTAAGAACTCGAGGACACCGCTTGGAAGGAATTTGGCATGCAGGATCACCTATGGGAGGAATTATCAATAACCTCAGAGGTATGCATGTACTCGTACCGAGAAACATGACCCAAGCAGCTGGATTCTACAATACTTTATTGGAAGGTGATGATCCTGCCTTAGTTGTTGAATGCCTGAACGGTTATCGTTTAAAAGAGCAACTCCCGAGTAACTTAGGAGAATTTAAAACACCTATCGGGGTAGTAGAAACTATCAAAGAAGGTAGTGATATTACCATTTTATCGTACGGATCTACATTGCGTATCGTAATGGATGCCGCTCATGAGTTAGCTCAAGTAGGTATAGATGTAGAAGTTGTGGACGCGCAAAGTTTATTGCCTTTCGACATCGCTCACGACACCGTGAAGTCCTTACAAAAAACAAATCGCCTACTCGTTGTAGACGAGGATGTACCAGGTGGAGCATCGGCTTACTTATTGCAAGAAGTTTTGGAAACACAAAACGGATATCGATTCCTTGACAGCAAGCCTGCTACCTTAACTTCAAAAGCACATCGCCCTGCTTATGGTACGGATGGAGATTATTTCTCGAAACCTTCAGCAGAAGATGTTTTTGAAAAAGTCTATGCCATTATGCACGAAGCAAATCCAACGAAATTCCCAAGTTTATACTAGGTAAAATTTCAAACCCATAAAAAAAAGAGCGAGTTGTGTACAACTCGCTCTTTTTATGTATGGACCTCAGTAGTGATTATTCTTCTTTCTTTTCTTCATCTACCTTAACGTCCTGTACATCTATCGGTGTATTTTTTGATTCGTAATCTTTGATTTTAGCCTCGATAACACTTATAAAAGACGACGACGATAGGTCAGAATTCTTTAACAACTCTTGTAACGCTGCAATACGCTCTGTCATGGTAGGCTTAGCCATAGCCATACTCGCAAATTTAGCAGCGGCGATATCTACGGCATTATTAGAAATATTTGCCGACTTAATCCATCCTTCTTCAATGTATTGTCCTTCGGCTCTTTTACCTTTTACCTTTACCCAATCTCCTTGATTTTCTGTAACCGCGATAATATCCATTACGCTGTACTTCTTTTCTGTTTTGGTAAGTAAATCAGGACGCTTGTAAACGCTTGCAGCCTCTTGCATAACTCCTACTTTACCATCGATTGCTAAAAACCTTGCTGGCGTCCAACCTTCTTTACCATCTGTCAATTGCACCTTTACATACAATTTTTTAGTAGCTTCATTAGTTTGCTCTTCACCAGTAAGCTTTACTTGTTCTCCTAAACTCATCGAAGTAATCCACTTTCCTTTAGGTTCTGCAGTTTCGCGTATAGAAAGCTTGTCGAGCAAACAAATAGCTCCTTTCTCCTCTGCGTTCTTTTCAGCGGTTTGTACTGTAGCCTCTGATGAGCTTCCTTCTGTCGTTTTTGTTTTACTTTCGCAGCTCAATAACATTACAGAAGCCGCCATAATAGCAATTGTTACTTTTTTCATTGATTTGATATTTGTACAACAAAGATATGATATTCAATGAGTATGACAACTCCAATTAGGGGAAGTTCTCATTATTTTTTCTTTAAAATTTGGTCTCCTATAGCGCAGTACAAACAGCGTTTTTTATCGCAAAACTCCGATTTCAACTCCAACAATCCTTGGCTTTCCATGGCGGTATTTGCCTGCACTTGCAAATCCACAAACTTGGCAATCACGGTATTCTTCTCAGCAGGAACAGCACGCAGTAATGCTATTAACTGTTCTGTGATATCGCCACCTAAAAACCGAGCATATACAAACTTCATGGGAATAATAGTATTGATGACTAACAAATTGATAAAGTTTCGTGTCAACCTACGTGATTGTCGCTTTACCGTTTTGTGAAAGCTCACATGTGTATCCCAGAACTCGTGTACTTCTACTTGAAAAATAGCGTAGAGTTCCTCGAGTGTTTCCGATTCCCAAACCCGAGAAAACAACTGTTGATGCGCGTGCAATACCGCCGACAGCTGAGCCATTCTCACCGTCGGAAAATTGGCGGGGCGCATTCTAAAAAATTGAAAACCGTATTGCTTGGGTTCCACTAACCTGAACTTGTGTTCCAAATACTTATATTCGGATTGTAAAAAGCAATAAAAAGGCTCTTCCAACTCGTCGCGTAACATTCCTGCGGTGCCAAAAAGATAGGCCATTAACTGCTCGTGATTCGGTTGCAATTTACGTAGGGTTTTAACATCCACTTGTCGCGCCCACTGAGAAAAAGCAAAACCATTGACTTTAAGTCCAAAGGCCTGTGCGCAAAACTGAAAGAAAACCGCAGTAAAATCATTCTTACTCCCTAACAGCGCTTGTTGTATTTCTGTAGCTTTTCGTTCCAACCGTCGCACGTACAAATTTTCTAACCAGTGATTCACGTATATACTTTGTACAGAAGCCAATTGTTTTTCACAAGGTATCCAAGAGCGATGTTTCGTCAAAAGCACCTGATAATTCCGCAACAGCTTCTTTGAAATAACTCCTTTCAAAACCAAGCATTGCAATAAAACCTCTCCTTTCGTAAAAATTTCCATATCGCATTCCCAAACAACGTGTAAAATAACGGAATCATAATTTACATCGCTTTCGTGTTGATGTACATACCAATCCGATGCAGCTACGTGCATTTCTACATTCCCTATCCAAAGGACTCCATCTATGGTTAACTCTGCCCCTAAAAAATCGGGGCCTGCATTAAAATTCTGGATTCCGGGACGAACGATCTGAATCTGTGCGCCTGTTGTACTTTTTAAGTCCTTGTTCATCAGCAATCGTTGCCTCCAAACAAAATGTAATAATTCTTCTTTCAAAGCCTGTAATTTTATTTTTTTTCTACGACCAAAGCACTATGAAACACCTTTCTAAATCACTATTCATCACGGCTTTCCCTACTTGGGCACTCTTGCTAGCACTGTACAGTATCGGCAATTTTTCATTGCAAAAACTAGGAATCCTACTCTCGAGTATGACCGTAATCGTATTTTTTGCTGGCCTATACCTAAAACCAAGGGCAAGAACTTCTGCCTTCGTTCTTCCCTATACCCTACTCATAGGAACAGGGCTGGCTATTGCGCTCTTCTACTTGGACACTTATGCCGTTTTACTAACGAGCTCTTTAGTAGTCCTTTGGTGGGCTTACTTGTCGTGGTATTCGTACCTACCCGCTGTAAAAGACAGTAAATTGCAACTTCATCAACAACTTCCTAAACTGGAATTTGAAACTTCGGATGGAAAAAAAATTAGTACGGACGAACTTCCTGGAGACTTTAAAATTCTCATGTTTTATCGAGGAAATTGGTGTCCGTTGTGCGTGGCTCAAATAAAAGAAGTAGCTGCACACTATCGAGAACTCCAAGAAATGAATACTACTGTACTACTCATCAGCCCCCAACCCTCTCAACACCATTCTAATCTAAGCAAAAAATTTAACGTTCCGTTTTACTATGTAAAAGACGTCAAGAACCGCGTTGCTCGTGCATTGGGTATAGTCCATCTTCAAGGAATTCCCTTTGGATTTCAACTGCTAGGTTACGATAGTGATACTGTATTTCCGACAGTTATCATCACCGATAAAGAAGGAAATATTATCCATATTGAACAAACCGACAATTACAGAGTACGTCCTGAACCCAGTGCGTACATCTCAATTATCAAACACTATAACTAAAGCCTTCGACACGATTGTTTTTAATAATGCTTTTCCTCGATATAAATCAAAAATCTCACTTACATTTGTTACAAAACAATTCTTATGAACCAATCGATAGAAAATTTACAATGGCGTTATGCCGTTAAAAAATTTGACGATAATAAAAGTCTAAACGACCAACAGATTACCGTACTAAAAGAAGCCTTTAATTTGACAGCTACTTCATACGGTTTACAACCTTTAAAATTAGTTGTTGTACAAAACAAAGACATTCAAGAACAACTCGTAGCGCATTCCTGGAACCAACAACAAGTAGCGCAGGCATCACACGTCCTTGTCATTTGTGTTCCTAAAGAACTTACGGTAGCCGATGTAGATGCGTACTTTGCACTCGTGAAGGAAATCAGAAATACTCCTGATGAGATTTTAAATCCATTCAAGGAAATGTTATCTAATAACATCGCCAACAAATCGGCTGAGGAGCTCCAACAATGGATGCGTAGTCAGGCCTATATCGCTTTAGGGAACTTGTTAACTGTTGCGGCAAATGAACGCATTGATTCGTGTCCGATGGAAGGATTTATCCCGGCCAAATACGATGAAATTCTTGGTCTTGATGCTCACAACCTAACGGCAACACTAGTATTACCAGTAGGATTCCGCGCAGAGGATGACTATATGAAAGACCTTAAAAAGGTACGAAAAAATTTAACGGACATCGTTATCGACATCCACTAAGCATTTTCTAGAAATTGCGAATTATGCTGCGAATTTTACGTAATTTAGTACATTCGTAAATCGTAATTCGTAATTTTTTTTCATGCAACCCATACATAGTTTACTCCTCATCATCGCTTATTTTTCGGTATTGGTTTTTATTGCTTACGTCACCGGAAAATCGGCCAACAACGCCACCTTTTTTAAAGCGAATAATAGCTCTCCTTGGTATCTCGTAGCCTTCGGAATGATTGGAGCTTCCTTGTCAGGGGTCACTTTTATTTCGGTTCCTGGATGGGTAGAGAGTGCACAAATGGGCTATATGCAAATGGTGTTGGGGTATGTTTTGGGCTATGCCGTTATTGGTTTGGTATTACTACCGCTGTACTACAAACTCAACTTAACGTCCATTTACACCTATCTTGAAGAACGTTTTGGGAAGTACACCTACAAAACTGGAGCTTCTTTTTTCCTCATATCCAGAACCATAGGCGCTTCATTTCGCTTGTATTTAGTTGCCAATGTCTTACAACTTATCTTATTTGATTCGTACGGCATTCCGTTTTGGGCAACCGTCAGTTTAACCATACTCCTCATCTGGTTGTACACTTTTAAAGGCGGTATAAAAACCATTGTGTGGACTGACACCTTGCAAACCCTCTTTATGCTCATTGCCGTTGGCGTTTGTATCACGAGCATTGCAGACCAGATGAATATTCATAATTTTATTGATTATATCCAACAGAATCCACTGAGTAAAACCTTTTTCTTTGACGATGTAAAAGCTGGGAATTATTTCTGGAAACAATTTTTCTCAGGGGCTTTTATCGCAATTGTCATGACAGGCTTAGATCAGGACATGATGCAAAAAAACTTGAGTTGTCGCAACTTAAAAGATGCTCAAAAAAACATGTTTTGGTTTACCTTGGTATTGGTTGTCGTGAACTTCTTTTTCCTCGCTTTAGGAGTGTTGCTAACAGATTATGCTGCCAATGAAGGTTTAGCTGCACATAAGGATGAATTATTTCCGAAAGTAGCCATGAGTGGAGAACTCGGTCTCGGTACGGCTATCTTCTTTTTACTTGGACTCATTGCCGCGGCCTATTCAAGTGCCGATAGCGCCTTGACTTCACTGACTACTTCCTTTAGTATCGACATCTTAGAAATCGATAAAAAAGAAAGCGCTGCCGAACGAGAAAGTACTCGAAAAAAAATCCATGTACTCTTCTCCTTATTGCTGGTCGCTACCATTTTAGTGTTTAAATATTCTATTGCAAATGCCAGTGTGATCTCTGAAATATTTCAATTTGCCGGTTATACCTACGGTCCCTTACTCGGACTTTATTCTTTTGGATTGTTCACCAATCAACAGGTAAAAGACCGTTGGGTACCTATAGTATGTATACTCGCTCCTGTTGTTACCTTCTTCATTAGCACTGCCAGCTTAGAACTGTTCAATTTTGACTTTGGATTTTTTATCCTTATCGTCAATGGAATACTCACTTTTACCGGACTAACAGTACTTATTAAAAACAAGACCTATGCCTAAAAAAGGAAAGGAAAAAAATACGGTCAACAAGGCCAAGCACAGTCGATTGATGAAACAAAAACAGAACAAACTACGACTGGAAAAGCAACGTACCAAAGAGCGCCTGAAGGCCATCATAAAAAAAGTAAATGAACACAAAGACAACCAAGATGACAGCACAGCAGATCATTGATAAATTTGAGTTGATAGCTCACCCAGAAGGAGGATATTTTAAAGAAACCTACCGCAGTTCAGAGCTCATAGCAAAAACTGCCTTACCTCCAGTATTTTCAGGGCCTAGAAACTATGCTACGAGTATTTATTTTTTACTCACATCAGAAAAATTCTCTGCCTTTCACAAAATAAATCAAGACGAAATCTGGCATTTTTACACCGGAAGTAGTATTTATTTACACATCATAGCTCCTGACGGCAGCTATACCAAAGTAACTATCGGTAATCGTTTGGAAGATGATGAGCTCCCTCAATTTGTCGTTCCTGCTGGGCATTGGTTCGCAGCGGAGGTCAGTACTCCCAATTCTTATGCTTTTACGGGATGTGGCGTTGCTCCTGGATTCGATTTTGAAGACTTTCAACTTCCTTCAAGAGCCGTGTTATGTGAAGAATTCCCACAACACACAGCACTCATTACCCGATTGACACATCATTAAAAGCCCAAAGTAAAGGGCTTTTTATTTTACGACAAATACTACATTGATCAACGCATTCAAATCTGTTGGTTGCCCAATAATTGTATACGTCAATACGCCATTGGCATTTATAGACATGGTATTGACATTGAACACCGTATTATCAGCAAAAGTCACGTAGTAATACAAATCAGTAGCTGCGTACACAGGAATTGCAGCAGGCGCTCCAGTACTACTAGTCACTGGAGTAGCAAACTGTGCGGTATACTGTGCGTATAAATCTAAGGTAAAGGTTCCATTGGTACTCGCATCAATGGCTATCGAAGGCGGATAAAAAACACGAGCTGCTCTCGAGGTAATTGGCGCTATCGCCTGTACAACCTCTTCAACGGTGGTTTCGTTAGTAGCTCCAGGATCACCGGTTACATTGTCAACATCGACATTTGTGACCAAACTCACTTGGGAAGCATTTTGACTATCCGTTTCGGCTTGCCATCCCGTATTGGTAAAGCGATATACTCGTTGATCGGTAGTATTAAACAACAAGGACCCAATTCCAACCCCTGTTGTAAGGGCTGTCATTTCAGCATTCGTGGCTGTCGGTAACCCCATGAGTGAATTACTATCGATTTGAGCATGGGCTCCCCAACCCATCATCATGGCTACAATCAATAATTTCCGTTTCATCTTTCTATTTTTTTTTACTCAGCTTCTTGCCCTAACAATGTGAATGATACAAGAAATTAAGTTCGTGTTATTGCAAGCATAAAAATACAGTATTTTGCACGTACTATAAAAATTGATAGTATATTTATTCCGAATTTAAAGACAATTACATGTTTAAACGTTTAAAACCGATACTTTTAGGCTTATTGAGCCTGTTTGGTATGACTGAGAGTCAGGGTCAAACCGGACCGGGTGGAGTTGGAACGAGAGACGGAAGCTCGTCTCTGAGTATCTGGTTAACGGCAAATGATTTAAATGCCAATGAAAACACTGCAGACAATCCTGCCAATGGTACCCGTGTAAGTACCTGGAATGACTACAGTGGTAACAACAATAACTTTACGCAATCGGGGAACAACCGCCCTACCTATACCACAACTGGTACCTTTAATGCCGTAAATTTCAATGCAGCACCTGGAACCGCACAATTTATGAACGGAACCATCACCGGTACATTTTCGAATGCCAGTGCCTATTTTGTTCTTAATCCTGTCAATAGCGGGAATTCAAACTCCCTGTTTGACAACCCATCGAGTTCTTTACGTGTTGAACAATGGAGTAATACCAATCGCGTAGGATTTACCCGTTATGGTGTAGGAGACTACCGTACTGGAATCGCTCCTCCTTTTAATAACGACGCCATTTTTTCGTACCATAAAAACACCGGGGTAAATACCATTGAAGTACGGGTAAACAACGCCACTGAAAATTTAGGTATCGGATCGACAACTGCTGGAATTCCGGTTGATCGCATAGGTCGTAACTCCAACGGATCGGATGAAGCGAGCGGTAACTTCTACGAGGTGATTTTCTTCAACACCAGCATTAACAACGCTCAAAAAATTATCGTTGACAACTACCTCTCTGCCAAATACAATAGCATTGCTATCCCTACAGATATTTATACGCAAGACAATGCCGCCGCTGGAAACTTTGATTTTGACGTGGCAGGGATTGGACGTGTTGATGCCAGTAACCTACATACCGATGCTCAAGGTACCGGAGTAATCAGAATCCTGAACCCTACGGGGCTTGGCAACAATGAATTCTTATTATGGGGACACGACAATGGCAATTTTCAACTAAGTAGTACCACCAATGCACCTGACATTATCGCTTCCAGACTACAACGTATTTGGAGAGTCAATGAGGTGAATTCAGGAGGAACAGCAGTCGATGTTGGTGCCGTGGATTTACGCATTGACACCAGCGGACTCACAGGAATTTCTACAGGAAATTTAAGACTCCTAGTGGATACGGATAACGATGGGAGTTTTGCCGATGAAACGCCAATTTCAGGAGCGACCAATTTAGGTAGTAATGTATTTCAATTTGCAGGAATCACTGCACTTACTAACAATGTCCGTTATACCTTTGGACTGGCCACAACTACGATTATCACCAATAGAAGAATCACGATACGCGTCAATAAATAAGTTGACCAAGATCTACATAAAAAACAAGCTACACTGTGAGTAATACAGTACAGTGTAGCTTTTTTCTTTCATATACTCCCCCCAATAATAAAAACAAACAACACTAACAATATAACACTTTTTTAACTTTTTTTAACAAAAAAAACCTCCCTTTACAAAAAAACACCTACAAAAAGTTAACAAGAAAGGTTGAAACCTGCTACTTCATCAACCAACAGATTGCCCAGAAGAAACTATTATTTTCAAGTATAAAATTTAAATCCTAAGGTTTTTGCAGACTTAAAAATTTGTGTTTTTAGCAAAAAATATCATACGCTAGTAAAGCACCGAACGCTTCGGTATAAGATTAGATTGCTAACTAAAAATCAGGATTTACTTTTGAAGAAACAGGAATTGCCATTGTAAAAACATCACAGGCTATGGCGCAAATTGATGTTTAGTGTGTATTCACCATTACAGCAACTACTGATAAAGAACTACAGCAAGGAAGTGCTGTAGCGAATTGTATTGTACTACTCATAAAAATAAAACCGAGTAACCTCGGTTTTATTTATCTATCGATCCTAAAACGCGACCCATAAAATTATTTAAGGCCTCTTTTTTAGGAGTACCGTCTTTGATCATTTTATCAACCTCGATGGCTCCATACATATTGGAAATTAACTCCCCAATCACGTCCAACTCCTCATCTTTTAATGAAGGAACTTCGGTTAATGCCTCTAGCGTTTCGATGGTCTCCAAAACGTAATCTTGATCATTTTCTTCTATAAATGAAGTCAAATGCTTAATCACTGGTAATTTCATATCCCTAAAGTACTTCGCTTACTAATTCTTTTAACACATCAAATTTGTTGGTTTGTGTTTGGTTCACAAACTTACCATCTACAAAAGTTGCAAATGTAGGTAGGTTATCAACGGTAGCTAATTGTCGGCTTTCCGGAAATTTTTCTGCATCCGCAATGACAAAGGCTACCGATTCATTTTCGTTTGCCAATTTCTTAAACTTAGGCTTCATAATGCGGCAATTACCACACCAAGTTGCTGAATATTGTACCACTACGGTTTTATTATCCGAAACAATTTGAGCCAAATTGTCTTGATTTAATTCTTGTAACATTTTTTAAGTTTTTTTAGGATTCTCAAAGAGAATAGTCATGGGCATTAGGCATGCCTCGAAGAGAAAAGTTCGTGTCCGAAAACACGAACTTTGTAATTTATTAGTTTGCTGCTAAGTACTCAGCAGTTGCTTTTGCGTTAGGTTGCATTGCAGTTTTTCCTTCTTCCCAGTTTGCAGGACAAACTTCACCTTTTTCTTGTACGTGCGTGTAAGCATCGATTAAACGTAAGTACTCATTTACATTACGTCCGATTGGCATGTGGTTTACACCTTCGTGTACAACAGTTCCTTCCTCATCAATGATATAAGTAGCTCTGTAAGTTACGTTATCTCCTTCAACTTGAACAGTTCCTGTAGCTTCATCATAAGTTTCGTTAGTGATGTCTAAGATCCCTAAAATTGATGATAAGTTACGGTTGCTATCCGCTAATAAAGGATAAGTAACTCCCTCGATTCCTCCGTTGTCTTTTGATTGGTTTAACCAAGCAAAGTGTACTTCAGGAGTATCACAAGAAGCTCCGATTACGATTGTATTTCTCTTTTCAAACTCTGGTAATGCAGCTTGGAAAGCGTGTAATTCAGTTGGACAAACAAAAGTGAAGTCTTTTGGATACCAAAATAATACTACTTTTTTCTTGTTGTTTACAGCCTCTTCTAAAACATTTACTTTGAACGTATCTCCCATTTCGTTCATTGCATCAACGCTTAAATTTGGAAATTTCTTACCAACTAATGTAGCCATCTTTTTAATTTTTTATATGATTAATAATTTTATTGTGTTCGTTTGAAACACAGGCAAAGGTATTGGGTTTCTATTGATAAAAATTAGATTTCCCCACTTTTTTTCCTATCAAACTATAGAATAAATCAATACCATCAATTAGCAACTATAATTATTTTAAATTAAATTAGTTAAACTTCTACAAAACAAAGAATTAACTTTAAAAAGAAGTACTACTATTAACAAAAACAATTTTACAATAAAAATTATAGATAAAAATTATTGAAACACTTACTGTAATTTTGACCTGAACCTATAAAACGAAACATCATGACAGAATTCAATTCATCAAACAACGCGAGTACTGGTAAATGCCCTTTTGGTTTCGGCCCTCACAATACGGGTGCTGGAGGTGGAACAACCAACAGAGATTGGTGGCCAAATCAACTAAAACTATCGATACTTCGACAACATTCTTCCCTATCGAACCCAATGGGACCTGACTACTCCTACGCGGCTGCCTTTGCTACACTGGATTTAAAAGAATTAGCCGCTGACCTCGATGCTTTAATGACCGATTCAAAAGAGTGGTGGCCTGCTGATTACGGTCATTACGGTCCTTTCTTTATCCGTATGGCTTGGCACAGTGCCGGAACCTATCGTATCCATGACGGAAGAGGTGGTGGTAGTTCCGGATCGCAACGCTTTGCTCCATTAAACAGCTGGCCTGATAACGGAAATCTCGACAAAGCAAGACGATTACTTTGGCCCATTAAACAAAAATATGGAAATAAGTTGTCATGGGCAGATTTGATGATCTATGCCGGAAATAGAGCTTTGGAAACGATGGGCTTTACCACCTTTGGTTTTGGTGGTGGACGCGAAGATATATGGGAACCAGAAGAAGATATCTATTGGGGACCCGAAACTACTTGGTTAGGAGATAAAAGATATACGGGTGACAGAGCATTGGAAAATCCACTCGGCGCCGTTCAAATGGGGTTAATTTACGTGAATCCAGAAGGGCCCAACGGAAATCCTGACCCGATAGCTTCTGCTAGAGATATCAGAGAAACCTTCGGAAGAATGGCTATGAACGATGAAGAAACGGTTGCACTGGTAGCAGGCGGACATACATTTGGTAAAGCTCATGGTGCCGCAGACCCTGATCAATTCGTTGGAAGAGAACCCGAAGGAGCGAGTATCGAAGAACAAGGACTAGGATGGAAAAACAGTTTTAAGTCTGGAAAAGGTGATGATACGATTACCAGTGGTATCGAAGGTGCCTGGACGCCCAACCCTACCCAGTGGGACAACGATTATTTTAGAGTGCTATTAAACTACGACTGGGAACTTACCACAAGTCCGGCTGGTGCACATCAATGGAAGCCTACTGAAGCATCTAAGGCACAACAAGCACCGAGAGCTCACAATCCGAACGAGGGTCAAGATTTAATGATGACCACCGCGGACATGGCTTTAAAACTCGATCCTATTTACGCACCTATTTCAAAGCGATTCTATGAAAATCCAGCAGTCTTTGCCGATGCTTTTGCTCGTGCCTGGTTTAAACTCACCCACAGAGATATGGGACCTAAAAAACTATACCTAGGAAGTGAAGTACCCACTGAAGAGCTCATTTGGCAAGATCCAATTCCTGCCATTGATTACCTTCTTATAGACCACGCTGACCAGCAATCTCTCAAAGAACGTATTGCTGACAGTGGCTTGAGCATTCAAGAACTCGTCAGTACGGCCTGGGCTAGTGCTGCTACCTTTAGAGGTTCTGACAAACGTGGAGGTGCTAACGGTGCACGCATCCGTTTCGCCCCACAAAACGACTGGGAAGTCAACAATCCAGCACAGCTTAAACGCGTTCTAAAGCAACTAACACTCCTTCAAAAAGAGTTTAACGCGACACAAAAAGACGCGAAAAAAGTTTCGCTAGCTGACCTTATTGTTCTCGGAGGAGCTGTAGGAATTGAAAAAGCAGCAGCTGCTGCAGGGTTTGACATCGAAGTACCTTTCAAGCCCGGAAGAAATGATGCCTTGGAATCGCAAACAGACGCCAGTTCATTTGCTGTACTCGAACCCAGAGCTGACGGCTTTAGAAACTACAGAAAAGCAGGTGATCTGGTGAGCTCAGAAGAATTGTTGATCGACCGTGCACAGCTCCTCGGATTAACTGCTCCGGAAATGACGGTACTTTTAGGAGGTATGCGCGTACTGGACAGCAACTACAATCAGTCTAAACACGGAGTTTTAACCCAACGTCCAGGCACTTTAAGTAACGATTTCTTTATTCATCTCTTAGACGATGGGATTGCGTGGGAACCTACTGATCAGCGTCGTGAATACTTTAATGGAACCCGCCGCTCAACAGGAAAGCTCGAGTGGATGGCTAGCAGAGTTGACCTCGTATTTGGTTCGAATTCCGAACTTCGTGCACTGGCAGAAGTATACGCTAGTGAAGATGCGAAAGAAAAATTTATCCAAGACTTTGTAAGCGCTTGGCATAAAGTAATGAATCTCGATCGCTTTTAATCAAGGGCAGCATCCTTAAAATAAAAAAAGAAGAGTAAAATACTCTTCTTTTTTTTGAGAACTATTTGCTAGCAAATAGCTGTACGTCATTTTCTGAGACTTCTTGCTCTCCGAGAATGATTAAGCGTTCGACTACGTTTCTCAATTCACGTATATTCCCGGTCCAATCGTACTCTTGCAATAATTTTATGGCAGCTTCCGAAAACTGCTTTTTAGGAGTTCCTTGTTCGCTGGCTATTTTCTCAGCGAAGAATTTCACCAACAAAGGGATGTCTTCACGACGGTCGTTCAACGCGGGTACTTTGATTAAGATTACCGCTAAACGATGGTACAAATCCTCTCGGAAACGACCTTCTGCAATTTCCTTTTTTAGATCTTTATTCGTCGCCGCAACTACGCGTACATTCACTTTAATATCTTTATCCGACCCTACTCTAGAAATTCTGTTTTCTTGCAAAGCTCTCAGTACTTTTGCCTGTGCTGACAAGCTCATATCTCCAATTTCATCTAGGAAAATAGTCCCTCCATTGGCAGCCTCAAACTTCCCTGCTCTGTCTTTGTTCGCACCAGTAAAACTCCCTTTTACATGACCGAACAATTCACTCTCTATCAACTCTGAAGGAATTGCAGCACAATTGACTTCGATCATCGGGGCTTTTACCCTACTCGACTTCTCGTGTAACCAATGCGCCACCAACTCTTTTCCCGTTCCGTTTGGACCAGTGATTAATACGCGGGCATCGGTATCAGCTACCTTTTCAATTATCTCTTTGATATGATTGATCGCAGCGCTTTCTCCTACCATTTCGTAGCTCTTACTCACTTTCTTTTTAAGGCGCTTATTTTCTACGACCAATTCTTTTCTATCCAGGGCATTGCGAACCGTATTGAGTAATCTATTTAAATCTGGCGGTTTAGAAATATAATCGAAAGCTCCGAGTCGCATGGTATTGACAGCAGTATCCAAATCCCCGTGTCCAGAAATCATTACCATTGGGATTTCGGGCTTAATTTTTCGGGCTTTTTCCAGCACCTCAACACCGTCCATCTTCGGCATTTTAATATCACACAATACCAAATCAAAATCGCGATCTTTAATCATTTCAATTCCGGCCAGTCCATCAGCTGCTTCCTCTACTTCGTAACTGTCATTTTCTTCTGAAATGATCTTTTTTAGAACTCTGCGAATTGCAGCTTCGTCTTCTATAATTAATATTTTACTCATATCTATACTCGCAGCTTTACTGCCTTCATTTTTTTATTTTAGTTATACACTGCACCTATCGTGCCAATTTACGGTGCAGCCGTCGGTTAAAAATACAGATTTTTAAAAAAACAGCTCCCTAAATCCTAATACAATCTTTCCGACTGCTTTTACCCATCACGTAGAAACCAAAGAAACACCAACACACAACAAACTCATTTTTAAACACTTAAAAATTGGAAAACATAAAAAAAAGAACTATCTTACTTTAGATTGGGTTGAAAATCACAACTAAATCACCCCCTTTTGATATTATTTTCCAAGTCAGATAAACGAATTTAAAAACAACGAACTCTATGGAAATTACATCACCCTCTAACGCACAGTCATCCCCTATTGCTGAAGCTTTTTTCAGACCTCTGAGTTATGAGCATCGAGAAATTTTCGCTGCTGCTACCAAATTCATCAACGGATTTGAAATTATCCCAGTAAGCGTCTTTGAAAATGAAAAAACACCCGAGCACCTACAATTTTTATGCAAGGTTAGCTTTCCGTCATCTCCCATTATTTGGGAATGGGTTTTCGGCATCCGCACACAGGAAGAGCAGCATCGCTTGGACGAACATCACTACCCATTAATTCAACTCGCCAACCAGCTCCTCATCAACCCTCAACTCCTCCACAGCATTGAGGAAGCCTTGCAGAAAGCAAAGTTTTACGCCAAGCAGCACATCTCAAAACAAGTATACACGAGTATCGATGAACATCTAAACAAAAACGGATGGCCGGAAACTATAGGGCAGTTTTTCCTGTATTTAAACGAAATTTCAAAATCAAGTAGCTTACAGATTACACTGACAGATAACGAGCAACACACAGAACAGTATATTAACCTAGGCCTTCACTTTTATTGGTTGTTGCAACAAGAAATCACTGTTGACCAAAACACGCAGTACCTGTACAATCACCGCAACCACATTAACGGGTTCAACTTTAAACACTGGGCGGAGCAATTTATGTACTCTTGGGGAACCTATTTACAATCTCCGAGTTCCTTAACGCAATTGCGCAACGAAATCAATACCTTCTTTAACGAAAGTATGTATTTGAAAGGCAGCATGGCTACCCATTGGCATTGCTATCAAGATTACCTGGATTTATCACTACCTGATTCCGATCCTAAATCTGGCATTTCTACCTATCGCAGCATTGATACTCCTAACACAAATGACAGTGTATCGGCACCCTCGGATTGCTACTTCAATCAAGAGCAAGTAATCGATAAAAACGGGCAGTTTCACAGTATACTCATCGCCCCGCATTACAAAACACAGTCCATCCATCAACTCCTAGGAAATACGCCATACAATCATTATTTCTACAACGGAAAAATCGTACACTACAGTATTCCGCAAAACAATTACGCCAGTATTCACGCTCCAGTAATTGGGACGCTTTTACACACAGCATTTAGTATTGGAACAGAAAACCAACTCGTGCAATACCGAAAAGGACAATTCACCATTACGGAAACAGAAGCCTATGGAGGATTCTCCTATGCCAGTTCTAAAGGCGTTTTAATTTTCGACACAAAGGACATTGGTAAAGTGGCTTTGATAGCCATTGGAGATTCGGTAAAAAACGGGGTAGCACTCGCCACTGAATTACAAGGTAGGGCCGTTTGCAAAGGGTACCAATTAGGAAGTTTTAAAAGTAATCACGGGCAACTACTCTTGCTCTTTGAAAATCCTGATATTGCTATCTTTCAACATAAAAACTCCATCAATTCCCAATACGAATACGGAAATAGTATCGGAAAATACCGTTAACATCAATGTTTGATAAGATGGATATCGCGCTGAGGGAAAGGAATACTAATATTGTGTTCTCTAAACAAAGCATCGATGGCAAAGCGCAGCTCGCTCTTGGCTATCATCGCTAAAAAGCTATCATCGATAGTAAACACCAGCTTAAACAGCAAAGCACTATCGCCAAAATCTTCAAACAATACCATCGGCTCTGGAGCACTCAATACTTTTGGGTGTTCTTTAGCCGCTAACAACAACAACTCTTTTACCTTTTCTACATCGCTTCCGTAAGCGACACCAATACTCACATACTCTCGAACAGTACTGCCGTTTTGCGTCCAATTAAACAGACTACTGGTAAGGTATTTGTGATTGGGAATTACCAAAACTTTATTCTCTATGGTAACCGTACGGGTGGTGCGCAACTTGATTTCTACGACGCGACCGACTTTACCATCGAGCTCAATAACGTCGCCCACGTGAACACTCTGGTCAACGATGATAAATATCCCCGAAATAATATCTTGAAAAAATGTTTGCAAAGCCAAACCCACACCGATCAATAAGGCTGCGGAAGCCGCAAAAATCGCCGTAACATTCACCCCTGAAGAACTCAGTGTTACGAGGAAAATGACAATGTATACCAACCAGCTCGCAAATGAAAATACGGTATCAAATTTATTTTGGTCTTCGCGTTCCAACCTTCGAACCACAAATTTCTTAAACGACCTCAATAGTACCGAAGCTACTACAAGAACGATTAACAACAGTAATATTGACTTGATACTGATGCTTATTTCCTTACTAAACTTAAAGGAATAATTTAAAAAGTTGTTAATTTCTTTCACGAGTTAAAAGTACAAATAGCACAGGATAAAAAAAAGCAGTTACTCAAGTAACTGCTTTTTGATATGTTTAACCGCTGTAACGCATCCATTTCCACAAATCTTTATAGGTTGGCTTTTTACCGTACATCAAAATACCTACTCGGTAAATTTTTGAAGCGATCCAAACCATAAAAACAAAGGTTACGATGAGTAACACCATCGATATGAGAATTTCCCACCATGAAACTCCGAACGGAATTCTCATAAGCATCACTATTGGTGATGTAAAGGGTACATAGGAGAAGATTACTGAAATAGGACCGTGAGGATCGTTAATTACAGTAGCAAAACCGACGTATACTCCTAATATCAAAGGCAACATAATTGGCATCATAAACTGCTGGGTATCCGTTTCATTATCCACGGCAGCACCTACAGCAGCAAACAGCGAACTGTATAACATATACCCTCCGAGGAAGTAAAAGATAAAAAGGAAGAACATCTTTACCAAAGGCAACTCAAAAATTGCCTTAAAAATCTCTTGCTCTTTTCCTCCTGCCATCTGTTGCATGTCAGCCACTTGTTCTGGATTTAATTTAGCAGCTTGCATCTCGGTCATATCTATCCCGAATACTGTACTCGCCACTACGCTAATCACCAAGAGGAGTATCCCCCAAATGACAAACTGTAACAATCCTGCACTTGCATTCCCTATAATTTTCCCCATCATCAACTGAAACGGCTTTACCGAAGACACTATGACCTCGATAATTCTACTCGTCTTCTCTTCAATCACGCTTCGCATTACCGAAGTACCGTAAATCATTACGAACATCATGAGTAGGTAACCTGCAATGGCTCCAACTCCAATCTTTAATCCATTGATGAGCTTCGAAGACTTTTCTCCTGAAAAATTGTACATTTTTATTTCGGAAGAAATACGTGACGCTTTAATCTTATTCAAATCGATCCCGAAAGACTCTAACTTCTCATTGCGAATCTTCTTATCGATTTTATCTTCTAAAGAACCGATGACGTTTAAACTAGGAGACTCTTTAGAATAGAAGGTTATGTTCTTTGCCAACAACTCTAAGCTATCTACTTTCGGAATGTGTACCACCCCGTAATAGTCTCCCTCCTTAACTTTTTCTTTGGAATCGTCAATCCCCATTTTAGTAAAATCTTGGAATTTTACCGTTTTGGTATCCTTAAACACATCCTGTGCAAACAATCCTGATTCATCTACAAACACAATTTGCTTCACCTTCTCGTCGTTCTTTTTCATCAGGAAGAAGACCAAGAATCCCATTCCGACCATTATGAGCGGACTCAAAAAGGTCATTACGATAAACGATTTATTACGCACCTTGGCAATAAACTCTCTCTGAATAATTAACTGTAACTTTTTCATCACTAACTATTTTTTTGGATTGCTTGAATAAAGATATCGTTGGCACTAGGCACGAGTTCTACAAAATGCTGTACTTCTCCTCTACTCGTTAAAAAAGACAGTAGCTCATTAGGTGAATCGTTTGCTGATAACTGTACATTCACAGTCAACCCATTTGAGAGCATTTCAAAATCAGCTGGACTTACCTTAAAACGTTCTTTTAACTCGGCATTTACCTGAGTTTGATTAGCCGTGTTTAAACCTACCTGGTAGGTGAACGACCTAAACTCCTTTTTGATATCCGTTAATTTTCCGTCGAGAATTTTATTAGATTTATTGATGAGTGCTATATAATCGCACATCTCCTCTACGCTCTCCATTCTGTGGGTAGAAAAGATGATGGTCGCCCCTTCGTCTCTTAACTGCAAAATTTCTTTGGCAATCAACTGCGCATTAATAGGATCGAACCCTGAAAATGGTTCGTCAAAAATTAACAATTTAGGACGGTGTAATACTGTTACTATGAACTGTACTTTTTGTGCCATCCCTTTGGAAAGCTCTTCAATTTTCTTACCCCACCACGCACCGATTTCAAACTTGTCAAACCAGTATTTCAAGCGCTTTTTTGCCTCTGACTTTGACAAGCCTTTCAGTTGCGCCAGGTACAACGCTTGTTCACCTACCTTCATACTTTTGTACAAACCGCGCTCTTCTGGCAAGTAGCCAATATGCTCTACGTGATGTGGGGCCAAAGCCTCTCCATCTAAGTACACCGATCCGCTGTCGGGTATGGTAATTTGATTGATTATACGAATGAGCGAAGTCTTTCCAGCTCCGTTAGGACCTAACAATCCGAAAACACTACCTTTCGGAATTTGCATAGACACCCCGTTTAATGCAGTATGGTCTCCGTAATTCTTTACTACATTGTCTATTGCTAATAATGTATCCATTACTATGTTTTAGTTGATTAATTGTTTTTCATATCTGATAGCGTAAACAAACTTACAGCTTTTTACACTTTGTTAGTCCTCAATTTTAACAATATGTTACGAAATCTATTCAAATTTTAAACAAAATAGATTTACAGGGCTTAAAAATTGCATTATAATTTACTATGCATGCATAATTTTTTATCAATTTACTATGCATGCATAATATTTTTTTATATATTTGACCCTGTATGGATAAAAACAAATCAATAGATCACCAGCTAAGGGCAACTTGGCAGGCCGTTGCTAAAATGTACAACGAGCAAGCTGCGAAACACAACAGCACCATGGCCACCGCTTTTGCTTTACTCAATATTGATTTCGACGCAGGAACACCTTCCACTGCACTAGGACCATTAATGGGAATGGAGCCGACTAGTTTATCGAGGTTACTCAAAACTATGGAGGACAAAAAACTCATTTACAGAATGAAAAATCCAAATGACGGAAGGAGTGTGATTTTGAAACTTACCGATTTCGGAAAAGAAATGCGAGAAGTTTCTAAAGGTCATGTTTATCAGTTCAACAACAAAGTGCGCGAATACATCACAGATGCAGAGCTGGAAAATTTTTTCAAAGTAACAACAACAATCAATAAACTTATTACAGACAAGTTAGTGTATGAAGACATTAACAAAGACGCTGTATAAAAACAAATATACAAATGACAAGAAGAATTAAAAAAGTAGCAATTGTTGGTTCTGGTATCATGGGATCTGGTATTGCGTGTCATTTTGCCAACATTGGCGTTGAGGTTTTATTATTAGACATTATTCCCCGAGAACTTAACGACAAAGAAAAAGCAAAAGGATTAACTTTAGAAGACAAAGTTGTACGTAACCGATTGGTAAACGATGCCTTGACTGCCTCGTTAAAATCAAAACCATCTCCGATTTACAACAAGAAATTTGCAGATCGAATTACTACTGGAAACATAGAAGACGACTTACACAAAATCAAGGATGTTGATTGGATTATGGAGGTTGTTGTTGAGCGTCTTGACATTAAGCAAAGTGTTTTTGAGAAAATCGAACAATACAGAACTCCTGGAACTATCGTTTCTTCGAATACCTCAGGAATTCCTATCAAGTTCATGAACGAAGGAAGAAGTGAAGACTTCCGTCAACACTTTGCCGTAACGCACTTTTTTAACCCACCGCGTTACTTAAAATTATTTGAAGTAGTTCCGGGACCAGACTGTAAACAAGAAATCACTGATTTCTTAATGGATTACGGTTCTAAGTTCTTAGGAAAAACTTCTGTATTAGCGAAAGATACTCCTGCTTTTATCGGAAACAGAATTGGAATCTTCGGAATTCAATCACTTTTCCACCAGGTAAAAGAATTAGGATTAACCATAGAAGAAGTTGATAAATTGACAGGACCAGTAATTGGACGTCCTAAATCAGCTACTTTCCGTACCGTAGATGTAGTTGGACTCGATACGCTAGTACACGTAGCCAACGGTATTTACGAAAACTGTCCTAACGACGAAGCGCACGAATTATTCAAGCTTCCTGATTTCATCGAAAAAATGATGGAAAACAAATGGTTAGGAAACAAAACCAAACAAGGTTTTTACAAAAAGACGGTAAATGCCGAGGGGAAAAAAGAAATTTTATCACTCGACTTAAACACACTTGAATACCGTCCGAAACAGCGTGCTAAATTCGCAACGCTCGAGTTGACAAAAACTATTGATAAACCTATCGATCGATTTAAAGTATTGGTAGGAGGAAAAGATAAAGCAGGAGCGTTCTACCGCAAAAACTTTGCCGCTATGTTCGCTTATGTTCAAAACCGTATTCCTGAAATTTCAGACGAATTGTACCGTATTGACGATGCGATGAAAGCTGGTTTTGGATGGGAAAATGGACCTTTCGAAATCTGGGATGCCGTAGGTGTTGAAAAGGGGATCGAATTGATGAAAGCAGAAGGATTAACACCAGCTGCTTGGGTAACTGAAATGTTGGCCAAAGGAGAAACTGCTTTCTATACAGTAAAAGACGGTGCTACGTATTACTACGACGTAACCCAACAAGCTCAAGTGAAGAAACCAGGACAGGATGCATTTATCATCCTCGACAACATCCGTAAAACAAAAGAAGTTTTCAAAAACTCAGGTGTAGTGATTGAAGATTTGGGTGACGGTATCTTAAACTGTGAGTTCCAATCAAAAATGAACACCATCGGTGGAGATGTTTTAGCAGGATTAAACAAAGCGGTTGATTTAGCTGAAAAAGATTTCCAAGGTTTAGTGATCGGTAACCAAGGAGCTAACTTCTCTGTAGGAGCGAATATCGGAATGATTTTTATGATGGCTGTAGAGCAAGAATACGACGAGCTCAACATGGCTATTAAATACTTCCAAGATACGATGATGCGTATGCGTTATTCATCGATTCCAACGATTGCAGCACCACACGGAATGACGTTAGGTGGAGGATGTGAATTGTCATTACACGCCGACAAAGTAGTTGCCGCAGCAGAAACGTATATCGGATTGGTAGAATTCGGTGTAGGTGTGATTCCTGGTGGAGGTGGATCTAAGGAAATGGCCGTTCGCGCTCAAGACTTATTCCATCAAGGGGATGTACAATTAAACGTTTTACAAGAGCACTTCTTGACCATCGGTATGGCTAAAGTGGCTACTTCAGCACACGAAGCTTTCGACCTAAACTTATTACAAAAAGGTAAAGATGTCGTAGTGGTAAACAAAGAGCGTCAGATTGCAGAAGCTAAGAAACACGCTATCTTACTCGCTGAATCTGGGTATACGCAACCCGTAAAACGCAAAGATGTACTTGTTTTAGGTAAACAAGCACTCGGAATGTTCTTAGTTGGTACGGATGCGATGAATGCATCAAAATACATTTCTGAACACGATCAGAAAATTGCCAACAAACTCGCTTATGTAATGGCTGGAGGTGACTTATCAGAGCCTACCAAAGTTACAGAGCAGTATTTATTAGACCTTGAACGTGAGGCTTTCTTAAGTTTAACAACGGAGCGCAAAACATTAGAGCGTATTCAGCACATGTTAAAAACTGGTAAACCACTAAGAAACTAAAATCATGAAAACAGCATATATAGTAAAAGGATATAGAACCGCCGTTGGAAAATCAAAAAAAGGTGTGTTCCGTTTTAAAAGAGCCGATGAAATGGCTGCTGAGACCATCAAATTTATGATGGATAAGTTACCGGAATTTGACGTGACTCGTATTGATGATGTCATCGTAGGTAACGCAATGCCAGAAGGATCGCAAGGATTGAACATGGCTCGTATTATTTCGTTAATCGGGTTAGATTCAGTAGATGTACCTGGAGTTACGGTTAACAGATTCTGTTCATCAGGATTGGAAACCATCGGTATGGCTGTTGCTAAAATTCAATCGGGAATGGCGAATTGTATCATCGCTGGTGGTACAGAAAGTATGAGTTCAGTTCCGATGACTGGTTTTAAGCCTGAATTGAACTACGACCTCGTAAATGCAGGTCATGAAGATTACTACTGGGGAATGGGAAATACTGCCGAAGCTGTAGCACAGCAGTACAACGTATCGCGTGCTGACCAAGATCAGTTCGCATACGAATCGCATTTAAAAGCGTTAAAAGCCTTGGATTCGGATCGTTTCCAAGATCAAATCGCTCCTATCAACGTAGAAGAAACTTATATCGACGCTAACGGAAAGCGCGCGACAAAACAATACACTGTAAACAAAGACGAAGGACCTCGTAGAGGAACTAGCGTAGAAGCCTTGGCTAAATTACGTCCCGTTTTTGCCGCAAATGGATCAGTAACTGCAGGTAACTCATCGCAAACAAGTGATGGTGCTGCCTTTGTTATGGTCATGAGCGAAGACATGGTAAAAGAGTTAAACTTGGAGCCTATTGCACGTATGGTAAGCTATGCTGCCGCAGGTGTACCTCCTAGAATTATGGGTATTGGACCCGTAGCTGCCATTCCGAAAGCTTTAAAGCAAGCTGGATTACAGCAAAACGACATCGACTTGATTGAATTGAACGAAGCTTTTGCTTCTCAATCATTAGCTGTTGTTAGAGAACTTGGATTAAATCCTGACATCATTAACGTAAATGGAGGAGCTATTGCCCTCGGACATCCACTAGGATGTACTGGAGCAAAACTATCGGTACAGTTATTCGACGAAATGCGCAAGCGTTCATTGAACAACAAGTACGGTATGGTAACGATGTGTGTAGGAACCGGACAAGGTGCTGCAGGTATTTTTGAATTCTTAAACTAACAAAAACATTAAACAACAATGGAGACCATTAATAAAGATATATTACGCGGAGGACAGTTCCTCGTAAAAGAAACGAAATGTGAAGACGTTTTCACACCTGAAGATTTTTCTGAAGAGCAACAAATGATGCGCGACTCAGTAAAGGAGTTCGTAGACAGAGAAATTTGGCCTAAAAAACCACAATTCGAAGCAAAAGATTACGCATTGACAGAAGAGGTAATGCGCAAAGCTGGAGAGTTAGGATTCTTAGGTGTAGCCGTACCAGAAGAGTACGACGGGCTTGGAATGGGATTTGTTTCTACCATGCTTACTTGTGACTACTTTTCAGGAGCCACTGGATCTGTAGCTACCGCTTTCGGTGCACATACCGGAATTGGTACGATGCCTATCACGCTTTACGGTACAGAAGAGCAAAAGAAAAAATACGTTCCAGCATTGGCTACAGGAACAAAATTCGGAGCTTACTGTTTAACGGAACCAGGAGCTGGATCAGATGCCAACTCTGGTAAAACGACCGCTGCCTTGTCTGAAGACGGGAAGACTTATAAAATTAACGGACAAAAAATGTGGATTTCAAATGCAGGTTTTGCTGAGATTTTCATCGTATTTGCCCGTATCGAAGACGATAAAAACATCACTGGATTTATCGTTGAATACGATCCTAACAATCCAAACGGAATTACCTTAGGTGAAGAAGAGCACAAATTAGGTATCCGCTCATCATCTACTCGTCAGGTATTCTTCAACGATACTGAAGTACCTGTAGAAAACATGTTATCAGAGCGTGGTGGTGGATTTAAAATCGCCATGAATGCCTTAAACGTTGGGCGTATCAAATTAGCGGCAGCCTGTTTAGATGCACAACGTCGTGTAATTACTGAAAGTGTAAAGTACGCTAACGAGCGCGTTCAGTTTAAAACTCCTATCGCAAACTTCGGTGCTATCAAGGCTAAATTAGCTGAAATGGCGACTGCTTGCTACGTTGGAGAGTCTGGAACTTACCGTGCAGCTAAAAACATTGAAGACCGTATCGCTATTCGTCAAGAAGAAGGAAACACGCACCAAGAAGCTGAGTTAAAAGGAGTAGAAGAATACGCAATTGAATGTTCTATCTTAAAGGTAAAGGTTTCTGAAGACGTACAGAACTGTACTGACGAAGGAATCCAAATTTTTGGAGGAATGGGATTCTCAGAAGAAACACCAATGGAGTCTGCTTGGAGAGATGCTCGTATTTCACGAATCTACGAGGGTACTAACGAAATTAACCGCATGTTATCAGTGGGAATGTTAGTAAAGAAAGCCATGAAAGGACACGTAAATTTATTGGAGCCTGCTATGGCAGTTGCTGATGAATTGATGGGAATTCCTTCATTTGACACCCCTGATTACTCTGAATTATTCTCAGAAGAAAAGGAGATTCTCGCAAAATTAAAGAAGGTATTCTTAATGGTAGCAGGTTCAGCTATCCAAAAATTTGGACCAGAATTAGAGCAACACCAACAATTATTAATGGCTGCTTCTGACATTTTAATCGAAATCTACATGGCAGAGAGTGCTATTTTGAGAACTGAGAAAAATGCAAAACGCAGTGGTGAGGCTAGTCAAGAAGTACAAATCGCTATGGCTAAATTGAACTTGTTCAACGCCATCGAAAAAATCACTTCAAAAGCTAAAGAAGGAATCGTTTCTTTCGCTGAAGGTGATGAGCAACGCATGTTATTAATGGGATTAAAGCGTTTTACAAAATACGCTAACATGCCTAACGTAGTTGCTTTACGTACGTTAATCGCAGACAAAATGAACGCAGAAAACCAATACTGCTTCTAATCATATTGCTCGAAAGAGCGAACAAGCTTCTTCAACTTTTATAGGTTTTAGAATTTAGTTGTTTGTTTAAAAGACCGTTAAATTAAGTTTTAACGGTCTTTTTATATACTATTCGGTAAGTTTGTTTTATACTTGCACGACAGATTGCTCACTTTTAAATATCACGGAATGCCTCAACTCGGAATCTTCGGAATTTGTATCCTATTAGCTACTATTGCCTTCTCGTATCAAGGTTTTGAAAACATGTCTTTCTTTAACCGCTACAAGTTCAATGTCGGAGCTATTTTAAACCAGAAAGATTACAAGCGCATGCTTACTTCTGGCTTTCTTCACGCAGACTGGAGCCACCTGCTATTTAATATGTTTAGCTTTTACTCTTTTGCTTCATTGCTAGAGTTTCAATTAGGAATCTTCAACTTTGCACTGTTGTATTTCGCGAGCTTATTAGCCGGTAGTACCCTTTCTTTGTACATGAATAAAAACAATTGGTACTACAGTGCTATCGGAGCCTCTGGAGCAGTTTCTGGGGTTATTTTTGCCGCTATTGCCCTGTTTCCTGACTTGAAATTAAGCCTGTTTTTTATTCCGATAGGAATTCCTAGCTGGTTGTTTGGATTGCTTTATATCGGTTATACTGTTTACGGTATGCGAAGCAATAACGATAATATCGGTCACGATGCCCATTTAGGTGGAGCCATTACCGGACTCATCATTGCCGTACTGCTGTACCCACATGCCCTCGTAGAAAATTACCTTCCGATTTCACTAAGCGTCGTTCCCATCATCGTTTACGTTGTTTATACGCGTACAAACTTTAGCTTTTTACAAAAAAAACCTAACATGAAGGTCTTTCGCAATACCACCAGTAAAACCGTGCAAAGCCTAGATGACCGCTATAACGAAGCGCGTGCTAATGAGCAAAAAGAAATTGATGCTCTCCTCGAAAAAATCAACAGGAAAGGCTACGATAGCTTATCGGAAAAAGAACGTCAAACCCTAGCTCGTTACTCTAAAAATCAAAAAAAATAACTACAGCGGAAACGCCGTAGAGTTTTTAAACGAACGCATCACAAAGGAACTGTGTATTGTAGAAATCCCCTCCACTACCGACAGTTTTTCATTGATGAATTCTTGGAAATCATTCATATCTCGAACGGCAATTTTCAATAAAAAATCAAAATTCCCTGACACGTGATGGCACTCCATAACTTCAGGCAATTGGAGCATCGTATCTTTAAAAGAGTCTATTAAACTACGCTGGTGCTTAAAAAGGGTAATTTGACAGTACGCAATAATTTGCTTGCCAATCTTAGCGCTGTCGAGTAGTACCACGTACTTATCTATATAACCCTCACGCTCCAATTTTTTGATACGCTCATAGGTCGGTGTCGCTGTCAGTCCTACTTTTGCGGCAATTTCTTTCGTGTTTTGCTTGGCATTTTCTTGTAATTCCCTCAAAATTTTCTTGTCGATACGATCCATAATCAGTGGTATTTTCTAAATCTTTATGCTAAGTGTACGTGCTATGCAAAAATAATCTTTAAAATCAAACAAAACAGTATTATAATCTAAATATACTATTATTATGGTAGTATTTTCTTCTAAACACTACATTTGCGGATATAACTTAAGTAGAAATAGCAGATGAACACGAAAGTTAGTACCACAGAAAAATTAACGGCTTTATTAAATGACGTACGCGAAGCGAGAGATTCCTTCTTAGGATATCCGGTGTCAAAAGATTTTAATTACGAGCCGCTATACGAGTTTTTACAGTACCCCATCAATAACTTAGGGGATCCTTTTGAAAGCAGTACCTATAAAGTTCAAACACATGAAATAGAACGCGAAGTCGTTGACTTTTTTGCGAAGCTATTCAGAGCCAACCCGAAAGATTATTGGGGATATGTTACCAACGGTGGATCGGAGAGTAATTTGTACGGATTGTACATCGCTAGAGAGATGTTTCCGAAGGCCATGGTGTACTATTCAGAATCTACCCATTACAGTGTTAAGAAAAATATCCACTTACTCAACATTCCGAGCATCGTAATTCGCTCTCAGGAAAATGGAGAAATCGACTATACCGATCTCGAAGAAACACTAAAATTTAACCGTCATAAGCCCGCCATTGTCTTAACCACTCACGGAACCACAATGAAAGAAGCTAAAGACGATGTTTCACGCGTAAAAAGTATATTGCGAAAACTCGCGATACACGATCATTACATTCATTGTGATGCTGCCTTAGCAGGTTCGTACGGAGCCTTTGCTACCCCGCGAGTACCTTTTGATTTTGTCGATGGTGCTGACAGCATCTCTATCAGTGGACACAAATTTATAGGATCGCCAATTCCGGCTGGAGTTATCGTTACCAAGCGCTCTTTGCGCGATCGCGTTTCTAAAGGAATTTCGTATATCGGTTCTTTAGACACGACCATAACAGGTTCGAGAAATGGGCACAGTCCACTATTCTTGTGGTACGCCATTCAAAAAATGGGTGTTGAAGGTCTCAGAGCTCGTTATGAACACAGTTTAGAAGTTGCTGAGTACTGTAAGCACGAATTGCTAAAACTCGGTATTAACGCCTGGACCAACCCGGGAAGTATCACGGTAGTACTCCCAAAAATGCCTAGCGAGATAAAAGATAAATGGCAGTTAGCAACTGAAGAAAATATTACACACATCATCTGTATGCCCAATGTCACCAAAGCGCAAATTGATGCGTTTATCAGCGATGTAGAACAGGTATTACCGATGCAGGCTGAGCTCGAAGAACCAGCCTATTATTAAAAGAGAGGAAAATTTGGGGAGGGACACCCAGTTGCATTTTATATGCGACAAAAAAAGGAGATCGGTATAGATCTCCTTTTTGCTTTTCACAGCTAGCAATTTTCCCATTAGTTTACTCGCGACCTTTTCTTTTTCAATTTTAGCCAATACAACCCTCCAAAAATCAAGATGAGATCAACACAAATGGCATTACTCAACCAAGCAAAACTCCAAGAATCAAGCAGGTCCGTAGTACTCAAAGCGATCATATTAAAGTGATTGTTGGCTCCGTGGAATACGGCGGCCACCCATATCGAGTGCTTCCAACTACCGAAATAGGCAATGATTAACGAAAAGGCAACACAGGCCAAAGGATACGTAATAAAGGCTTCTAAATACGGATGCTCAGGAAAATTATACCCAGTTAAAGCAACGGGCAAATGCCAAATCCCCCATACAAGCCCTAGCAAAATTGTTCCTCTAAACTCACCAAAAGCCTGAAACATTTTTCCTTGTAAATACCCTCGCCAACCTATTTCCTCTCCTAGTACTAACAAACAGGTTAAAAATAATCCTCCAACGGTACTCAACAGCAATTGGACATGCCCTCCAAATACCGACCAATCGGGCTTACTCCTATACCCCAGTTGTACCTGAAGGTAAAAACCGAGAATCACATAGACAGCCGGAATAACCAAGGCTATTACTATTGATTTCCACGAAGGCTTTACAAACTGTAAATCGCGCCAGGTACCTCCTGCTCTTTTATTAAAAAACACGGCTAACATCGCTGGCAAAAATCCGTAGCAAAGTATCAGCAATACCCGAGGCAAGAGACTCTTAAATTCGATAAGGTGAAGCCCGACAAATCCGATTACCCACGATAATCCCAATACACTGAGTATATAAATTTGTGCTTTTCGTTTGGCGTCGTTCTTAATTTCTGTAGTTGTTGTCGTTATTTGTATCATAGACTGTACTCATTTAATTTTTGAGCAAATCACGTGATAATCAACTAATCAATCGTCTCAACGGAAGCCATGAGACCTTTTTCTTGTTTTTTTTTATACTGTAGTGGTGTTACTCCTTCTCTTTGTTTAAACACGCGATTAAAAGTTGCCTTGGAGTTAAAGCCCGAATCGAATGCTAATGCTAATAGGGTTAACTGTTGTGCTTCTCCTGCCTGTAGGCGTTGTTTAAAATGAGCTATGCGATACGTATTTACGTAATCGTAAAAACTCGTATCGAGCCCTTCGTTTAAGAGTTGTGATATTTTTTTATTACTGACCCCCATGTGGGCTGCAAGGATATCCAAACTCAAATCTTGCCGCAAGTATATGTTCTCTTTTGCAAACAAACGTTCCAATGCAGCACGCAACTCAGTGTCTTCCTCGTTGAGTTCCTTCCCTATTTCTGGAACTACGGCAGTATTGGAAACTCGGGGAGAACTTTCTTCCTCCGCATCGGAAACCAAAAAAATGGCAGGCTGGTGTATTCCCCGATAACACAACCACCATATGAGCCCCACAAAAAAGAGCAAGTTTAATTGCACTGTTAACAGTACCGAATCTTTCCAAAGTAAGAGGGGCACAGCACTCATATCGACTAGGACAAAAATGATTAATCCACGAACCCAAGTTCGATACCATCTCAAATCTCTGTCAGTTAAGGAAGTGTATTGCTGCTTTAATTTTCGTTCGTAAAAACGCAGCCAACGAGTATTTCCAATTAAAAAGTATATGAGATGCAGGATACTAAATACTGCGATCCCTGAATATACCAACATTCCCAAACGGCTCGTCGGCACATAGAAGGCTATTTGCAAATACTTCGGTAAGCTAAACAAAAATACAACGATCGCAAACGGCAATAGATTTCTCAATAAGTTATTTATCGTTTTACTTCGGTTGTATATGGCGTGGATATAAGCCCGTAACAGCGGTCCTAATGCCAGGGGCATACAAATCGCTAAAGGAAGAACTGCTGCCTGCAGCCAAGCCAACTTCATATAGGTGCTGGCATAACCTCCGAAAATAAATGCCAAGCACAAGACCAAAAAAAACAGCAAGCGATGGGCAAAAGATTTTCGAAACCTCTTTGCTAGTAGCACTAGTAAAAACAAAAAGCTGGTCAGACCAGAATAGACTAAAAACTCCACAATTCTTACAATTTACGTTCCGAAGTTAGTAAAATTTAACGGGGTGAAAGCTTCTTGAAGTCCGAAACTTTTCCATTTTATAGAGCGCTCGAACAAGGGGGCACTACAAAAGCAAAAGCCTCCACAAGGGAGGCTTTTGTGATAATTCATAATAGTTAGTGCCTATTCTAAAGCTCCTAAATAACGCTCTGCATCCAACGCAGCCATACATCCTGTACCTGCTGCCGTTACTGCCTGGCGGTATTCTTTATCCTGAACATCTCCTGCAGCAAAAACTCCTGGAAGATTTGTTTTGGTCGACTTTCCTTTGGTAAGTAAATACCCAGTTTCATCCATATCCAATACTCCTTTAAACAACTGTGTATTTGGCGTATGACCAATAGCGATGAACACCCCTGTTACAGGAATATCTGTTTTTTCACCTGATTGATTATTGACAGCGCGCACACCTTCCACTACATTCGTTCCTAATACCTCATCTATTTCCGTATTAAAAAGGACTTCGATATTAGCTGTTTTGCTCACGCGGTGTTGCATTGCTTTTGACGCTCTCATATAATCTTTACGTACCAACATGGTCACCTTATTACAGATATTAGCCAAATAGGTAGCTTCTTCAGCAGCAGTATCACCTGCTCCAACCACTACTACGTCTTGTCCTTTATAAAAGAATCCATCACAAGTAGCACAAGCAGAAACACCTCCACCAATCAAGCGTTGTTCACTTTCCAAACCTAAGTACTTTGCAGTAGCTCCGGTAGAAATAATCACTGTTTCAGCTTCTAATTCTGTTGTTTCGTCAACAACAACCTTATGGATCCCTCCTTCTTCTTTCGAAAAGTCTACCTTGGTCACCATACCAAAACGCACTTCTGTACCGAAACGCTCAGCTTGATTTTTTAAATCTTCCATCATAGCGGTACCATCGGTTCCATTTGGATATCCAGGAAAGTTATCTACTTCTGTAGTGGTTGTTAACTGTCCTCCCATTTGCATTCCCGTGTACATTACTGGTTTCATATCAGCCCTAGCGGCATAAATTGCTGCAGTATAACCTGCTGGTCCAGAACCTATAATCAAACATTTAATTTTTTCTGCCATATCTCTTTTAATTAATGATTACAAATGTAGTTTATTTTTATTTTTTTTCCACGTAGGACTATATAATTTGGTTATTGGTCGATAAAGAAGAAAAATATTACATTTTTTTATTTTTTTCTTGTGCAATCTATTTTTTTTGATACCTTTGCAGTCCCAATGAAAAACGGGGTGTAGCGTAGCCCGGTCATCGCGCCTGCTTTGGGAGCAGGAGGTCGCAGGTTCGAATCCTGCCACCCCGACAAAAACCTTAGAAGTTTGTACAAACTTTTAAGGTTTTTTCATTGTTGGAGGGCGACGAAAAAAAACTTATCCAGTCGTTCGTTATTACTAGATTTCAAATTGTATTTTTACGTGAGCAATCACAAGTGCGTATGAGTTCACCGGAAGAAAGGCGCAGTTGTGAATTGATTTCAAATTGTATTTTTACGTGAGCAATCACAAGTCATTTTTGATAAGGCTTCAATGCCTGACGGTTGTGAATTGATTTCAAATTGTATTTTTACGTGAGCAATCACAAGTCTTAATCTTCTATTAGCTATCCATTCCGAGTTGTGAATTGATTTCAAATTGTATTTTTACGTGAGCAATCACAAGTTGTCCAAGGTTTTGAGGTCAACGAACATGGTTGTGAATTGATTTCAAATTGTATTTTTACGTGAGCAATCACAAGACCACCTTGAATACACGAATAAATTATCTGTTGTGAATTGATTTCAAATTGTATTTTTACGTGAGCAATCACAAGATTACCAACCAGGAGAAGAAGGAGGCCGGTGTTGTGAATTGATTTCAAATTGTATTTTTACGTGAGCAATCACAAGGAAAAATTTTATAGCATACAAGGTGAGGGCGTTGTGAATTGATTTCAAATTGTATTTTTACGTGAGCAATCACAAGTCTAAACTGTCATCAGTACACCCTACAAATGTTGTGAATTGATTTCAAATTGTATTTTTACGTGAGCAATCACAAGTTAGAAGAAATACAGGAAGAAAAAACACATGTTGTGAATTGATTTCAAATTGTATTTTTACGTGAGCAATCACAAGCTATTATGAGCAAAGAATTCTTTTAGGAGTGTTGTGAATTGATTTCAAATTGTATTTTTACGTGAGCAATCACAAGTTGAGCCTTGACGATTCTTTATTGTCTGCTGTTGTGAATTGATTTCAAATTGTATTTTTACGTGAGCAATCACAAGTCATCAGTTAAAAATTCTTCTATGTCTTTGGTTGTGAATTGATTTCAAATTGTATTTTTACGTGAGCAATCACAAGAATCATTTGTATATGAGTTTAATTAAAGTAGTTGTGAATTGATTTCAAATTGTATTTTTACGTGAGCAATCACAAGGGTTGACATCTGCTACCGCTACCGTTGAATGTTGTGAATTGATTTCAAATTGTATTTTTACGTGAGCAATCACAAGTACATGGAAATTGAAGAAACCACGGTTAGTGTTGTGAATTGATTTCAAATTGTATTTTTACGTGAGCAATCACAAGCTTAAAAAAAAGGAAAGAATTGAAAGACTGTTGTGAATTGATTTCAAATTGTATTTTTACGTGAGCAATCACAAGCCAGTCGGCGCAAGGCACTCCTTCTCTTTAGTTGTGAATTGATTTCAAATTGTATTTTTACGTGAGCAATCACAAGGACATTACTACCTTTTCGTCACCTCTGATGGTTGTGAATTGATTTCAATTGTATTTTTACGTGAGCAATCACAAGTCTGGAGCCGGTTCTTCAGCATCTAATACAGTTGTGAATTGATTTCAAATTGTATTTTTATGTGAGCAATCACAAGGTAAATGTTTAAAACCTCCTATTTTAGTGAGGTTTTTGCATGTAATAGAATTTGAAACCTAGAACAATTCTAACTGCTGTACAGGGCTTGGCTTTGGAATTTCCTTCCTACCATGAAAAATCTCCATCATTTCAAATTGCTTGTCAGTTATTTCAAACATGCAAATTTTCCCATACTTTGGCAACATCCCTTTTACTCTGGAATGTCTAGTTGCATAAGTCCATTTGGTAAATGATGATTATCGCAATGAACTAACGCAACACCATTCCCCATTAACTGATTGATTAATTGAGAAGAAATGGTAATTTGATGATGATCTAACATTAACAAAGCCATATCTTCAATAGGCACAGTACCTATTGATTGTTTGGTTTCTAGACTAACGACAACAAGCTGGTTGTGCTTTAGCTTTAGATACGCTGGATTACCAATATAAATAGTTCTTTTTAACATAAAGGTTTGGTTTCAATATAAAAGCCCATATGCATTTGCATAACATCAATATTCTCCGACTTGAACAATTTGACCGAGGTGATTTAATCGTACTTTTTTAATACCTCCAATACGGTTTAATCCCAATCTCTTCCATGCAATTTCTTTTGTGTTTTTGTTATCATCTACAGTTGTTTCTAGATGATGCCTAAAGAAATAGTCTTTAGTCGCAATTTTCTGTACCCTAAAAAGGTAGGGGCTTATACGCGAAGCATTTTTTGTATCCATTAAATCAATTTCATTTACATCAAAATCATCATTTGGAAATACAAACATCTCGTTTTGCTTCATCGTAAATAGCAATTGCCAACCTTCTTTTTCTTTGTACGCTTTATCAATTATAGGCAAGTTTTCATTTACTCTTATTACAGCTTCGTAAAATGAAACTAACTTTTCTTGTAAGTTTCCTTTAGCATCTTTATAAATAGCTACATGATGGTTATTTCCAGTACTGACAAAATCAACAGCCTGCTTAGCACCTTGCTCATTTAATAGCTCTCTTCCTAAATGGTCTTTCTTTGTATGCAATGCTTCTGCGTTGCTAACCCCCGTAATACGAACTCTTTTTACACAAATACCTTTTTCTTTATCTAACCATATTGGATTTTCCTTAAGATTAGAAAAGGCTTTTTTGGCATCATTCTCATGATCTTTTAATCGCTGGCTTAACAGCTGCCTTATTTTTGTATCAATTACTTTTTCTATATTCTTTTGTGTTTTAAAATTTTCTGGGTTTATTCCTTTTCTAATGGTATAGACATCTTCAAAACAAACAACTTCCTTGAGTGGTTTATTTTTACACAAGAGTGGATGCGTTTTTAAGGTTGTACTATTAAAGGCAATTGTTGGATTGTTATCGAATGTTTTTAAGTGTTCAAGTACAATTTTCTTGTATTCTGGGTTTACTATTTGAGCTACTTGGTCTACTTGAAAATTTTTATTGAGCTTTATCGTTTTTTTAGAAGGGCGTTTTATTTTCCCGTAAATAGTTTCTTTATGTAGTTGTCCTCTAGGCGTTAATTGTTTTTTTTGTTTATCACTAGTTTTTGTTTTGGTAATGTTTATGTTACGAGTTGCTACTTTGTTTTTATTTTTAAATGATACTAGTATCGTTTCAATATGTTTTTTTGCTTCAGTTCTAAAATTAGGTACTGGTGCTTTAAACTTGCGTTTACCATTTTGAGTTTCAGTTATTAAATTTTCAATGTTTAATATAATTTTATGCTTCTTGTGATTTGTACGTTTTCGAGCACTTAGATTATTTATGTATTGAATGTGATTATGCGTGGTAAAAGCGACGGTTAAAGCGTCCATTGCATGATGACGATGATCGTTTCTTTTTGTCCAGTTTGTTATGACTTCTCGCCTGTTTATTTTTTCAGTTCCTTTATTTAAACGCTCCTCATATTCCGTGAGTCCTAAAACGCGATATTTTGGTAAATTAAGTTCTTTCATCACATTGATTAACCCCCAATCTTCTCTTAGTTTATCGGTAATACTTCCTGAGGTAATCACTACCTTAGGAAATACCTCAAACAACATTGCTGCGGCTTTTTTAGCGATGTACTGAGAATTTCGAAGGTCTCTTTCAATAAAATCATCTGAAATATCACTTTTAGAGGTTAATAACTTCTTCCTTTTAGCAGGCGATATGTTACCCTCCTTGAATAAACTCTCAACTCTTAATTTATAATCTTCTATTCCTGAATGATTGCTATTGTTAATAAAGTCAAATGCTGTGGTATTGGCTTTTTCTATATTTACTTCTCTAAAAGCGAGTGTCTTGTTTGAAAATGAATCATCGAATACTAAAGCTTTAGGAATAATATGCTCAATATCTATTTTTTTTGAAAAAATGTCTTCTCTATTAATTTTTCTGTTTGTAAACAGAGTTTTATACCCATTACTTGCCAATTCTTCATAGAGACGATAGCGAATAACATCGTTTTTGGTTGGATTTGGAATACCAAAATCTTTAACAATCAGCTTTTTTATATCTAGATTTCTCTTGGTCGCCTCAGCAATATTCCTTGTCATTTTACTTCGTTCATCTGCTGATTTTTTAAGCTCTCTAGCTAATTCTATACGTATTTCATCAGGTTTTCCATAGACGTCTATAATCTGATTAACAACGTTCACAGTTTGGTTTAAAATTTTTTCAACTACTGGGTTCCTTAAACTATTTTTTTTGATGAGTTCAAGTTTTTCTTTGAGTTCTCTATTTTCAAGTTCTTCTTTGGTAAAACTATTAGAGTGGTTATAACCTACGTTTTTACAGGCATCATAAAAAGTATAGCCTTTTTGAAGTTCGGGTAAAATCTTTTTTAAGGCTTTGCTTGACAAATTGCCATAGTCCTGAGGAAAAGAAATACTGGCTAACATTTTTGTATGTTCGGGTTTAAAACCAAAAATTGAGATTAATTTTTTCTTTAAACTAATGGCACTATTTCCATAGATGATTTGATCTTCTCTGCTAACTTTTGTAAAGTCCTCCTCTGTTGCATATAATAAATGCCACAATCGATAACTCGCTTGCCTTTCGAAACTTTTTCCTTGTAGGTTTCCGTCGAATTCTAAAATTTCTTGAACTATTCCTATTTCAGAAAAAACCGCTTTTAACTCTTCTTTGATTGCTCTCGCTGTTTTCTTTTCCCAATCAAAACCATAGCCCTCTAACTCAGCAATTTTTTGAAAAACTTCATACAGTGCTTTATGAGTAGTGTTCCCTTCAATTTTTTCGTAGTTAGCTTTCCAATCACTGAGTTTTCCGAGTACTATATGCTTTTTAAGCATCTTGAGTACACTGGTTGCTTTATGTTCTCCTCTAAGGTTTAATTCTTGAAAAATTTCATCAATTATGTTTCTATCTAAGTCGTTAATGACAATTTGATCGCCTGTTTGCTTATTTGTAAAAACAAGGTTGTTTAGTACCTGCCAAATTTTAACCTCTTGAAAAAGCGGAGATGATTTAGACACCACGCGACGACCAATACGCCTCTTCATTTTTTTATTGGTTGTATCACTGACATACGCTTGCTCCCAACTTTCAAATTGACAAAAGTCTAATTGTCCTTTTTGCGACTTTAATTTTCGTTGATAAAAAATAATAATATCTCGAATCTTCTCTTTTAAAGACAAGGTTAGTTCGTTGTGAAATTGTGCTTGTACAGACCATATTTTTTCAAACTCGTCCATATAATCTTGCCTGTAAAAAACCTGATTTTTAAGTGAAGTATGAGGATCTTCTTGAATTTGTTGATAGAGGTATTCTCCTACGGTTACATGTTTAAAGTGCAACTCTTTACTCCTGTCAGAAATTGCGCCTAAATAATCACTCGACTTATTTAAATCATTATTAATATCCTGAAAAACAACAGCTAAATATTCAAGAGCTAGTTTTTCGTTCAAAGCCATGGAACGCCATAAATAACGTTCTAATCTTTTTTCATTTGCCGTTCCTTTTTGTGTAATCCCAACTAAGTTGAAGGGAGTTTTACAAATCGCCCATGTTTGTTTTTTATTTTTTCCTTGCAGTTCTTTACGTAAAGACGGACTAAGAATTTCTGAATGGTACTTTTGTTGATGTTTCCATATTTTATCGAACTCATTATGCAAATCCGATTTATAAAAATCAGGAATGTATTTTTTATTTTGTTTTAATAAATCTAGTACATACTCTCCTGGTGTTAGGTTGTTTTCGTAAAGCTCTTTTGCTATTGACATTCCATCAATAGCTACCCCTTCTTCTTCATTCCTTGCTTTTCTGCTACTCTTATACCCCCTTTTTTTGTTTATACTGAGTAAAACTCTTGCAAAGTCTTCCAACTCAATTCGTTCTTTTGCAGCCTTTGCTCTTAGATATAACGTTTGATGTGTTGAGTTTTTCCCAATTTCTGTTAATGGAGTTTCTTTTGAGATAATAGTATGATCAATTAGCTCATCAATTAAAGCTTCTCTTCTTAGCTTAAACCGTTGTAAGTTTCTTCTTGCACTTCGTTTTAAGGTTCTTTCCCTATTAGTACCTAAAGGGCGTCCCTTTTCAAAGTCCGTTTTTTCTTCAACAGTCAAAGGAGTAACTCTTACTCCTAGCTTTATAATTTTTGATTCTTCTGTATTGTTTTCAGCTTCTTCTACTAACGCCGAACCGATTGAAGTGATCCCTAAGTCTAGACCTAAAATTCTTTTAGCCATTTTATTTTATTTGGATACGAGTGTATTACACAAAGTGAAATTTGTAGTATTCTTTTTGCTTTTTTAAGAGGAAAAAAACAGCAGTTGTTTCATTAAAAAACGTACTACTTAATGTTCTAAAAGTAATTAATAAAAAATGACCAGATTTACGGGAATCCGTAATGGACTAGTTTTGAAAAGTGTATCTTAGCAGTACAATTTTGAAATCAATTCACAATAAGGATTATTCCGTTGTGAAAACATTCAAAGCGGCAGGGTATTAATTACTTTGTCGCTTTCTTTATTTCCATTTACCGGGAAGCAACAAAAGTCAAAAATTTCACTTTTTTTTGACAGATAAACTCATTTAATTATGTGTAATTTACTAATAAAAGATTGCTTTTTCATCCTTAATTTATCTTTTTATTGACCTAGCATACTAACTCTAAAAACGCCCCTCTCCGAAACCTGAATTAGTAAAACATCGAAAATTAAACACAAACTAAACTCCAATACGAATGGAATATGAATTTTATAACAATCGAAATTGGCAGCATAAATTAATGAGTCTTTAAACAATTACCCGAAAATAGTAGGAATACCACTTCTGTTTTTGTCTAATGTATTGGATTGTTGAGCTATTTTTTTTAGCAGAAATCCCCATTGCCTATTAGAGATATCAATCATAGTATTGAGAGTTATACTCTTTAATTTTTGATATTCTAACTCGTATTCTTATCACTGAATCTTTTGTGCTGGTGTTTCTATGGATTTTGATTTCATAAGTGAAGCTGGTTTGCTCCAGTCTTAGGCACCAGGTTCGCTTAATCAAACCAAAACTGTACTCCTTCCTTGAAAACCATACTTCTATTGAGCTTGTTTATACGTTAATTCGTATTCTTCAACTTGAGAAACGACAGCTACTGTGAAGTCTAAATTGTAATCGTGTTAGGTCCGTTTTTTATTGTGTGGATTTGTATTCATAAAGCAAGTCTAAGTTTGTCTGAACTTATTTTAGGACGGGACAAGTTTTAAAACCTTGAAAACCAACCATATTTGCATATTATTTAAAAACTTCTTAGTTTTGAATGACCTTAACGCTCATTGAAACAGATTTTTTCTGAATTAAATTGTAAAAAAAGAATCAAACGCAAAGGTATCACCCTAATGCGACTACTAACGCACATCTTAGATGAGCGATACAAGGCAGTACTCTGACTTATGAAAAGTTGTCAAAAAGGTGTTCTGTATCGTTATCAACCGTTAAAAAAGGAAGAAAGGAAGTTATTAAAACGATAATTCCAATGTTCCTAAAAATATTGCGCTCCTTCTGTTTCCACAAAAACTGTATTAGTTTCGCAGTGCTTTTTATAGCCCGCCCAAGCAAAGTAACGCACGCCGTATTCCAAAAGAACAAAAGGAAAAGGACAAGCTATTTAAAACTTATACCCCTGGTTAATTACCTATATAGATGTTACGTATTTATCGAGAATAGAAGATAAAAGAAAGTACTTATTTGCAGCCATTGATGGGGCACCCCACATAGTGTACTATCGAGTTTATGTAAATAAAAGTTCCAAAAAATCACAAGATTTTTTTTCAAAAGTATTTAAATATTTATCCATTCAAAATCACTCATATTTTAACCGATAACAGCTTGGAGTTTACCAACTCTTCACTCAAATTCAAAAAAGGTGAACTCTCTAAAAAATTTTCTCGTTTTGAGAAACTTTGTAATATTCAGAGTATCGATCACCATAAAACTGGACCTTTTACTCCAAGAACTAACGGCATGGTTATTAAAGATGAACCAAAGTACTAAAAATCAAACGATAAAACGAATCACATACTAGAACGAAACCCACCTCGACCAGCATCTGACGAAGTTTTTCAAGGCAGCTAACACCAGTCGAAGTGATCGAGAGGACTACCGAGAGAATGAGAGCTAAACAAGCCATTTGAAGCATTAAAAAAGTGGTACGAATTAGCAACCAATATTTTTCACCGTACCTCCGAACTTTAACTCAAATTAACCTACTCTATTAATTTGGTATTTAAGCCCCAACATTGCGAAACACAACAAAGACACTTACAATGAGATAACAACATTTAATAAAATTACCACTTAATCTGTTTACAATGAATAAGCGATCAAATAAGAAATTTTATGTATCAAAATTAGTTGGTAGGCTTAAAAAATCCGACAGGAAAGCTTTCAACCAATTATTTGAATTGTTATGGGAAAACACATTTACCCATGCTGCTTACATGGTCACCGACGAAGATGTGGCTAAAGATATAGTACAGGACATCTGGTTGGATATTTGGAACCGTAGGAAAACCATAAAGAACCACGATTTTGAAAGGTATATATACAAAGCCGTAAGGAATAACTGTTACAAACATTTTAGATCAGCCAAATTGAAACCCGTTCAACTGGAAGTTATCAAAACATTGAACCTAAAATATGAAGCGGCCATTGATGAATTGCACGATTTAGAAGAAAAAAAGGTACTGATCAGCAGCACTTTGAAGCAGCTTCCACAGAGATGTCAACAAATTTTTAGAATGAGTCGATATGACTTGGTTCCCAATGAACAAATTGCTGAACGATTGGGAATTTCCAAAAGATCGGTAGAAAATCAACTTTCCCTGGCTTTAAAGGCTATTAAGAGCACATTTTTAGCACCTTATAAGATATCAGCTATTTCATTTCTTCTGATGTTTTTCAGCTGACATCACCCCTTATTTTGATAACATAGATATGTTAAAAAAATGTTAAATTCGTTTTTTAACTGTGAGTATACCTGCCTTTTGGGACTTTCTATACACAATGCTACACTTAGAAGTAGATGGAAGAAAAGGAGTTCAAAAAGTTTTTCGATAACTATTTTGAAGACACTTTGTATTCAAAAAGAGGCCGAAGTACTTAAAAGTTTTGATAAAAAACCACAAAATAGTACAAATCCCATTTTTAGAAACGAAGACCACTGGTTGCAGGCATAAGAAGTCTATTCAAGGAGGGCGATCAAAGAAAAAAAAAGTTTAAATCCCACGGTTAAGGATAGCAGCGAGCGTAGCTCTTTTGATCAACTTGAGTTTTGGTGTTTATTTTCTCCTGCAAGAAGATTCAGTGCCCACATCGGTGAATTACATTTCAAAAACCAGGTAATGAGGACAAAATCCAACATTACTCTTCCAGATGAAACAAAGATTAATTAAACTCAGGGAGTTCCTTATCGTTTCCAGAGCATTTTGAAGGCAATACCCAAAAATGGTCTTAAAAGACGAAGCTTTCTTTGATGTTGTCAAAAATCAGAAAACCCCTTTTAAAATAACTACGGAAAATTTAACAACAATTATGTGTGTACTTCATTAAACATTAATGCTTACGATACCAATGATTATGTTGCTGTCACCTCGGCCACAGAAAAAGTAAAAGTTGCCTCTGAACTGAATACACTATGACAAAGACAAGCATGGTTACCAACCAAGTAGATACAACCAAAAATTGGGATGGTGTCATCCAATTTAAAGATGTAACGCTACAGGAAGTTATGGAAAAATAGTTCAATGGATCTATTGAAATTCTGGACAAACACTCTGTGCGATACAGATTTTCTGGGAAATTCAACAATGAGAAATTGTAAACAATTCTAATAAATCTAACTAACCTGCACCCCGTATTAGCCATAACAATCGAATCAAAAGATGCTGTAAATAACCGATAAAGCTCAATATAATTCGGTCAAAAACAAACTAAAAAAGAACTAACCAGTAGGTGCTTTTTTAATTGTAAATATTGAAAACTTAAAAAATAGTAATACTTAATCGAATTATGAAAAGTTTAAAAGCAATTGCTATAATAGTAACATTACTTGTTTTATTACCAGAAACAGCTAAAGCACAAAAAATAATTCCCAATGATAGATATGGTACTGGGCTCTTTATATTGAAATCAAATAATGCACCTAGCCAACAAGGTTCATTTTGTGACCAGCCCGAGTACATTGGTAATTATTATTGGAGCAATACCGGAACAAATCAGAGAGGTATTGCATTTTGGACAGGCGGATCGGATTGTGATCTCAATAGCTCAGTAGTTCGAATGTTAATTCGAAGGGACGGAAAAGTAGGTATCGGAACCAACAATCCTACACGCCTTTTAGATTTAAACGGTGCGTTCCGAGTGCGTTCTGGAGGTGTTAATGGTGATCCTTTAATAGATTTAGACCATTCAGATACTACGGGTTGGTCAAGGATAAACTCCGAGGGCAAATTGGCCTTGGCGGCAAATGATAAGTTAACAGGAAGTAGCAGTTTGCCACATTTATTTATTGATACAGATGGCTCAATTTTTGTAACAGGTGGCGCTAATTTACCTTCTGTTAGCTCTCAAAGTAGAAGTAAGTACAGCTTATTTGTACAAAAAGGGCTATTATCTGAAGACTATGGGCTAGCCCCTCAAGCAACATGGGCTGACTATGTATTCTCTAAGAACTACAAATTAATGCCTTTAGAACAATTATCAACTTACATTCAAAAGTACAAGCACTTGCCTAATATACCTACAGCAAATGAGATTTCCAAAGATGGATATTCCCTACATAAGATGAATGTTAGGTTAACAGAGAAAATAGAAGAGCTAACATTGTATACCCTCAAGCAGCAAGAAGAATTAGATAAAGTAAGAAAAGATTTCGAAGCACTATTGAAATTGGTTAAACCCATACTACAGCAAAAAGTAACTCTAAAAAATCAAAAAAATGACAACTAATACTGTTTTACAAAACATCTTAAAAAAGTACTTTATTAAGAACTTTTGTTCCGTATTTTTCTTGTTATCATTTGCAATCGCGAGCAGTCAAAACCCTGTAAGCGTAACGGGTGAAATTGCCTTGAGGAGTATTTTTGATCCTAAAGCAGATCTTTCTGGAGGTATCATAGGAGAAGTAAAACAAGGAGGAGATATACAAATTGAAGTCTGGACGTATAACGAGTCTAAAACATCAAGGAAGGGGACACTTCTATATCTTATCAAATCCGATGTTACTTCCCTGGAATTTTCTGGAACTCCTTTTACTTACACAAGTAAGTCAAAAATCCCCAACCACCTAGATGCCAAATGGGTCGAACATTACCCCAATACTTGGGTGAGTGATGACATTAAAAGCGCCCTTTGGGGCATTGATAAAACTCGATATGACGATACTGGTAAAACTTCTATTTATGATTTTCTTTCATCCAGTCAAAAAGTTCAAATATTTATGTACGCAACCAATGCTGAATTTTTGGAGGCAAAAATACCGGGATTAGGAATTTTAAGTCCGACTGGTGGTAATATTCTTTTTGATTCAAATCATTTTTGCCATAACATAAAAAATTCAGACCATCCTATTTGTAGAACATGGACAAAGATTAAAACTCCCAAATTAAACCAAGGATCCGATTTGGTTTATGCGGCCCATAGAGGCTACTGGGGGTACGATTTAGGGGACGGCCCACCAGAAAACACTCCAGAAGCAATTCAATCGGCTTTAGATTACACCACTATTATTGAGTCCGATATTATGCGTACTAAAGATAACCAAATGGTCGTAAGTCATGACTATAATTTGCACCGACTAACCAATTATTCTGGACCTGATACTGACTATATATTTGATAAGAACTTAAGTGAGCTTACTTCGTTAAAATTAAAAAGGCGCAATGAGTCTACTAGCAATAATAATTTCATCACATTTTCCGATTTAATTGATGAGATGGTCGCAAAGAACACAGTTTTGACTATTGATATCAAAGGGGCAAGACCGCGATTAAACCCTTACACCAAAGTGTGTGAGGCTAGATGTAACTACGATCCCAGACAAAATCCAAATGCCTATCAATTACAAAAAGAGGACTTTATGCTGATACTCAGAAAATGTATCGAAGTAGCAAACACAAAAAATGCCCTGCAATATGTGGCTTTTAAAACAACATATACATACAACGATATTTTACAGAATATGCCGACAAGTTTTGATAAAACTCTTTTGACCAAAGTACTTTATTTTCCGGTAATACAGCCCGGTAACGATGTTAATGTAAAGGTTCAATTCATAGATGATTGGTACAACCAAGCAGGTGAAAGAATTATGGCTTATGAAACCAACTTCAAAAGTACCGATGAAAGCTATCTTCAACCTTTTACTAGACATGGTAAGCAGTTTCAAAACCTGTTACATTACGTTTATGATCAAACTAAATTAAGACCTGGTATATATCCCGAAGAAGCTATGGGACCTAAAGGAATAGTTGACAGATGGGCTCAGTGGTTAATTAAAAATGCATCAACAGACATAAGGGGAGACCATTATTACCTTATGAGTGTTCCCTATTTCAGAATATCAGTATTAACAACCGACAGGCCCGATGTTTGGTCACAAATTCAAGCTAACTTCAATTAATATAGGTTATGTTAAGATCAATATTTAACAAGTTATTTAGTAGTACCCAAATCGCTTTTTTTTGGATAGTAATTCTATCTTTTCAATTTTCATATAGTCAGGCTGGTCCTTATGCTTATTTTGCTCCACATGGAAATACGGTTTATACCAGTCCCTCCAGTGGCAATCACAATTTCCAGTATACTCCCATGAATCATTTAAGCAATTTGTCAAGCAATACGGACGGTCTAGTTGCAGAAGCAAATTTTGAAGCAGTTAAGAATGGAGATAAATTACTAAAATTTAGCACTAATGGAGGTATTTTGTTAGAGGTTTTTTATAAAAATGAAACCATGTTACTTCGAAGGTATCACAGTAACGGATCTCATTTTGATTATATTTTGTTCGACCCCTTATTTCGTACTTCAGGCTATACACCAATTGATGCTATATGGACGGTAAACTTTTTTTTTACAGCTCATTTTATTTGGATTGAAGTGCAGTTAAATCAAACTCCATTGCCAACCACAACACAATATTTATCCCTTGCATATTTTGGCTTAGACTATAATTTTGACACAGGACATTCCAATATGTCAGAGTTCTTAAACAGAAAGAACAGTGCGAGAATCAGTTGGGGGTCAAATCTAAATAGTTCAGGGTTTAAGATACCGGGGGTATTAAAAATATACGAGTTTAACTATGCCAACCTTTCAAAAGATATTCAGGAAAAGTTTTCCTATCCAATACAACAAAGCGCCAAATCCTCGTTGCCTAAAACTGAATTAGAGGAGGATCATGAGAAGACGTTGCCTCCTAATGAAAATACAACAAAGGAGTCGACCAACCCTATACAGGGGATTGATCAAAAGTTGGTAGTGTATCCAAATCCATCCAATGAATATCTTATGATCAACATCAATTTAGAGAAAAACAAACGAGTACAATTAACAATATTCGATATCTCAGGAAGACCATTATATACCTCGAATAGATACTTAAAAAAAGGGAATAACTCCATTTTGATACAACATAATGAAATAGGACTTAGATCATTTAATTCCCAAACACTCCTTTTAAAGGTTAAAGGGAACAAATTAGATGCAAAGGAAAAGATTATTGTCAACTAACTCGAGAAACTCAATTGTATGATAAAATAACTAACTACAAAACAAAAAAAGGCAGCCTGACCTATCTACTGTGCGAGTAATAACAGACTGCCGGAACGTTTAACAGCAACAAAAACAGAAACTATTAAACTAAAAAAGATGAAATATTATTTAAAACACCCATTCTTGATAATGGTAACAAAACTAAGTATTTATCTAGTACTATTCTTTACGGCACGTCCCATTTTTGCCGATAATATGAATGGCAAAAACTTAGAGACTACAAAAATATCATATTCAGATGAAAAAGCTACTTTATTGAAGGTTTTGAAACCTTTTGAAAAACAATCGTCCTTTCGATTTTTATACGATAGTGATCTAAGTAGAATGAAAACAACGTTTTCATATGATACCGTTGAAATTTTAAGGTGGGATGTCTTAAGGATATTATCAAAGGACGTCCGCCTTAAATTCAATCAGATAAATCGCAGTATTTCGAAAAACGCAGTGCCCAAAAAAGAGAAGAAAATCATGGAGGCTAAACCCATTCTCAAAGAAATTACCGGTAAAGTCACTGACCTAAACGGAGAACCACTACCAGGTGCAAACATTGCCGTAAAAGGTTCTAATGTGGGTACTACTACCAATTTTGAAGGCAAGTTTATTCTTGAAATACCCGATGACGCAAAAATACTGGTTGTATCCTATATAGGATTTAAAACCCAGGAAATCCCTATTCATGGAAAAACAGATTTTACCATTGTAATGCGAGAAAACCCTCAGGCCCTCGATGAAGTTATAGTACGTGGATATCGAAAAAGTTTGAATAAGGCAGTGGAAATTAAAAGGCAGACTATAAATACCGTAGATGCCATTGTTGCGGAAGATATAGCCAAGTTCCCACAATCCAATTTGTCTGAAGCCATTCAAAGAATCTCAGGTATTCAAATAAGAAGGGACAATGCAGGTGGAGTTGGTAACGAGGTAAGTGTTCGAGGTTTACCGCCTGAATACACCCAAGTAACCCTTAACGGGCAAGCGGCCCCCAACTCTAGCGAAGCAACAAGAACCTATAACTTTAACACACTTCCTGCCGAGTTATTTGGCACGGTAGAGGTTTTCAAATCTCCAACCGCTAAACTAGATGAAGGTGGTATTGGTGGTATAGTAAACCTCAAAACAAGAAAGGCACTTGACATTACCGACAGAATATTGGTAGCTTCCGTAGAAGGCTTATACAATACACAAGGTGCTAAAACAACGCCGAAATTAAGTCTTGTTTACGGAAAAAAATGGAACGATAAATTTGGTATTATAACAGGTATAACTTTTAACAGGTACTTAAATGCCTCCCAAGGTTATGACGTAGTACGATATAAAGACCAGTCTTTTGATACCGATGGTGATGGAACAGATGATATTGTTGATGTAAGGATACCACTTCCACGATATGTGCACCAAGGACAAGATGTAGGTAGATTTGCCTTTAATTTTGGCACTCAATACCGTCCTTCTAAAAATTTCACGCTCACTTTTGATACCCTATATTCCAAAAACAAACAAACAGAAACTAGATATGCGCCTATCTTTTTCATACAAGGTACCGATGCAATCGATGTAGAAAATGACGGACCTCTATTACTTTCAGCAACTTTTCAAGATGTTCGTATTGTACTTGAAAATCAACAGCAGTTAAATGATACCGATGTTTTTCAATCCAATTTGGCCGCGAAATGGTGTTTAGATAATGATTGGCAAATAGAATCCACACTATCGTATGGAACCAATAAAAGGTTCATCGATAGACCGCGATATTATGCTCAAAATATAAATAGTGTTTCTTACAGTATTAAGGATGACGAAAGATGGTTTGATTTACAAACACCGACTGATTTAACAGACCCATCCCAATTTACCGTAACCGAAGTTCGCGCCCGTAATTTAAATTTAAGCGACAAGATATTTTCAGGGCAATTTGACATTACAAAGAAAATGAACATCCTACAATTGGATTTTGGTGCCAAATTCAGAAGTAGAAATAAAGAGCGTACTTTTTTTGATAACAGAATTAGAGGCCTAAGCGATCCTTTTGCCCCCATATCAACCTTATTTACAGGGTTCTTAAACAATGTTGATAAAGCTACCGGACCAGAAGAATTTCTGGTTCCTGATTGGGATAAGGCAAAAGCACTTTATGCATCAAAGATAGACCTTACCAATGCCGAACGCAAAGATGCATTTTTTGATATCACAGAAAATATCGCAGCATCTTATGTAATGGGAACTTTCAAATGGGATAAATTCAAGCTAAATGCTGGTGTTAGACTAGTCAATACCTCCTTAACAGCAAAAGGATTGGAATTGGATAAAACTACTGGAAATTATACAGACAGGGAGGTAAAGTCAAGTTATACCGACTTTTTGCCAAGCATTAATTTAAACTACGAAATCAGCAAAGGATTGTTTGCTAGAGGGGCTTTTGCAAGAGTAATGACAAGACCAAACCTTAGCGACCTAACCTCGTATAGGCAAATAGATGACGTAAACCTGACCATTTCAGAAAAAAATCCAGATTTGAAACCTTTTAGGGCCAATCAGTATGAAGTTGCCCTGGAATGGTATCCAACAAGGGAAACACTTATCTCAGGTGCCTTTTTTGTAAAAGATATTGAATCGTTTATAACTACTAAAATTGGACCCGTTCAATTTAATGGTCAAACTTATACGTCCAAAAAACCAGTAAATGGAAACAATGCCTCCATAGTTGGTGTGGAATTGAACTATCAACAACCATTCACCTTTTTACCAAGTCCGTTAGATGGTTTGGGTATCGTAGTCAATTACACGCTTTCTGATAGCAATTTTGAAGAAACCATTGATTTAGGAAAGACTGAAAAATATGGTTTACCCAATAATTCTAAACATTCATTTAACCTTATTGGTTACTACGAAAAATATGATTTCAGCATTCGTGTGGCCCATAACTATCGAAGCAATTTTTTACGTAGCAAACCAGTACCAGAAGATGGTTTAAAATACAGGGATGGTTACGGACAAACCGATATTTCGGCTGGTTATGACTTTTCAGATAAAATTGGCATAACCTTAAATGTTCTAAACGCATTTAATTCTCAGCGATTTGAATACATTTTTGATAAGCGATTTCAGGATAATATTTCCGTTTTTGGAACTACATGGCAGTTCGGAGCACGATACTCCTTCTAGATAAACTAAAGCCTCTCGCTAAAGGCAGGAAGTTTTAAAATTTTGAAACCTTTTAACAAACCAATCCCAAACGATTCTTAAATCACTTGTTTAAAAGTGACTATAAAGTAGTTGCTTGGTTGAGTAACTAAAGATTATTTTGAAAGTACCTAAAAAAATAACATTATTAACAACATTATTCTGTATTGGATTTACCTATTGCCAAGAAAAAAAAGCAATAATAGCTGATAGTTTGATATGGCAAAAAGGTTATCTAGATATTCATTTCATCCACACTGGCAAAGGCAATGCATCTTTTATGGTATTTCCGGACGGTACAACATTGCTTTATGATGCAGGAGACGCAATCTCAGGGGGAAAAAAACCTAGGTATCCATCCTTTGAATCGGATTCGTTTACAGTAGGACAGATTATTCATAAATATATTAAAGCCTTTTCCCCTAATCAAGAAATCGACTATGCTTTAATATCTCACTTTCATGCAGACCATTATGGAGCCTTAAGAAATGGCTTAATAAAATCCAATAAAGGAGATTTTTACCTGACTGGGATAACCGAAGTCGGCGAATTAATTCCTATCAAAAAACTCATAGATAGAGGGTATCCGAATTACGATTATCCTATCGACAGAAGATTTAAACCAGGTGACAAGAGCACTTTAAAATCAAAGGAAAAGGACAGTACCTTTCTAAATTACCTCAGCTATATTCAAACACATCAAAAACAAGGTGGTTTAGTCGTTGAAAAGTTTTTGGCCGGTAGTAATCGACAAATTAAAATGGTAAATTCCCCTGAGTCCTATCCTGAATTCAGTGTTCAAAATTTAAAAGTCAATAATAGGATTTGGACGGGAAATGGAAACAACATAAGGGAATTGGAATTTAAGCCACCATTGATAAACAAGTTTGGGTATTACAATGAAAACCCATTGAGCCTTGCTCTAAAAATAGCGTACGGGGATTTCGATTACTATGTAGGTGGCGACACGTCGGGAGTTGACGACTACCCCGATTATGACATAGAATCTGAAATGATTGAAATCATTGGTGAAGTAGATGCCATGACTCTGGACCACCATGGGTATAAAGATGCGTCTAATACCTTGTTCCTAAAACACCTAAGACCACAGGTCATTGTACATCAAAGCCTGCATGATCCACATTTTTCCGAAAATATTCAACAGAACCTTCTAAAAACCAAGTCGGATGTGTTTTCGTTATTTGTCGGAGATAAAATAAAAAACAAATACGGCAATCAGATCGATACAATCTATAAACAGAAAAAGGGACATTTCTTTATAAGAGTATATCCAAAAGGGCAAAAATTCGAGGTCATCACTTTAAAACCAGACAGTTCCCTTTCCCTAAATAAAAAATATGGTCCTTACACATCAAAAAAATAACATTTTACACGATAAGTAACATGAAAAAAAAAACACTTAAAGCCTTCCTATTAATGGTTGTTCTTGTATTTGCTTCCTGCAAACAAAAGCGAGAAACCCAACCCTTACATTCCATAAAAGATAAGCATTCAAACACTTTAAACGATATATCGCATTTAAAAAACAAACTGAAAACCCCAAACGATAAGGACATCATGGTCATCGCCCACCGTGGTGATTGGCGCAACGCCCCAGAAAACTCATTACAAGCCATACAAAACTGTATCGATATGGGCGTGGACATGGTAGAAATTGATGTACGTACCACCAAAGATGGGCATCTGGTACTGATGCATGACCAAACCGTAGACAGAACTACAACCGGAAAGGGCAAAGTTTCAGAAATAACATTAGATAGTTTACGAACCCTGTACCTTAAAAATGGTGCCAACCATCCCACCCACCACAAAATACCTACCCTTGAGGAAGCCATGCAAGTAGCCAAGGATAAAATACTGGTGAATCTAGACAAGAGTTATCAGATATTTGACAAAGTATACGAGGTATTGCAAAAAACGGGTACGACCGACCAGGTAGTAATGAAAGGTAAAGTACCTCTGCCACTAGTAAAACAGGAGTTTGGCAAATATCTGGATAAAGTGACCTTTATGCCCATAGTAGATGTGAATGAACCCGATGCCGAACAGATAATAGATGCGTATTTGCAAGAGTTAAAACCTGTGGCATTCGAGGTACTTTTTAAAAAAGAAACACCCAAAGTATATGAACTAATACGGAAAATAGACGATGCTGGTTCACGAGTATGGGTGAACACGCTTTGGAAATCATTGAATGCCGGTTATGACGACGATACGGCGATTAAAAACACTGATAGCATCTACGGCTTTCTGATAAAAAAGGGTACGGGCATGATACAAACGGATAGACCTCAATTGTTATTAGACTATTTGCGTAAAAAAGGACTTCATGAATAGTAATTTGAGTTCGTTTGAAATGTTAAAAATTAAAGAAAATGTTAGAATATTTCAAAAAATCACCGCCTGTTGATCCAATTTTAGAAGAATCAGAACAAAAGGCCTTTAATAAAAAATTTAAGTGGGAAGTATTCCTATCGGCTACCATAGGTTATGGACTATACTATGTTTGCCGTTTGAGCCTCAATGTGGTTAAAAAACCCATAGTGGATAGCGGTGTACTCACCGAATCTCAATTGGGCATCATTGGTTCTGCCCTATTCTTTAGCTATGCCGTTGGCAAGTTCAGCAATGGCTTTTTGGCAGACTACAGCAACATACGTCGCTTCATGAGCCTAGGACTTTTGGTGTCTGCCTTGACCAATATGATTATGGGGTTTACGAGTCTGTTCTTATTCTTTGCCATTTGTTGGGGTGTGAATGGTTGGGTACAGTCCATGGGCGCACCATCGAGTGTGGTATCGTTGTCGCGTTGGTACAATGACAAGGAACGTGGGACTTTCTACGGCTTTTGGAGCACCAGCCATAACATCGGAGAGGCACTGACCTATATCCTCACGGCCGTAGTGACCTCCTATTTTGGGTGGCGTTGGGGTTTTCGTGCAGCTGGACTTATCGGGATAACAGGGGCTATCCTTATTTACTTTTTCTTCCATGATAGTCCTGAGAGCAAGGGGCTGCCAGCGGTAAACCCCGAAACCTCCAATAAAAAGACAAGTACTTGGCAAGAGCAGAAACTCGCCCTTAGGAATCCTCATATTTGGATGTTGGCGCTTTCGAGTGGCTTTATGTATATCTCCCGTTACGCCGTGAACAGTTGGGGACCTTATTATTTTGAGGCTGCCAAGGGCTATTCACTTACCCAAGCAAATTCTTTGGTAGCTATAAGTGCCGTATGTGGAATTTTAGGCACAGCTTCTTCAGGATTTATATCAGACAAATTTTTCAAGGGACATCGAAATATGCCTGCCTTTCTATATGGATTGATGAATATTGCAGGGCTTTCATTGTTTTTGCTCGGCCCTCAAGGTCTCTGGTGGGTTGATGCCCTGAGCATGGTCATCTTCGGATTGGCAATCGGAGCTTTGATATGCTACCTAGGAGGCTTGATGGCCGTTGATATAGCCTCAAAAAAAGCTTCAGGTGCGGCATTGGGAATGGTAGGAATCATGAGCTATGCCGCAGCGGGCATCCAGGACATTGCCAGCGGTTATATTATAGAAGGCAATAAGAGCGTAGTCAATGGAGAAACGGTCTATGATTTTTCTACTATTACAGTTTTCTGGATAGGTGCGGCTATTCTTTCAGTTCTGTTTGCTTTATTAACATGGAAAAAAACTTAAAGCATCCCCTTAAAACATACAATAGACACTATCATTTTTGATTCGGGTGTGGACATCATGGATTTGGAAGTCGGCAGGACCGCTGAAGGTTTTAAACACATGGGAATAACCGACAACACAAACGAAACAGGGAATCATGATACCAATCAAGTAAAAGAAATATTCGAATAAAGTATAAATTCACATAACTCTATAATTCATAACACTATAAAATTAGCAAGGCGTACTATACCAAATTTACTTAGTGGCATCTGACGCTTTTTAAGTATCTTTCCCCGACATCAAAAATAACGGGCCTGCTTGTATCACCTAATTAAATGTTTATGCACAAGCATGCCATAAAAACGATTATGAAAATTAGAGAAGCACATAGTGGTGTTGGCAGGAAATGGAAATCTGACGGAACTAAAAAAACATTGAATTCCCGATATACTCAACTTGAATTGAACATTACTTGGGAAAATACCCTTACTTACTCTCGAATGGAAACGGTAGATTTCTTATTAGAAATTGGAGCTGATTTTTCCAATTACAATCATCAAGCTGTCTACAATACAATTCACAACAACGAGGTGAACACAATAATGAAGAGCATCACAGCGCAACGAATATAAAATAGCGGATGAATCGCGTAATCTGAAGAAAATAAATCAAGCATCAATAATAATCCGAAAAGAGAAGGTATAAAATCCGCTACTTTTCAACTACAACAACCTTGACAATAAGCTAAAAAATGACAAACGAAAAAAACAAAATCATCGGAATTAGATTGGCATCAATGCTTTTAGACCATTTCATTATGACTTTTGGAATTGTAATAATTCTATTTATCCTTGCAGGAATTGGGCTCTTATTATTGGGAATCCCTACGAACGATGATCTACCTGAATGGTTTATAATCATTCCCCTATTTTTGGGAACAATGATCTTCTCCATATACTTAAACAAAGATGCAATTAGAGGAAAAAGTCCCGCTAAAAGAATTCTTGGACTGGTAATTATTGATTATAAAACAGGAGAAATAGCGAATCCTTTAAAATCATTCATTAGAAACCTAACCTTAATCTTTTGGCCAATTGAGGTTATTTTTTCTCTTTTCTCACCCGAACGTAGAATTGGAGATCATATCGCGGGTACAAAAGTAATTTCTGATGATAAAACTTTGAAAACTGAATTAAAAATTGGTCAAATTATAATAAGCCTAGTAATCGGAATGCTATTCATGGCTTTAATTACGGCATTACAATTCACACTAGCAGGAACATTTAGAAGCATGATGAACTGGTAAAAGGTCAGTTACCAGGAAACTATAGCTGCAATCACGGCAGATTCGACTAGGACAGTAGCCATTGAGAGTCACTAAGATCATCGCCAAAACTAAAATTTTGGCGTAGCTGGACCTCATAGATGATAATACGAGACCGTTGTACAACATCGTTTACGTTGCATTAAAATGAAACTCGATGAAAAATGGAAAACATAGCCCCCCGGATGGCTGGTTGCTTTAGCAAAGGATCAAATTCCAGATAGGCCTAAAATAGTATCAGCTTTATCAAATTGAGTAAATGCTAAACGTGAAAGTAACGCGTCTAACTACTTCGTTAGTAGCGACACTCCCAATCAGCCTAACGCTGAATGGCAATTTGAAGAAAATATTACACTGGAAGACAAAGAAGAAGAGTACAATTGTTCTCGATGTGCTAAAAGGGAGTAAGATTTTGGGAACAGAACATCTGAAATACCTAAAATAAACCGTTCGAAAACAAATACAGCGTGTCCTGTACGATATGTACAAACTTGTTGAAAACCACTTAAACCTATGAATATGAAAAAAATTATTGATATCACATTAAGACCTACTACTCAAAATGATTTGGAAACGCTCTTCAAATTTCAACTCGATAAAAAAGCAAACTATTTAGCCGCTTTTACGTCAGAAGATCCTACTGATAAAAAAGCGTATACGGAAAAGTGGACAAGGTTATTGGCTGACGAAAGAATAACTACTAAAACTGTGATTGAAGATGGTACTATTGTAGGAAGCATTACTAAATATGAAATGAATGGAAATGCAGAAATCACGTATTGGATTGGAAAAGAATTTTGGGGTAAAGGAATTGCGAGTTCTGCTCTAAGGGAGTTTCTTAAGTTAGAAACGACAAGACCAATATATGGACGTGTTGCTTTTGATAATATCGGTTCTCAAAAAGTCTTAACGAATTGTGGATTTACTAAAATCGGAACAGAAAAAGGATTTGCAAATGCTCGTATGAAGGAAATTGAGGAGTTTGTGTTTGAATTACAACAGTAAATAAACCACTAGTAATAGCCATAAACTAAAAAACTACAGTACAAAACTATACCCACACTTACAAATTAACTTGGGGCTAGAAGTAATAGCATAAGGCCCTTTTGATACCTAGAAACCAACACAACTAGACAACGACAGGGCCGTTTTTCCGACAAAAAAACATCCTAGTAAAATAAAACAAACTAAATAACAAAGTTTTTATTAATTTTAGTTAGCTTAAAAATTAATAGGTTTTGGTCAGAACGGACAAGTATATTTCACTAGATGATATTTATAGATATGACAAATTACTAGATTTACATATTCAAAGTCACAAAGTAAAGAAAGGAGAAGTATTTCTTAAGCAAGGTCATAAATGTGATTATTTCTATTACATCACGAAAGGCTTGATGCGAATATTTTATTTCGATTTAGACGGCAATGAAGTAACGCATTGGTTTTCTAATGAAGATATGATGATCACCTCACCAGACAGTTTCTATAATGACAGGGAAAATATTTTAAATTTTGAAGCTTTAGAAGATTGTGAATTTTTGTTAGTGACCAGAGAACATTTAAAAACAGCATCTAAAAACATCCCGAATTTCGATGTCATCTACAGAAAACTCATCGTTGATTTTACAGTTGCATTAAGCAGGAGAGTAATGAGTGTCCATACAGAGTCAGCAGAATACAGGTACCTCAAACTAATAAAAGAATACCCCACAATTTTTCACCGAGCCAAACTATCTCATATCGCTTCTTACCTGGGCATAACCATACAAAGTTTAAGCAGAATACGAAAGAAGCTGATTTCCTAATTTTTTACCCTAGGGTAAAAGAACTACTTTTTTCGCAACAGAACTTTGCAGTGTAATAATTCACAGGGCATTTCCCTTTTTATTTTAACACTATGAAGTACGAAGCTATTAAACACTCTTGCAGTGGTCATTTTATTCATTTAGAAAACACAAGAGCTTTTGTGTACGAGAAAGGTGCTGGAGAAACGGTAATATGTTTCCATGGCGTACCAGCCTCATCTTTCCTCTACCGCAAACTAATCCACGAGTTGGCCGCTAAAAACCTACGAGCTATCAGCTTTGATTTATTGGGTATGGGTTTAAGTGATCGACCTGAAGATTTCAACTACAATTGGACAAATTTAGGTGAATGGACCTTGGAATTGATCAATGCGTTAGAACTTACTAATTTTCATATCATACTTCATGATATAGGAGGCCCAATAGCCTGTGAAATAATCTCAAAGATCCCCGAACGCGTACTTTCAGTAACTATTTTAAATACGCTACTAACCAATCTCCCCGAGTTTAAGAAACCTTTTCCTATGTCGCTATTCGAGAAAAAATATCTTGGAGAGTTTGCTCTTAAAACAACTACTGCGCTTGTCTTTAAGTATTTGATGTACCTTAGAGGTATTCATAATAAAGAAGCATTTAATTTAACAGAAGCTCAGGCATATGTCGACTTTCTCAATGGCGATGACAACGGAAAAAGTTTTCTTAAGATTATGAGAAACTTTGAAACTACCCAAGAAAAAGAAGCCGACTATATCAGCAGTCTAACAAATTTATCGGTCCCAAAACAAATTATTTGGGGAATCAATGACAAAGGGCTTACACTTAAAGAATACGGTATACCTCTGCAAAAAAAATTAAACATTCCTCTAATACCACTCCCTGGATCACATTTCTTACAAGAAGATTATGCTCATGAAATTTCTGAATACTTCGTACAGTTGATTTTAAAATAGTGCAATGGTTTTTGCTTACAGTTAAGGCTTTACTACAACGATAAAAACAATCTAAACACTATATCACATGCCTGTACTCAATAAAATACTCATAACCGTTGGAGAAAATCATTTCTCAAATAAAATGATGAGAAGCCTGGAACAAATAGTTGTTCAGAACTATAAAATACACATCAGTAAAAGCAAAACTATTGTCGTATGGAATATTATTGCGCAGGGGAATGCGTACAATAATTATCAATTGAAGCCCCCTTCAATCATAACATTTGGTTGTGAGCAGCACATTTCACAAAACCAACGAATCAATTTTTTTAAGTCCCTCTCAAGAGACTGGATTTTACTAACGAATCAGCATTTAAATGATATCCTAATTGGTGCATTCGACGAAACGACATTCAATTCTTTATTAAAAAGAAATAGTAGTCATTATTCATTATTAGGAAAAGTAAAATACTATACTTCCCTTATAACACAACTACTAACAACCACACTAAAAACAGGACTTTACACAATCAATTCAACCAATAAAAGAAAATAAAATGCCTGTTTATACAGTCTTTACAGAAAACTATTTAACGCCGATTCAAAAGAAACGTATCTCAAAAAAAATTACGGATCTACACAGTACAGTTACCAACGTCCCTTCCGAATTAATCACCGTCTTGTTTAGGTCAGGCTTTCACTTAGAAAAGGACTACGAGCTTATTATCTCAGGCATCTTAAGAACAGGAGGAAATAGAACTGATAGCATGTTTAAAACATTAGGGATTGCCTTAGTAAACGAATTATCTCAAGTGATCGCCATAGATCAAAACAAGATCCATTGGGACTTTTTAGAGGTAAAAGCCAAATGGGTTTTTGGACGAGGTGCTGTACTACCCAGCCCTGGTAAAGAAGCGCAATGCTGTAAATAGAATTTCAATGCAAGCTAATATCAAAGGATTTTTTACCCTATGGTAAATTACTGACCAACAACCAATTGTAACTTGCACTCAGATAAAAAACAAGTAAACATATAAAACAGATCGTATGAAAACAACAGAGAAAACAGCCTTGATAACCGGTGCTGCAAGTGGAATTGGAAGAGAGTTTTCAAGAATTCACGCAAAAAGAGGAGGTAATATTATCGCCGTAGACATGAATGCAGAAGGTTTAAAAAACTTAAAGACCGAACTGGAAAATGAACATGGTATAAAGGTCTATACTATCGTTAAAAATCTCACTCAATTATCGGCTCCCCAAGAGATCCATGATGAGTTGTTAAGTCATGAAATAGCAGTAGATTATTTAATTAACAATGCTGGTTTTGGTGGCGTAGGAGCCTTTCATGAAAGAGACTGGGCAAAAGACCAGGCTATGATTCAGGTGAACGTACTAGCCCTAACCTCCTTAACAAGGCAATTTTTGCCTGATTTCGTAGCGCGTGATTCTGGTAAAATACTAAATGTTTCATCAACAGTGAGCTTAGTACCAGGTCCTCTTCAAGCGGTCTATTTTGCTACCAAAGCTTATGTAACCTCCTTTAGCAATGCGCTATCAGGTGAATTAAGCGGCACGGGAGTATCTATGACCGCCTTATTACCCGGCGCAACAAAAACAGCTTTTGGAGATGCTTCAGGTATGAATAAAACTCCAATTTATAAAAGACCAGCCAGTGCCAAAGAGGTAGCCGAAGCAGGTTATAATGCAATGTTAGCAAGCAAAATTGAAGTTATAGCAGGATTGCCATGGGAACAACGCATGGAATTAAAATTCATTCCATTTATGCCTAAAAAGGCGCTGATAGAAAGAATGAAAAAACAATCAACCCACTAATTTTCATCAAAAATAAAAACATGAATACAACCACAGAAAATAAAGAACGTACTTTTGAAGTAGCCGTAAACCAACTAGTTGCAAACCAACGCGCATATTTTAATAGTAATGCAACGAGATCGTTAGACTTTAGGCTTACTCAGCTTAAAAAACTCAAAGCCTTGCTATTAGAAAATGAAGAAGCCATGCACAAAGCGATTTTTAAAGATTTTGGAAAATCTAAGTATGAAAATCAGCTCACAGAATTCTTCCCTTTGATTGATGAAATCAACATTTCAATAAAAAATTTAAAGAAATGGATGCAACACAAATCGGTAAAAACAAATTTGTTAAACTTCCCAGCTAAAAGTTACTTGGTTCCAGAGCCTCTTGGTGTAACCTTGGTCATTGGCGCTTGGAATTTTCCTTACAATCTTTCCCTTACTCCTTTAGTTGGTTCCATGGCTGCCGGAAATACTACTGTGTTAAAACCTAGTGAACTTCCGGAAGAAACGAGCAAAATAATGGCTAAAATTATCAATGAAAATTTTGATCCTAACTATTTAAGAGTTGTTGAAGGCGCTATTCCTGAAACTACTGCACTTTTAAAACAACGTTACGATAAGATTTTCTTTACGGGAAGTCCTATGGTAGGAAAAATTGTAAACAGAGCTGCAGCAGAACACTTAACAGATGTTACCTTAGAATTAGGAGGTAAAAACCCTGTTGTATTTCATAAAGACGCCGCCTTAAAAACAGGTGTAAAAAGAATGATTTGGTCAAAATTTGTGAATTCAGGTCAATTATGTATTGCCCCCGACTACGCGCTCGTTCATAAAGATGTAAAAGAGGAATTCTTAAAATTAGCGGTAAAGGAAATTGAGAAAGCCAATTTTTCTGCAGAGAATAATAATTTCGTTCAAATTATTAATAAAAGGAACTTTGATAGAGTTGTCGGGCTAATCGATGCTGACAAAGTATATTATGGAGGCACTTACGACAGCGCTGATAGAAGAATTACTCCTACAATTCTAGACAACGTATCATTAGACGATGCAGTAATGCAAGAGGAAATTTTCGGTCCTATTTTACCGGTAATTGAATACGAAACAATCGATGAAGCCTTCGCACTTATAAAAGGAATTGAAAAACCACTAGCTGCCTATTTATTTTCTGACAGTAACACTGTAAAAGAACGTTTCTTACATGAAATCCCTTTTGGAAGTGGAGGGATAAACGACTGTGTTATGCAGGTTACCAACCCTAATATTCCTTTTGGTGGTGTTGGGAATAGCGGTATGGGCCGTTACCATGGAAAATACAGTTTTGAGTGCTTTTCGCATTTTAAAGGAGTACTTGATAAACCTACGGCCATAGAAACCAATCTAAAATACTACGGATACAGTGAAAAACAACTAAAAGTAATAAAAGCTTTAAGCTAATTTTTATATCAACTTTTAATCACGTTGTGCTAAAAATGACGTGTATTAACCTTAATTAATTATCTAAAATGAGTAGCGAGAAAGATAAAATAACTCAAATTAAGAAGAAAATCATTTTTGCATTATTAATGGGATCCATTACAACAGGAATAATTTCATTCTCTTTGATACTGATCAATATAGGATACGATGAAAACTTTTTTTCCAATTGGTTTAAGTCATGGGCATACGCATATCTTTTTGTCATCCCCGCAATTCTTTTTATAGCACCACCCGTAGAAAAGTTTGTAGAATTTATTATAACAAAAGCTTCATAGACCGTCGAGAAAGAACTCCTGAATTAGTACAATTTCAAAAGAAATCTATAATAGTATAGGTTTCTTTTTCTATGAAATAAAGCTTTAACCTTATAGATTGTTATAAGAATCCATAAATCAAATCTTAATGAAGTGCTTTTGCTACTATTTAAGTATCTTTCCCCGACATCAAAAATAACGGGCCTGCTTTTACTGCCTAGTTAAATGCGTATACACGAGCGAGCATGCCATAAAAAACGATTATGAAAATTAGAGAAGCACACAGAGACGAGTTCACCATTTCAACGGACAAGGATAAATTGGACCTAAAAAGCATCCATAAATTTCTAGCAAACGAAACCGATTGGGCTCAGGGAATTCCCTTCGACACTGTAAAAACTTCAATTGAAAACTCCTTGAATTTTGGTCTCTATCACGAGAACAAACAAATTGGCTTTGCCCGAATAATTTCGGACTATTCGACCATCGCTTATTTAGGAGATGTGTACATCCTCAACGAATACCGAGGCAAAGGCCTTAGCAAATGGCTGATGCAAGAAATCACCGAACACCCCAACCTTCAAGGATTACGACGCTGGATTTTATTGACAGATACAGCAGCATGGCTGTACAAAAAGTTTGGCTTTACAGCACTACCGCATCCTGAAGTCTACATGGAAAAACACATTCCGAATATTTATCAGCGTTAGGATGATAGCACAGCTATCTCCTATGCGACCTAAAGAAACTACACTCTTTTTTGAGTTGCTCGGATTTTACCCCAGCTACCATCAACTTCCGCTTCCTAAAGAGAAAATTATCATGTACCTTTAGCTATATCAAATTGCCTTCAAGTGAAAAAAGTCAAAATCCTAGTGTACGGAATCATTTTAGCATTGCTCTTATTCCTAGTCAGCCATTACATTCATATCAATCCCCGATACCACATTGGTCAGAAAATCGATTCACATCGAGGAGTTGCTGTCTATTACAACGGTCCGGTGCATCGTGTAGAAGGTAGAAACCTCGATAAGAGCGGTTATAATATTGGTTTGAAATACCAGTGTGTTGAATTCGTAAAAAGATTTTACCTCAAAGCGCTACATCACAAAATGCCGAACAGCTATGGTCATGCCAAAGATTTTTTTGACAGATCAGTAAAAGACGGGAACAAAAACAACCAGCGAAACTTACGGCAATATACCAACCCTAGTACTACGAAACCTCAACTTAATGATTTGCTAATTTTCGATGCCACACTCACCAACAAGTATGGCCATGTAGCCATCATCACCGAGGTCACCGAAAACAGTATTGAAATCATCCAACAAAATACAGGTCCCTTTGGAAATTCTAGAGAACGAATTCCTTTGGAAAAGCGAAAAAATCAATGGTATCTACAACACCAACGGCTGCTGGGATGGTTGCGGAAATAATGAGTACTTCAAGTCCATTTCTCGTCCGTTTTTTTCACGGTGTATCAAAAAGTTTTGCCTAGCTACTAATCTCAGCGTTAAAATTGACTAATTCACAGGTTCGGACACCCTGTTTTCGTGTGCTGTTATCCGGCATACTATTGAGATTTTGATTTTTTTTTAAAAAACCATGTAACATTTTTTTAATAGTGCATCTAAAGGGAAATCAAAACTTAAAAAAAATGAAAAATACCGTATTACTCATTGTCTTGTTACTTACCTACTGCGCTAACTACGCTCAACAAAAACAATCGCCAATTCACGTAGAAGTAGTAGGTAAAGGTGCTCCCATTCTGTTGATTCCTGGATTTACCGTACCTGGCGACATTTGGCAACCCCTGGCCAAAAAACTCGAAAAAAATTACGAATGTCACCTCGTGACCTTAGCGGGTTTTGGCGGTAAGGAGCCCATCGCTTTTCCTTGGTTACCTACAGTCAATACCGCTCTTAAAAACTACATCCTAGAAAACAACCTACAGCACGCTACTGTTATCGGACACAGTTTAGGTGGAACTATTGCTACTTGGCTCGCCACTCAACAGGAACTCCAACTAAAAAACATCGTTCTCGTAGATGCACTCCCTGCCTCAGGGGCTTTGATGATTCCCAATTTTAACCCCGACAACTTACAGTACAATAGCCCCTACAACCAACAACAACTCGCTATGAATACGGAAACCTTTACACAAATGGCCACTGCGATGTCTAAAAACATGAGTCTGAATCGCGCTGCGCAAACAAAAATCAAAAACTGGATCCTAACCGCTGATCGAAAAACCTATGTTTACGGTTATACCGATTACCTCAAACTAGACCTTAGGGAGGCCTTAAAAAAGATATCCATTCCGGTAACCATCATAGCAGCCTCACAACCCTACGGTGAAAAAGCAGTAACCCAAACCTATAAAAATCAGTACGCAAACCTAAAAGATTATCAGTTTATCATAGCCGACAACAGTGCGCACTTTATCATGTTAGACAAACCTAATTGGTTTTTAGAGCAAATACAAATAACTTTAGCGTCAAAAAAATGATTTCAGAGCAAGAATTTACACAAATCTATACCTCGCTAGCTTCAAAAGTATATCGATTGTGTTTAGGCTATGCCACCGGGAACGACGAACTTGCCAATGAATGGCTGCAAGAAACTTTTATAAAAGTATGGAATCACAGACATTCATTTCAGGGAAATTCATCAATAGACACCTGGATATATAGAATTGCTGTAAATGTTTGCTTAGGAGATTTACGCAAGTCCCGAAAAAACATTCCCATTCATGACGATTTATTGTCCGATTCCAGCGATGATGACACCCCAAGAGACACCAATGAAGACCTAAAAAAAATGTACCACTGTATTGACCAGTTAAACGAGCAGAACAGAGCGCTTATACTGTTGGAATTAGAAGAAATACCTCAGGCCACCATCGCCGACACTGTTGGACTAGCACACGGAACATTGCGAACGCGTTTAAGTCGTATTCGAAAATCACTTTTAAAATGTATTACCAATGGAAAATGATAATTTAGACAAACTATGGGGAGCCCAAGCAGCGCCTTCTCTAATGCAAACTCCTCACGATATCCTCGCTAAAGCTAAGCAGCAACGCAACAAACAATACATCAGCATTAGCATTATGTCATGCACTGTTGTAGTACTCATCAGTTACGCCCTTTTTTATTCCTACTTTCAATGGAACTCGTTTAATGGAGGATTATTCCTAATGATATTCAGCCTAAGCTTCCGAATAGTTTTGGAATTCTATTCATTACACCGTAAGGAGCAACAACTGATTTCTATGACTCAAAAATCCTACCATCGCTATTTAAAAAAGTATTACAAAACCAGACGTCTCATTAACTGGGCGATTACCCCAGTCTGTATTGCGGTGTATACCTTCGGATTTTACTTGTTATTACCTTACTTCAAAGCCTCTTTTTCCTCGGGCTTCTACACCTATGTTTTAATTTCAGGATTTCTCTCCATCGCCATCATCACGGTAATTATTGCCAATACCATCCGTAAAGAAGAACGATTTTTAAAACATTTAACGAAGCAATAAACAGTGGTGAAGCTACTTGCAACAACAAGGCAATACTCTAAAATTAAAAACTTTTACTCAGAAAAACTTAGGCTCTAAATTCTTCTGAGTAAAATTTCCATTCTCCGGATAGCTCGCTGCAATCAAAAATGCCAAGGTGCTTTAAAAACCTCAACTCCTTTTTAATTTTATTGTAAAAATTCCTTACCGAAATACTACTTCTCTACAACTTTTGCTACGCGATTTGTACGATCATCTTTCGTTAAGGTCAATCTGATAATACTATTTTCACCTGCCTTCAAACTGTGTGGCACTCCTCCTTCCAGAGCAATTAAATCGCCTTTCTTTAGCGGATGACTGGTACCTTGTACATCAAAGTCAATACTCCCCTCTACTATTTCAACAACGATAGGAAAAGCCGTTTTGTGTTCCTTCATCAGCGTTCCTCGATGCATGGCAATTCTGATTTCTTTGGTAAAATCAGTTTCCAACAAAACCTTTATTAGAGGCTTGTCCGGGTTAAATACTGTATCCTGATAAATATTTGCTGTAGTCATAGGTTTAAAATTTTACTGTTTTACATAGGTTTCCCAAGTAGTTACCGACTGGTACTTTGTTTTATACAACGCTTCTAGGTCTGTGGCCCAAGTAGTTGTCAATTGCACAGAATCACGAGGTGCTAAACTTTTAAAGAAAACTTGCAAATAGCGATTTTTATGCTTCCCTACCCACCTGCGTTCTCCTGAATGAAAGCTCAACTTCGTTACTGCTTCTCCGTCAAATTCCAGCAAGGTATCACTGATTACGAGACGGTGATTTTCATGAGTATAACTTCCGGTAAGTTCCAAAACATCCAAATCATCAGCACCGTTTCGTGCGTATAAATTCCAACCGTGATCCTCAGTGGTTTCTGGGGCGGGTACCTCCATATCGATAGCTTCTCTCAGCCCTTTCTCCTTACATTTTCTTTTGTACAACACAAGGGTATTAGGGGTCTTTTCCTTAAAAAAAAGCACGTATACCACGCCGTTTTCATCTTCTCCTATCCATTTACCCTTCGCTTTTTCGTACGATAATTTCTTCATGGTATACTGGGTTGCATACACCTTTCCTTCCATGGTATACACAATACTATCAGGGTAAAACGCATGAGTAGATACTTGTTTGCCCATCAGGTTAAAAGCCCAGCTGTAATTCCCGGTATAAGAAAAGTGATCTTTTTTTAACTCACTTGCGAACTTTTGAGTCTCCGCATCGCTGTTTTTATAACTACACGCGAAAAAAAACAGCAGTACAATACCTAGTTGAAATGTTTTCATAATACACCTATTCAATTCATTATTTAGAACGACTTAAAATTACGCATTTAATCGCTACCGGTATATGATTGAAATCATAATAAAAGTCCCAGCAAAATCAAATAAAGCAACTAAGTTGCTTTTAGTGAGTATAATCCTTAATTTTACCCCGTACAAAAACTCACATCATGAATCGCAAATTACCTGTAACCGTCTTAAGCGGCTTTCTAGGAGCCGGTAAAACGACCTTACTCAACCATGTACTTCACAACAAACAAGGACTTAAAGTCACTGTTATAGTGAATGATATGAGCGAGGTAAACGTCGACGCAGCCCTAGTCAAAAACGAAAATGCTCTTTCCAGAACAGAAGAGAAATTAGTAGAAATGAGTAATGGTTGCATCTGCTGTACCCTACGGGAGGACCTAATGGTTGAGGTAGAACGCTTGGCAAAAGAAGACCGTTTTGACTACTTACTTATTGAAAGTACTGGAATCAGCGAACCCGTTCCGGTAGCGCAAACCTTTTCTTTTGTTGACGAAGAAAACGGGATTGACCTGTCTCGTTTTAGCTATGTAGATACCATGGTCACCGTGGTCGATGCTTATAATTTCTTTAACGATTTCGGAAGTCCTGAACTTTTGATGGACCGTGACCTTACCGATATTGAAGGCGACCACAGAACCATCGTCAATTTACTCACGGACCAGGTGGAATTTGCCGATGTAATCATCCTCAATAAGACAGACCTAGTAACCGAAGTTCACTTGGGCGTACTCAAAGCGACCTTGCAAAAATTAAATCCCAAAGCACGTATACTCGAAACGAGTTACAGTAAGATTGATCCCAGTGAAATTTTAAATACTGGACTGTTTAACTTTGAGGAGGCAGAACAGAGTGCTGGTTGGATTGAAGAGCTGAATAAACCCTCTCATACTCCAGAAACCGAAGAATACGGAATTGGGTCGTTTGTATACAGAAGTAAAAAACCGTTCGATCCAGAACGATTTCTCCGTTATATTCAAGAAGACTTCCACGATAATATCATTCGCAGTAAAGGACTTTTTTGGATCGCTTCTAGACCTGAACAAGCTCTTGTTTGGGGGCAAGCAGGTGGTTCCTTAAAAGCCGACAGCGCAGGTGTTTGGTGGAGTAGCATGAACTTTGAACAACGCACGCGTAATGCCGTTTTTATTGAAAACCAACAGCATATCGAAAAAGATTGGCACCGAGAATTTGGAGATCGAAAAAACGAATTGGTTTTTATAGGACAAAACCTAGACCAAGAAGAGATTATTGCCAACCTCGACGCTTGCCTAGCTACCGATCAAGAATTGACTACCCAATCATGGAAAACAGGATACGAAGATCGTTGGCCAGTGGAACGCGCTTATCCTATGCACTAGATTTCAACTACCTTGAAAGTTCATTTGAATTTTCAAGGTATGTATATCTAGGCTGAGATTCCCCTATTATCATAACTCCAGTTCATAGAGTATACGGTTAAAAACACATACTACACTACCGACAATCCTTTTTTAAAGGCCTCATAAGTAGCGGCAATTTGTTTATACGAATTCGCTTTATCTTCCCGTACCCCTTCCAATCGCGTATCGATATTTAATCCCGGATGAAAATCTTGAATATAGTCTTTACTCCAAAGCATTAGTTCAATCAGGATAGGAATCAGGCCTATGCCTTTATCCGTTAATGTATACACTTTTACTTTTAAATTATTCGGTCGCGTCCCCTTTTCAACAATCTCAAACTTCTCCAACATTTTTAACCGAGAGGCTAAAATATTGGTCGCAATATGTTCTTGGCTCTCTACAAAATCCTTAAAAGTACTTTTCTCCTCAAACAACATCTGCTTAATAATTACCAAGGTCCACTTATCTCCTATCACGTCCAACGCCGAAGTTACAGGACATTTACAGCGAAAAAAGTCGTTCATTTTCAAAAATTTAAATTATTACTTGCAAAACAAAAGTAATAAATATAACTTTGCTTGCAAAATAAAAGTAAATGAAAAAAGTACTATTAACAGGAATTTCGGGCTATATAGGTCAGCACTGTGCTGTAGCCCTTTTAAAACAAGGTTATGCAGTGAAAGGTTCACTCAGAAGTTTAAAAAAAGCTGCTGCCATCACTGCCATTATCGAAAAGGAAGTTGATCCGAAAGGAAAACTTAGCTTTTGCACATTAGACTTATTGAGCGATACGGGTTGGGATGAAGCCGCCGAAGATTGTGATTTCTTAATGCATGTAGCTTCTCCGTTTTTCTCAAAAATACCAAAAGACGAAAACGAACTGATCAAACCGGCAGTGGAGGGAACGCAAAGAGCCTTAAAGGCAGCGCACAAGGCTGGTATCAAACGGGTGGTACTTACCTCTTCTATGGTAGCCATGCTCGGGTCAGTTTCAGGAGATGAACACATTGACCAACAAAGTTGGACAGATGTAACAGCCAAACACGCTACTGCCTATTTAAAAAGTAAAACACTCGCTGAAAAAAGCGCTTGGGAATTTGCCAATACGCACGGAATGGAACTGGTAACTATACATCCTGGTCCTGTATACGGTCCTAGTTTATCTGACAATCTTTCTGGTGAATCGATGACGCTCTTTAAACGCATTCTTACAGGACAACTTAAGCAGATGATACACGCCAGTATCAATATGTCAGATGTTCGCGACGTTGCTAAAATTCACGCTTTGGCTTTAGAAAATGAAAGTGCTAAGGGACAGCGATTGGTTGTAGCAACCGATAGGGCTCATAGTTACCAAGAAGTGATTCAATTACTAAAATCGGAAGGTTATCAGCGCGTAAGCACCAGTATGGCTCCTACTTTTATGGTAAAACTACTCGCTAATTTTAACAGTGAAATGAAAGGGATGCTTCCCTACGTAGGAAAAAAATACGAAGCAGATATCTCGACTACCAAAACTTTATTTGATTGGGAACCGATTCCGTTTAAAACAATGATTTTAGATACTGCTGCCTCTGTGAGTACCATCCTGGCAAAACGCGATTGAGTCTATCAGTTCGAATAAAAAGAAATATAGCTCCCCGCGCTGTATTTCTTTTTTTCAATGGAAACAACTTAATCTTTATCGTTATCTGAGTATAGAGAAGTCAAACAGATGTATTGAACAATTCTATACTTTTTTGAGTTGTTATTAGGAGTTCCTTCTTAATTTTGCAGTAGATTCCCGTTGATATGTCCAAAGAGTGCTGTAACATACAAGCCTTAATTCAAGAGTTTTACGATTACCTGAAACATTATATCTTAAAAAAAGTTCAGGACCCCGTCATTGCCGAAGATCTCGTTCAAGAGGTTATGCTTCAACTGGTCTTAGCACATCAAAAGTCTACACAAGTACAGCACCTCAAAGCATGGCTTTTCCAATTGACCAGAAATACCATCTACGATTATTTTAAAAAGCACCAAATTTCGTATCGGGAAGACGAACTATTCACAGAGGAGGTAGATGAAGACACGGAAGTACTTGCCGTGGCCGATTATATCGTTCCCATGCTATCCTTGCTCCCTGAAAAATACGCACTGCCTCTGCGTTTGAGTGATATTGATGGGCTCCCTCAAAAAGCCGTAGCCCAACAACTCAAACTCGGTCTCTCTGCCACAAAAATGCGTATACAACGAGGTCGTCAACAACTCAAAGAACTCTTTGTTTCCTGTTGTAATTTACACTATGACGCACAAGGAAACATGGTCAGTTGTACCATCAAAGAGCATTGCCAGCCGCTTCATGACATTCAACAAGCACTTCAAAAACACTCATTTTAAGTAACTTCAAAAAAAATCTGAAAAAAAATGTGTCTTTTCGCATACAGACACAGACTTCATAATAAAGTTTAACTTAAAACCATTATTATGAAAATCAATATCAAGATTTTACACGCTTCTTGCTGTGCAAGAAATTCTTTCATTAAAAATCAATTGGAAAGGCTTGCAAACGAACACGACCTCTCTGTTCATATTGAGGAATTCTCTGAAATGCAAGACACACTCATTTACGGTACAACAGAGTTCCCAGCTTTAGTCATTGACCAAAAAGTATATCCGTACAAGCACTATCAATCCGACACTGATTTGACAACCTTATTAAAAGCCTCATAATGGAAAAATTAGTAACGATTTTAACAGCTTTTGCGGACCTACTCGTGTTTGACTGGCTCGGATTCGATACGGACTCCTTACTGGCAAATGCCCTGCATTTTTTCATCATCGGATTCAGTGAAATTGTGGTTTTGGTCATTTTAGTCACCTATTTGATGGGGATACTTACCAGCTACCTCCCTATGAATCGGATTCGATTGTTTCTGGAAAAACACAAAAAATCAGGGCTGGGGAATATCCTAGCGTCCTTATTAGGTGCCATCACCCCTTTTTGTTCTTGTTCATCGATACCGCTCTTCGTCGGTATGATGCAATCTCGAATTCCCCTAGGTATCGCTTTGTCCTTTCTGATAACCTCTCCTTTGGTGAACGAAATTGCCATCGCCATTTTCTGGGCAACCTATGGTTGGAAAGTAACAGTCATTTACGTACTATCAGGCATCGTCTTGGGAATTATCGGAGGAATCGTTTTGGATGCCATGGGGATGTCAAAATACCTCGCAGACTGGGTACAAAATTTAGCAGTTTCAGAAACGACGAATACCACTGACCATCGTCCCTTTCTCGTTCGATTTCCTGAAATCCACCGAGAAGTGATCCAGACCCTAAAAAAACTGATTCCCTATATCTTTATAGGGCTCGCCATAGGATCGGTTATCCACGGGTACGTTCCTGAATCCTTTTTTGAACAGTACATTTCAAAATCGAATCCCTTTGCGGTTCCTATTGCCGTCATCACCGCAATCCCTCTGTACATCGATGCCGTGGGTATACTTCCTATTATCGACTCATTAGTCAACAAAGGAGTGCCTTTAGGAACTGCCATTGCTTTTATGATGGCTGCGATAGGCCTATCAGTACCCGAAGCCTTACTATTGAAGAAAGTTATGAAAAAACCATTAATCATCGCTTTTTTTACCACCATAGGTTTAGGTATGATACTCTCAGGTTTTTTGTTTAACCAACTATTTTAATCATCTATGAAATCCTTATTATCATCCATAGGCGCCGTAGCTACCGCACTATTAGCCTGTACCTGCTGTGTGGGCCCTCTGTTGGCCTTGGCCGGAATGTTGGGTGCTACTGCAGCCCAGTTAGTTTGGCTTGCAAGCATTAAACCCTACCAAATTACAGGAAGTTTATTAATAGTTAGCTACAACCTATACCGTGCTTATTTCCCGCCAACACCACAAGCCTGTTGTGAAATAAATACAGGCACTCCTAAAAAGGAATTGAGTAAGCTGGAAACCAAAAGCATCCATTTTTTTTCATCGAAATTATTTTTGTGGATTGTCGCTGCCTTAACCGTTGGCTTCTCCATCCTACCCTATTTCTTCAATTAAAAATCAAACCATATGAAAATCAACAAGAACTACCTAAGTATGTTCCTCCTAGTGTTCAGTATGAGCTGCAAGGCTCCTCAAAAAGAGCAAAGGCTCCCAAAAACTGTACACGAACTCAATAACAACACGAACATCAGTAAAAAAACCTTCCGTTTGCAAGGGTATACCAAGTCTTGCTGCACCAGTATCGTTAATTACGCCCTCAAAGAAGTTCCCGGATTTATCAAATCGACTTCCCAAACCGACACCGGAGAAATTACTGTTTGGTTTGACCGTAACCACACCAAAGAAGCCAATATTATTCGCGCTATTAACCAAACTCCTTACCGAGTTCTTCCGTAAGTGGAATCACCAACTTTTGAGAACCTGCAAACTGTACTCTCAAAAGTTGGTTTATTTAACACATTGTCATCTTTAGCAAGGAACTTTCTCCGTATCTTTGCCCTGCTATGAAAAAAAATTGCTTACCTCTTTTGAATTCTTTTTACCATTCATAGCACAAACTATTTTATAAAATTAAGTATTATGAAGAAATTTGTGATTGCCGGGCTTTTGGCCTCACTAACTGCCTGCTCTGGAAATGATGGTGCCGATGGTGCACCAGGTGTGAGTAGCCTTACAAAATTAACCGATGAAGCCGCTGGAAGTAATTGTAATTACGGTGGTGTAAAAATCGAAACGGGACTGGATAGTAATACCAACCACACCCTTGACCCGAATGAAGTACAATCAACTACCTATGTCTGCAATGGTTACAACAGCGATTTTCAAGACGAAAACCGCATTGTCCTTTTTAGCAGTGGTAGTGGAGCCTCTGGAACCAGCTTAGAAGAAGGTCGCGTCTTTGGTGAAATTCTCAAATTTGACAAGAGGCACTGGAAAAATGCAACTTCTATTAGCTATGTTGCTTGGGCCTACAGTGAAAAATCGTCGAATACATGTTACGTTGAACTCGTCAATATGACCGACGATAAAGTAATTGCTAAAAGTACCCTTAAAACCAATAGCACTCGCTACCCAGGAACCTTATTAATTTCTCCTGAACTCATTGCAGAACTCCCAGAAAAAGAAATTACCCTCGGTTTAAGAATGCGTACTCAAAACAATGGTACCACAGTTTACATGGGCCGTAAAGCAGAGTTAATTATAAAACGATAAGCAGCATGATGATACCAAAAACAACGTTACGTGTACTGTGCTTATCTCTCGGATTGCTCTTTTCATGCCAAGCCAATGACGGGATAGATGGTGCCAATGGAAAAAATTCCTTGACCGTCATTTCAAAAGAAATTGCAGGCCCTCATTGTCCTTATGGCGGAGTTAAAATTACTGCAGGTGTTGACCAGAACAGTGACAATCAACTGAGTGAAGATGAAATTTCAGACGTTAAATACGTATGCGATGGCATTGACGATCCCATAAGTAAAACCACCCGTATTTTGATACACAATGACAATGGTGGAGCTACTGGGGCCTCAAGTACGACAGGAAACCAATACCCCGCTATCGTCAAATTTGACAAGCGCAATTGGAGCAATCTTACTTCTATCAAATACAGTACAAACATTCGTACAGAAGACGCAAGTGTTGAAGCCATTACCTATCTTTACGCTGGATATACCTGGCGTAAAATCCCTGGTTCAGAAATCAAAACAACTAGTACGACCTATAAAAACCTCTTATCGGACGAATTGATCGATGCCTTTCCTAACGGCGAATTCATGCTAGGATTAGGATTAAAAGCAGCATCTAATTCTTCGAAAGTTGTTTTTCTGTCAAAAAAAACAGAACTTATTTTAACGCAAAAAAAATAGGTACAGCGTGCACACTAAGCTGTTGCAAAATAACTTAGTGTGCCTTTTTATAAATTTCCAAACACTATGAATACACCACTGATACTCGAATGGCGTTTTACCATGCATCAACGCATTCAACTGACCGTCGTTATTGGCGGGGCTATTTCCTTGAAAGCCGTTTCTTTGTTGGTCGACAACAACGCCCCAAAATTCACGGTCTTGGCGGTACTTTTATTCCTAGTTGTAGGAGCATTAATTTGCTTAGCATGCACGAAACGAGGAGTTTTCAAATCGGATAACAATTTGTATCGAGGCTTGTATTTTAGATCACATTGTTTACTCAAAAAGAAAATTTCTCTCACAGACAAGACGAAAGTGACCGTACTAGAGCTCAATAAGCGTCAAAAGTCAGCTTGGTTTTCTGATGCCAAACCAGACCATAGCATCAGCTATGCTCGTTACGATGTAACCTTATTAAATGATAAACACACAGAAAAAGAATTGTTAGTTTCCTTAGATACTAAGGAGCTTGCCCAAAAGACAACAGCGTTTCTCGAACAACAATTCGGGCTTGTAGAAGAAGTGTACAGTCCTGATTTTAGATAATTCCCCCGAGTACTGAACCTTACTCAAGGGAATTTGAACTGAACTAAATGGCTACTAGAACGTATAGCCTAAAAAATGCATATAGTCAAAATTTGACTGATCCTGAAAATTCATGAGTGCGATTCCAATTCCAGCAATCCCGTGTGACAAGGACAACTGTGCGTTGGTATCGAATTTATTAAACGTTGTATCGAAACCTGCCCATGCAGTGGTTTCTGATTTAAACTCCTTGGTTTTGGAAGCCCAATAAGCAATGGTTTCCTCTAACCCTTCGATATCACTATTTTCTTTTATTTTTTGAAAGAGCGATGCGATTCCCAATACTCCGTAAAACAAATTAGCATCGGTTACGTGTACGCCTTCGTCATCTTTAAACTTCGCAACTTCCTGAATTAAATTAGTAGCGAGCGGTCGGTACTCTTCCATATTACAGAAATTCACCACGCGTAAAATTCCATAGGCAATACCGAGGTCGCCATATACCAACCCAAAGGAAAAAGAAGATTTTTTCTGCACCTCATCGGCACAAAATGGAAATACTGGCATTCCCGTTGGGTTCTTTTGCGCCTCCATAAAAATCATTGCGCCCTTAATCAAATCGTATACTTGGTTTTCTTCGATTTTTAATTGATATAAGCTCACCAAAAAATCGACAATTCCCATAATACCGTGCTTTATCCCTAATTCTACTAAGAACTTACCTCCTCTCGGGATCGTCGATACCCAATAAATACCTCCTGACTTCGCATCTTCACGTGCGAGTTCTTGTACTTTTTCAAATACCTTGCTCAGCAGTTGTTGATAACTCCCTGGATTTCTCTTTTCGCGGAGTACAAAATAATTGGCGTACTTTAAACTACCTGCAATAGGATTTAAGTTATTCTCGTCCAAGCTCTCCATTAAAAGCTCCTCCAAAATTGTATCATTACTACTGATAAATCCTTCTGCTTCTTCTCTACTCAACAAGCCTTGACTCGCATAAAAGTCGACCAAATTGGCAATATCGATAATATCGGCAACGATATCGTACCCTTTGTACTCATCGTTAAGTCCTTTCATGGCATCGTGTAACACCTCCATGCTTTTGTCCATGTCATTTTGGTAATAATAGAACAGTGATACACCTGCCAATCCGTTCAATACTCCCATAGAGGTAAACACCGCTTTGTTTTCTGCTAAGTTTACTTCGATTTCTTTAATAAGTTCCTTTGTATCCATAACTAGCTTCCTAATTCTAATTGATTTTTAACTAAACTGAAATAATCTCCTTTCTTATTCACCAACTCATCGTGGCTTCCTACCTCACTAATCTTTCCTTTGTTCAACACCACAATTTGATCTGCGTCTTTTACCGTACTGAGTCGGTGTGCAATAATCACTACCGTACGGCCCTTAAAAAATTGAAATAAGTTATGGTGGATAATTTTTTCATTTTCCGCATCTAAGGCAGAAGTTGCCTCATCAAAAAATACGTAATGCGGATCCTTATAAATAGCCCTGGCAATCAGTAAGCGTTGTTTTTGCCCTCCTGACAATCCACTTCCGGCAGCTCCAATGGTCGTTTCATATCCTTGAGGTAACGATTCGATATACCCGTCAATATTTGCCATTTTTGTGGCCATCTTCAATCGTTCCTCATCAATTTCTGTATCAGCCATAACGATGTTTCTAGCAATTGAATCGGAAAATAAAAAGCCATCTTGCATCACTACTCCACAATTTTCACGGATACTCTTTGGAGAAACTTGAAGTATGTTTTGCCCGTTGTAACTCACATGACCACTTACAGAGTCATAAAACCTCAACAACAGTTTCATCAGTGTTGTTTTTCCACTTCCACTAGCTCCTACTATGGCAGTTACCTTCCCATCAGGGATATACATATCTATATCTTCAAGCACATAGGGAGAACGAGGACCTTCGTATTGAAAAGACACATTGCTCAATTTGATTCCTTGGTTTAACTGCGTCGTATGCAATTGTAATTCCTGATAATTTTCTTGCTCCTCAGGATCCTCATTTTGTACTTCATTTAATCGAGCCAAACTCAATTTTGCGTCCTGCAGCGATCTCAAAAACACGATGAGTTGATCGACAGGTGAATTCATCATTCCAATAATATACGAGATACTCAACAGGGCTCCGAGGGTCATGTCACCTTGCACTACCAAGAGTGCTGTATAAAAAGACACGACTATATTTTTTACGTGATTGATAAAATTAAATCCAGAACTTTGGATCTGATCGAGGCGCAAAATCTTTAAGTTGATTTCAAAAAGCTTGTTTTGCACACCTCTCCATTGCTCACATTTATAATCTTCAAAACTGTTCAGTTTCATTTCAGTGACACCGTTGAGAATTTCATAAACTGTTTCTTGAGAGTTACTATTTTCAACAAATCGGTGATAGTCGAGTACTTTTCGTTTTTTAAGAAAGTAATTTGACCATAAAATAGACAGGACTGTCAGCGAAGAGTATATGAGTACTATGGTCACATTATAATACGCCAGCACTACAAAAAACACCGAAAAGGTAATCGTTGAGAAAAATGTCGTAATCGATTGAGATGTCAAAAACTGCTCAATGCGATCGTTGTCTTGGATGCGCTGTTGAAAATCGCCTACTAGCTTTGAATCAAAAAATCGCAGTGGTAAATCCAATGTTTTAAGTAGGAATTCCGAAATAATTTGTATTCCTATTTTGGTTCCTACCACGAGGAGCGACCAGTTTCTCAAAATCTCAATTACAATGACTCCTAGGTACAAACTCAATTGAGAGAACAGGATAAACTGAATATAATCTACATTTTTCTGGTTTATTCCTCTATCGATCAAATACTGCGCTAAAAACGGAAATATCATATTGATTAAACTCCCCAGCAGCATAAGCGAAAAAACGATGCCTAATTTCTTTTTGTGCGGTTTAAAATAGCTCAGAAAAAACTTGAGAGAAAGCTTATCTTTTTGCTTGAACTCACGCTCGTAAAAGGCTTCCGTGGGCTTGAGGAAAAAGATGATTCCCTGTTCCTTTTCTCCCAACCAAGATTTTGCAAACTTCTCATCGTCCAAACTTATAAATCCATGACCTGGATCTGCTATTTTCCACTTCTTTTTCGTTCCAAACGTACCTTTCTCATACCCTTTTAAAACCACAAAGTGATTGCTATTCCAATGGATAATACAAGGGTAATTTTCGAAATCCATCTCTTTTAAATCTTCCAAAGTCATCGCTCCAGAAAGCGTTTCAAATCCAAGGCTCTTGGCCCCTTCATCAATTCCGAGTAGCGATACTCCTTCTTTGGTAATAAAACACTTTTCTCGTAAATCACTGAGAGATATTTCTTTTCCGTAGTGGCTAGCAACCATCGCTAAACAAGATGGGCCACAATCCATTTTATCGTATTGTCTAGTAAGTTTCATTCTGAATGGTTTTTTTGTTACTGTATTTTAATTTTCCGAGCTGCTTGTTGTAGTACCTTTCTAACAATCCGTAAATTATTAATTCGTGAAATCTCGGATTGGCTTGAATAATTCTGTTGACGTGCATGTGAATATAACTGCGAACGAGTTCTTCGCGTTTTTCAAAAGCCGCTGGAGTCAGCTCAACCGCTTTTAAGGCGTTCAATCGCTGTACGTACAGTCCGGAGAAATCTGAGGGCTCTCCCTGTACTGCTGCTGTAATCTCGGCATCGTACTTGCGGAATTTACTATTGACATCTTTTTTGACGCTCGCCACTTGCCCATACTCGATCCAGAAACTCTGAAACATGGCTTTCATCACTTTATGGCGTCGTTCTAAATCAATTCCTAAATAGTTAAAATAGTCATCGATAGACTTCAACATATACAACCAACGCTTTCCTAGTCGCAATTGCTTCAATCCTCTCAACAAGGCCACGGTAAACTCTGAATCAATGTGGAAAATAGTTTCTGAACTTTCGATGTTTTCCCAATGATAACGCTCTAATTCACGATTGTAGGTCGACAGGTCGAGCTTCCATATTTTATGCTCGTCGAGCAAGGTCGCTAGTTCTCTATGGATAATCGTAGACACCTCTCCGTATTGTGCTTGATCTTTGAGATGGAATCGCACTCGAATATGGAAATCTGGATCTGCATACCTGATAAAAAACCATTTATCAATCTTCCCTGACTCTTGCAATTTCTGCGCTATCAGCGCGATATTTTTAGTGACAATTTGATCGGCAGTAATCCTACCGGTATACAACTTAAAATACACCCATTCATCTCCGTAAATAAAACTTCGTTTTACCTCTGTGGCCTTCGGCGCTACTTTTGGAGTGCTTTTAGCGAGCAATGCATAGTCATTCTCCGATTGAACAATACTGATACACTCATTTGCAAATCGAGTTCCTGGTTCATTTACATCGTATATACACTCTGTAATTCGAAGTGTCTTTTGCTTTAACAATTCATCAAACAATACTTTAGCCGTATTGGTGTTTTGAAGATCGATGATCATTTTATCTTCTCCGAACACGGTGATATACACAAAGCGTGGCACCGCTCTATTTTTCAAATCCTCTAATAATTCGAAGCGATTTTTATAGGCCGAGTTTTTTAACAACCACGAGGCTTTTCTCAATACGATATCCGATCCATAACTTATTCTCGGAACATTTTCAACATCGCGAATGGCAAAACCGCCAAAATCAATAGAATAATCATTGTGGTGATCCTGATCTTGCAAATCACATAAAAAGTGATACAAGGGCAACGAATCGTAGTGGAAATTCTGAGCCGAAGTTAAGTAGGGAATCACCTCTTTGTTCTCTCGCTTAGAACGCAATACTACCCTGTTTCTCTTAACACTTACATACAAATCATTTACAGCTATCGTCGGCATGCCTTCCGTTGTTTTTGAAAGTATGCTCAACTCAGCATCTCGCTGCACGTGTCGCATCAATATATTCCCCGACCTCGTATTTGGCAAATGCATTACTTCAGCGGTTATAGCTCCGTTAAAAAGTGTTTTTTCTTTCTCCGCAACCGTTTTTACCAAGCGTTGAACTTCTCGATCTGTATTGCTAAATCGCCCCAAGAGATTCGCTCCTGAAACTCCTCCTACTTTCCCTAAAAATAACTGATCACCGTGTACACTATAGGTCATGGCAAAAGTCCCATTTTTAGGACTGCGCACATTTTTATACGCTCCTAAATCTACCTTTTTGAGGTCAATGGTGCCTCCAATTGGAGTTTGCATCATCAAATTCATCCAAAAATCGTGAATTTCCGTATCTATTTTTCGCTCTCTCACGGTGTTTTTAGCAGCTGGCATGGTCACGTCATCAATTAGATCTGAAAAAACCACATCGTCCTGCAAATTTGGAAGGTAGGCAATGCCTAACTCATTGTCCAACACCTTAACCAATGGGAGCTCGGCATCTTCGTAACGGCGGTAAAAGTTTTCTTTAAAACGATCCAAATTACTTTTTCGCTTGATAGTACTCTTTGATATCTTTGACAGCAATCCTAGTACTCCCGATAACTTGGTATCAACCTGCTCATCTAAGGTCACCGTCGACTGGTGCTTTTTGAGATTAGAATTAATCACGTATTTCTTGTCAAAAGGCACCTCTATACTCCTTAATACGCTGTAGATCGCTTCGTATTTTTCTTTGGTATTAAACACGGCTTTATCCAGACTACTCAAGTGTTCTCTCACCGTTTTTAGCGTCTGAAATACGCCGGCTAGTTTCGAATCAGAAACGATGAGGTCTTGATATTCTTCATAGAAATCTAACAACTGCCCTAGCGGATTCGGTTGATTTAGACTCAACTCCAAGGAGCTCAAGTATATTTTTGAATCCATTAACTCGCGTAAATAAGCCTCCACATCCTTCGGATCTACGCCTTCCACTACCGTTAAAACGCGCTTTTTCAACTGTCTAAAACTCAAACCGTCTTGCAACTCCTCAAGCAGGTAATCAATAAGCTGATCGCGATCTACCGATGACAGGGTATAACTCGTTTTACCTCCCTGGTATTGCGGCTCGATAAAGCGAAAACTAGCTCCAATTTTGTACAGGGTATTGTTTTTGCGAAGGCTCACATTTTCTCTAACTATAGGATATTCGTGTAAATGGTGAATTACGCGTAATAAATACTCCATATCCAAGGTTGAATAGCGTTGATACCCAGGAGTTTTTTGCTGCTTATCAAGCACTGAATAGGAAGTAAAAAGTCCGAAAGGGACCGTATTGGATATCGCACGTAGGTAATATTTTAAAATCGCATCATTGATTTTTCCTCGCTTTTTCTCTTTGCGTACTACTTTTCCCCACTCACTGTGTAAAGAAGGAGACGCTAGGTATACCGCCTCGGCAAATTGTTCTTGTGAATACAAGGCATCAATAAAGGTATCCAATGCCGCTTCTTCTCGAGGTATATTTTGGTAATCACCCAGAGAGAACAATGGCTCTCTGACTAATTTTTCTGGAAATAGGCTTAAATTTTTCATATCGGTTCAGTTCAGTTCGGTTCGGTTCAGTTCAGTTTGTTGATAGCGCTCCTGTTTAGGCTACCATTTTAGCTAGATTTTCAATTTTCTTTTCATTGTTTTTTTCGATGTCGTAAATAATGATCTCATCGATTTGATAGGTATCAAAGTAGGTATTCACTAAAGATCTTAAGCGCTCAGTACTGAGTTTTAAAATGGTCATACCGTTGTACTGCATTTTTTCGATGGTTTGAGAACCCTCGTCTATGCTCACCCCTATAGCGATGTTCACCGTTGGATTCTCTCCGTGCTTGTTATAAAAATCTTTTCTAAAATTCAACAGGTGTTCAATACCGTAATCCTTATCGTAGAGATCGTCACCGTGCACTAGCGATCTGCAATAATTCAATCGGTATTTCAGAGCGGTGTCTAGGTGTTTGTACGATGATGACAAGTACCAGGTTTGAGGAATACTCCCCGAAAAAGGCGGTAAAAGTGTTTCGAACTCCTCTAAATTTTCGCGTTCTTCGTAAAACAGCTTATGAATACTCGCTATGTTTTTTTGAAATAGTTCGAAGTGATTTTGGGATTTATCAACATTGAGGAAATCGTGCTTAAGTTTATTGATATTATGCCCTTTTGACAAGCCAAAATCTATTCTATCATGAAACAAATTATTTAAAAATTTATAATTTGATGCCAAGGTATAAGGTGAATAATAATTGATAATGGACCCTGCAGATCCCACCTTGATTTTCTCTGTACTCCCTGCGATGATTGTCATTAACATCTCTGGGTTCGTATAAGATGTTAAAGTAGAGCTGGTGTGGTGTTCCGCCAGCCAAAATCGCTTTAAATCCATCGCTTCTGCAGCACTTGCATAGGCCACAATATCAACCAGTGTCTGTTGTGTATTTTTATTATCTCGTTCCCCTAATTCGAGTATTCCTAATCTATTTTTTCTCATGATATAAAAGTTTTTAGAGCATTAATACGGACCAATCGCTTTCTACTTGCATTTCGTATTCTAAAAGGGCTAGTGTGGTGCCCGGAAGATTGTTTAGAAAACTCAAAGGATGCGATTCACTGGAATTGTCTAACAGAAAATTAACTGTCTTCTTATACCAGAAGTCGGCAGCTCGTTTTAGTTGTTGATTTTTGGTGTTTCTATAAAGTTTGGTATACATTTTTAAAGCCCCTGAACTCCCGTAAAAAAAGCGGTGATCTTTTATTCTCGTTTCTTCCTCTCGTTTCCTGGTAACACTTGACACGGCAATCTCTTCTGCCAAAGCCATGAGCTCAGGAGTGAGGTACTTGGGTTTTAAAGAGTATACTAAGGTTGAAAAATTCACATCAGAATTAGACCAGGCCAGTACGGCACGATAGTTTAACTCTTCAGGATACACCGAAGGTTTGTGAATACTTCTAGGGAGAAAATAGCGTTTTCCTTCCAGGTAGATTTCCTTGTTATCGATGAGTTCTTTTAGCTTTTTTAACAAACCGGTAATCATCAATGCACATTTCGGACAATCTACGTCGTTCAATACTTTCACTATAGCACAAATGCCGTGTGCATATCCTATGTGTACTCCTTCTAGGTAGTGCGATTCGTTATAAAAAAAGGCGTGGTTATTAGCCGAGTATATTTCGTACATTTTTTCTACGATTCCGCAGGTATATTCTTTGGCATTTACTGTTGCCAGGTAATGCAGGATCCCCACTGGTCCTCGCAAAAAGTCAAAATTATTTTCTTCTAGCAATCGGTGAGCTTCTGCGCTTACCACTTCATTAATTGTCGCAATTTGATCTGCATACGCATCGTCGATAATACCATCTTCAAGCAATAAATACAATACAAACCCCAATCCACTTAGTCCATTTTCCAGGCTGCTGTCTTTCAATACGGATGATTTTTCGTCATTTACATTGTCTAGAACAATCTTTAAAAAGTATTCGATCTTTGTGAGGTACGACTCCTTCTTAAAAATTCTGTAGAGCATCAAATTGTAAAAAACCATTCCTAAATTTCCATTGAGCAGACCGTCTGATTCCATGTACTGAAATTTGGTAGACTGTATGTAGTTTAAAAGATATTGGGTGATGTTCATAACGAGTATATTTAGATTATTAATTGCGATTGTTAAATTCAGAAGGATAGCCGGTTACTACTATCCTTCTAAATTTGATAACTGTCTAGCGCTCTATTTGCTCTTTCTTATCACAAGACAATAACAAACAAGATCCTGCTGGAGCTTTTTCTCCAGTTCCTCCTTTTAAGTTTGCTAATTGAGAATCTTGTAATTTAGTTACAGCTTCTTTGTTTAACTTTAATCCGTTGTTTAATTTGATAGTGTTCATCTTTTTTAGTTTTTTGGGTTAGTTACTTCTTATTTTTCAACTGCTTGACCGTCACAAGACAATAAAACACATGATCCTGCTGGTGCCTTTTCTCCGGCTCCTCCTTTAAGATCTGCTAATTGAGAATCTTGTAATTTCGTTACAGCTTCTTTGTTTAATTTTAATCCGTTGTTTAATTTGATAGTGCTCATTTTTTTTAGTTTTTTTGGTTAGTTACTTCTTATTTTTCAACTGCTTGACCGTCACAAGACAATAAAACACATGATCCTGCTGGCGCCTTCTCTCCAGCTCCTCCTTTAAGATCTGCCAATTGAGAATCTTGTAATTTAGTTACTGCTTCCTTGTTTAATTTTAATCCGTTGTTTAATTTGATAGTGCTCATCTTTTTAAGTTTTTTTGGTTAGTTAATTTTTATCTTTCGATTGATTGCTCTGATGCTGACTTGTCACAAGACAATAAAACACATGATCCTGCTGGTGCCTTTTCTCCGGCTCCTCCTTTAAGATCTGCCAATTGAGAATCTTGTAATTTCGTTACTGCTTCTTTGTTTAATTTTAATCCGTTGTTTAATTTGATAGTACTCATCTTTTTAAGTTTTTTTGGTTAATAATTTTTAGCGTTGAATCGCTTCTTCTTTATCTCCTGCACAAGACATTAAGTAGCATGACTGTGACAAGGCTTCAACTACAGCGCCTCCTTTAAACTGCGACAACTGTGAGTCGTGAAGCTTAGTAATCGTCTTTTTATTCAGGTTTAATTCCGAATTAAATTTGATTGTTTTCATAGTTTATTCTTTCAATGCTATTTTATTTTTCTACAGCTTGCTTATCACAAGACAATAACAAACAAGATCCTGCTGGCGCCTTCTCTCCAGCTCCTCCTTTTAAGTTTGCCAATTGTGAGTCTTGTAATTTAGTTACTGCCTCTTTGTTTAATTTCAATCCTTTGGTGATGTTGATTTTGTTCATCGTTTCTAGTTTTTTGGTTATTTTATTGTGTGAATTTTTGGGATGCGCGATTAACGCTCAATTGATTGCTCTGATGCTTTGTCACAAGACAATAACAAACAAGATCCTGCTGGTGCCTTTTCTCC
>NZ_JBSWYF010000005.1:0-423594 GCF_056160945.1 Tenacibaculum sp. AWR4_210
TAAAACTCGAATCCAAGTACTCCTAAAACGCAATTGCATAGATCAGGAACAGCTACATCAAATTAAACAGCGCCACCAAAAAAGGAGAGAAGTCTCTTTCCTTAACTATGGATATCTCGTGAGACCATTCCTCAATTGAAAACACCTATCACAGTAATCCAATACAAAAGCGTTCCACGAGAAACATCCAAATTAGTCTGCTAAAAAGTATAGCTGAATATAACGTATACAAAACCTCAAAAGAGGGCTTCTTGGCATTCCTAAAATTCAAATCCAAGTACTCCTAAAAATACAATGGCGTTCATCAGGAACAGCTACATTAAATTAAACTATACACTCGGAAAAGGAGAGAAGCCTCTTTCCTTAACTATCGATATCTCGTGAAAACAATCCTCAATTGAAAACACCTGTCATGGTATTCCAGTACGACAGCGCTCCACGAGAAACATCCAAACAAGACTGCTAAAAAGTACGATCCATCAGAAGGGCTACGAATTCTAAAAGAAGTTTATCAGACATTTCAAAACTTCCAAACGAGCCTTTCAGAAATTGAGTCATTTTTAAAACGATAAATCAATTTGACTAGTAGTATCACAAAAGGGAAGTGTTCCTCTTTTCATTTGGCTATTTCATAGCTACTCATCCAACCATTAATAGCTACTCAGAACAGTAAGTACTAAAAAAACGAACCTACACGACCAAACCTGGGCAATAAAAAAACTAAAAAACATTGCTTCCGATCACCATCCTAAAACAGATATACAGACTCCGAATCGGAAATACAACTTCATTAGGAGAACCCGCGTATTATTCAAAAAACAGCATCACTAAAGAAATGCTAAAACAATTTGCGGATTATTGTTCCACGAGGAACATCATAACCTAGCTCAAAAAGAAATTTCCAAGAACAACTAGTCCGACAGTAGGAGGTATGCATAAAGAGATCAATACACCATTTTCAGGAACCGCATCCTATAATGCCTATTACTATATATTTAAATCCCAGCATTGCTTCCCTTCCTTTCCTAAACCATTAAATCATAAAAAGGAGGTCCAAGAAGAAACGTCGAATTTCGAACATTAGTTTAGCTAAAAATATTGGTAAGGTTCCTCGTGGAACCACCAAATTCAAAAAGAGTACTGATCAAACAAAGAATCACAAATAGAAATTCAACAGCTTAAAATAGTCAAGTAGAAAACCTACCCAAAAAAGTAGGGTAGTAGTGCCTCATAAAAACAAAAGCTTTTACTTGTAAAAATACATTTGCTAAACACATTTGCTAATTATGTTCCCCGTGGAACAAGTAATGGTTTCATAAAAATCTCTATAACTAAACCGAAAAAATAACTACTCGATACTTATGCGAAAAAAGCACCTAGAAATCAACCCGATAAAATAGGAGGGGAGTTTTACATCGAACATTAACTAACTCTCAAAACAACAGAGAAAAACTATTACCAAAGAAAAAATGCTCAAACCATTGGCATGGAATGTTCCTCGTGGAACACCTGTTCTTAAAATTCGAAATACCAATTCGAAAAAAACAACCTACTTGACATCCAATTTTTGTCGAAAATCTAGTTATGCTAAGATATTTAGCTCTTATGTTCCACGAGGAACATCAGTAATTCATAAAAATTAAGAAAAACAAAACCAACACAACACAGGGTAAAAAAAAGCAATGTTCCACGGGGAACATCAATACTACCCTAAACTATTGATATGATAGTAGTAACCAGAAAAATTAAAATTTCAGTGGACAACGCCCTTAGTTACTATTTAAAAGAGAAGCACAATATTTGAACAGCCACTTGCAAAATCAATTAGCAATGCAGCTATCAAAAGTCATCTGCAGAAAAAAAATAGAAATCTCTAGTAGGCATAAAATATATCTGCTGGCCGTTAATCTTACTAATCAAAATTTCGTAATATTGTACTAGTAAATTCCTCTTTCAATAGGAAATAAAACCATCATCCTTGGATACTACAAAAAAATATAGTACTGGTGCTGTGCCCTACATAACCTGCATAGATCATACCGTCTCAAACGAATCGTATCAACTAGTATATAACAGCGAATACGACATGCTCGTAACTACACCAGTACCTCAAAACTTGGCTTCATATTATGAAAGCGAAGCTTATATCTCACATACCGATCGTTCTAAAGGTCTGTTTGAAACCACCTATCAAGTGGTAAAAAAATACGCACTCAAAAAAAAACTCAGTCTTATAAATCAGCAAACAGCTGGTCCTAAAAAGATACTAGATATTGGTGCAGGTACCGGCGATTTCTTAAAGGTCTGTAAAGATAACGGTTGGGATGTTACCGGAGTTGAACCTTCAACTGTAGCTCAACAATACGCACAAGAAAAAGGACTGCAACTTCATACGGAACTAGCTGAAGTAGTACAACAAGAATTTGAAGTGATCACCATGTGGCATGTATTAGAACACGTACGTGATTTAGATAGCTATATAGAACAACTTAAAAAATTACTTAGCCCCACAGGCACCTTAGTTATTGCTGTTCCGAACTTTAAAAGTTACGATGCCCAGCATTACAAATCCTTTTGGGCAGCTTTCGATGTTCCCAGACATCTTTGGCATTTTTCTAAAGAAAGTATTAAAAGACTGTTTAAGCCTTATGGCTTCCAGCTACAAGAAACGAAGCCCATGAAATTTGATGCCTATTACGTGAGCTTATTAAGTGAGAAATATAAAACGGGAAGTATGCGACCTATTCGTGCCATGATGCAAGGATTTAAATCGAATTGGCAAGCAAAAAAGACACAGGAATACTCATCGTTGATTTATCTGCTAAAAAAAGTATAAAAACCAACATAAAGCCATTTTAAAGCACTTTTAGCAAGACAAGCTTATTGGTAGATTCAAAACAAAATAAAACCTCTTAAAATTGATTTTTTAAGAGGTTTTTTAATAAGTATATCTTATACTATTTTTAGTATTGATAAGTTTTAATGATTTAAAATATACATACCTAAAACGGTAATAATAAAATATACCGCCAAGGTCATTGCTCCTGCATAATCTTTAGCCAAGCGTTGTCCTATTAATAAAAATATCAACGTCAAAGCCGACAATTGAACTCCGAGCAAGGCCAATGATTTTGCTCCCGTGGTCATAATGTTAAATGCACCAACGAACATGAAGGCCCCTGCGAGTAATTCAATTACCAAAATGATCGCTAACAACAGCGGGACCATATTTCGCAACGGCGAGTTTTTGAAATGACCTTTGATAAACTCTAAATTACCTTTCCAGTCAGAAACCTTGTCGATACCAGATTGTAAAAACGTGACTATTAAAAACAACAATATTAAAAGTGCAGTTGCATTATTTTGAATAAGTTCCATATAATTGATTTTTAGCAAATATAAGAGTTCTTAAAAAAAATGTAACATTTATTAAATTCTGCGTCTAATAGCTGTAAGATTTATCGATCTTAGTAAAAAAAAATTCAATCACTTTAAATACTTTTTATTATGCCAATTCCATACATCGTAGTCACGGTACTCGGAGTGCTCGTCCTATTATCGTCATTTTTCATTATTAAACAGCAAACTGCAGGCGTTATCGAACGTTTTGGACGATTCAGAAGCATACGCCATTCTGGACTTCAATTCAAAATTCCATTAGTAGATAGAATCGCTGGAAAGCTGAGCTTAAAAATTCAACAATTAGATGTTATTGTAGAAACAAAAACCTTGGATGACGTATTTGTGAAGCTCAAAGTTTCTGTGCAGTATAAAGTAATCAAAGAAAAGGTATACGAGGCCTTTTATAAGCTAGATTATCCTCACGATCAAATTACTTCATACGTATTTGACGTAGTACGTGCAGAAGTACCTAAAATGCGCTTAGACGATGTATTTGTAAAGAAAGACGATATTGCCATTGCGGTAAAGTCAGAATTGAATGACGCTATGATGGAATACGGATACGATATCATCAAAACCTTAGTTACAGACATCGATCCAGATGCACAGGTGAAAGAAGCGATGAACCGTATCAACGCCTCTGAACGTGAAAAAGTAGCTGCTCAATACGAGGGAGACGCTCAGCGTATCCTTATCGTAGAGAAAGCGAAAGCAGAAGCAGAAAGCAAACGTTTACAAGGTCAAGGTATTGCTGATCAACGTAGAGAAATTGCACGTGGTTTAGAAGAATCAGTAGAAGTTCTTAATAAAGTAGGAATCAACAGCCAAGAGGCATCAGCACTTATTGTTGTTACCCAGCACTACGATACCTTACAAGCCATTGGAGCGGACACCAATAGTAACCTCATACTACTTCCGAATTCACCTCAGGCCGGAAGTGATATGTTAAACAATATGGTGGCGAGTTTTACCGCCAGTAACCAAATTGGAGAAGCCATGAAAGAAGCCAAAAACAAGAAAAAAGGAAACGATAACTAATCGAAAGCGCTGAGGTCATAGCCTCAGCGTTTTTATTTTAAAACTAGAAAAATGAAAGTAACCACTACCCCGACCTTCCAAGGTCAAGACATTCAAAGCTATCACGGTATTGTTACCGGAGAAACTATTATAGGTGCCAATATTTTTAAAGATTTCTTTGCGGGAATCAGAGATATCGTCGGTGGACGCTCTGGATCCTATGAAAAGGTCCTCAGAGAGGCGAAAGACATCGCCTTAAAGGAAATGCAGCAACGCGCACGAGAAATTGGCGCAAATGCCATTGTAGGCGTAGATTTAGACTATGAAACCGTCGGACCTAATGGCGGTATGCTCATGGTGACTGCTTCAGGAACAGCAGTTACTGTATAAACCAAAAAAAACGAATCCCTAAGGATTCGTTTCTTTATTTTTTCTCTTCTATCTTATCGTCTTCTTCAGATTTGGTAGCATCCTTGAATTCTCGGATACCCGTACCCAATCCTTTCATTAATTCTGGAATTTTTCGACCTCCAAAAAGTAACAATACTAAGGCTACAACTATGGCAATTTGCCAAGGTCCCATTATTCCTAAAAATATAGTAAGTGCCGTCATTTTTAATCTAATTTATTGACAAAGATACAAAATTAACTTCTGTGTTCAATTACTCCACCAATTACTTTTTTATCTTTTAAAACTTCAGGCTTTCCCTTGTAGAAGATTGAACCGCCAAAAGATACCTTAGCGTCTAAGGTTTCTCCAGACTGAACTTCTGCCTTGGCTCCTGACCCAGCACGAACGATATTCATGGCTGAGACATTCACGTTATAGCCGTGGTAATTTGCTCCTAAATCAACGTGTACCGTTTGATTTTTGGCCTCACCCGTAAGTTTCACTACTGCACCCGAGGTACTTTTCACCTTAAGGTGCTTTACTTTCACCACCATGTTGATAAAAGCGCCTTCTTGCGCTTTAATTTCAACCATATTCTGACGTAGGTCAGCTGAAGTAATTAGAGCGCCTTCATTGGCATCAATAACCGCTATATCATTTTTGTAATACAAGGTTATTTTGGCCTTACCCTCCGCACTTGTTTCCGGGAACGTCAATACGATCTTTAAGCGATCATTGTCCGCTTTAAAACGAACCTTTGCTGACTTCTCACCAGTAATCACGGCATAGGTTTTATCAGACTTGACTAATTTTACATCAATTCCGTTATATACTTTCAAGGTTTTAAAACTTCCTAAATCCTTGGTTATCTTGTTCTGAGCTAGTGTTAAAAAACTAACAAACAACAAACTAACTGCCAATACATTTTTCATTTTTCTGTTATTTAGTGTTTCATAATGACATGAAACTCCCTTTAAAAGGGCAAATATCATACCATTACTATAAAGACAAATATTGCAATTTATTGTTACACTTGCACAAATTAATGTGAAATCAATTCGAAATCCAGGTGTTTTCGTTCTAAATCAGTGTGCTTAACTTTTACCACTACTTCATCACCGAGTTGAATTCTCGCCTGGGTTGCCTGTCCAACCACCGCAAACTCCTTCTCTTCAAAAATGTAATAATCGTCTTTCAAATCTTTGATACGCACCATTCCCTCACATTTATTGCTTGAAATTTCAACGTAGATTCCCCATTCTGTAACTCCAGAAACCACTCCTTCAAACTCTTGATCCTTGTGATCTTCCATGTATTTTACTTGCATGTACTTAATAGAATCACGTTCCGCTTTTGAAGCGAGCTCTTCCATTTTCGAAGAATGTTTACAGCGTTCTTCGAAAACCTCCGATTTCGGGCTCTTTCCGCCATCCAAATAATGTTGCAGTAACCTGTGGGTCATAACATCCGGATAACGTCTTATAGGCGATGTAAAATGCGAATAGTAATCAAATGCTAAACCGTAATGACCGATGTTTTGCGTAGTATAGGCAGCCTTACTCATAGAGCGAATGGCTAAAGTTTCCACCATATTGGCCTCTCCCTTCCCATGAACGTCTTTCAACAACTTGTTTAAACTTTCAGAAGTTTTCTCTTTAGTTTCTGTGTTGATTTTATATCCAAATTTGTTCACAATATTCTGAAGCGCTGCCAATTTTTCAACATCAGGTTCGTCGTGTACCCTGTAAACGAATGTTTTATTGGTAGCTCTACCCTTTGCAAAACCGATAAATTCAGCCACTTTTCTATTGGCCAAGAGCATAAATTCTTCAATCAACTTATTGGCGTCTTTAGCCTCTTTGAAAAATACACCTGTCGGGTTTGCATCAGCGTCTAAATGAAATTTTACTTCCACTTTATCAAAAGATATCGCCCCGTCTTTCATACGTTTTTTACGCAAAATTTTCGCTAAGCGATCCATGGTTAAAACTGCATCCACTATAGGTTGCTCCACTTCGTAAGCAGCCCCCGTTAAAGACACCTCTTCCGGCACTGTATTTCCGCCTGACTCAATAATAGCCTGGGCTTCTTCATAGGCAAATCGCTTGTCCGAATAGGTCACCGTTCGTCCGAACCAAGTACCTACTATTTCAGCCTTAGTATTCATTTCAAACACGGCCGAAAAAGTCAGTTTTTCTTCATTTGGTCGCAGTGAACACACGCCATTTGAAAGCATTTCAGGTAACATCGGTACTACTCTATCTACCAAATACACAGAAGTCGCTCTATTGTATGCTTCCACATCCAAAGGCGTATCTTCTTGTACGTAATGAGAAACATCAGCGATGTGGATTCCTATCTCGTAATTCCCATTTTCTAACACGGTAAACGAGAGTGCATCATCAAAATCTTTGGCATCTCGAGGATCGATGGTAAACGTTAAATCACCACGCATATCTCGTCGTTTCCCTACTTCCTCTTCGGTAATTTCTATTGGAAGTTTACGAGCTTCGTTTTCGATGTCCGTCGGAAACTCGTGCGGTAAACCATATTCCAATAAGATCGAATGAATTTCCGTATCGTGTTCACCCGGCTTTCCGAGCACCGTATCAATTTTACCAAAAGGATTTTTCGAATTCTCAGGCCAATCTGTAATTTTGGCCAATACTTTATCGCCGTGTTCGGCTCCGTTAATCTTACTTTTTGGAATAAAAATATCGGCGTACATTTTAGGACTATCTGGCAACACAAAACCAAAAGTTTTATTCAGTTGTAATACACCAACAAACTCCTGTTTAGCACGTTCGATAATCTCTACAACATCTGCCTCTACCTTGTTACTTCTGCGTTTTTTGTATACATAGGCACGAACGAGATCGTCGTGTAACCCCTTACCTAGATTCACAGAAGGTACAAAAATATCCTCCTCAAAATCATCAGACATAAAATATGCGTTCCCATTAGAGGTAACGTCTAACTTACCTATATGATACTTGCGATCCTCATTTATTTTATACTTACCACGCTCTACTTCAATAATTTTTTTACTGGCTGTTAAAGACACCAATTTTTGCAAAATTTGTGTTTTACCGTCCGTATCATTGATCCGTAATTTAGCGGCAATTTGTTTATAGTTGTAGGTTTTATTACTATCCTCGTTAAGTATTTTGAATATTTTTCGGGTCAAATCTTTGATTACTTTTCCCTTTTTTTTGTAGATTTTTTTCTTTCTAGTCATTAATCTTTCGTCTTATAAAATTTTTAGCAAAGTACAAATAAAATTAGGTAAACAGCTATTAAATAAGTGTTATCAATACAATTTTGTACATTACCATACACTTTTGATCACAGTTCTTATGAATAATACTTGGTTTCTCATTATCAATCCGAATGCCGGAAATGGAAAATTTGTACAACATTTTGAAAAAATAAAACTTCTTCTTAAAGAGTTTAATATAAAATACTTATACCAATTTACAGAGGAACCTAAGCAGGAATATCAGTTAGTTCAAAGAGCTATTGCTGAAGGACATAGGAACTTTATGGTCGTTGGCGGCGACGGTACACTTCATCATATTGTCAATGGCATTATGGAACAGCACTACTGTCCTTCCACTCAAATAACCTTGAGTGTCTTACCTCAGGGAACCGGAAATGACTGGGTAAAAACACATAATATTCCACATGAATATCGCGAAGTTTTGGAACTGATGAATACCGGTAGTCGCATACAGCAAGACATTGGTCTTATTGAATTGGAAACTACCAAAGCATACTTTGCCAATGTTGCCGGAATTGGCTATGATGCCTATGTTGTCAAAAAGCTAAAGAAACTAAAACGTTTAGGTCCTATAGCCTATCTAATCAGCGGTTTATGGGGGCTCCTTTTTTACAAAAAAACCCGTATCACAGTCCAGTCAGAAAATCAACATCACGATTTCAAAACCCTGATGACTCTCTTTGGCATATGCCGATATTCTGCTGGCGGCATGCAGCTTACTGCGTACAGTTCATTCGACAATGGATTACTCGATATCAGTCATGTACAATCTTTTAGCGTTTTGGAACTTCTGCTTCATTTACCGCAACTCTACTCCGGACGCATCGTTAAACATCGTAAAGTTCGATCGTTTAAGACTACCAAAATTAAACTCACTCCTAGCGTTCCTGAACAAACCTATCTCCAGGCAGACGGTGAACTCATAGGTAAAGGTCCAGCAGTTGTATCCTTAATCCCAAAGGCTATCAACTTCATTAGCAAGGCCTAATTTGCCAAAAAAAGTTAAAAATATCTTAAAAAAACTGTAACATGTCTTAAAATATATCGTCTTTACTGTATAAAACTCGACGTTATGAAAGACTTACGCAAAATAATTGGGCTCTTTTTAGCTATATTTATCATTGGCATCATCGTTGCCATTGTTAGCATCAACAGTACGTTGAACACTACTAGCACTCCAAAAAATCAAAAAGCGCAAGATTCAATTACTCATATCAAAAAATCGATATAAATATCTCTATATCAACAACTTACACTTATAGTTATTTCTATTGGAATACCCCATCGATACATTCGCTTCTGCACAACGGCTCTTGTCGTAATTTACTTCAAAACTTTCGAAATACGCCACTCTCCGAAAGTACAAAATTACCAACTAACAAAATTCTATTAACCGATATTACTTGTCGAGCCTGCAAAGGTAGATAAGATTTATCAAAATCCAACTACGCATCGAATTTAATTCGAAAAAATTTCAGTATCACTTCGGTACAAACGACTATTCCCACAAGAACATTAAGAAAATCAAAAATACGCTACTCTCCAAAAGCGAGTCCCCCAAAAAAAACGCTTTTTAAGCAATTTTAACGGCATAAGTTCAATTTTAGGAGAAAATGAAATTTAGAAAAAAATATGAGCTGTAATCTTAAATTTTGAAAAAATAAAGTAAAAAAATATAAGAATCTATAAATCAGCAACTTAAAAAAAAGAAGCGACAAAAAATAAATTTTTAGACAAGTCTAAAACTCGAAAGGAGATTCCTACTTCTGGAGAAAGCGCTATTTGCAGGATATATCAGGAATTTATCAAATATAGCATTCTCCAGAAGCGGCTATAATGAATTTGCAAAGTTACGAAAAATAAAACTCCCCTACTCAAAAATCCAAAATTTCTAAAAATACAAGCACTACAACGATTTTGCAAATTTTAGCAGCATCGCGGAAAAATTTTTATGAAAATAAAATTTTAGAAAATCTTACTTCTGGAGAATAACGAATTTCAACAAAACCTATCAACATGGGTAAAATAGCGCATTGTACAAAAGCAACGAATTTAACAACTATTAAAATAGTTGCTATTTCGCGAATTTTCAAATTCTAACAACGATCAGCAGTTCTCCAGAATAATACATTCAAAAAAATTAGCTTATTAACAAATTTTACGCAATTCTCAAGAAACTGTGAATAAACGACCAACTTCTCGACTCTTGCACAGCACGAAATTTCAAAATTCTAACTTATCCACAAGAAATAGTCGATTATCCAGGAGTAGGTGCAGCAATTTGCTTAAAAAACACTTTTGGACAAGCGCATATCAAAAACAAGACGGAGTTATTAACAAAATAAGCGAGTATGCAGGAGTTCCCGCAAAAAAAATCGCAACGGAAAAAAATTTGTACAATATGACTTCTGCAGAATAGCGTATTTAAACAAAATAGCCTTGAAATCGATTTTAAAGAAGTGTCCAGAAGTAAAAACTGAAATTAACAGTTATCAACAGCTAATATCATTATTAAAAAAAATTTTAAAATTTAAAATCCCTTATATATATAATAATAGCGTGTGAATATGTAGTGTAACTTCTGCTCAAATTATTTGCAAATGTGACTTATTAAAAACAATAAACATTTTATTAGCTACCCAAATTGCATGATATCAACGAATAAAATAAGTTATTAACAAAACTCTTAAACTGCTATTCACTAATGAGCATGAATTTCTAATTCGTCCAATACTGTAAATAAATTGTAAATAATTTGTTGATAAATGTTCATTAAAAAATCAAAAAAAAAGTTGTGTAATTGATTTTCGTTCTTGTATTGTAAAATTTCCGTACATGGACAAAAATTTTTTTCAAAACATGCTAGTACTTCTTAACATTTTGATAATACTTGCTAATATACTTAGAACCATAGGCTTAGGGTAAATATCAAAAAAACGGGTGTTAATTACTGTTGATAACCGTTAATAACTGTATTTTTGTGTACTACAACACAATAAAAATCAATAAATTATGACAATTGCAATAGGCAATGACCACGCAGGTACATCGTATAAATTTGAGATCGTTAAGTTATTAGAAGAAATGGGACATACCGTTGTTAATTACGGTACTGATAATGAGGATAGTATGGATTATCCAGACGCTATTCATCCTACGGCAAAAATGGTTTCCGAGGGAAAAGCTTCCATGGGAATTATTTTATGTGGTAGTGGAAATGGTGCACAAATGACCGCCAATAAGCATCAAAATGTTAGAGCTGCTTTGTGCTGGAATAACGAATTAGTGGCCCTTACACGTCAACATAACGATGCTAATGTGCTAACAATTCCAGCAAGATTTGTTTCCTTACAACAAGCTCTTGGATTTGTTAAGATCTTTTTATCGACAGCATTTGAAGGAGGTCGCCATGCCAATAGAGTCGAAAAAATACCAGTTACGTGTTAATGAATTTAGAAGTAAAAAGTTTTAAAAATCTAACAACCAGTGAATTGTATGCGATACTACAGTTGCGTTCTGAAGTTTTCGTGGTAGAACAAAATTGTGTGTACCAGGACATGGATGGCAAAGATCAAGAAGCCCTACATATTATAGGTAGAAAAGCAGGAAAAATTATCGCTTATACGCGCTTATTTGACGCTGGGGCCTATTTTGAAAATCCGAGTATAGGAAGGGTTATTGTGGCCAAAAGTGAGCGTAAATACGGTTATGGTCACGAGTTAATGGCGTATTCGATTAAAGCCGCTCAGGAACACTATGACAAACAAGGTATTACGATTGCCGCACAAACCTATCTTATCAAGTTTTACGAACAACACGGTTTTGCTATCAGTGGTGATGAATTTTTAGAAGATGGGATACCACATATCCCAATGACAAGAAATTAAAAATGGCGCTACAAGCGCCATTTTTTAGGATATATTTTTGTGATAATCAATGAGGTTATCAATGGGTTTTCTAATTATTTCCGCGATGACAAGTCCCTTATCATCAGCTACTTCTTTGAGAATGTTACTGAAATAAAAGGCAATAGAACCAATAAAATAAATCGGAACTGACGGGGCTTTTTTGTAATTTAGAATGTGGAAGTTGAAAAACTTTTTAAAGCCATTTTTCACCAATTTTTTGATATAGGCGTTTTCTTGATGATCAAACATAAATTTGGCAAAACTAGCTAAGTATCTGTTGGGGTTGTCAGCTTTGTACAAATTGTGTTTAATAACATCCGGGGTCAAATCAAATTCTGCAGCAAAGGCACGTCGAATATCTTCGGGCATTTTTTTGTAAAAATAATCACGTACCAATCGTTTACCGTAATAATTTCCACTGGCTTCGTCCATAATGGTATAGCCCAAAGGAGGAGCGATACTGTAAATGTCCTTTCCATCTGAATAGCAACTATTTGCACCGGTTCCTAATATACATACGATGGCCTCTTTGTTTTTTGCAGAAGCGTACACTGCGGCCAACATATCTTCTTCAACCATAACTTCTTTAGCCTGATTGAAATAAGCACTCAAAATATTGTGAAGTGCCATTTTAGGTTTTTCTGTACCACAGCCAGCACCGTAAAAATAGACTTGGTCTATACTTTCTTTATGCGTTTGTAAGGCCTCTGTATTGGCGATTCGGTGATGTAACTCTTCATCGGATACTACATTGGGATTTAGACCCAGCGTTTGGGCTCTGAATACCTCATTTTTATTTTTATCAATGGCAACCCAATCTACCTTGGTTGAACCTCCATCTGCAATTAAAATCATCGTGTATTTTTTTTCAAATATATAAATATGTTTAAAACTAACCGAGTAATCTATAATTGTAGCTGAATTTGATTAGGGCTTTCTCATTATTTTTTGGCGCTATGTAGGTAATAGGTTTTCACTGGGTAATCGAAGGCATTAATTTTAATGGTATCGAGTGGTATAAGCTGTTGAAATTGGGCAGTGATATTCGTAGTAATCGGACTGCGGTCATCACTCAGTATGAGTACTTCTCCTTTTGGTAAAGGGCGTTCTTTAATCCAATAGTCAAATTGATCAAATCGTTCGGAAATTGAGTATACTGATGGTTCTTTCAGTGCAAAAGCTAGTAGTGAGGCATTTCTGTAGGAAGAACCTATTACAGGAATGGAAGAGTGCTTACGGTGTCGTTGAATTTGTTTGGCAATTTGAGGCCATCCGTAATGGTATACGCTATCACGGTCACTGCCTCCAAAAATGGAGGTTAGTGGAACTACACCAAAATGAAAAAGCATGCCAATAACTATTGCACAGGAATAAAGTATATGAATCCAGGTCATTTTTCGTTGGATGAGCTGTTCAATTCCGAGTGGAGCAATAAAAAACAGCCCGAGTATGTTCCAATAATACAGTACATTTGAAAAGAGTGCTAACACGAAAAAACTTGTGGTTGATGTTAAAAAGATGGCCCAAGCTAGTTGAGTATACACAGTTTTGAAGCTGTTTTTTGTTGGGGCTTTTTGAGGCTGTCGATAAAGAAAAACCAGTCCCATCCAAATTATCGGGGAGAGCATGAATAGGCTTCCGATGAGAAAACCAACGTAATTTCCGTTCATATAACTACCCTCTTTTAGAGGTTGTAAGGTTCTTTGTTGGATATTAAAGGCAAAAGAGCCGAATTTGTTTTGTGCATTCCACAAGAAAATAGGGAAGGTTAGGAGTAGCGGTATAAGGATCGCTATATAGCCGCGAAGTTCTTTGAAAAGAGATCTAAATTTAGGCCTACTGAGCAGGAGTATGAGGTAGGCAAGTCCTACAAATACCGCGTTGTATTTAGAAAGCATGGCCAGACCTAGAAAAAAACTACTCGCGTACAAATGTGCGGTATTTCCTTTTTTATCCAACTGGACATCATTCAGAAAAATGCTTAAAAAGTACAGGCTTATACTACTGTTGACAAGCAAGGCGTAGTCGTTCCAGGCAAATGTGGTAAACAAAAAGAACAGCGGACTCCATAAGAGGGACACTAGAATAAGCGCTGGTTGCTGCAGTTTCATTTTTCGAAAGAGTTTCCAAAAGAGTAAAATCAGAAAAACATTTGCCAAGAGCACCGGCAAACGAAGGATGAATAGAGAAGTACCGAAGTGTGAAAAAAGCGCTTGTATCCAGGCCTGGAAACCGGGGTGATCGTGGTAAGACCAATCGGGAAATTGCCCCCATAGCCAATAATATGCTTCATCAGGATTTGGGTATACCGCTACCCAATAATACGTTTTTGCTAAAAGTAATACGCAAGCTGTACCGAAGAGTATTTGTCGATTTTTAAGTGCAGATGACACGGGCTATTTTTAATTTCAAATGTAAGTTACTCAGAAATTTACTAGGTTATGAAAAGGTAATTTTTTAGTGTAAAAAACTTCAAATGAACCGCGTTTTCCTAAGGAGTTTTTTTATAACTTAGCAACTCTTATTTTTATAATCATATAGCAGATTTTATGGCAGCAGATAAAGAAAAAGAAGCGAAATTAAAAGCGCTTCAACTTACACTAGATAAACTAGATAAAACCTACGGTAAAGGAACGGTAATGAAGCTCGGAGACAGTCAGGTTGAAGATGTTGATGCTATTTCATCAGGTTCTCTAGGATTGGATTTGGCCTTGGGAGTAGGAGGGTATCCAAGAGGAAGGATTATTGAAATTTACGGACCAGAATCATCAGGTAAAACTACCTTGACTATACACGCAATTGCAGAGGCTCAAAAAGCCGGCGGTATTGCTGCTTTTATTGATGCAGAGCACGCTTTTGATCGTTTTTACGCGGAAAGTTTAGGAGTAGATGTAGACAACTTAATCATTTCGCAACCCGATCACGGAGAACAGGCCTTGGAAATTGCCGATAATTTAATTCGCTCTGGAGCTATTGATATCGTGGTAGTTGACTCGGTAGCGGCGTTGACTCCGAAATCGGAAATCGAAGGAGAAATGGGAGATTCTAAAATGGGATTACACGCTCGTTTGATGTCTCAGGCCTTACGTAAATTAACAGCGACGATCAGTAAAACGAATTGTACGGTATTTTTCATCAACCAGTTACGTGAAAAAATTGGTGTAATGTTCGGAAACCCTGAAACGACTACAGGAGGTAACGCTCTTAAATTCTACGCTTCGGTTCGTTTAGATATCAGAAGGAGAACGCAAATTAAAGACGGTGATCGTGTAGTTGGTAACAGTACCAAAGTGAAAATCGTTAAAAATAAAGTAGCACCACCTTTCCAAACTGCAGAATTTGATATTATGTACGGAGAAGGAGTTTCTAAAGTCGGAGAAATTTTAGATATTGGGGTCGACTACGGAATCATCAAAAAAAGTGGTTCGTGGTTTAGCTACGGTGATACGAAATTAGGACAGGGTAGAGATGCCGTAAAAGGTATTATTAAAGATAACCCTGAATTGATGGAAGAGCTAGAAAACAAGATTAAAGAAGCTATTGAAAATCAAGAATAAAAGCAATATTTAAATTAGAAGTTCCAACTATTACTATGAAAAGCTGTTGAATACCTATTCAACAGCTTTTTTTTTGTATTTTATCTTGTCAATTTAGGACAAAAGTAAACTGCAATCATCCTCATAACTTTGTAACGTGGAAACAATTGAATATTACAAACAGAAGTTGCAACCGGTGGTTTCCTACATCAGAACGGAATACGCTAATAAGATTTCGGTGGCAGAGTTAGAGGCCTTGGCTCCGTATTCATACAGAAATTTACAACGCGTATTTAAAGCCCTATTTGGTGAAACAATAGGTGCTTTTGTTAGCAGATTAAAGGTCGAAAACGGTGCGAAGAAATTACTGTATTCATCTGAAGGAATTAAAGAAATAGCCCTCACTGTTGGTTATGCTGACGTGGCTAGTTTCAGCAAAGCTTTTAAAAAGTACTACGGAATTTCACCTGCCCGCTATCGAAGTAAAAAAGAAGCAATATTTCTAAGTAACCATAAGAAACAAAAAGCCATGCCTTTTTTTGAGGATACGATTGTTGTTGAACCTGCAAAGACGGTATTTTATACGAGTTTTAGAAGTGATTATTACCACGTAGATCTCGATGAGAAATGGAAGGATTTCATCGCAGAAGCGGAAGAATTACAGTTGCCAGTAAACAGCCTAGAAACACTAGGGATCATATGGGATGAGCCGCTAATTTCTGAGTATATTAGCTATCAGTACGACGCTTGTATTGACATTACGGATTTGCCAGTGTCCAAAGAGAAGTTTCGGATCAAAGAATTACCAGCACAGCGCTATGCCGTGTTTATGCATTCAGGGTCCTACCAACGCATAGATGATACCTACGATAAAATATTTAGTCGTTGGATGTTGACCAGTGATTGGGAAGTGTCAGAACAGCCCTTTGTGGAAAAGTATTTAAAACACGAGGGAAATACTTCGAACATTCACGAATACCAAACAGCAATTTACATTCCTTTAAAAGGCTGATGAAAATCGGTCATAAACAATGAATAAGATGAAATTATTAATACTCCTGTGCAGTATCGTATGTGCAACTAAAGCTTGCAGCCCAAAAGAAACCGCTACTACCGCTAGTCAGCAAAGTACACAGGTACTGTATTACAATGCAAAAGTTTATACGGTAAACAGTGCTATGCCCTGGGCAGAAGCACTGTTGATTGAAGGGAATAGTATCGCCTATGTCGGAACGGAAAAAGAGGCCCGAAAACGGGTAAAGCCAGGTGCCAAATTCGTAAATTTAAAAGGGAAGCTAGTATTACCTGGACTTCACGATGTTCACATGCATCCGATGGAGGTAGGATCGGGAACAACGGATTTTGAATTGTCAGAGACAGAAGTAAATGCAGAAAACTTTTTACAAATCGTGCGGTCAGCAGCTCAAAAGAAACCCCGAAAAAAGTGGATAATTGGTTTTGGACACGCCTTGGGAACGCTTTTGGAAGCTCACCGAAACCCCATTGAAATTTTAGATGAGGCCGTACCCAATCGTCCGGTGGTAATCATGGAACAAACTTCGCATTCTATGTGGGTAAATTCCGAAGCACTGCGCATGGCAGGGATCCACTTAAACACACCGAATCCACAAGGAGGAATCATAGTGAAAGAAGGAGGTAAATTTACTGGAATTCTCATTGATAACGCCGGTGATTTGGTATATCAAAAGGCATTAGAAGACCTTCGCAATCCCGCTGATGAATACGATGGAATGGTAACTTATGTACTTCCTGAACTGGCGAAACACGGCATTACTTCGGTTTGTGATGCACGTACTTATTGGAAGCGAGGTCAACACATGGTTTGGAGAAACTTGGCTGCTGACGGTAAGCTTACAGCCCGATTTAACTTAGGTTTATGGGCGTATCCGACCGCTGAAGATACCGAACAATTGAAGGCGTTGAAAGAGCTCTTTGACGATCGCAGTTATGAGTTTTTAAAAATAAATCAAATAAAATTGTACGTCGACGGTATTACCCACAACACCACCGCAGCCTTGCACACTAATTACCTCGAAGACTATTTTAAATTACCTACCAACAACGGATTGAATTATTTTACGCAAGACCGACTGGAACACTACATAAAAAATTTGGAGTCCGCAGGCTTTGATTTTCACATTCACGCGATTGGGAATCGAGGTATTCACGAAGCTTTAAATGCCGTTGAAAAAGGAGCCACATCGAAAGGAAGGCATCGAATAACACATGTAGAAATGGTAGATAAACGCGATTTACCGCGTTTTAAGCAACTCAATATAACCGCAGATGCTCAGGTAGCCGGTGATTTTACACAACCGCAACACTGGCATGAAAATGCCTACTTGGTTGGTACTAACTTGGCTAAAAACTTAGTTCCTATAAAGAGTTTGTACGAAGCAGGAGCTCGCGTAACGCTCAGCAGCGATTGGAATGTAAGTTCGATGAATCCGTTTATAGGCTTGCACAACGCAGTCACGAGAAGTCCTCAAAACATTTCGTTGGAATCAGCGGTTAAAGCCTATACCTTGCATGCGGCCTATGTGATGCGTCAGGAAAATAAGTTAGGGAGTTTGGAAAAAGGGAAGTTGGCCGACTTTATAGTCTTAGATCGCAATATTTTTGAGGTGGCTGCCTCAACAATTAAACAGACCAAAGTAATCTTGACGGTTTTTAACGGAAATGAAATTTATAAAAGATAACATCTAATGATACCCTTGACCCCAGAAATAGCCCTGTGTGCAATAGAGGAGCAGGACGGAGAAGCGCTGCGAGCACTCATGCGTCGAATTTATCCACCGGCCTACGCACACTATTGGGAAGATGCCGGTCGTAGTTATTTGGACAGCCAATACAATCAGCAACAATTTTTAAAAGATTGTAAACAGGAAAACGCCGGCTATTATTTTTTGTGTCAAGGATCGGAAAAAGTAGGAATTTTTCGTTGGGTAGGAGGGCTTCCATTGGGGGCTATGGAGGGAGCGTTCCTAAAAATCCATCGTTTGTATTTGGCTCCAGAAATTCAGGGGCAAGGAATTGGAAAATTACTAATGCGCTGGGCAGAACAGCTCGCTCGAGAGCAAAAGTATTCCGTACTGTGGTTAGATGTCATGAACAAACAACCCCAAGCATTTGAATTTTACAAGAGCTTGGGGTATCAGTATTATACTCATTGTGAATTGAATTTTGAAAAGTTGCACAAAGACTACCGAACGATGAGCCAATTGTACAAGAGAATTACTTAAACTCCCGTACTTCCAAAACCTCCTTCACCGCGCGCTGTTTCGTCAAGTGTTGTCACTTCTTCCCAAGTAATACGCTCGTGTTTTGCAATGACCATTTGTGCAATGCGCTCTCCATCGTTAATAACGAAAGGTTCGTTGGATAGGTTGACTAAGATTACCCCCACTTCACCGCGGTAGTCAGCATCAACAGTTCCAGGTGCATTTAAAACGGTGATTCCTTTTTTAGCAGCTAGGCCACTTCTCGGACGTACTTGCGCTTCGTAACCCACAGGTAATGCCATGTAAATTCCTGTTTTTACAATGGTTCGTTCCAAAGGGTTTAGCGTAATCGCTTCGTCTATATTGGCTCTTAAATCCATTCCAGCAGAACCGATGGTTTCATAAGATGGAATTTCGTGTTTAGAGCGGTTTATAATGGGTACGTTCATGGTTAAATGTATTTTGTGCCAAATATAATAACCTTAACTTTTAGATAGAACTTTAGAGATTTATTAATTTCGCAGTTCATAATTTGAATTACTAAATGAAAGATATTCGAAATATAGCCGTTATTGGAGGGGGCAGTTGGGCAACCGCTATTGTAAAAATGTTATCTGAAAATTTAGATACCATCGGTTGGTATATGCGCAGTGTGTATGCCATTGAACACATAAAAAGAAACAAACACAATCCGAGTTATTTGAGTTCGGCAGAATTGCATCCAGAACAATTAGACTTGTCGGATGATATCAATGCCATCGTCGAGAAGTACGATGTATTAATTTTTGCTATTCCCTCTGCATTTTTAAGTGCAGAATTGGAAAAACTCACCATTCCACTACACGATAAAATTGTGTTTTCGGCCATCAAAGGAATTATCCCAGAATCTGGGTTGATCGTAGGAGAACACTTCCACAAACACCACGATGTGGCCTTTGAAAATATAGGAGTTATTACAGGACCTTGTCACGCTGAAGAGGTGGCTATGGAACGCTTGTCATACCTAACTTTGGCATGTCAGGACGAAAAGAAAGCAAAAGAGTTGAGCAAAAGCATAGCCGGAAGGTATATACGTACCAAAATTTCCGATGATATTATCGGAACGGAATACGCAGCAATGCTCAAAAATATTTACGCTATTGCGGCGGGTATTGCTCATGGTTTAGGCTATGGTGATAACTTCCAATCCGTATTGATGAGTAATGCGATTCGCGAAATGAAGCGCTTTATTAAAAAAGTGCACAAAATGAAACGAAACATCAATAACTCAGCGTATTTAGGCGATTTATTGGTTACTGGTTACTCCGTGTTTAGTAGAAACAGAATGTTCGGAAACATGATCGGTAAAGGATATACTGTGAAATCTGCTATGTTTGAAATGAGTATGGTTGCTGAAGGGTATTACGCTACAAAAAGTGCCTATGTTATCAAATCAGAGAACGGAGCAAAAACACCTATCATCGACGCTGTCTACAACGTCTTGTACGATAAGAAAGAAGCGAAAGATGAGTTTAAAAAGTTAACAAATAGATTAGATTAGTTGTTTGCATCTATACAAATAATCCTTCTTTAGCATAAAGAAGTCCTCATCAATCGCTTCTAATCTCGTGTGTGTTGTGTAGGTTTTGTATTAAATACTAACGACAAATTTAGGCTAAAATTCTGATTAACAAATTTTTTCGCTCCCTAATATCAAAAGAATTAAAATTAATGTTTTTTTAACAATTGATATTTTTTTTATACTTTTAGTTTAAAATTTAACAATAAATGAAAACTATCCAAGAAGCTGTAGAGATTACGATTAGGAAAACTCCCTTTATCGAAGAGGCATTGAATGAAAAACTCATCAATGTATCCTCATTAGCGCGGGAAATTTTACCAGAGGTTTCTAAGTTACTAAAAAAAGAGGTAAAAGTAGGAGCAGTGATGATGGCAATTAACAGGTTGTCACCAGTAAATGAGCTCAGAATTCGGAAGAATATCAAGAAATTAGCCTTGGATTTAGGAGATGTAATTGTACGTTCAGATCTCTGTGATTTTACGTTTAAAAATACCTCTTCTTTACTAAAGGAAATTGCGAAGATCTTGAGTAAATCAGCGGATAGTAACGATTACTTTTTAACGGTATCACAGGGAATTTTCGAAACGAATATTGTAACGAGTAAAAACTTACAGCCTTTTGTAGAGGAAATTTTTAAAAGTGAGATACTGATCAATAACGTCAATGACTTGGCGTCGATTACCATCAAATTACCTAAGGAAAACCTAGAACAATCAGGGGTGTATTATTTTATACTCAAGCAGTTTGCCTGGGCAAATATCGCTGTTCAAGAAGTCATTTCCACAACACATGAAATGACAATAGTTGTAAAAGAGCAGGATGTCAATGAAACTTTTGCCATTTTAATGGATTTAAAATTGAATTAGAAACCTATGGAAAAGAACGATGCGTACGCGTCTTTGCGAATCAAAGAGTTTAATATATTTCTATTAATTCGCTTTTTATTGGTCTTTGCATGGTCCATGCAGTTTGTCATTATTGAATGGGAAATTTACGCGATGACCAACAGTAAATTGAGCTTAGGTATTATTGGAGCGTGTGAATTTTTACCCGCTTTTTTAATGGCTCCTTTTGCGGGGCATATTGTAGACCAACGAGAAAAAAGAAATTTGTTTGCGCTCATTATCGCATTGTTTTCCATGATAAGTTTTGGATTGTTTTTCTTTACCAGTCCCGAGTTTATGGGAAGCTGGAATAAGGATGCTTTTGTATACGCCATGTATTCCTGTCCTGATTTTTTTGGTACGATCACCAGTGATGTTTTAGGAAATACGGCGAGCTTAACTCCGAAATTCATCGGAGCTTGGACTCAGGACACCGTATTGTATTGTGTGTATGCTTTTGTTTTTTTCGGTGGATTATTGCGCTCCTTTTTCGGTCCAACCATCTTTTCTTTAATCGCATTAATCGTACCTAAAAAGTTGTATCCCAATGCCGCTACCTGGAGCAGTACTACCTGGCAAGTAGCCACAGTATTAGGGCCTGCATTTGCCGGATTAACCATCGCGTTGTTCGGAGTTGCACCTTCATTAAACATCGTATTTGGATTGGTAGTGTTGTCTTTTTTGTTCGTGTTTTTTATCAAAAAGAAACCGATAATGAATCACAAAAAAGGAGAACCTTTTTGGGACAGTCTCAAGGAAGGGGTGACGTTTGTTTTTAAAACTAAGGTGATTCTCGGTGCCATTACTTTGGATATGATTTCGGTGTTGTTTGGTGGAGCCATAGCACTCTTACCCGTATTTGCTAGAGATATTTTACACGTCGGGCCTTCGGGCTTTGGCATATTGAGAGCTGCGCCCGCCGTAGGAGCTTTTATTACCATGTTTGTATCCGCACATATTCCGCTGAGTAAAGATGCCGGGAAAAAGCTGTTAATGGCGATTTTCGGTTTTGGACTGAGTATCATTCTATTTGGAGTTTCCACGTCTTTTTACCTGTCTATTGTTGCGCTGTTCTTGAGCGGTGTTACCGATGGCGTATCGATGGTAATTCGTCAAACGATATTGCAGTTGAAGACTCCCGACCACATGAGGGGGAGAGTGGCTTCTGTAAATTCGATGTTTGTAGGATCGTCAAATGAACTCGGTGCTTTTGAGAGTGGATTGACAGCAAAGTTAATGGGAACAGTGACAGCGGTCGTGTTTGGTGGGTGTATGACCTTATTGACCGTAGGACTTACGGCCTTAAAAAATCCGACGCTGAGAAATCTCGATTTAACCAAAGATATCGAAGAGCACGAACGAGAAGAAAGTACAGAAACTTCCTAGGATACCTTCGTAAATAAATCCCATAAAACAACGCCACAGCTCACAGAAATATTTAACGAGTGTTTGGTACCGTGCTGCGGAATTTCTATGCAATTGTCAGAAAGTGATACGACTTCTTGCTGAACGCCTTTTACTTCGTTTCCAAAAACTACTGCGTAGTGTTGGTTGGGTTCTGGTTGAAACGCATTAAGCATAGTACTGTTTTCTGCTTGTTCTATGCTGAGCACGCGAATGCCTTTTGCCTGCAATTCTTTGACTAGGCTTACCGTATCTTCAGCGTATTCCCAGTTAACAGACTCGGTAGCGCCGAGGGCCGTTTTGTGAATTTCTTTGTTGGGAGGCGTCGCTGTAATCCCGCAGAGATAGATTTTATCGATGAGAAAAGCATCAGAAGTTCTAAACACCGACCCCACGTTATTTAAACTTCTAATATTGTCTAAAATCACCGTGATCGGTGTTTTACTAGATTGCTTAAATTCTTCGACGCTGATACGTCCTAGTTCGTTGTTTTTCAATTTTCTCATATACCAAATCATTTAGCGTTAAAAAGCTGCATTTTAATGAAAACTAGCTTTCTTGAACAGCCTTACTATGTCACTTTTTTCTATCTTCGCAAAACTAATCGAAAAAATCCATAAACTTGGCAAAAACAAAGGCAAAAAAGGTAACCCCATTAATGCAACAATACAATGGAATTAAAGCAAAATATCCAGATGCTATGTTGCTGTTTAGGGTGGGAGATTTTTACGAAACCTTTGGAGAAGACGCAATCAAAGCTTCCGAGGTATTAGGTATTATCTTAACAAAAAGAGGTGCAGGTTCCGAGAGTGAAACTGCTTTGGCAGGATTTCCACATCACTCGCTGAATACTTATTTGCCAAAATTAGTGAAGTCGGGCTTGCGCGTGGCCATTTGCGATCAGTTAGAAGATCCGAAAATGACCAAAAAAATCGTCAAGCGTGGGGTCACCGAATTGGTAACTCCTGGAGTCGCCTTAAATGACGATATTTTACAGTCGAAGTCCAACAATTTCTTGGCGGCTGTACACTTTGGAAAAAAGCTATTAGGAGTGTCATTTTTGGATGTATCTACCGGAGAATTCTTGGTGGCGCAAGGAAATGAGGAGTACGTAGATAAGTTACTGCAAAATTTTGAACCCAGTGAAGTACTGGTACAAAAGCAATTTAAGCAGCGATTTTTAGAACTCTTTACCAATCGCTACTACAGTTTTTATTTGGAAGATTGGGTGTTTCAAAAAGATTATGGCTACGAAACGATTAGCAACCATTTTAAGGTAGCGAACTTAAAAGGATTTGGTGTTGAGGAACTCGAAGAGGGCATCGTGGCAGGAGGTGCTGCTATGTACTACCTTTCAGAAACGCAGCACAATAAAATTGAACACATCCAGTCAATAAGCAGAATTGCTGAAGACCGCTATGTTTGGATGGATCGATTTACCATCAAGAATTTAGAATTGTACGGAGGAAATTCATTGAATTCCGTATCCTTATTGAACATCATTGACAAGACCATTTCACCGATGGGAGGACGTTTGTTAAAGCGTTGGTTGGCCTTGCCATTAAAAGAATTGGACGCGATTAAGAAGCGTCATGAAATGGTGGCCTACTTTGTAGAAAGTGAGGAGTTCTACGATACCGTACAGTACCAATTGAAACAGATTTCAGATATTGAACGCTTGATTTCGAAAGCAGCCACAGGTAAAATTTCTCCTCGAGAAACCGTGCTGTTAAAAAATTCATTGAAAGCGATATTGCCTATTAAGGAAGCTGCAGAACACAGTAAAAATGCTTCCGTTAAACTGATAGGGAAACAGTTGAATGACTGTACTGCTCTGATTGCAAAAATTACGGAGAGCTTGTTGGAAGACGCACCGGTAAATATCAATAAAGGGAATGCAATTGCCGCGGGAGTTTCAGCGGAATTAGACGAATTGCGCAGCATCGCAAATTCCGGTAAGGAATACCTAGATGCCATGTTGGAGCGCGAAAGTGAACGAACGGGAATTCCGAGTTTAAAAATAGCGTATAACAACGTCTTTGGTTACTATATCGAAGTGAGAAATACGCATAAAGACAAAGTACCTGAAGAGTGGATTCGCAAACAAACCTTAGTCAATGCAGAGCGTTATATTACCGAAGAACTCAAAGAGTATGAAGCGAAGATTTTAGGTGCGGAAGAAAAAATTCAAAGCCTTGAAACAAAACTTTTTGCCGAGTTGATTTCGTATTTAATCAGTTTTGTGCAACCCGTACAAGAAAATGCACAGTTGCTGGCACAAATAGATTGCTTGTTGTCTTTTGCTGCGTTGGCAATTGAAAGAGAATACATCCGTCCAGAAGTTGATAAGAGTACAGATATCGAAATAATCAAAGGACGCCATCCGGTAATAGAACAGCAATTACCTATAGGGGATGAATACATCGCCAACGATGTTGTGCTCAATAGAAAGGAGCAACAAATCATCATGATTACCGGACCGAACATGTCTGGTAAGTCGGCTATTTTGCGTCAAACAGCCCTGATCGTATTGCTAGCTCAGATGGGGAGTTATGTCCCTGCTGAAAAGGCCCGAATTGGGTTGGTCGATAAAATATTTACGCGCGTTGGTGCTAGTGATAATATTTCTATGGGAGAATCGACCTTCATGGTAGAAATGAATGAAACCGCTTCGATTTTAAATAATATTTCTGAACGCAGTTTAGTGCTGCTCGATGAAATAGGAAGAGGAACATCTACCTATGATGGAATTTCTATCGCTTGGGCCATTACAGAATACCTACACGAGCACCCTTCCAAGGCAAAAACCTTATTTGCTACCCATTACCACGAATTGAATGAAATGACGACCACCTTTGAGCGTATTAAAAATTTCAACGTATCGGTAAAAGAATTAGAAGACAGTATTATTTTCTTGAGAAAGTTAGTAGCAGGAGGTAGTAATCACAGTTTTGGTATTCACGTTGCAAAGTTGGCGGGGATGCCTCCAGTTGTCATTAAAAGAGCGAATAAGATTCTAAAACAGTTAGAAGAAAACCACGCACATAAAGAAGTTAAAGATACTCTTCAAGCGGTATCTAATGAGGAAATGCAATTGAGTTTTTTCCAATTAGACGATCCGCTATTAGAAGATTTACGCGAGGAGATATTGACTACGGATATCGATACCTTAACTCCGATAGAAGCCTTGATGAAGTTAAATGAAATCAAACGCATGCTCAGCAAAAAATAGCAGCGCTGCTACCGATGACTTCGGGTTAATTGATAAAACATAACGATGGGGGAACACGATATAAGTTTTAAGCGCATCAATAAACTTGCTATACCGGCACTGATTGCTGGAGTGGCAGAACCTTTGTTATCGACAACGGATTTAGCCATTGTAGGTAATATTCCGGTACAAGCCACGGAAAGTATTGCAGCCATAGGTATTGTAGGCGCGTTTTTATCGATGCTTATTTGGGTTTTTGGACAAAGCAGAAGTGCCATATCATCGATCGTATCTCAGTATTTAGGAGCCAATCGCCTGGATGAAATCAAAGACCTTCCTGCTCAGGCCGTCGTGCTGGTTGTGGGCGTGAGTTTGCTTATTTTGGGGCTGAGTTTGCCATTGGCACGGCAAATTTTTCAGTTTTACAACGCAACAGGAGACATTTTAGATTTGGCGGAGTCGTATTACAAAATTCGCGTTTTTGGATTTCCTTTTACCTTGTTTGTCATTGCCGTATTTGGAGTATTTAGAGGCTTGCAAAACACCGTTTATCCTATGGTTATTGCCTTGGTGGGAACAGTGGTAAACATCGTTTTGGATTGGATATTGGTTTATGGAATTGAAGGAGTACTTCAACCCATGAATATCGAAGGAGCAGCTTATGCCAGTGTGATAGCACAGGCCGTAATGGCGGTAATGTCAGCGGTTTTACTCGTAAAAAAAACGAGTATTCGATTGCGATTTCACTTACCGTTTAACAAAGAAATTCCTCGCTTTGTGACCATGATAGGGAATCTTTTTATCAGAACCATTGCCCTCAATGTCGCATTGTATTTTGCTACGTCTTATGCCACAGCTTACGGGAAAGCTTATATTGCAGCCTATACCATTGGTTTAAACCTGTGGTTGATGGGAGCTTTTATGATTGATGGTTACTCCAGTGCTGGAAATATTTTAGCTGGAAAGCTAAAAGGGGCCAAAGCCTTTGATACCTTGTTAATGCTAGGAAGACAATTAATGAAATACGGCTTTGTATTCGGATTGGTGCTGACGGCAATTGGGGGGCTTTTATACGGATACATCGGACGTATTTTTACCCAAGAGACCTCAGTGCTCCAACAATTTGACAGTACGTTTTGGTTGATATTACTCATGCAGCCGATTTGTGCCATCGCTTTTATCTACGACGGAATGTTCAAGGGATTAGGAGAAACCCAATACCTCAGAAATTTACTATTGCTAGCGACCGGATTGGTATTTATTCCTGTACTGTTAGTCTTTGATTATTTAGGATATCAATTGTACGCTATTTGGATGGCCTTTTTTGCGTGGATTATAGCGAGAAGCTTCCCGTTGATTGTCCTTTTCAGACGTAAATTTTCAAAACTAGCCGAAGCGTCATAAGGGTAAAAGAGTCGTTGAAAATTCCTTATTTTTGAGGAATCATAGAAACAAACACACATGACGACGACAAGACCTAATGGTAGTTTATACACAAAAATTGAAGGAAAAATAGCAACAGTTGAGTTCGGACATCCTGCGAGTAATTCTTTTCCCAGTGAATTGTTAAACCGTTTAGCGGCTGAGTTTGATACTTTATCGGTCAACGATGAGGTGGCTGTTATTGTTCTGAAATCAGAAGGAGATCGAGCCTTTTGTGCAGGAGCTTCTTTTGACGAGTTAATGGCAGTAGAAAATTTGGAGCAAGGAAAGATCTTTTTCTCTGGCTTCGCAAAGGTGATCAATGCCATGCGCAGCTGTTCAAAATTAATTGTGGGTCGCGTTCAAGGTAAAACTGTTGGCGGTGGTGTAGGTTTGGCAGCTGCCTGTGATTACGTATTGGCTACAGAGCACGCTGCAATCAAATTATCTGAGTTTACTATCGGAATAGGTCCTTTTGTTATTGCGCCTGCAGTAAAGCGCAAAGTTGGAGTTAGCGGATTGGCAGAACTTACTTTGGATGCTAGCAGTTGGAAAAATGCCTATTGGGCTAAGGACAAAGGACTGTACGCTCGCGTTTTTGAAACGAGCTCAGAGCTAGACAAAGAATTGGAATTCTTTACCGAAAAACTGGCCTCGTACAACCCAGAAGCGTTAACAGAAATGAAAAAGGCACTTTGGATGGGGACAGAACATTGGGAACAACTCCTACTAGAACGTGCTGAAACATCGGGAAAACTAGTACTTTCTGACTTTACCAAAAGTGCCTTAGCAAAATTCAAGAGCTAAAGAGCTTTCTTTTTTTTAAAATATTCGGGCTTCCATACCAGGTTTCCAAAGATGATTTTTAATCTGTGTTTCCAATTTTTACATTGGAGTACCTCTTTGTAAATATTGTAGTATTCTATAAAGTTGATCGTCATTGGATTGTTGGTATGGATGTTCTTTGTTAAACCGTAGCGAACGCTTTCCTCTTCTCGTTGGAAAGTACCAAAGAGTTTGTCCCACAGGATCAGAATCCCTCCGTAATTTTTGTCGAGGTATTTTCTATTGGAACCGTGGTGGACTCTGTGGGTAGAAGGCGTATTGAATACTTCGTCGAGCCAACCGAGTTTGCCTATGCGCTCTGTATGTATCCACGTTTGATATTGCGCAACCAAAACAAGGGCTACAAGCGTTTGAAACGGACTGAACCCTATCAGTACCATCGGAATCAGAAAAAGCCACTCAAATAGCCCCTCAACGATGCTGAGACGCATGGCTATGGTTAAGTTATAGTCTTCAGATGAGTGATGAACGCTGTGACTGGCCCATAAAATTCGGTGCTCGTGTTCTAAGCGATGCATCCAGTAATAGGTAAAATCAGCGGCAATCACTGCCAACACCCATGACCCAATGGTCATTTCTATCGTAAAGAACTGAAGGTATTGCACCGTAGTTAATCCGAGTAAACCCAGGGTACCCACGATGGTTTTTTCCAGTAATTGGTTCATAAAAAAGATGGCAATATTAGCTCCGGTGTCCTTCCATCTGCGCGTTTTTCCCTGGAGCAGATCTCCGATAATTTCGATGCATATCAATCCCATATTGATGATAAAGAAGTATCCGATATAACTGATGATTGGAGCTTCTTCTAACAGATAGCTGAGTTGTGTTAGGTCCATATTACTTGGCTGTTGGAATAAAATAGGAGAACCATAAAAACCAGAGTACATTGAGCAATACCCAAAAGGAAGCTCCACAGGTAAAAAAGCAAAGTATTTCCGGAAGTTTGTAAATACCAATAATTCCTAAGAATCCGAGGTACCAATGCCTATCGAAGGTGTAGTTTTTCATGAGGTTGTATTTTTTTTCAAAACTACGGTCGAGGTCGTTGCTTTTGTTTGTCCGATTAGGACATTTACTCCACGGGGATGTAAATCTCCGTTAATAGTTCTTCTTGAGGAGTATCTTCTTCGTCGTTCAAATAAAATTCTAAGATGGGTGCATCGGCAAATTCTAAAGCAACCTCGGTAAGCCAACAGGCATAGATGCGTTCGTAGGTTTCGTAACAGCTTTCATGGCTTCCTTTGTGAACGAACTTGGCGTATTTCTGGGGGCGGTGAACCTTGAGGGCAAAATGTCCTTTGGTAGTTACTGCTTGTGCGGGGTCAATGATCAAACCAGCGTGATAGCGACAATGTATGGCGTCTGAAATTTCGTCATCGTCTAGTATTTCTGCAACGGGAATGGAATTTTCATCTAGCAATTGTTGTCGATGGGCAAAGGTCAATAACTGATTCCAGGTTTTTTCGATAGCGGCGATGTTTTCGTACGAACCCTGATAGGGAAGGTAGAGTATTGTAAATTCCGGTAGGGTTTCGAGTTCGAAATTGAGTTGTGGCTCGGTGGGCGCTACGGGTATGTGTAAGAGTTCTTTGGTAATATTGAGTTGTAGGGCAGCACTTCTGCGGAAATTCGATGGAGAGCTTCGAAAGTGTTTTTTAAAAGCTTTACTGAAGGCTGCTACATCACTGTATCCAATTTCTAAGGCTATATCTGAAATTTCGTGCTCCGAGTACTTCAGGTATTCCGCTGCTTTTTCCAAGCGCTTTCTCTTGATAAATTGTCCGATGGTTTCGTGTTGCAGTGCTAAAAAAATACGATTGATATTGCGATAAGAGTAATGCGCAATATCTTCAATATCATCCGTACTTACCGGCGATTTAAATCGCGTTTCCAAAAACTGTACGAGCTTTTGATAGCGAGCTAGTTGTGTCTCGTTTTTCATGGAAGTGTTTTTACAAAGGTACGGACTAATACCGGTACTCATTTGTCCAAAAGCGACAGTATATACGCTTGTAAACTGTCCGAAATTGACAAACGCTAAGCGCGCTTCGCTGGGTACTTTTGGCAAAAAAGAAAAAATGACTGGAATTTTAAAAGGGAGCTTAGCACTGATTTGGGTAGTGTTAAGTGGTATTGTTAAAATCGATACCAAACAAATGATGGGCACTTGGATTTTAAAAGGATACGAGGTTCAAGGAAAAGTGTATCCACCAGAAACAGCAGCGCAAAAAGATTTTATCACCTTTTTTACGCAGGGTACTTTTTGTAGTGTTTCGGAAGGAGAAAAAGAGGTTGGGCATTGGAAGTTTAACGAACAAACATCGGTGCTTCGAATGCTCGTTAACGGTAAGGTGCATTTAGAGGGATCGATTGTTCATTTGACAGCGACTACGCTCGTGGTCCATTGGGAAGTTGCCGGTTTAGAAGAGGTAAATGTTCATTACAAAAGGGCGGTCCAATGAGAATACTGTGTTGGTTAGTACTGTTTCAAGTGGGGAGAGTAATGGCTCAGGAGCAGGGGACCCAAGAAACCCAAGCTCTTGAATTATTGACTTTTCGAAAAATGGTCAGTGTAGCTTATGAAGGATATCAAATACGCTATGAGCACTTTAAGAATGTGAAGGAAACTTGGGTGGTTCCTACTGTATTTGCCTTTAGTAGGTATCGAATGCGACCCGAAACCTTAAAAAAAAGAGGGTTTTCTGATCAAGATCGCTGGGTTTTTGATATTGGGTTTTCTGGGTATTGGGTGGCACATCCAACACTATTTATTGGGATGGGCGCTAAGGTTCCCCTCGGATATGAACGAGTCCTGGAATATTCAGGCGTGCGGCGTTCCAAATTTTTGATTGGTTTGGGACTCCAACAGGGAGTACGCTGGGTGGCCTCTGAAGATTGGGGACTTGTATTGGGGGTACACAGTTCACAATACCTGATGAATTCGGAGGTTACCCGAGGGGGAATTCGTTGGGAGTTTGAAGTCGGGATTCAATTCTAAAGGGCTTTTAAGGGGGGAAGTAAAATCTAATTTGTATTTTCGGCGGATAAATTATTCAGAAAATATGGGAGATTTTTTATTCCTCGGTTTGGCGGTTCTTCTCGTGGTTGTGTATTTTTACAACAAATTTAGAAATAGACGCCGATGAGTACAATTAGAATTACTAAGCAATTTAGTTTTGAAACGGGACATGCGCTTTATGGCTATGACGGAAAGTGTAAAAATGTACACGGGCATAGTTATAAGCTTTCTGTAACTGTTGTCGGTACGCCTATTAGCGATACCTCAAATGTAAAGTACGGAATGGTGATTGATTTTGGCGATTTAAAAAAGATCGTTAAAGAAGAAATCGTCGATGTATTTGACCATGCTACAGTGTTTAACAAAAACACACCGCATATTGAATTAGCTAAGGAATTACAAGTTCGAGGTCACCATGTGATCTTGGTCGATTATCAGCCTACAAGTGAGATGATGATCATTGATTTCGCAGCTAAAATCCGTCAGCATTTACCTGAGACGATCCAACTACACTCGTTAAAACTGCAAGAGACAGATACGAGTTATGCGGAATGGTACGCAAGTGACAATTCTTAAAACCCAATAAAAAAGAGCAGTGATTGATTTCATTGCTCTTTTTGATGTTACTTATTATTGAAAGCATTCATGGTATTGGCCATTCCTGCATTGATAAACGAATTGACAGCATTGACGCTTTGCGGAATGCGCTCGATTAAGGCACTTTCTTCCTCGGCACTCCATTGGCCTAAAACAAAGTCTACCTGCCTTCCTTTTGGATAGGCTGCTCCAACACCAAATCGGAAGCGAGGATAGCTTCCAGAATTGCACTTTTCTTGAATGTCTTTAAGGCCGTTGTGTCCGCCGGGGCTTCCTTTCGACTTAAAGCGAATGGTTCCGAAGTCGATGTGAATATCATCGGTGATAATCAACACGTTTTCTAAGGCGATATTTTCTTTCTTCATCCAATACAAAACGGCTTTACCGCTGAGGTTCATATAGGTACTTGGTTTGAGTACAAAAACCGTTTTTCCCTTAACGCGCAGTTGCGCGAGTTCTCCCAGTTTCTCAGACTCAAAAGAGGCGCTGTGTTCTTTGACAAAGGCATCAACGATTTTAAAACCGATATTGTGACGTGTATTGTCGTATTTTTCACCGATATTACCCAAACCGACGATGAGAAATTTTTTCATGGAATGTGGAGTTTTAGTACTGGTATTCCTACCAAAAAATTGCTGAATAAATTTGAAAAATGACATAATATCATAAAAAAAGCGTTACCAAAGTAACGCTTTTAAAATACTCTAAATGAGTTAGTTTATTAACTTTCTGCTTCAGCAGCAGCTTTAGCCGCGTTACGAGACATACGTACTTGAGCTACCACAGTGTTATCTGGGTGTAAGAACGTGTAGTTTTCACTTTTTAATTCAGTAACGTATAACTTGTTACCGATTTCTAATTCAGTGATATCAGCTTCGATAAAATCAGGTAAGTTTGCTGGTAAAGCTTTCACTTTTAATTTACGTAAGTTGTGACGTAAAGCACCACCAATCATAACCCCTTTAGAACTTCCTACTAAACGTACAGGAATTTCCATAGTTACCGCTTTGTCTTCGAATAACTGGTAGAAATCGATGTGTAAGATTTCATCAGAAACTGGGTGAAATTGAATGTCTTGTAAAACAGCGTTGTAAGTTGTTCCTTCAAGTTCAATCGTTGCTGTATATACGTTTGGAGTGTATACTAACGGTTTAAACGCTTTAGCTTCCGCTGAAAAGTGTATAGGTTGATCTCCTCCGTATAATACGCAAGGAACCTTTCCAGCATTACGTAAGGCCTTAGTTGCTACTTTACCTACGCTTTCTCTTTTAGATCCATTGATTGTAATAGACTTCATTACTTGTGTTTTGTTTAAAATTTACATTAAAAATTCATCGCTGATGGATGTGTTGTCTTGGACTTTATGCATCACATCTGCGAATAAAGTGGCGCAAGATACAACTTTTATTTTAGATACGTTCTTTTTTAAAGGAATTGTATCTGAAACAATTAGCTCTGTCAATTGCGAGTTTTGGATGCGTTCGTAAGCTTCCCCTGATAAAATAGGATGCGTACATATAGCACGTACACTCAAGGCTCCGCGCTCCATCATAAGATCGGCAGCTTTTGTTAAGGTTCCACCGGTATCAATCATATCGTCAACTAAAATGACATTTTTGTCTTTTACGTCACCGATGAGTTCCATATGAGAAATGACATTGGCTTTTTTACGCTGTTTGTAACAGATAACGACATCACTGCTTAAAAACTTTGAATAGGCATACGCTCTTTTTGAACCTCCCATATCTGGAGATGCCATAGTCAAGTTGGTCAATTTTAAACTTTCGATATACGGTAAGAAAATAGAAGAAGCGTAGAGGTGGTCTACTGGCTTTTCAAAGAACCCTTGAATTTGATCTGCGTGTAAATCCATGGTCATGATTCTCGTAGCACCTGCCTCCTCTAAGAGTTTTGCTACTAATTTAGCTCCAATGGCAACTCTTGGTTTGTCTTTTCGATCCTGACGTGCCCAACCAAAATAAGGCATCACAGCAGTAATGTGTCTTGCTGAAGCTCTTTTGGCAGCGTCCAACATTAATAACATTTCCATGAGGTTGTCTGCATTTGGAAAAGTAGATCCGATGATAAAAACGCGTCTTCCGCGAACAGATTCTTCAAATGCAGGTTGGAATTCTCCATCACTAAAGCGTGAAATCTTTACTTTACCGAGTTTTGTACCGAATGTTTTAGCGATTTCTTCTGCTAATTCTGTACTTTGAGAACAAGCAAAAATCTTTGGGCTTAATTTATTTGTAAGCATTTACCAAGGTGTATTTAGTTCGTGTTGTTGTTGTTGGCAAAAATAGAAACTATTTTTTAGAGAATTAAAAGATTTTTGTGTTTTAAACATAAAAATTTTATTAGATTTGCACACCCAATAACAAGCCAAAGTGGTGGAATTGGTAGACACGTTGGATTCAAAATCCAATGTTCGCAAGGACGTGTGGGTTCGAGTCCCACCTTTGGTACAGAAAGAGAGATAGTTTTTATAATTATCTCTCTTATTTTTTTATCCTTATTTGACGCATAGCCATGTGCGCTTTTACTTCTGATAGTTTTTAAGTTACCGCAGTTTATTTCGTTACTTCATTCCAATAGGTTAATCAAATATGATTCTTACATATTCTTTATCCTCTAAAATTAAGTCACGCCAACGGTTTAAGTTTTGAAAGGCGTAAGAATTGAGCAAGAAATCTAAGAGTCTGAAATTAGAATTCCCTTATCTAAAATTTGCTTTTTTTGTTCTCCTTAGGTGTCCAATGAATAACATTCATACTTTCTTTTTTAAAGTACATGTATTTTGCAATGAGCTCCTTGTTTTCAGTTGTCCGTTCCTTTTTCAACTTGTCGATCTTCTCAAATACCATATCGCAATTGCTTTCAGCAAATTTGGTAAACTAGTTAACCTGTTCTATGGAATCAAGTATATTGGTATTATCCTTCGGTATCCCTTTTTTTTTATTGTCCTTATGATATAAAGTTTAGGTATTCGTAGTACTGAGCCTGCTTCATTTAAAACGGGTTTTTGTGGTAGTATTTTTTGTCAGTAATGAACGCGATAAGTAGCTTCTTTTTTGAATCATTTTAGTTGAATTTGCCTTGTTTTTTTCAATACTTTTTTGAACTGTTTTTTTTAGACTTGAATGATGATTTGACTTTTTGGACTAAAAAAAGAAGGATTTTTACGTCTTTTAAAAAGTGTTAGTAGTACGTTTTTTTGCAATTTCCGAGGGAGTGATGATTGGCAATTTTCTCGAGAACTTTATTTACATAAAACAACGTGTTTTTATGGTTAATTGATTGTTTTTGAGTTATTTATTGTTTGTGGTGAAATAATGAATTTATAAATTTAAACCTATTATTTATAAATGTAAATCACCCTTGTTTTTCTAGACTCTAAGTATTTGGTAGGTTTGAATCGATCAAAAAAACGAAATAACATGTCAAGTAAATTAAGTGTATCATTTTTACTATTTATACTACCCTTATTTACCTTCAGTCAAAAACTACTACAAGGAACTGTTAAGGATGTTCAAAAGGAACCTATCGCTTTTGCGAATGTATTGGTTCTAGACCATCAAGGTACTTTAATTACGGGAACGGTTACTGATGAAAAAGGAACCTTTGAGTTACGTGTAAAAGACAAAACTACCTTTAAGGTTAAAATAAGCTTTATCGGTTTTGTTGATTGGGAGAAAGACATTCGAGAGGGAGCTGAGTTCCAATTAGGGACTATCCTATTAAAAGAAGCGAGTAATGAATTAGAAACGGTGGTGGTAACGGCAAAAAAGCCAACCATAAAAAGAAAGGTAGACCGACTGGTATTTTCAATCGAAAACAGCATTGTTGCTTCCGGAGGTGATGCCATGGATGTATTGCAAAAAACACCAGGAGTTCGCGTGGATGGCAGTAGTATTGGTTTGATAGGAAAAAGTGCCGTGAGAGTATTGATTAACGGTCGTATTTCTCCATTATCGGGTGAAGATTTGGCAAGCTATTTACGAACCTTAAGTTCCGATGAGATTACTAAGATTGAAGTGATTACTAATCCACCAGCAAAATACGAAGCAGAAGGAAACAGTGGGCTTATCAATATTGTACTAAAAAGAGTAAAACGCGACTACTTGGGAGGAAATGTACGCAGTACCTACAGACAGGCAACCTATGCCAGTGGTTTTCTAGGAAGTGGTATTACCTATCAAAAAGATAAGTTGGCACTCTTTGCGAATGTAAATTCGGGATTAGGAGCTATTGAAGTGAATGAAACCAACAAAATTTATTACGCAAAGCAAACCTGGGATACGGATACAGACATAAAATACCATACCAAATTTCTTTCGGGGAGGGCGGGAATAGATTATGATCTAGGTAAGAATGCCACGATAGGAATTCAATATTTAGGAGCTACTAGCAGGCCCAACAACGATGAAGTCACGAACACAACGCTCTTTAATACGAGTCGTGCCGTTGATTCATTGTTGGCAACCACGGCGGCATCCGCTGTAAAAACCTATTATCACTCAATGAATGCGCATTTTAAAGCTGATTTAGATACGCTGGGGAGGAATGTTAGTATAGATGTAGATTATTTCACGTATCACAACAAGCAGGAGCGTAACAATACAACAGATACTTATAAAAATGGAAGCTTGGTATCAGCTGCTAGAAACCGTTTTAAAAATGCCTCTTTTCAAAATCCAGTGTCTTTTACGGCCCGCTTGGATGTCGCATGGCCTTCTAGTTTTGCGAATTACGATTTCGGTACTAAGATTTCTCACATCAAAAGTAACAGTGATGTAAAAGCTTTTAATTTCAAGAATAATGCTTTTGTAATCGATAACAATCAGTCTAATATTTTCGAATACCGTGAAAATACGCAAGCAGTGTATGCCAGTGCGAGTAAGTCGATAAACAAATGGGATTTTAAAGTGGGGCTTCGTTGGGAGTTTACCCAAACGGAAGGAAATTCGTTAACCTTGAACCGCATCAACAAAAATCACTACAACAAGGTGTTCCCAACGGCTTATATCACACACAATCCAAATGACAACCACTCGTTATCATTGAGCTATGGAAAACGTATTAACAGGCCGAGTTACGGTGATTTAAATCCATTCCGATGGTATTCTAATCCGTTTTCTTATACCGAAGGAAATCCATTTTTACAGCCTTCATTTACCGATAATTTTGAAGTATCACATACCTATAAAAACAATTTAAACACCTCCTTATACGCCTCGATTACTGAAAATGGGCAAGATCAGATTACTTTGACGACTCCCAATTCAACTATTCAGGCAACGGTAAGAAGAAACTTTTTAGAACAGTACGCCTTCGGAGTATCACAGTCGTATACGTTAAAACCTGTCAACTGGATGGAAAGTTATATACAGTACGATCTCAATTACTCAAAAATTAGTTCGCAATTACCCAATACCATTAATGCACAAACCGGATTTAATTTTTACACAGGAATAGACAATTCCTTTCAGTTTAATACCGACAAAACGTTTTTGGGAGAATTTAACCTGTGGTATTCATCACCAGGAGTGAGTGGAGTAGATTATATCACGGAGAGTTACGCTGTCGATTTAGGGTTAAAAGGATTGTTCCTCAACAAAGATTTACAGGTGAAATTGGTAGTGTCTGATGTGTTTAAAACCAATAGAAACACCATTCGAAGTGTCATTAACGGCATTCGACAAGAGTACAGTAATTACTATGATAACAGACAACTAGTACTTTCCGCAACCTACAGGTTTGGAAATAAAAAATTGAGAAGTAAGAGAAAGCAATTCAGTAACGAAGAAGAAAGAAGAAGAGCTAATTAAATTGGATGTATACGTGTCAACTTACAGTAAATGGCCATTAGTAAGGAGACACCTATAGATACGCCTTCGGGCACCAAAGTCCACAAGAAGTCAATGACTTAAAACTTATGACTTTATAAAATCATAAATTAACTAAAATGAAATTACAATCATTAGAAAACGTAGAAGTATTAAACAACGAAACCATTAACGTAATCGCAGGAGGATCGGCACAAGAATCTAAGAAAAAAGATGTGACCTCTACAAGTAAAGACTCTGCGAGTAACGATCACTTTGACGCTATTCAAGCAAGGTAATAGCTGAGGTATAGTAACTTAATTTACAAGGGTAGACGTACGGCGGTATGCTATCGGTACTGAAACCCTTGTAAGTTTAGGATTCCTGTAACCAGGCCTTCGGAAAGGATGCCAATCCATCATTTATCAAAACCAAAACTTATGAAAATGAAATTAACTTCAATGAATAAATTGAATACTGACGACCTACCTGTAATTCTCGGAGGTACATGCAGAGATTCGAAGAAAAAAGATCAACCATCAAAAGTGCGTGATTGCAATTCAGACTTTAAAAAATTACACAAGTAAAAATTACTCTGAAGAACTAAAAGAAGAGGTAAGTAAAAAAGAGCAAGCTAAGGAGTAATATCAAAAACTCATGGGGTAGTTAGTAACTTCTTAGTAACGAGCAGAAAGAAAAACCAATGAATCGAGGAACTGAGGATTCCGCCAAGTATGAGGAGTTATAGGGGGTGATTACCCTGGTGATTACCATTGCCAACAACCAGGTTCCTCGCTATTTAAAAACGATTTAAAAATGTTGACTTACACTAAATGGCCATTAGTAAGGAAACATTTCTAGATAGGCTTTCCAGCCACCGGTCCCTAAGGAGTCTATGACCTAAAACTAGTGACTTATCATCATTAAAATTAACTAAAATGAAATTACAATCATTAGAAACATTAGAAGTATTAAACAACGAAACTATCAACGTAATCTCAGGAGGATCAGCTCAGGAGTCAAAGAAAAAAGACGTTACCTCGACAAGCCAAGATTCAGCGAGTAACGATCACTTTGATAAAATCAAGCGATAGTCAAAAAAATAGCGAAGAAAGTAGCAGCACCCTCGGTGAGGCTATAAGAAAACTAAAAAAACAAAAGACATGAAATTACAATCATTAGAAACCTTAGAAGTATTAAATAACGAAACTATCAACGTAATCTCAGGAGGATCAGCTCAGGAGTCAAAGAAAAAAGACGTTACCTCGACAAGCCAAGATTCAGCGAGTAACGATCACTTTGACAAAATTAAGCGATAGTCAAAAAATAGCGAAGAAAGTAGCAGCACCCTCGGTGAGGCTCTAAAGAAAATTTAAAAAACAAAAGACATGAAATTACAATCATTAGAAACCTTAGAAGTATTAAATAACGAAACTATCAACGTAATCTCAGGAGGATCAGCTCAGGAGTCAAAGAAAAAAGACGTTACCTCGACAAGCCAAGATTCAGCGAGTAACGATCACTTTGACAAAATTAAGCGATAGTCAAAAAATAGCGAAGAAAGTAGCAGCACCCTCGGTGAGGCTCTAAAGAAAATTTAAAAAACAAAAGACATGAAATTACAATCATTAGAAACCTTAGAAGTATTAAATAACGAAACTATCAACGTAATCTCAGGAGGATCAGCTCAGGAGTCAAAAAAGAAAGACGTTACCTCAACAAGCCAAGATTCGGCGAGTAACGATCACTTTGACAAAATTAAGCGATAGTCAAAAAATAGCGAAGAAGAGACACTTTCGGTGTATTCACAAACAAATTTAAAAAACAAAAGACATGAAATTACAATCATTAGAAAACGTAGAAGTATTAAATAACGAAACTATTAACGTAATCACAGGAGGTTCTGCAGAGGAATCAAAAAAGAAAGATGTAACCTCAACGAGTCAAGATTCAGCGAGTAACGATCACTTTGACACTGTAAAGAGATAATAGCAATATTGCTTAGCAAAAGGGCGCCTTTCGGGCGCTCTCCAAAAAAATTACCATAAAAGATGAAACCAATAGATATGAAATTACCAGGATTAAACGAGTTTGAAGTACTCAACAACGAAACCTTAAACGTAATCACAGGAGGAGCTGGACAAGACACTAAAAAGAAGGATGTAAAATCTGAAAAGCAAGATTCAGCTAGCAACGATCACTTCGGTTTAGAACTCGCTCGTTAAACACGGTATGACAGAGAGGATATGTGCATATGCTCTCTTCATTTTCCTTTGCAACCTAAAGAAAAAGTAAGTTACTATGGAATTAAAGTCACTGCAAACATTTGAAGTACTCAACGAGGAAACCGTTCATTTAATTACGGGAGGGGCAAGCCTTGAGGATACTAAAAAAGGAGATGTAACATCGAAGAGTCAGGATTCTAAATCAGATGATGGGACGCCTAAAATTCGCACGGTACAGCGATGAGAAAAAAGTGAAGGGTGTACTGGCCATAGTATTGACCCTTGCACTTAAAATGAAATAAAATCATTAATCACAAAAATATACATTATGAAATTAAAATCATTAAAAAATGAGATAATTCTTAACAGCGAAGAGTTGTATTTTATCTCAGGAGGAACGGCAACAACCGAATCAAAGAAAAACGATATCAACCACAACGACAGTGATCGTTCTGACGGTGGGGGGTGTATTCCGCCATTCAGAAAAAAATAAGTTATGAAGTTACCATCGTTACAGTCATTTGAAGTATTGTCAAAAGAGACGATTCGCATCGTTTCAGGGGGAAGCTTTGATGCACCATCGAAAAAGAGAGATTACACAAGTACCAACAGGTTGGACTCATCGAAAACAGATGCCATGAATTAATCCAACCACTGGAAATTTAAAATTTTAGGACTATGAAATTAACATCATTAAAGCACATAGAAAAAATTAACGAAGAAGATTTAGTATTCGTTAATGGGGGGGCTAGTTTTAGCTATAACCATACACGTGGCCATGACACACTCAGAAACGATTCTCTTAGACAAGACGGAGGAGGAATGGACAAAGAAATCATGTCACTTAAATAATCAAATTACTTCATTATAAACGAATAAATTAAACACTATGAAATTAACAAAATTAGATTCTTTTGAATCATTGAACAGTCAAGAATTACAATACATTGTTGGAGGAGCATTTGCAGCCGTAGAAAGCGAATGTTGGGAAGATTCTACCAGTAGAGATAGTTATAAGAAAGATACTGGAGGATGCAGTAAAAAAAGAGATAAAGAAGCTTTGGCCGTATTGCGCTAATAGGCTTAGTTAGGGATAAAAGGTAATCGCTTGCTGTCATTACTTTTTTAGCCTTTGCATGCAATTTTCGATGTACGTATCGATTCCAAACACTTCCCGTGAACAGCAACAACTGGGTTTCGTTTCTCATATGGTAAAGATCTAGGTATTCACAAACACTAGAGGTACCGAAAAGGAGTTACCGACGACACAGGAATAAAGATCAGATAAACATACTAGTAAACCGCAAGTATTGAGGTCCCCTAGGACCTCGGTAAGGGAAACCTATGCATGGATTACAGGAAATCAAGGCGAAACTAACATATTCGACGGGAAGAAACACAGGTATTAATCAGAAAAAAAAATCAAGATGAAATTAAAGAATTTAGAAAAATTTGAAACCTTAAACGAAGAGCAGTTAAACTTTATTGTCGCTGGAAATGTAGCAGTGGTTCACGATACAAATACACCGGTTAAAAAGGGGCAATTGGGGTGCAATGACACAAAAAATAACGATTCACACATCCAAGATACACCAAGAGTAAGGGTGAGTTAAGAAGGCTCCGTTCAACAGGAGCAAATAGGGGGAGCACAGAAGTGTACTGTTGCTGTACTCAATCACGAATAGTAAGTGGTATAAAAACGACAGGCAAAGCACAGAGAGCAGTACAAATTGCTATGGAAGTAGGGGGAAGAGCTTTGTAAAAAAACGAATAGATCATGAAAATTAAATTGACAGAATTAGAACAGTTATCTAAAGAAGAGACCTTTTACGTCATAGGGGGACAAGTTCATACCGATAAGAAGAAAAAAGGCAAAGCTAAAAAGGCGGAAGGCAAGCGAAAAAAATCAGGACAAAAAGGGAGTAATCGAGTGAGTTCAAACACTACGGATACCACTAAAAATGACACTTTTAAAATTTAAGACATGATTTTAGTACTATCATTCGATCATTATGAGCAAGGTACCGATCCCGTAATAGATTGGCTGCTCTATCACGATGCAAATTTTGTAAAAATTACCATTCAGGACCTGATTCGCAAAGACACGGCTTTTAAAATCGATATCAATAGAGGTAGAATTTTTGTAGAAGGCCAAGACATCACCGATGAAATCAAAGTAGTTTGGTACAGGCGCTTTGAGGCCGATCTCATGATTGATTTGCCCAAAGGGAAACACAGTGAACAGGCATTGTTTGAACTGCGAAATGAGGTAGATGTTGCCGTATCCTTTTTAAAGAAAATCTTATCCGATAAAAAATGGATGCCCTACAACGAAGGAATTAGGTTAGAAAAACCCGAAGTTTCTTTTATGGCAGAACAGCAAGGTGTAAAGACTCCTAAGAGTATAATTACCAATAACAAACAAGATGTTCTTGCTTTTCAAAATGAGGTCGCTGCCGATTTAATTACCAAACCTATTCGACACAGTTCCTACTTTATTGACGGTGAATACACCTATAGTATTTACACCCAGAAAGTAAACAAAGAGAATATAGAAGAGCTTCCTGAAAAGTTTGTTTTAACCCTGTTTCAGGAATGCGTAGATACGGATTTTGAAATTCGTGTTTTTTACCTGGATGGAAAGTTTTATGCTACTGCCATTATCATTACCGAAAAAGAAAGCAATGTCGTAGACGTTAAACTAAACTACGAATCTGAGGCTATCAACTGGGTACCTTACCAGTTACCGGAAGCCTACGAACGAGAACTAGACGCTTTTATGAAGTCTATAAATCTCAATACGGGTTCACTTGATATTATAAAAACGAAAAGTGGTGAATACGTAATGTTAGAAATCAATCCTGTAGGGCAGTTTAGTGCTCCAGGCTACAGATGTAACTATAATCTAGAAGAGAAAATCGCTAAATGGTTGATACAATATGATGAATAAAGAAAAGAAAAAATCTGTATTTACAGAAGCAGAACTAGCCCACCTTCCTATCACGTATAAAAAAATGGAAGGAGAAGTAACCAACAGTATAGGAGAATTGTACGTAGGGAGTTTGTACAGCAAAAGTACCAAGCACTTCAGTAATAACTACATGGTATACAACGCTCATAAACCAATTTCAAATTTTTTAATTGATGATGACTCAATCTAACAGCAACTTTTTAGTACTCTTTAGTTTCTGTAAAGTAATACAGGGTAAAGAAAAAAGCATTATTTGTGATTTTCAGAAAGGAAAGATTAAGTTCATTCCCAATGAAATGGCAGCCGTGATAGGAATGCTCCAGAAAGATACCTTTGAAAAGGTGAAAGAACAGTTCTCAGCAGATGCGGAAATTTTTGATTCGTATGTAGCGTTTTTATTAGAAAAAGGCTTTGCTTTTTTTACAGCGTCAAAAGATAATTTTGTTCCGATAGAAAACAGCTGGTGCAGTCCAGAGGTAATAAACAATGCGATGGTCGAATACGGGTTTGAGCAGTATGATATTCTCGATGTGTTGCAGCAGTTAGACAGGCTATTTGTCAAATTTATCGAATTCCGATTCACAAAGCTTACAGAAGAAGACATTCCGACATTCAAACGCATATTGGACTATTGTACCAGTTCGGTATTGCGCAGTGCAAGAGTATACCTCCCTTACGAATCCAAAGCGATGTCAAAACAAATCCTCGATTTGGTAAAACAGTATCCAGTAATCGATTGTGCCATCTTTTACAATAGTAAGTTTAACAGACTTATAGAAAAAGATGAACACCAAACTTTTTACATAGAGCAAACGCTAGAAGAAATTACCAAAGCCAATGTCAATCGCAAGTTTTTAGTAAATAACATTGAGTATTTCCACGAGGCACAACAGTTTAACCCGTACTACAATAAAAAAGTAGCCATCACGGCTAAAGGAGACCTTAAGAACTGTATTAAAAACAAAGCCGTTTTCGGAAATCTTCACCGACAAAGCATACGAGAAGTGGTTGCTACTGAAGCATTTCAAGAGTTTTGGAAGGTAACCCACGATCAAATCGAAGAGGTGAGAGACAGTGAGTTGAGGTACAACTATGTTATTACGAATGATTTAGAAAAAATTAACGATGGGAACTACAAAATTATCATATAAAAAATTCCCGTATTTCAAACAATTAGAGTCCGCAGATTGTGGACCTACTTGTTTGAGAATGATCGCCAAATATTATGGGAAAAAGGTCGATATTCACAGTTTACGCGAACTGTGCTATATCAATAAAAACGGAGTAAATTTTGCTGATTTAATCAATGCAGCGAATTCTATTGGACTCGATACCGTTCCGGTAAAGCTCTCTGTAAATCAATTGCTTTTTGAGGCTCCAAGGCCCTGTATCTTACACTGGAAAGACAACCACTACGTCGTGTATTTAGGAACGACCAAGAACGATGAAATTATCATCGCAGATCCCGGTTTTGGAAAACTAAAATTGAGCAGAGAAGATTTTTACAAATTTTGGAAACGTGATGCTAACGAAAAAGGAGTAGCACTCTTGTTAGAACCCGGAACTTCCTTTACTACCGAGGAAATTAGAGTGGAAGAAGAGTTTGACAAAGTCAGTTATTTTACAGCCTATTTAAAGCCGTACAAAAAGAAATTCTTGTTGTTGTTAGTGCTGCTCTTACTCATTGCTGGAATCAGTATTTTTTACCCGCTAATCAATGAAAGCTTGGTCGATGACGGAATTAGCAATAACAATATTCGCTTTGTAGTATACCTGCTCCTAGCCCAGCTTATCCTTTATACGAGTACCAACCTACTCGAATTTTTTCAGGGGTGGATCTTTTTAAATGTCAATACGAAGTTGAGCATTCAGTTGATTTCTGATTTTTTGAAGAAATTGATTACCATGCCCTTGTCATTTTTCGATAGCAAGTTGACAACAGATATCATGCTTCGGGTAGATGATCACAGTAGAATTGAAGAATTCTTTTCGAACCATTCACTACAATTTTTAGTATCAATTATTGTCTTTTTGATCTATTCTACACTGTTGTTAAGTTACTCGATTCCCGTCTTTGCATTTTTTGTGGGGGTGTCCGTCATCTCTATAGTATGGGTGTACAAATTTCAAAACCAACGAAAGTACATCGATTACAAACGCTTTGAAATTGAAACGGAAAACAAAAACATACTCTACGAAATAGTCAATGGAATTTCCGATTTAAAAATTAACAATGCTACCAACTACAAAACGGAACAATGGCAAAAAACCGAGCAAAATTTATTCCGATTAAACAAGGCTAATATGTTGCTCGAGTTAAAACAGAGCATTGGGGTTAACTATCTTTCTCAATTGAAAAATACTGCGATTATGGGGTATATAGCCTATTTGGTTATTGACCAGCAGCTAACTTTCGGAGCGCTGTTAAGTATTTCTTTTATCATTGGCCAGCTCACGCTACCTGTCGAAGGCTTTATCGCCTATTTGTACTCGTATCAAGACGCTTCTATTAGCATCGATAGATTGTCGGATGTGTACAGAAAAAAAGACGAAGAGCAAATGTTTGATAAGTATATCAACAGCAGAGAAGAGGAACAACACATTGTAAGTACCAATGCCATTCAGTTTGTCAATGCGAACTACTCGTACCTGGGGCCTAACTCGCCTTCACTATTCGATAGTCTCAATATAGAATTTCCGTTGAATAAGGTAACTGCAATTGTAGGTACGAGCGGTAGTGGTAAAACCACGATCATTAAATTATTGCTTAAGTACTACCAGTTATTAGACGGAGAAATCAGATACAAAGGTGAAAACATCGACGCTATCAAACCTGAAAAATGGAGAGATCTCATCAGTGTGGTTTTTCAGGAAGGATATATTTTTTCCGATTCTGTAGTCGGTAATATAACCTTAGGATCGGAGTATGATGAGGAGCGTTTTTTAAAAGCCATCCAGCTTTCAAATAGTCAAGAATTCATCGATCGATTGCCACAAAAAGAATTGACAAAAATCGGTGAAAACGGCTTGGGCTTAAGCAAGGGGCAGGTGCAGCGCATACTCATTGCCAGAGCCATGTATAAAGATCCCGAGATCATTATTTTAGACGAGGCTACCTCAGCATTAGACGCTGAAAATGAAAAAATTATTCACGACAATCTCCAAGAATTTTTCAAGAATAGGACGGTTATTATTATTGCTCACCGTTTGAGTACGGTAAAAAATGCAGATAAAATCATCGTTTTGAAAAATGGAGAAGTAATCGAAGAAGGATCACATGTCGGATTGGTTGCGGAAAAAGGAAGTTACTTCCATTTGGTAAAAAACCAATTAGAATTAGGTAATTAATACGACGAAACTCAGCAATGGAGTACTAGCACGGTTTGCTACTTGACAACGGCAGTACTCCCCTTACTGGGGTAACCAGACCACCAGAGATAAAGACTGTTATTCACGAGTTCTTTTCAAAAATAGCTGACTGTTTTTTACGAGTATATCCAAAAGGTGAAATTTGTTTTCTGGTTTTAAATAGCGAAGATGGATTTGCTGGCCCTCACAAAATTCGAAAAACAGGGAATGCTGGTGTTCGGGAATACCGAGAGTAGTACAGAGTAAAGATTCATTAAAAAAGGCATTGTCGGTAAACAGAGCAGTAAATTCATCGTAGTTGATGAATTCACGAGCTTTTGCTTTCTTTTTAAATAGCGAGCCTACAAAATTAACCGCATCGAGGAGTATAGGCGTGCTGTTGGCCGTATTTCGATAGGCATTTGGATTTCTTTTTATGTCCTCTGCTATCATCGTGGTGAGGTCGGTATTAAACTCTTTTGCATTGAATTTTTTTACCGATTTTTCATTGGTGATAATTACTTCTTCCAGCTGGTTATTGCGCTCTTTTAATTGCACAACAAAGGAAGCGTTGTATTTTTCTCTATCAATTAAAACGCTTTGTTTTTCGTAGAAATTGGATTCAAAATGCAAGCTATCTCCCAGGTTTGCACGTAGGTAAAAATCGCCCAATACATTGGAAAAGGAAACCTCTTCGGTAGTACCATTGGTAATTTTTACAAAGGGAGCTACTTTTGAAGGTCCGTAAACACGCCCAGTAATTTTTTTTTGAGCATGGCATACGCTGAACACGAGCAGGCAAAAATAGAGACAACAACTTTTCATAGACGATCCTGTTTGGTTGCTCCAAAACTACTTGAATTCTCCAGAGAGAACTGCTATTGAAATGTTAAGGTTTGCCGGATCTAAGGACGAGTTTCCTAAAGTTTGTTAAGAAAACCTACCTCATTCCTTGAATTCTTTGCAGTACCTCTTGTTTTGATATTCCGTTGTAGTAATCGTGGATAAACGGATGTTCAAAACTCTGATGAGGAATAATATGAGGGCGTTTATTACCGAGTTGGGTAACGACATTACAAGGAATGGCAGAGGTATTTTGGTATTCGGCAATTTCATTACTCAACCAACCGAAGTAGACGGTTTCGTGTCCTTCATTTCGGAAATTTTCATAGTAGTTGAGAAAGCTCTTTTCACTCAATGATACCCAAACGCCGTATTCCAAATGGTCGCAGGCATCAGTAACTTCTTGTATCAATACCCCTCGGATAAAAAATTGCTGCGAATCACGAAATTGAATTTTGCAGAAATCGGCATCGATTTGGGCGGCATTTTCTTTGTGTTCTTCAGGTAGATTAAAGTAATGAATAGGAGCATCAAAGGCTAATGCTGGCCATTGCTCGTGGAGTTCCCCGCAGGATGAACAGGTAAATTTAGGTACTTTAGTACTGTTTTTTTTGTTCCAAAACATGTGTAATAGCTTCTTAACTCGAGTTTGTAGGGGGGAACTCAAGAGTGTTTTTTTAATAGTGATTAGCGTAAAGATAATTTTTTTTTAACAAAACTTTATAGGTCGTTGACAATCGGATCGAGGCAGTAGTTTTACCTTTGCAAGTATGTTTGGTAAAAACCAACATAGGGTAGTCATAACAATACTCTTATTGTTACTCGGGTTTCAACTCATAGGAAACTCAACTGCTATACAAGCAGCCGAGGCTACTAATACCCCATTTGAACTTGTTTTTTCAGAAACGGAAGTATTCCCGACGAGTATCCAAAATACGACGGATACTGAGGACGAGCCTTTGTTTGCGGAAGTTGAAGAAGATCTTGAAGAAGAAGAAAATACACAGCCCAAAAAGCTGTTGGCGACGAGCTCATTTTTTTCAGGCACCGATTTTGGGAGCCTTCTCCTTATTTTTGACAGTGGTGATGAGCAGTGGCCTCTAGTGTCAAAAGGGAATCACTTATACCTTTTTTACGAAGTTTTTAGACTGTGATGTACTGAGTTTCCCATACTTGAAGTAGTACCGCTTTTGCCGTACGAATCTGAACTCAATAAACATCAAATACAGAATTAAAAACACGAACAATGAAACACTTAGCATTGTTGCTGGTTGCTTGCGTCTTGTGCGTACGCTGCAATCAACATGAGAAAAAAAAGCACGAACATTCAAAACACCTAGTTACCAACCCGATACTTAAAGATACTGCGATTACAAAAGATTACGTTTGTCAAATTCACGCCATTAGGCATATAGAAATTAGAGCACTAGAAAAAGGATACTTACAAAGCGTTTTTGTAGACGAAGGACAAAAATTACGCAAGGGGCAACCCATGTTTAAAATCATGCCTAGCGTATACCAAGCAGAAGTAGGGAGGGCCAAAGCCGAGGCTTCTATTGCAGATATCGAACTTAAAAACACGCAACTGTTGGCCGACAGTGACGTCGTTTCTCCCAATGAGCTGGCATTGTCAAAAGCTAAATTTAGCAAAGCAAAAGCCGTTTTGAACTTGGCTAAAACACATTTGAAATTCACGGATATTTACGCGCCTTTTCCCGGAATTATGAACCGATTGGAAGCGCGTAAAGGGAGCTTGTTAGACGAAGGTGAATTGCTGACAACGCTATCTGATAATAGTAAAATGTGGGTGTATTTCAATGTTCCAGAAGCGGAGTATCTCGATTTTATGAACTCCGATCAAAGAGAACGACAACGCAACGTATCCTTGCTCATGGCCAACAATCAAGTATTTGATCAGGAAGGGGTGGTAAAAACCATAGAGGGAGAGTTTAACAACGAAACTGGAAACATCGCTTTTAGAGCTACTTTTCCGAATCCAAAAGGCTTGTTGAGGCACGGAGAAACCGGAAGTATCTTGATGAAGATCCCCCTGAATAATGCCTTGCTTATTCCGCAGAAAGCCACCTTTGAAGTACTCGATAAAACCTATGTGTTTGTAGTGAGCAAAGAGGGGACAGTACATCAAAAAGAAGTACAGATTGGCGCCGAGTTGCCACATCTTTTTGTCGTTTCTAAAGGACTGACAACAACCGATCGCATTTTGCTAGACGGCCTTCGCCTCGTGCGCGATGGACAAAAAATAGAACAGCAGTATACCGCACCAGCTAAGGTGCTTACGTCACTGGATTTATACGCTGAGTAATCACCTTAAAACGAAAGAACATGTTTAGTAAATTCATTAAACGTCCCGTATTGGCAATTGTAATTTCAATTGTAACGGTGTTTACAGGATTGTTGTCGATTAATAAATTATCCATTGCACAGTTTCCTCAGATAGCCCCGACAACCGTAAATATATTTATAGCCTATCCAGGAGCAAGTGCTGATGTATTGGTAAAATCGACCTTGATTCCTCTAGAAACTGCCATCAATGGTGTACAAGGAATGCGCTATATCGCTTCCGATGCTACCTCAGCAGGTGAAGGAACGCTGCGCGTAATCTTTGAACCAGGTACGGATCCTAACCAAGCCGTGGTTCGCGTGAAAACCAGAGTGGATCGCGTGATGCCCCTATTGCCAACTTTAGTGCAACGTGAAGGTGTAATTATTACGCCTATTCAACCGAGTATGCTCATGTATGTAAATCTCTTTAGTGAAAACAAGAGCAACGATGAGAAATTCCTGTACAATTATGCCTATACAAAGTTAGTACCCGAATTACAACGTATTAAAGGAATTGCAAGGGCTAAAATTCTGGGAAGTAGAAAATACGCCATGCGCGTTTGGCTAAAACCCGACAGAATGAGAGCTTACAACATCGCTGCTGAAGAAGTGTTGGAAGCCATGCAGGAGCAGAGTATCATTGCGCGCCCCGGTCGACTGGGACGAAGTTCCGGGAAAACAGCACAGTCTTTAGAGTATGTATTGACCTATGAAGGTCGTTATAAAGAGGCCAAGCAGTATGAAGATATTATTATCAAGGCCAACGAAGAAGGGGAACTCGTTAAGCTCAAAGACATCGCCGATGTGGAGTTGGGAAGTGAATTTTTTGATATCTATTCTAACTTAGACGGCAAGCCTTCTGCTTCGTTGGTGTTAAAGCAAACCTTTGGTAGTAATGCAAGTGAGGTTATCGATGCGGTCAAAGATAAACTGCAAGAATTAAAAGGAGATTTTCCACCGGGTATCGATTACAAAATTAGTTATGATGTGTCGAACTTTCTCGATGCTTCCATAGAGCAGGTAATTCACACCCTACGAGATGCTTTTGTACTGGTTGCCATTGTAGTATTCTTGTTTTTGGGGGACTTACGATCGACTTTAATTCCTATTATAGCAGTGCCTGTGTCTTTGATTGGTGCCTTTTTTGTCATGCAGTTTTTTGGACTGTCAATCAATTTAATTACACTCTTTGCACTGGTGTTGGCCATCGGAATTGTGGTCGACGATGCCATTGTGGTGGTCGAGGCTGTCCATGCTAAAATGGAAACAACAGGGCTGTCTCCTTATGAGTCCGTAAAACAGGTAGTAGGTGAAATAGGTGGAGCCATTATCGCCATTACCCTAGTCATGGTATCCGTGTTTATCCCCATTTCATTTATGACAGGTCCGGTAGGAGTTTTTTACCGTCAATTCTCTATTACGATGGCAGGAGCCATTATTATTTCGGCGGTAGTTGCCCTTACCTTAACCCCGGTGCTTTGCGCCATGATTTTAAAAAACAACCACGGAAAGCCACGACGCAAATCACTTGTAAATCGCTTTATTGATGCGTTCAATTCAAAATTTGAAAAGCTTACAGGACGTTATGTTACCTTCCTAAACCACATAGTTAATAGAAGAACAGTGACCTTTGGTATACTCATTGCTTTTTGTATCGGAATTTACACGACCAATGAGGTATTACCAGCTGGGTTTATTCCGAATGAAGACCAAGGAACGATTTATGCGATTATTCAAACACCGCCTGGAGCTACCTTGGAACGCACCAATGCAGTAGCTAAAAAGTTACAAGACCTCTGTGAAGAATTGGACGATGTCGCTTCAGTTTCTTCTCTGGCGGGGTATGAGATTATGACCGAAGGAAGAGGTTCGAATGCCGGGACCTGTTTGATTAATTTAAAACCTTGGTCGCAGCGAAAACACAGTGTTCACGAGGTTATGGAAACTTTGGAAGAGGAGAGTAAGAACCTAGGAGCTATTATTGAATTTTTTGAACCTCCCGCAGTACCTGGATTTGGTTCTTCTGGTGGATTTTCAATGCGTTTGTTAGATAAGACAGACGAAACGGATTACCACGAGTTTGAGAAGATAAACAACGAATTTATGGAGGCACTGGGACAACGTAAGGAGCTTACTGGACTCTTTACTTTTTTCGCAGCCAATTATCCGCAATACAAGCTGGAAATTAATAATAAGGTAGCGATGCAAAAGGGAGTTTCTATCGGAAAAGCCATGGAAAACCTCAACATACTGATAGGGAGTACCTATGAGCAAGGTTTTATCCGTTTTGGACGCTTTTTTAAAGTGTATACCCAAGCGGCACCTGAATACCGCAGATTGCCATCAGATTTAGGAAAGCTCTTTGTAAAAAATGAACTGGGTAAAATGGTTCCGTATTCTTCTTTTATGAAAATTAAAAAGGACTTAGGCCCCAATGAAATTACTCGTTACAACCTGTATAATTCGGCAGCTATTCGCGGGCTACCAGCTCCTGGATATACTAGTGGTGATGCAATACAAGCAATCAAAGAGGTCGCGGCTGAAAAACTGCCCAGAGGTTATGATATTGCTTGGGAAGGGCTGTCGTATGACGAAGCCCAAAGAGGTAGTGAATCGCTGTACATCTTTGCAGTCGTACTCATTTTTGTGTATTTGGTATTGGCGGCTCAATACGAGAGTTTTTTACTACCGCTAGCGGTAATTTTATCCTTACCTGTCGGAATTTTCGGATCCATGTTATTACTGAAACTAATGGGCTTGGCCAATGATGTATACGCTCAAATTGGTTTGATCATGCTCGTCGGATTGCTCGGTAAAAATGCGGTGTTAATCGTTGAATTTGCCGTCCAGCGACGAAGAGAAGGAGCGACCGTAGTCGCCGCTGCGATAGAAGGGGCAAAAATGAGATTTCGCCCTATACTCATGACGTCATTTGCTTTTATTGCCGGATTGATCCCCTTGGTAATTGCTTCTGGAGCAGGAGCCGTAGGAAACCGAACCATAGGTGGTTCAGCCATGGGGGGAATGCTAGTAGGAACCTTTATTGGAGTACTCATCATTCCAGGTTTATATGTAATATTTGGTAAGCTAGCCGAGGGTCGAGGACTCATCAAAGACGAATCTTCAGAACCCATTTCGGAAGAGTTTATGAGAGCTTCAGAAGAGCTGACAAGTACGCAACGTCAATTGAAACAACTCCGTGAATTGTTGGCGAAATTCATCGGTAAAAAACCTCAAAGTAAGTAGATTATGAAAAGAGTAGTGATACGATTATTGGTGGCTTCTATCGCGTTCATCGGAGCTTGTACTCCTGTAAAAAAAGTGAGAGAAGTACGAAGAGAAATGCCGGCGTCCTACGCGGTTCAACAGCAAGACAGTCTGAATTCAGCCAGTATTCCCTGGACTGATTTTTTTGACGATCCCCATTTAAAAGGATTGATAACAGAGGCACTTTCGAACAATCAAGAGCTCAATGTCCTTTGGCAGCGTATATCCATTGCGAAAAATGAAATCAAGGCGCGCAAAGGAGAATACTTGCCTTTTGTAGGGTACCGTGCTGGAGCAGAACTCGAAAAATCGAGCCGATACACTCGAAATGGAGCTGTAGAAGAACAGCTAGAGTTGGAAGGGAAACCATTTCCCGACCCCTTGGGAAACTTGGGGCTTGGACTTGAGGCGAGCTGGGAATTGGATATTTGGAAAAAATTGCGTTCCGCTAAAAAGGCTGCGGTCATGGAGTACTTAGCCACCGTGGAAGGAAGGAATTTTATGATGACACAGCTGGTAGCGGAAATAGCCGAGAATTATTTTGAATTAGTTGCTTTAGACACCAAATTGGAGATTATCAATCAAAACTTACGAATTCAAGGGGCAGCACTTGAGGTTGTTCGTCTGCAAAAGAAGGCAGCGAGAGCCACGAATTTGGCCGTGAAGCGATTTGAAGCGGAAGTACTGAAAAACAAAAGTGAAAAATACGATTTGAAACAGCGTATTGTTGAGGTAGAGAATGCTTTAAACTTTTTGATAGGGCGCAAGCAACAAGTGATTTCTAGAAATACCGATGACTTTTTAAGGAGGAAGTTGCTTCCGGTACACGCGGGCCTACCGGCGAGTTTGTTGCGCAACAGACCTGATGTTCGCAAGGCAGAATACGAATTGGCTGCTGCAAAGCTCAATGTCAAAGTTGCCAGAGCACGTTTTTATCCGAGTTTAGGGTTGAAAGCAGGCGTGGGGCTGCAGGCTTTCAATTCTCAATTTTTGACGCAAACACCAGGAGCACTGGTATATCGATTAGGAGCAGACTTGGTGGGGCCATTAATAAACAGAAATGCTATTAAGGCAGCTTATAGTTCTGCATCTTCCGAACAATTAGCACGTGTGTTTGACTATGAAAAAACACTGCTAAAAGCCTTTTTGGAAGTCGAAAACCAGCTGGCAAAGGTGGAGAATTTAGCGCAGAGTTATCAACTTCAAAGCAAACAGGTACTAGCCTTGACCCAATCGATAGGAATTGCTAATAAATTGTACCAATCAGCGCGCGCTGATTATATGGAAGTACTGCTCACGCAACGAGACGCCTTGGAATCAAAAATGGCGCTGGTTGAAACTAAAAAAGAACAGTTCGTAGCCAGAGTTTCGGTATACAAAGCTCTGGGAGGTGGATGGAAGTAATGGCCATTGAATATAAAATGATGTTTAACTAAAATTTGCAATCATGTCAGTATCAGATTTATTTGAATCACAGGCGCAAAAGAAAAATGTACTACACTTTGCGATACTCGTGAAAATGGCCTTGGTTGACGGGGCTATCAATACCACGGAACGAGAGATGTTAGTGAAGTTTGCGAGAAAACTGAGCATAGCTGAAGATCAGGTAGCGTATATTTTGGAGCATATCGATGCTTATCCGTTACCCAGTGTAGCATTTAAGTTAGAGCGTTTAGAGTATTTGTACGAGTTGTTTCAAATGATTTACAGCGACCATGATATGGATCGTGAGGAAGAAGCGGCAGTGTTTAAGTACGCTATAGGACTTGGGTTTACCGAAGAGGAAGCAGCGAAAGTTATTGCCTGCTCTATCCGAGTTTTTGGAAAAAAAGTACGCTTTGACGAATACTTGTTACTACAAGAAAAGGGATTGAAAGAAAACAATTGATTTTTATTTGTTTTTGGTGGTTGAAGGTGCAGAGAGGTCTAAGGATGTCCTTAGGACTCTCTCACCTTCTTTTGAGATCCCTGAAGAGAAGAACCAAAATCACTTATTTTGAAATAAGAATTATCTATTGTTAAAATACAAACTATAATAATTCTATATTTAGTTTTGTGGTAAATCAATTAAAAGTTTACCAATGAAAAAAACGATTCTTCTAGCAGCAGTAACAGCGTTAGCGGTTTCCTGTTCTTCGGGTCATGATGGTGATCAGAAGGAAAAAGGAGCATGTCCTTTCGGTTTCGATAAGGGACATCAAAAAGAACAAGCCACACGTGGGCAAAAAAATAAGGATTGGTGGCCTAACAAACTCAATTTAGAGGTGTTGGCTCAAAATTCGAATCTGGTAAATCCATTGCAAAAGAACTTTTCTTATAAAGAAGCCTTTGCTAGCTTGGATTATCAGCAGTTGAAAAAAGATTTAACAAAAGTGATGACAACTTCTCAAGATTGGTGGCCTGCCGATTACGGACATTATGGCCCTTTGTTTATCAGAATGTCATGGCACAGTGCAGGTACTTATAGAACAGGAGATGGTAGAGGAGGAACTCGAATGGGGCTGCAGCGTTTTGCACCACAGAATAGCTGGCCCGATAATGGTAATTTGGACAAAGCGAGAAGACTGTTATGGCCAATTAAACAAAAGTACGGACAGAAAATTTCGTGGGCCGATTTAATGATTTTGGCAGGAAACGTCGCTATTGAATCTATGGGCTTACAAACTATAGGGTTTGCTGGAGGTAGAGAAGATGTATGGGTACCACAAGAAGACGTGTATTGGGGATCGGAAAAAGGTTGGTTAGAGAGTAGGCGTTTGAATGAGAAAGGAGAATTGGATTTAGAGCTTGAAAATCCGTTAGCAGCAGTGCAAATGGGATTGATATACGTAAATCCAGAAGGACCGAATGGAAATCCAGACCCTGTTGCTTCGGCAAAAAATATTCGTATTTCTTTCGGAAGAATGGGAATGAATGATGAGGAAACAGTAGCGTTAATTGCCGGTGGACATACCTTTGGTAAAACCCATGGCGCAGGACCTGCAGACAAGGTTGGAGCTTCACCAGAAGCAGCTGGTATAGAAGAACAAGGACTGGGATGGAAAAGCTCGTACAAGTCAGGTAAAGGAAAGGATGCAATTACTTCAGGATTGGAAGTAATATGGACCCCGACACCTACGCGATGGAGTCACGCATTTTTGAATACCTTATTTGATAACGAATGGGAATTGACCAAAAGTCCTGCTGGAGCTCATCAGTGGGTAGCAAAAGATGTAGGAGAGGTATTCCCTGATGCTTTTGATAAAAATAAACGACACCGTCCAACCATGTTGACTTCTGATTTGGCACTGAAGTTTGATCCGGCCTATAAAAAAGTATGTGAGAAATTTTTAAACGAACCTTTGGCTTTTGATAAAGCCTTTGCTAGAGCTTGGTTTAAGTTAACGCACAGAGATATGGGACCTAAAACAACCTATTTGGGGCCCGAAGTACCGAAAGAAGATTTTATTTGGCAAGACCCTATTCCGGTGGCTACTCACAAGAGTATTGATAAAGCTGCGGTAGTACAGTTAAAGAAAGCCTTGCTAAATGCTGGAATTCCTGCCAATCAAATGATCGAAACAGCGTGGGCATCAGCAGCGTCGTATCGAGGATCTGATAGAAGAGGAGGAGCCAATGGAGCGAGAATTCAGTTAGCACCTCAAGTAGATTGGGAAAGTAATAACCCAGCGCAATTGAAAAAGGTATTAGCAGCCTATAAAACGGTACAAGAGAAGTTTAATGCGAATAATGCGAATACGCCTGCATCGATGGCCGATTTGATTGTTCTCGGAGGAACGGCGGCTGTTGAGGCAGCAATAAAAAAAGGAGGCTATGATGTAGCAGTCGGCTTTACACCGGGACGTATGGATGCCTTGCAATCGCAAACCGATGTTGCTTCATTTGCAGTGCTTGAACCTATGGCCGATGGGTTTAGAAATTATCAAAAAAAGAAGTACACCTTAACTACCGAAGAGTTATTGGTAGACAAAGCCCAATTACTGGGATTGACAGCACCAGAAATGACTGTGTTGGTAGGAGGATTACGCGTATTAGATGCCAATTATAAGCAAGCTAAAGAAGGGGTGTTAACCGAGACTCCAGGAGTATTGTCGAACGACTTTTTTGTGAACTTGTTAGACATGGCAACCTATTGGGAGCCTAAAGATGAGGAAGGTGTCGTATTTATCGGAAAAGATAGAGAGACGAAAAAAGAAAGATGGACAGCCACAAGAGCGGATTTAATTTTCGGTTCAAATTCAGAGCTGCGCGCCATTGCTGAGGTGTATGCAAGTAGTGATGCAAAACAAAAATTTGCGGAAGACTTTGCCAAAGCATGGGAGAAAGTAATGAACCTTGACCGATTTGACATAAAACAGTAGTAGTAGTTTAATGGTAACCACCTGTACTTGGAAAATTATAGCCAGTATAGGTGGTTTTTTTATTACAAATTGTATATTTGTCTCACACTGGGGATGTAGCTCAGTTGGCTAGAGTGTTTGACTGGCAGTCAAAAGGTCGCGGGTTCGAGCCCCGCCTTCTCCACAAAAGAACCCCGAAATTTTTCGGGGTTTTGTTTTTATAAATACTGTTGCCGTTGAAGTAGTGTGAACATGAATTATTCCGGGGCTTAGACCTTGCCGGTATCTCCGGGAAGTTACCGAGCACGTCGCTGCGTAGGCAATGAACAAACCATTAAAATGACAATTACGAAGGTTAATATTAAGAGTCCACATCTAGCTGTATTTTACGTGTTATTTCTGTGTTTAGCCATAGGGATGTTGGGATATTATTTTAAAACGGATAGAGTAGATATTCTCTATGTTTCAGGAGGATTATTTTTGTTTGTAGGTCTCTTGATTTTTATTGGGACGTCGACCAAAATTCGCATTGAAAGGAAGGGAATTACACAGCGTACCCTGATGAAAGATTGCGGATTGCAATGGCACGAAATTAAAACCATAGGTGTGTACCGTATTAATAAATTTGGCCTGAAGGTTATGCAACCAGAAGAGTACGATACTTTTAGTTTGCTAGGACAAAAGTTTATTTACGTATCCAATCAACCGGAGTATGTTCCTAAGCAAAACGAAGCAGCTTCAGAAGCCTATGTAAGTTTCCATTGGAGAAAAGAAGCATGGGATGAAATTCAGAAGTACAAAACTAAAATGCAATAGCGATTAAAAGAGTTACTTCTTTATAAAGCAGGAAGTCGCTACGAAAAATAAAAAAAACCGAAGAAATTCGGTTTTTTTTGGTATTAATCGTGCTTAATCTTTTAGAAAATCAAGGAGATTTTTGATGTTTTGTTGGGTAAGATCTTTAAATTGATGCTTGTAATTGAAGGTATTGGTACCTACATTTATTTGTAAGGCAAGTGGATGCTGCTGTCGCAATAAGGAATCTTCAGCCCTAATAAATGCTCCGAAAATATCAGGAGGCATTTGGAGATTTCCCAAGGCAGGGCCGATGAGTTTTTCTGATACTTTATGGCAACTTGCACAAAGTGCTTTAAAAAGTTTTTTCCCTTCTTTTGTTTTAGGATTTTCTAAGGTACTATCAATGAATTCAGTGCCGCAGGTGGCCACTGAACTTGTTTCCGACGGCATAAAAGAATACAGCACCATAAAAATCAAGGTGGCGAATACTACAGAGTACGATATTAGTATTTTGGTCTTGATGGACATGTTTATCTTAAGGCTTGTTTTGCTCGCTCGTATTCTTCGGGAGTGTTGATATTTTGGATGTATTTTTCATCTACAGTTACGAGAGCAACGTCGGCATTGATGAGCATTTTTCGAGGACAGGAGTACCCTTGTGCTAGGTATTGTAACAATTTTCCGTAAGCTTTGGGTTCGTAAATACAAATAAGAGGCTCTGGAAAAGGTTTGTCAGTTCCAATAATCGCGGTTGCCACCTTACTCGGATCCCTCTTTTCCAATAGTAATTGAATGAGCTCTTTATTTACAAAAGGCAAATCACTCGCGATTACCAACCACGCGGTATTGGGATTTTTCTGAAAAGCGGAACAGATGCCTCCAAACGGTCCTAGATTTAAAAAGGTGTCATGAATTTCATCATGAGCATTGCGATTGCTTTGAACTGAAAAAAAGCTGGTTAAATTACAGGCTTCTAAGAGTTCTTTAGCGTATTCTTTTTGAGGTTTCCCGTGGTAGTCTAATACTGTTTTATCGGTACCCATTCGCGTACTTTTTCCGCCGCTCAACACCAGTCCTTGAACGGGAGCAATGGCTCCTTTAATGAGGCGTTCTATATGGTTTGTGATGCCTTCGATATCTTCAAGTGCATAGCAGGTACTATTTTTTATAGTTGGAAATCGTTCTACTAAACAATCAAAGTATTCAGATTCGTCATCTAATTTAATAACGAACTCAATGTTTGTAAATTGGTCTAATCGCTTTTGTATAGAGGCCTCTTTGTTTTTGTCAAGGATGATGATTTGCTTTGCCGCCGGATAGTGATTTCCGTTTATAAAGACCAAGTCGTGATGGTAAAATTGCAGGCGTTGTTCGTAGTGGTTAATGGTACTTCGCGTAGTAAGGGTTAGGTTACCTTCGTGGTGAAATGTATATTCACTCAAGCTATTCGGAGTGACTTCCTTTGCGTGAGAAGCATCGAAATACCCCAAGTTGTATTGAGAAAGTCGTTGACTTACCTCATAAACTAAATCGGCGATGATGCCGCATTTGGTTCCTACTATAGCTAATTCGTTAGGTGCGTATTGATCGTTGTCTTTACGTGTAAGGTTGGTGTGTTTAGTGTGCTTTTTCTCCATAGTGATAATCGGATTTTCCTCCCGTTTTTTTCAGTAGTTTAATTTCTTCTATGCGCTGTTCATGGCTCAGTGCCTTGCACATGTCATAAATGGTAAGACAACAAGTAGAGGCTCCTGTAAGAGCTTCCATTTCAACTCCTGTTTTACCTTCGATACTCACGGTACACAGCACGCGAATACGCGTGGTACTGATGATGTCGATGTCGATGTCGACCCCGCTAATTAACAGGGGATGACACATAGGAATAAGCTCAGAAGTTTTCTTGACTGCTTGAATTCCTGCGATGATAGCAGTTTGAAAAACGGGACCTTTTTTCGTGGTTAATTCGTCGTTTTCAAAATGCTGAATAATCGATGTTCCTAAATACATGGTCGCCTGTGCTGTTGCACTTCGTTTCGTGATGTTTTTTTCCGAAACGTTGACCATTTTAGGATGATTTTTATCGTTGATATGTGAAAAACTACTCAAAATATTGTGGTTTTAGCTGTGTTTTAAAGCCAAGTATATGGCGTTGTTTTCTAGTACATTGTTCGGTATCCTACATAGGTATAGACGCTGCCTTTGGCATAGGTTGTGCCTTCCTTTTTAGGCAAGCAAATAAATCCGTCTGCTTGAACCAAACTCGCCAAGTCTCCTGAACCATTTCCTTTTACTGGAGTGGCGAATAATTGTCCATTTTCAACATGGGTCACTACTTGTAAGAAATACGTTAACGCCGGTTTAAAGTGGACCTCTTCGGTGAGAATTGCACTGATTTCAGGTACCGTAATACCTGTAGTTTGATAGTACCATGGCGTAAAATACATCATGCAGTTTACATAGGTAGATACCGGGTTTCCGGGGAAAGCAAAAATACGACACTGTTTGTAGGTTCCCATCCAAAAAGGTTTTCCTGGGCGTTGACTTACGCGGTGGAAGAGTTTTTGGACACCGAGCTCGTCAAAAACTTCAGGGAGGTAATCGAACTTACCTTTGCTCACTGCTCCACTGCACAAAATAGCATCGTACGCTTGTAAGTACTGTTTCATACTTGCTGTGATCTGAGCTTTTTCATCGTTTAAATGGATGAGAGTTACGGGAATCCTATGTGCTTCTAAAAGGGCTGCAAGGCTGTGAACATTACTCTTGCGTATTTGATGCGGTAAGGGTTGTTCTGAAATATTGACCAATTCATCACCGGTAGAAACAATTAAAACTTTAGGGAGTTTAGCGACTGTCACTACTGCTTTTCCTACAGTTGCCAACACGCCGATTTCTGCGGCTGTAATTCGCGTTTCTTTTGCGATCAGCAGACTGTCTTTTTCGGTGTCTGATCCTTGGGTATGTACGTTTTGTCCTTCTTTAATTTCTGTGAGGTTTACACTGGCCATCAGTGTTTGAATATCGAGATCTTCATAGCGAATAACGGTATCTGTATTTGCAGGTAAACAGGCACCAGTCATGACTTCATAGCAGTTTGCTGCGTTCTCTAAAGTTTGTTGAGCTGCTCCTGCGGCTTGTATACCTTCAATCTTAAAATCTCGTACCCCATATTGAAAAAAACGGTAATTGATGGCTATTCCATCCATAGCAACGCGATTAAAGGGAGGGAAATCTCTATCGGCATAGATGTCTTCCTTTAAAATCCGTCCCAATGCTTGCGCTAAGGGAATGCATTCGGTACCGAAATCGCCGGGGTGTTGTAAAATGAGTTCTTTGGCTTCTGCTACGGTTATCATATTCGTTTGGTGTATTAACCTCCAATGGTTGACATGCTTTCCGAAACGGAACCTCGTTTTCTGTTTTGTTCCGCTTCGAAACCGTTTTTTGGTTTCTGTTTTACCAATTGGAGAAACAATTGTTTTAAGTCATCGTTGCTAGCTCCCTCTCGTATAAAATCGCGAATATTAAAAACGCCATCATCGAACAAACAGTTCTTTAAGAGTCCGGTAGAGGTGAGACGTATGCGATTACAGTCATTGCAAATAGTTCTGGTAAAGGCAGGAATAATTCCAACAGTACCCAAATGATTTGCAGCGCGGTAATTTCTGGAGGTTTCCGAAGGAGCCCCCGGTAGTTTTGTCAGTGAAAATTCTGAGGAAATTTCATTTAAAATACGTTGGAAGTTCCAAGCTTCTTCCAAACTACGCTGTCCTTTACCGTTAAACGGCATTTCTTCAATAAAGCGAACGGCAATGGCTTTGTCACGCGTTAGGCGCACAAAATCGTTGATTTCATCCGTATTAAACCCGGATTGTACTACTACGTTGAGCTTGAGGTCAAGAGAGCTTTGCTCGAGCAGTTCGAAACTTTCAAAAACTTCCTTGTAAACATCGCGTCGGGTGATGGTATGGAACTTTTCTGATTGAAGGCTGTCAATACTGAGGTTGATGCTTTTGATTTTTGACAGTTTTTCGAGCGTAGGAATGTGTTTTGCTATGAGTGCACCGTTGGTGGTAATATTGATAGTTTCTAAGAGGTCGTTAAACGAGAGCATCTCCAAGAACTGAACAAAATCTTTTCTTACAAAAGGTTCTCCACCCGTTAAACGTACTTTTTGAACGCCGAGTTCAGTAAGTACGCGGATAATGCGGTACATTTCTTTATACGTCAACAGTTCCTTTCTCGGAACGATGTCGATTCCTTTTGCAGGCATGCAATACTGACAGCGCAAATTACAGCGGTCTGTAACTGCCAAGCGCACGTAATTTATTTGTCTACCAAAGTTATCAACGAGTTTCTGCATAAGACAAAGGTACGGATTTCGTACTGCTTCCGATACAGGAAAATGAAATTAAGGAGCCTAAACGAGTAGTCCTAAACGATTTCCATTTTTTTGAGTAAAAACGAAGCATTCATATTTTTACAAATTCCGGTTTTCATAGTATAGTCAAAACTCAATTCGTCCCCAGTAATCGTAGCTTCAAAAAAGTAATTGTGGATGCTCGGAACTTCCGTTGCGAGTTCACACAGGCTAACGTCGTGGGTAGCGATGATTCCCGTTGAATTAGAACGACTCAGCTTGTGAACGAACTGCTTTGAACCTTGTGCTTTATCAAAGCTATTGGTACCTTTTAAAATCTCATCGAGAATAATAAAATAACGATCTGTTTTAATGGTATCTACGATAAATTTAAGTCGCTTGAGTTCAGAGTAAAAGTACGATTCATCTTCTGCGAGCGAGTCGGCCGTTCGCATGCTGGTAATGAGTTTGATAGGACGGTATTTAAACGAGTTCGCACAAACAGGTAAACCGCAATTGGCGCTGACTATAGCCAGTGCTACGGTGCGTAAAAAGGTGCTTTTTCCCGCCATGTTTGCTCCAGTTACAATAAAGAAATCGGCTGTCTGTATTCCGAAATCATTGGCTACACGGACCGTTGGCTTCAGTAAGGGGTGAGCCAAAGAGGAGGCTTCAATTCCCGCATCGTGAGATTGTAACTCTGAGGTACAAAATTCAGGGTGGTTGTATTGGTAATTCGCCAGAGAATTGTAAGCGTCAAAAAACTGTACTGCTTCAAACCAAGAGGCTACTTGAATTTGATAATGTTGTAGCCATTGTTCAGCTTTGAAAGCTTGTTTCCAGTCCCATAAAAACAGCCCATTCCCAACAAGAGCAACAATGATATTATTGCGTTGATCAAAGGCGTCGAGTATTTTTGAGAATTGCTTGATAATTGCCGAGGCTTTGCGTTGTTCACTTTCAATAGCACGTTGTTTTGCGACGAGTAAAGAAGCTTCAAACTGTTGATTTTCGATCTCTTCGAGTAGCAGTTGGTACTGCTTAAACAAATCTTTCGCCGCGCTCGCTTGGGTGTAAATGGCTTGTGTTTTTTTTAGTTGGGTAACACTGATGGCAAGGCCACTGATTAGCAGGGCTACTAGCACTCCTATGGGGAGTATACCGAATGCTGTGAGTACTAGGGTAACTACTGAAATACCACCAAAAACTAAAGGTACAAAAGCACTGTATTTGGGCAAGTCACTACGGTAGTTTTTAATCCAGTCGATAAGAGCATCGGTGGTCTTGTCAGAATTTACAGTACTGGCTTTGGCAGAAAAATCTTGACGCCATATAGCTTTTGTTGCCAATTCTTTTACAGCAGCTTGTTTATTGGCGATTTCAGTGATGTCATTACTTGTAAGCAAGGTTGCTAAATGTTGTTTACCATCGCGGGTAACCGTCCTGTTCACGTATTGGAAAAAAGATCCTTGTCCAAACAAATCAATGTCGTGACTGAAGGAATGTGAAGGATTGGAAAATTCTTTACCGGTGCTTGTGAGCACCGAAGTATCTCCATTGAGCACAGCCAGTTCTCGCAGGTTGTAGTCACGCTTGAAATTCAGGATTTTTAAGCGGTGCTTGAACTTTTGAAATTGGACGACGAGTACCGTAAAAACAGCGAGCCCGCAAGCACCAGAGCTCACGAGGATATACGGTTGAGAAAAATAGAAATACATACAAGCAGCAACACTTAAAAAGACAAGTAAGCGCCCTATGCGAAGGCTATTTAATGTTTTTTTTGTTTTCTCGAGTTCTTTATCTAAGAGGGATACCTGATTGGTATAAAAATTGATTGGACTAGTCATGCTATATTTTGAACGGATAAAAGTAAGCTATTAGCTGCATATTTTTTTATAAAATCGTATTTTCGTAGTATGCCAACAGCATTAGAATTACAAGTAAAAACACTCCCAAATCAGCCAGGAGTATATCAGTATTTTGACAAAAATGATACCATAATTTATGTAGGGAAGGCGAAGAATTTAAAAAAGCGCGTTTCCTCTTATTTTACCAAGAATCACGAACACGGTAAAACCCGAATTTTGGTACGAAAAATTGTGCGCATAGAACACATCGTGGTCGATACCGAGACGGATGCCTTGCTGTTGGAAAATAACTTGATAAAGAAGTACCAACCTAGGTACAATGTACTCTTAAAAGACGATAAGTCATATCCGTGGATATGCATAAAAAAAGAACGATTTCCGAGGGTGTTTTCTACGCGGAGAGTCGTAAAAGACGGTTCGGAATACTTTGGTCCCTATACCAATGTAAAAACCGTTACAGCGCTTCTTGAACTCATCAAAGAGCTCTACAGCTTGCGCACTTGTAATTACGATTTACACGAAACAAAAATCCAAGCAGACAAGTACAAAGTATGCTTAGAATATCACTTGGGAAATTGCAAAGGCCCTTGCGAAGGCATGCAAACAGAAGAAAATTACCAACGCGATATCAAAGCAATACGAAATATCATTCGCGGAAATTTTAAAGACAGTTTGGCGTATTTTAATCAGGTGATGATGGATTACGCCGCTGAAATGAAGTTTGAAGAGGCTCAAAAGATCAAGGAAAAGTTAGGGGCACTTCAAAACTATCAGGCGAAATCAACCATTGTAAATCCATCGATCAACAATGTGGATGTTTTTTCGATTATTTCGGACGAGCAACACGCCTATGTCAACTTTTTTAAAGTGATGAACGGGGCTATAGTCCAGTCGTATACCACAGAAATTAAAAAGAAGCTCGACGAGACAGATAAGGAAATCTTAGAGCTTTTTATTTTTGAAACACGACAGCGTTTTACTTCCCTTTCGCGGGAGGTGTACGTGCCTTTTGAGGTGGATTTAGGAGAAAAAATAAAAGTGATAGTTCCTAAATTGGGAGATAAAAAACGCATTGTTGACCTCTCAGTACGGAATGCTAAATACTACCGTCAAGAGCAGTTTAAGCAGGTGAAAATAGTAGATCCTGAGCGTCATGTAAAGCGCATTATGGCACAGATGCAAAAAGATTTGCGTTTGCGAGTTGAACCGAGGCATATCGAGTGTTTTGACAACTCCAACATACAAGGGACCAATCCCGTTGCTGCCTGTGTTGTTTTTAAAGACGGTAAACCCAGTAAAAAGGACTACCGCCATTTTAACATAAAAACCGTGGAAGGTCCAGATGATTTTGCATCGATGGAAGAAGTGGTGTACAGGCGTTATAAACGATTGTTGGACGAAGACAAACCCCTGCCTCAGCTCATCGTGATCGATGGGGGTAAAGGACAGTTATCGTCGGCATTGAAAAGTTTGGATGCCCTGGGGTTACGCGGTAAAATTGCCATTATTGGTATTGCCAAACGCTTGGAAGAAATTTACTATCCCGGTGATAGTATTCCCCTGTACTTAGACAAAAAATCAGAATCGCTAAAGATTATTCAATTTTTGAGAAATGAGGCGCACCGCTTTGGAATTACATTCCACAGGAACAAGCGAAGCAAGAGTGCTATTCAATCCGAATTGGAACAAATACCGGATATCGGTAAACAAAGTATTACAAACCTGTTGCGAAAATTTAAATCGGCAAAACGGGTGAAAAGTGCTAGTTTAGAAGAATTAAAGGAAGTTGTAGGGCATGCAAGAGCCCAAAAAGTATATCAGTTTTACCACAAAGATTAACCTATGAAAAAGCTACTATTACTACTACTGTTAAGCACTGGGATTTTTGCCCAAGAAAAACCCCGCATCGGATTGGTGTTGAGCGGAGGTGGAGCTAAAGGATTTGCCCATGTCGGCGTTTTAAAAGAACTGGAAAAAGCCGGAGTGCAAGTTGACTATATCGGTGGTACCAGCATGGGAGCCATAGTAGGTGGACTCTACGCCGCGGGATATTCGGCGAGTCAAATTGAAAAGGTAATTGATGAGGCCGATTTTATGTCCTTGTTACAAGATAAAGTTACCCGTGATGCTAAGCCGTTTTTTAGGAAACAATACGGAGAAAAATACGCCATTACGCTGCCCATAAAAAAAGGAGGCGTAGGTTTGCCTTTGGGCCTCTCCAAAGGACAAAACGTACTTAACTTTTTGACAGAACTCCTCTCACCAGTAGACGAAATAGAAGATTTTTCTAAGCTTCCTATACCTTTTTATTGCATTGCCACAGATATAGAAGCCGGAAAACAGGTAGTATTAGAAAAGGGATCATTGCCCTTGGCGCTCCGAGCCAGTGGGGCCTTCCCATCACTACTTAATCCTGTAGAAATAGACGGACGTCTGTTAGTAGATGGAGGTGTGGTTAACAATTACCCCGTCGATATCATGCGTACCAAACCCGTTGATTTGGTTATTGGAGTCAACGTTCAAGGGCAGTTGCTTAAAAGAGACGAGTTGTCGTCTGTGGCGTCCTTGCTGCTGCAAATCATCAATTTCCAAATGTATAAGAAAGCAGATGAGCAGGTTAAATTACTCGACATTTCGCTCAAGCCTAATATTTTGGAATACAGCGTAATTTCTTTTGATAGAAAAGGAGAAATTCTGAAAGAGGGTATTCGGGCAGCAAAACCTTACCACGCGGTGTTTGACAGTATTGCTAAACTACAGAAGCGAAAGAAACGCATTTTGACACAGCCCAACAACAATGCTAAATTTTTGGTTGACAGAATTATTATCAATGGAAACAAAAACTACACGGACAATTACGTTTTAGGAAAGCTACAATTGCGTGAAGGAGACAGTGTGTCGTACAAAGATGTTTCAAAAAAAATCAGTTCGTTAACAGCCACTAATAATTTTGAGCGCATTGATTATCACTTCCAAAAGTCGTTTCAGGGTAAAAAACTAGTACTTACCGTAAAAGAAGATAAAATTAAATCGTATTTGCGTTTTGGACTGCATTACGACCTGTTGTACAAATCGGCGGTATTGCTAAACTACCACGATAAAAAAGTGCTGCGTCAGAACGACGAATTCAATTTTGATGTCGGTATCGGTGACCGTATACGTTACGAACTCAATTACTTTGTCGATAATGGTTTGCTGCCGAGTTATGGGTTTACCTCGCGATACAATTCATTTAAAGGTTCTTTTTTCTTCGATGAAGATGTGAACATCAATTCTATAAATTTGAGGTATTTAGACTTTACCAATGCCTTGTATTTACAAACGACTATTGATAAGAAATTTGCCTTTGGTGTGGGGGTTGAAAACAAGCGAATCAAAATTACTTCTGATACCTTTTTAACCAACGGAGAGGAAACTATTTTTGACAATAGTAATTATATCAACCTGTACAGTTTTTTAAAGTTAGACTCTTATGATCACGCCTATTATCCTACGCGAGGTGTCCATGCAGACATCGGGTTCAAATGGTATGTATGGTCTGACCGAAATCGAAAAATGGCACAATTTCCGCAAGGAAGTGATGGCTACAGTCAGTTTTCTCAAATTTCTGGAAGCATAGGTGTGGCGACCACATTTTTTGACCGATTGACTTTTCAATATACCTCTTCAGCGGGCTATACTTTGGGGAACTTATCCAATGAATTATTTGATTTCCGTTTGGGAGGCTATAACAAAAACTTCATTAATAATTTCGTGTCTTTTTACGGATATGATACGGGCATGCTCAACGATCAGTCGTACTTAAAGTCAGAATTTGCGTTTAGGTACCGCGTAATACCCAATCATTTTGCGAGTTTTATAGCCAACTATGCGCGTGTAGAAAACGATATTTTCGCTGGAGGAAAACTCTTTGATAATACCAAATCGGGGTATGCGATTGGTTATGGCGTAGATACCTTTATCGGGCCGATAGAAATTAAATATTCCTGGTCACCAGACCACGATGAACAGTATTGGTTATTCAACTTAGGTTTTTGGTTTTAAACGGCTTTTTCTAGGGTAAATGAGAACTCAGAACCTTCTCCGAATTTACTTTTGAGCAGGATGGTTTCTCCGTGTGCTTCGATGATGTGTTTAACGATAGAGAGTCCTAACCCTGAACCTCCTTGTTCGCGTGATCTACTTTGATCAACGCGGTAAAAGCGCTCGAAAAGTCGTGAAAGGTGTTCCTGTTTAATTCCCTCTCCATTATCGGTAACCTTGATGATGAATTTTCTGGAATTGTAATTTTCGATACTCACTGTAGTAATACCGCCTACTTTACCGTATTTGATAGAGTTTACAACGAGGTTAATGAGTACTTGTTCTATGCGTTCCATATCACCTTTTACGAAAAAGGGAAATTCATAAACGCGATCAAAAAGCAACTTGATTCCGCGTTTTTTTGCCTTCATCTCGAACAAATCAAACACGTTTTGGATGAGTTCTAAAATATTAAAGGTTTCGATATTCATTTTCATACCCTCTGTTTCTAGTTTGGCAATCATGTCCAAATCTTTGATAATTGAGGTCAAACGTTCGACTCCTTTATTGGCGCGTTCTAGGTATTTTGTACGAATTTCTTCATCGTCAGCCGCTCCTTCCATAAGCGTTAGAATATACCCTTGTACTGTGAATAATGGAGTTTTTAACTCGTGGGCAACATTCCCAAGAAAATCGCGTCTAAAAGAATCTCTTTGCGTCAAATGCGCAATTTCTTCACTCTTTCCTTCCACGTATTCCTGCACGGTTTTAGTCAATGCTTCTACATCGGTAGTAACTTTTTTTCGTTTGAGATCATTGACATCTAAAATAGAAATGTTCTCGTAGAGTTTTTTAATTCGCTGATAAATAAAATGTTCGGCGCGGTATTGAATGACAAAAAATGAAATTACAAATAGCAGGAGCCCAAAAATAACCACCGTCACAAATCCTAAGTATTTAAATAACAATAAATAAGACAGAACGGCAAAGGTAATTGACAGTATGGTCAAGTAAAGGGCTGAAGACAGCGCGTATTTGTAGGTTTTTTTAATTTTCACGAGTAAGAAATTTTACTTTTGCTGTGTAAATAATAAAAGTAGATTGCGGTAAGGCAATCTACTTAGTGTATGGTATTTTTTTAAGTTTTGGGGCTTATTTGTCTGCGTTTTCCAGTACAAATTTATACCCAACACCTTTTACAGTTTTAAAATAATCGTCTCCAATTTTTTCTCGGAGCTTTCTGATGTGAACGTCGATGGTACGACCTCCCACCACAACTTCATTACCCCAAACACTGTCTAAAATTACTTCGCGTTTAAAAACTTTTCCAGGTTTAGAGGTCAGCAATGAAAACAATTCGAATTCCTTTCTAGGTAAAGAAATCTTATTCTCTCCCTTGAAAACTACGTATTCATCGCGGTTGATAACAATATCACCAATCTTTGTCGTAGCGTCTGCTTGTTCTTCCGTTTTAAGCCTGCGGAGTAGTGATTTTACCTTACTTACAAGTACCTTAGGTTTTACGGGTTTGGTGATGTAGTCGTCAGCACCAGCGTCAAATCCGGCTACCTGTGAATAATCTTCTCCTCGTGCCGTTAAAAAGGAAATAATCACATCTTCTAACGATTTGATTCCCCTAATTTTTTCGCAAGCTTCAATACCATCCATCTCTGGCATCATGATGTCTAACAGAATTAAATGAGGACTTACTTTCTTCGCGGTTTTCACTGCTTCAGCACCGTTATTTGCTGTAAAAACTTGATATCCTTCAGATTTCAGGTTGTAACCAACTATTTCTAAAATATCTGGCTCATCGTCTACCAACAAAATCTTAATATCACTAGTATTCATACGTGTTTTTTTAGGTAATAATACCCAAAAGTAACGATAAAATAACAATTTGACTGCATCGTGCTTTAACTTAACGTTGATTTAATGTTACTGAAACTTCTACGAGTCCTAGCCTTTATTTTTCAGGTACTTAACGTTAAGTTAATATACAATGCGCTGCGGTTTTATAATTTTGTTCGACAAAAATTAAACCTACAAGCAAATGAAAAAAAATTACTTTTTTGTATTATTATTAATCCTTTGCCAAGCAACTTTTGGCCAGGCTACTGATCTGTACATTAGTATGTACGCTGAAGGGAGTAGTAATAACAAGTTTATCGAAATTTACAATGGAACGGGAGCGAATGTGGACTTATCGAAGTACAAAGTTCGCGGATCTAACAACGGAGGAGATTGGAAAGCCGAAAGAGATGTGGCTTTGACAGGAACTTTAAACGCCGGAGCCGTATACGTGATTGCGACAGATGCAGCCGATGCGACTATTTTAGCGAAAGCAGATTTAAAATTAGCCTATGAAAGTCCTGTTCACTATAATGGAGATGATGCTATAGGTTTGTTTAAAGACAACGGTTCAGGAGCCTTTACCTTAATCGATGTGGTAGGAGTTCCTACTACTGACCCAGGAACAGCTTGGGAGGTAGCAGGTGTTGCCAATGCAACCAAAGACCATACCTTAACGCGTAAAGCAACGGTGTGTAAGCCGAACGCAGATTGGGCAGCCTCTGCAGGAACCAATGCAGGAGATTCTGAATGGATAGTAACGGCTAAAGATTCAGAGTGGGGAAGTTTAGGAAGCTTTAACGGATGTTCTTCAACACCTTCGTTAAGCATTTCTTCACCTACCGAAAATCAAGTAGTACCTTATGCAGCTACCGTAACGGTGAAGTTTAACGTAACTAATTTTAACGTGGCTACCGGTGGTACTGGAGATGGATATATCAAATGGAAATTGAATGACGTAGCGCAAGCAGCAAAATACGATACCAATGACATCAGTATTAATGTAACTGCTGGAACGAGTTATAAGGTTTATATGGAGTTGGTAGACAACAGCGGAAATCCTTTAGCTACAGCGGTGAATGTGACCAGAAATTTCACGGTAAATAAACCTTGTGATTTAGTTATTGGAGCTATCGAAACGACCTGTGATGCACTTACAGCAGGTACCGATACTTTCAGCGGATCAATTGCCTTTACTGGTGGAAATACAGGGGTTACTTATACGATTAAAGCACAAGTAGGCGGTTCAGATGTTGGAACCATCGGAGGTGACAACCCGAGCACTGTGGCTTCTGGTAAAATCACATTTACCGGATTAACGGAAGGGACAGACGTAAAAGTAACCATCGTCGGGGATGCTACGAGTAGCTGTGATTTTTCGAGAACTTTATACAGTCCTACCTGTACAGCGTTTCCAATTGTAGAAACGTTTGATTACGCTGCCGACAGTAAATTAACAGATGCAGCTTTATGGCAAACAACGTCAACTTCAACGGACAAAGTAAAAGTAGTAGCGGCCACTTTAGGAAATCCTTACCAAGCAGCAGAGTTCCCAAATCCAACAGGAAACATGGTGAGTTTTGACGGAGCTGGAGCCGATCCATACCTAGAGTTTTACCAACAAAAGGCAGGTACTGTATATGTATCATTTGTATTTACAGCTGCAGATATCACGAAATTGACCAATGCAAACGGCGGTTATTTTGCTGTTTTAGCAGAGCCAGGAGGATCGTATAAAGGTAGAATTTGGTTAAAGCAAGATGCTACCGATGCTACCAAGTACAAAATCGGAATGAGCACAGGAAGCAGCAGCGCGAGCTATACAAGTACTTTACACACTCCAAACGAAGAAGTGTTTTTAGTAGTTGGATTTGATTTTACGAGCAAAGAATTGTTGTTGTGGGAAAACCCAGCACCGGCTTCTTTTGCAGCAGCCTCAGCACCAGCAGCTACGTTAAAGGCAACAGCTACAGGAAACGATATTCCAAGTAGTTTAGGACGTTTCTTATTGCGTCAAGATTCAACCAGTGAAACACCGAGTATTTTATTCGATGAGTTGAGAATTGCAACTTCTTGGAAAGACGTGACTCCAAAAGGAGCAACAGCCTCGATAGATAAAAATAGCATCGCCGGATTTGCTGCCTATCCAAACCCAGTTTTGGATAAAGAGTTTGCGTTGACAACAGCGTCAAGCGAAGCAAAGAAGGTAGAAATATTTACAGTTTTAGGAAGCAAAGTTCACACCGAAGTGGTAAAAGGATTGACAAACCGTATAGATCTTCACGGATTGAATGCCGGTATTTATTTATTAAAAGTTACCGAAGGAACTAAAACAGCGACTAAGAAATTAGTAGTAAAATAAAAGAACTGCCCGTCAGTTACACCAAAGAGAGTCATTAAAAAATGGCTCTCTTTTTTTGTGCTAAGAAATGCTACATTACCTAAAAAAGACCAAATGGGTAAGAAAAAGTTGGGGCTGAATTCCCCGTTTACACGGCGTTCGGAGAGGTCGAGTTGTCTGCGGACTTTGAGTACATTGCTATTTATTGATATTGAAACTGTACCTCGCTTTGAACACTGGAATGAGGTACCTGTAGCGGAGCGGCAGTTGTTCGAAAAAAAGACCGCCTATCTGCGCAAAGACGTATTGCCAGAAATTTACTACGAACGCGCTGGTATTTGGGCAGAGTTCGGAAAGGTGATTTGTATTTCTACAGGCTTTTTTACAAGCCTAGAACCGACTCGAAAATTCTGTGTGAAGTCATTTTATCACCGCGATGAACATCAATTATTAAAGGCTTTTAAAAGGTATTTGTACAAGGAGTTTAACTGTAATACCTTGTTGTTTTGCGCTCACAACGGTAAAGAATTTGATTTTCCGTATTTGGCAAGACGCATGCTAATCCATAATATCAGCCTGCCAAAGGCATTGGAATTTTTTGGTAAAAAACCTTGGGAGATCCATCATATAGATACTTTGGAACTCTGGAAATTTGGTGATTTTAAACATTATACTTCCTTGGCGCTATTGAGCCATATTTTAGGAATTCCTTCGCCAAAAACAGCTATGGAAGGCAGCGATGTTGCAAGGGTGTATTACCGAGATAAAGACCTTCGAAGAATTGTGAGGTATTGCGAACGAGATATGCTAACGGTAGCTCAAGTGTACTTGCGATTGAACGACCTGCCTTTATTGCAAGCGGCAGAATTACAAGGACAGTTTGGCTGAGGGTATAAAAACACCTCCAAGTAGCAGTATCGCTTTGGAGGCGTTATATTTGAACTAATTTACAGGTACTACCTTTTCCTCGTACAGATCTTGTCCGTTTGAATCTTTCCCTTTCCAAAACTTAAATACATAAGATTGGCGCTGAGTCACCTGAATTGGAACAATCAATTCGCGTTCAAATACTTGTTCTATACATGCCGATTCCAAATCTTCAAGAGCTCTGATAGCAATGATGCGTGCAGTATCTTGATATTGGTAATACAAACTGTGGTAGCTATGACAGCTATTGGGCAATGAATATTTTATTTTTATCGTATCGACAGTTCTATACGTGAAACTACTGGGAGTCTCAAACGAGTCGATAGGCAGGTATTTAGCAGCCAAGTTTTTATTGTCTAAACAGCTGGTTAAAAAGCTAAATATCAAGCCTAGTAAAAGTATTTTTTTCATGATGATTGGATTAAAATTGATAAATAAGTCCCGAATAAATTCCTAAGTTGTACGGTTGAAAACCGTTGGAATTTTTCGAGAAGGTTTGAAAGGGGACCTTAAACATAGGGTTGATACTCAATTGGAGCTTAGCGTTTAAGTCGTATTGAAAATCCAAACCTATATTTCCACTAAAATTAATACTGTTTAAGTTATTCGCTTTTCCGAGCACGCGCGAACTGCTTTCTGTGTGCAAGAGAATTTGGTTCTGTTGTAAAAATAAAGAACTGACACCTCCGACGAGTTTCGAACGGAATCGCGTTCCTTCCAAGAAGGTATACTGAACTTCTAAGGGAATTTCTATATAGCGATAGTCTTGCACTAACTGCGCATTTTGTGCGCTGACATTAGCGGTGTTCAAGGCTACAGCCTTATCCGTAATTTCTGAGTTATTCACGAGGTACACGGCTTCTCCTTCGTACTCGATTCCCGATAAGGCACTATTGCGCACATTCGACAAAACAGCGAGATTTCCATTAGAGAATCCCATTTTTTGCAGTATTACGCCCGATTGCAAGGTCCATTTTTTATCGAGTTGTAAAGCAACACGGAGTCCGTAAGCAAACGCATCTTTTCCTTGAGTTTTGGTAGTATTTAAACTGCGGTCAACAGGTGATGCATTGCCAAATGAATTGGCTTGGGTATAGGCAAAAACAGGTGCTACCGACCAGCTTTTTTTCGATTTTGACGGAAGGTCTATACTGTCTTTGTTTGCCATGGCCTTTACAAAGTCTTTTTTAGCTTTGGAATGCTTGGCTACGCGTTGCAAACTATCGTTGTCAACAGTAGAAATATCGGTACTAAAAATCTTTTCCATAGCGCTTTTTAGTACATCCGATACAACCCCTTCTTTTGCTGTATCGGAAGGTTTTTCATAAGCAATCACAGTACCAGTATCTCGTTGTTTTGGGATGTTAGTAATTTTAGTTGCTGTTTGAACTCCTCCGGAAGCGCCACCCATGGAACGCTGTTGAGGCGAATTGGTAGCGACTTCTACAGGAGCGTCATCAGACGTATGAATAGTATCAACCGGTACAACTAAACTAGGTTGATCTAGAGGTCTCTTTACGGGTTCTTCCGTGATAATTACAGGGATTTCAGGAATTTGCTGAGGACTGGTTCCGCTGAACAAAGGGTACAACAAATACGCTAAAAGCAATAGGGCAGCCACACTGCCGTACAACCACCACATAGGAAGTACGCGTCTTTTTTTCTTTTCAAGTCGCGCCTCGATTTGTTCCCAAACTTCTGGACGTGGCTGTGCCTCAAACCCTTCTAGTTTTTCCTGAAACAATCTATCTATGTCTTTTTGAGTATTCATTTACGCTTCTTTTTGTATTTTTTGCTGTACTTCAATTTTTTCTTTCAAAATCATACGAGCCCTAGAAAGGTTAGACTTTGAGGTTCCTACGGTAATTTTTAACAGTTCGGCAATTTCCTTATGTGCGTACTTGTCCAATACGTAGAGGTTAAAAACCAAGCGATATCGATCGGGTAATTCTTGGATACAGCCGAGTAAAAAATCTACGGGTACACTGTTTTCATCATATACAACCTCTTCAATTTCTTCTACATCATCGTCTTTTACTATTTGCAAAGGCGTGTGTTTTCTGAATTTCTGTAGTGCCGTATGTATGGTCAATCGCTTTAGCCATCCCTCAAACGATCCGCGGTGCTTAAACTGGTGTATTTTTTTAAAAATATTGATAAAACTATCTTGTAAGGTATCTTCTGCATCCTGGTAATTCCGGGAATATTTTAGGCAAACGGCAAAGAGTTTAGCAGCGAAAAGTTGGTACAGTTCTGCTTGTGCCTTGCGGTCTTGCTGAATGCATTTTTCTATGATAGCCTGTAGGTTAATAGTTTTGAGTTTTTTTAAAAATACTAATAAATTAGTTCAGCGCTCCCGTTATTACAGCGAATTCCAACGGGTTTTTGAGTCATACTACAATCAGAAACGATCCCCCATTTTTCGTTGAAAGCTCGTTCTTTTTGCGTGTAGCGAGCTACCTTAGCTAAAAAGGAAGTAGTATCGATGTTGGTAGGGTAAGCTAGGTAGCCTTGTGGGCCACCACAAGCCTTATTGCCATAGGCGGTATACTTCCAGGTTGTCGCATCGGTACAAGGAGTGCTGTTCGCTGTACTTTTTATTTCCGTTAGGAGTTCTAACAGTACTTTTTGGTCATTTTCCTGACTACTTGCAGGTACAGTATCTACCTCATTGCAACTGAAGAGGAGAAGTGTTATTACAACTGCGAGTAAGGGTGTTGTTATTTTGTCCATAAGATAATTTCATTGGTTTTGGTAGTTTCAAAATCAGGACAGGTGTTGAGGCCAGCAACCCCGCCAAATTCACATACTTTTTCACCGGTACAATTGTATACCGTAATTAAATTGTCAGCACAGCCTTTACAAGGGTTTACTAGGTAAACAGTTTGATTTTTATAGAAGTACTGAATGATTTCCTTTTGTCCGGCAGTGGTTGACTGCTCTAAGCTCGTTTTAATGCTTTGCAACCAGGGCAACTGTGTTATCGGATCGCTCGCGTTACAAGTATTGGTAAAGGGCTTGGAATCTTCACACGACAGAAAACTGAGCGCGATAAGAAATACGATGAGTTTTTTCATGAGTTTACAGCTAAAGGTTGAGGTAAATTTCGAGAGTTTTTTTGCGTTTTGGTAAATATCCGGACTAAAGAATAGTTCGGGACGGTTGCATCGGGTGTAAAGTCTTTGCTTACCAATACTTCGTATTCATACGATAACTCGTAGTGAAATCCGTGAATGGGTAGGGTCCATCGCTGCCATTGTGAGCTTCCGCGATCTTTTACAAACCACCCTTTGTTTTCATCGTTCACCACCCAAGGTGTCGAGGCAATGGTGAGGTAGCGTTCTTGTCGCTTTTTCGAGTGCGCATTTCCATGGGCTACGCGAAAGAGCTTTTGTAATGTTGAGTATGCGGTTCGTATCATAGTTACAGATGTTTTTAGGTTGTAGACTACTTAAAAATGGTATTTATGAACGTTCTTTTATAGCTAGATGCGGAAAAACTAAAAAGGTTGCGTAGAATACTTGTATTTTTGTAGCGATTATGAAAAACAAGGTATTCAATATCCAGTCAGAGGAAGATTTTAAGGAATGTGCTTTAGAAATCTTTAAGTTTCAGTTTGCGAATAATAGGGTGTATCGTTCGTTTTGCGATTTGCTGTACATCCATCCATCCGATGTTCGTGAAGTGCATCAGATTCCGTTTTTACCGATCCAGTTTTTTAAAACTAAAGAGGTGCTCGCCAGTAAGGATCCCGTACAACAGAGTTTTTCCAGTTCAGGTACTACCGGTACTGTGACGAGTAAACATCATATTACGGATCTCAGTTGGTACGAAGAGAGTTATAACAAGGGGTTTAACCATTTCTACGGTTCAGTTGAAGATTTGGTCGTACTAGCTTTATTGCCTAATTACCTCGAGCGTCAAGGCTCTTCACTAGTGTATATGGTTGACGATTTAATTAAGCAGTCTAAACATCCTGAAAGCGGATTTTATTTGAATAATTTAGACGAATTGGCAACAACCTTGCGAGCGGTGGAGGCAGCAGGAAAAAAGACCTTACTCATAGGGGTGTCTTTCGCCTTGCTAGACCTTGTTGAAACCACACAATTTGAGCTAAAGAATACCATAGTAATGGAAACCGGAGGAATGAAAGGCCGCAGAAAAGAGCTCATTCGAGAAGAACTACACAGCATTTTGCAAGATGGGTTTGGAGTTGGTGAAATCCATTCGGAATACGGAATGACGGAATTGTTAAGTCAAGGGTATTCTAAAGGTCAGGGCATTTTTAACTGTCCTCCTTGGATGCGCATACTCACCCGCGATCCAGAAGATGCACTCAGTATTCACGCACCGGGACGCTCAGGAGGTGTCAATGTCATTGATTTGGCAAATTACAATTCCTGCTCTTTTATTGCTACCCAAGACCTAGGTAAGGTATACGATGACGGTAGTTTTGAAATTATTGGTCGCTTCGACAATTCGGATATTCGTGGGTGTAACCTCATGGTACTGTAGGGTATACACTGGAAAGTAAATACAGACCGACTGGTCTGTTTTTCGTTTTTTTTGCTATATTTGAGAGGATTAGCATAAAAAAATGGCAAGAAATCACAAAGAAGTCATCGTAGAGAAAGCTTTTGAGCTCTTTTTAAATAAGGGCTATGAAGCTACCAGTTTGCAGGCAATTATCACGGCTGCAAACAGTTCAAAAGGAGCGGTATACCATCACTTTCCCAGCAAGTACCACATATATTTGGCAGTGTTGGACTCGTACTTTTTTTCGCTTTTTGAAAGAATACAACTGAAGGATGTGGCCTTGTCTTTTGAAAAAAGAATTCAACAGCGTTATTTCTTTTTTGTTGAGTTATTACATTTTATTGAGCTAACCGGTTCAGGGGTTTCGTTTCCGATTCGCAAGTATTTTTTGTTTCAATTGTCAAGTGAACGCGATGCAGCTATTCGCGAACGCATACAAGCTACTTTAGGAGAATACCACCACGAGGTACTTACCATAGTCACGCAAGCTAGAGAGGCGGGAGTGCTGCATACAGGTATCAGTACGAGCGCTGTTGCCCAGCAATTGATCAGTATGATTGAAGGCCTGGTAATTCACCACTCAACAGTTGAGCGTGGAGTGAAAGCACTGCTCAGTGAAAAATACGAAGAGGTAATAGCTCCGTACTTACAACTACTAACCAACCGTTCAAATCATGAGTAAAACTTTAAAAAACTGGGCACAGAATGTTCGTTGGAACCCCAATGAGGTAGCTTTTCCAAGCTCTCAAGAGGAGGTGCAACAACTCGTTCAGCAGGCCATTGAAAATCATCGCAGAATACGTTTAATAGGAACAGGACATTCGTTTACGCCGCTGTGCAGTACTGCGGAATTACTAATTAGCTTGGATAACTACCAAGGTATTATAGAGGTCGATAAAACGACAAATCAGGTTCGGGTGAAAGCTGGAACTAAGCTATGGAAATTAGGAGCCTTGCTGTTTCAAGAAGGTTTAGCCATGGAAAATCTCGGAGATATCGACGTCCAATCAATTGCGGGAACGATTAGTACGGGTACTCATGGTACGGGAATAGGATTTGGTTCTATTAGTACTCAGGTCGTTGCATTGCGGTTTATAAACGGAAAGGGAGAGCTCGTAAGTTGTTCTCCGTCAGAGCAACCTGAATTGTTTAAAGCAGCTCAAGTATCTTTGGGGTGTTTGGGGATTATAACGGAAATTACCTTGCAATGTGTACCTGCGTACCGCCTGCGTTTGGAAAATAAAAAAGAACCCATTCAAGAGGTGTTGGCAAGCTTAGAGGAACGAAAAAAGAAACACAGAAACTTTGAATTCTACTGGATTCCTCATACGGAAACAGCTTGGACTAAAACTTCGAACATCGCTGAGAATTCAGAGCCTGATAAATTGAATTTTTTCAATTACTGGACCGAATACGTTTTGGAGAATTACGTATTCAAACTCTTTTGTGAATACGCTAGGTGGTTTCCTTCTCAAAATGAGCTGGTTTCCAAAATAACTGCAGCCAGCATTAGTAATGTGGCAAAGGTATATCAGAGTCACAAGGTGTACGCTACCAAGCGAATGGTGAAATTTTACGAAATGGAATACAGCGTTCCTGCAGAGTGTTACCAAGATGTGTTTAAAGACATAAAGAAACTACTAGCAGCCAAAAAATTTCGCGTGCATTTTCCAATTGAAAATCGATGGGTACGTCAAGATGATATCTACATGAGCCCTGCCTATGGACGCGATGCGGCCTATATTGCCTGTCACGTATATAATAAAAAAGAGTACCGTGAGTACTTTGATGCCTTAGAACCGATATTTAAGAGTTACCAAGGACGACCACATTGGGGAAAAATGCACAACTTCACAAAAGAAGATGTGGTGCGCAGTTATCCGAAATTTATTGATTTTTTGAATTTTCAAAAGCAACAGGATCCCGATAAGCTTTTTGTAAATCCTTATGTACAGCAATTGTTCGGTTTGTAAATGATGACTATGGAGTATTTTGAAACACTGACACAAAGTTTGCAAGCTCAAAACAGAGCACTGCCTACTTTGTTGATTGATTTGGACAAGCTAGATCAGAACATTGCGGCGGTATTGGCAAATTTTCCAAAGCAGAAAGGCTTGCGATGGGTTGTGAAATCACTTCCTTCTCCGGAATTGTTGCACTATATCATGAAGCGATCGCAAACGGAAAGGCTCATGGTTTTTCACCAACCCTTTCTGACGGCCTTGGTACCTCTACTGTCCGAAACTGCCGATGTTTTGTTAGGTAAGCCTATGCCCGTAACGACTGCGGAGTACTTTTATACGAACCTGCCCGAAACTGCGACCTTCAATGCGGTCAGTCAAGTGCAGTGGCTCATAGATACTGAAGAGCGATTGATAGCCTATGCAAATTTGGCGGAAAAGTTAGGTCAAAAATTAAGAGTTTCTCTCGAGATAGACATAGGACTACACCGCGGTGGATTTTCTTTTAAAGCATTGTTTAGCGCTTTGCATACACTGCAATCGTATCAGCACTGTTTGGAGTTTAGTGGGTTTATGGGCTATGACCCACACGTGGTAAAATTGCCAAAAATACTGCGCTCTGCTTCAAAAGCATTTAGCATGGCCAATACGGAATACAAGCGATGCATTGACCTGGTTACCTCACAGTTTCCGGAACTCTGTAATTCGGAATTGGTATTCAATGGCGGAGGAAGCCCAACGTTGGAACTGCACAAAACGGGTCATACGGTACTCAATGAAATTGCAGTAGGATCGTGTATACTCAAGCCGAGTACCTTTGACATCCCGAGTTTAACCGCCTACCAACCCGCCTGCTTTATTGCGACTCCAATTTTGAAAAAATTAAACGGAACACGGATTCCTGCGATAGAATTTTTAAGTGGCCTCATGGGCTTTTTAAAAAAGAAATTGGGGCGTTCTTATTTTATTTACGGAGGCTATTGGAAAGCGAACTACTGCTATCCACCGGATGCCACAGAAAACGGGCTGTTTGGAGCGTCTACCAACCAGAGTTTGGTCAATACTACTAGCGATTTAGCAGTAGGTGATTACGTGTTTCTCCGCCCTTCACAAAGTGAATTTGTACTGCTGCAATTTGGGCAGCTTCAACCGGTTCGCAACCAGGTACTACAGGCTCCTTGGAATCTTTTAAAAAACTATTAACTGTAAGTTTATACAAACTTCTTCGACTTTTTTAGCAAACCCGATATCATGAAAAACACAATTCTACTCTTGTTCTTAACAATTTCTTGCGGGCTGTATGCACAGCAAATAGACTACAACACCAAAAACGGATTCATCGCTGAAGGCTATGATGTAGTATCGTATTTTACCAAACCGGCACCGGTAAAAGGAAAAAAGAAGTTTCAAACCACCCATGACGGTGTCAAATTTGCATTTGCAAATGCCGAAAATCTAAAAATTTTTCAAAAAAATCCGACGGCGTATATTCCACAATACGGGGGGTACTGTGCCTATGCAGTTGCCGCTAAAAAGAAAAAGATGTATATCGACGCCGAGGCCTATGAAATAAGGGATGGTAAACTGTATTTGTTTTATAATTCTTGGATTTCTAACAAGTTAACAGACTGGAAAAACGGTGATACAAAGCAGTTACAAAATCAAGGAGATAAAAACTGGAGCGAAATAAAATTTAAAAATTAAAAAATAAATGACTAAATTAGTATGGATTTTTTTACTGATAACTTCTTTGGTATCAGCACAAACGAGCTTTAATCAAAAGAAAGGAGCGGTAGCTAATGGTTACGATGTCGTAGCGTATTTTAACAACAAAGCCGTTAAAGGAAGTAAAAAAATCACCACAGTATACGAGGGGGCAACATTTCGATTTTCGAATCCGGAAAATCTAGCTGCATTTAAAAAAGACCCAACAAAGTTTGTACCGCAATACGGCGGTTACTGTGCCTATGCTATAGGAAAAAAAGGGGAGAAGGTGGGGATCAATCCAAAAACATTTGAGATTAGAGACGGAAAATTATATCTGTTTTACAACGCATGGGGTACCAATACCTTAGAGTTATGGTTAGAAGAAAAACCAAATGAACTCGTACGCCAAGCCGATAAAAACTGGAGGATGATTGGTCAATAGATAATTTGTTGATTTATTTAATCCGGGGGACCACGAAAAGAGCTGAATTTTTCAGCTCTTTTTATATTATATGCCTTTGAATTATGTTATTTTTGTTGGAAAACAGCTTACTACCATGAACACCTTTTCATTTTTCAACAGATCTAATTGTAAAAAAGAACTACAAGCTACCGAATTCGATATGCTTATTATTGGAGGAGGGATTACCGGAGCCGGAATTGCTTTAGACGCTGCCTCGAGAGGAATGAAAGTGGCCTTGGTAGAGAAAAATGATTTTGCTTCAGGTACTAGTAGTAAATCTACCAAACTGATTCACGGTGGTTTGCGCTACTTAAAGCAATTTGATTTTTGGTTGGTAAAAGAAGTCGGAACAGAGCGCGCCATTGTGCATAAACTCGCACCGCATTTAGTAATCCCAGAAAAGATGATTTTACCGCTAATTGAAGGCGGAACTTACGGGTCGTGGTTAACCTCTATCGGATTAAAGGTATACGACATTTTGGCTTCAGTAGAAGGGGATGATAAGAGAAAAATGTTAGACAAAGAGGAGGCACTTGAAAAGGAACCCTTGCTTCCTGAAGGAATTTTAAACGGAGCGGGATACTATGCAGAGTACCGAACGGATGACGCCCGATTAACCATAGAGTTGATGAAGACGGCTAGTCAGTACGACGCACAGATTTTGAACTACGTAGAAGCGGCTGAATTTTTGTACGAAGACAATCGCGTGGTGGGAGCCAAAGTAAAAGATGTACTCGACGGAGAGCAGTTTGACATCAAGGCCAAATACGTAGTCAATGCTGCCGGTCCTTGGGTTGATGAATTGCGACAAATTAACAATTCGAAAATAGGAAAACGCTTGCACCTGACTAAAGGAGTGCACTTGGTGGTACCTCATGAAAAATTACCTGTTCAACAATCGGTGTATTTCGATATTCCCGACGGTCGTATGATGTTTGCCATTCCAAGAGGACGTGTAACCTATTTCGGAACTACAGATACCAACTACCAACAAAACAAAGACGAGGTAACTACATCGGTGGTCGACGCTTTGTATTTGATAGAAGCTGTAAATAATATGTTTCCTGAAATAACACTAACACTTGATGATATTGAATCGTCTTGGGCGGGTTTACGTCCTTTGATTCACGAAGAAGGAAAATCGGCTTCAGAATTGTCGCGTAAAGATGAGATTTTTGTCTCTGATACCAAGTTGATATCTATTGCAGGAGGAAAGCTGACAGGTTATCGCAAAATGGCGGAGCGCATAGTAGATTTGGTTGCCAAAAAAATGTTGAGGCGTTTTGAGCAGCAATTTGACGAAATTCAAACGGAGGAGATTGTCTTGGCAGGAGGCCCTTTCCAAAACTACAAATCGGTACAACGCTATACCAAGCAAGTATATAAGCGCATAAAAGAAGATGGGTTTACCAAGGAAAATGCACAGTACTTAGTTCACAATTACGGAAAGCAAGTAGATGTCATATTGGACAAATACGACGAACTCACCGATGCGAATAAGGAAGAGCGTTTACTGCATGCCGAACTGTGGTTTACGGTTCAGCACGAAATGACCTGTACTCCTACTGATTTCTTTATGCGAAGAACAGGACGCGTATTTTTTGACAAGCCAAGTGTAGACAAACACAAGGAATTTGCCTTAAAGGTTTTTGCGGAGTATTTTAACTGGGATGCAAGCTTGCAAGAGCAGCATCGAATGGAACTGGACAAACAGCTACAATTTGCCGTACAATTTAACTAATAGCTCTTCGATAAAGTTTTTTAAAACACCGCTACTCCTCGTATTTTTTTGTGGAGTTTTTGGCGTTTCTACTAGTTTTTCACAAGACTACCACGCAGAATTTGACTCGGTAGTACAACGTGGCTTAAAAGCTTATTACGCTAAAGATTCTGTGGTTTTAAAAGGAGCCATTGATAGGTTAGCCCAGCTGTATGCACTGCGGAATGATTCGTTGGTACTAGCGAAGTATTTTCACTATAAGGCTCTTCACAGTAAAAATATATATCGTCAGGATAGTGCCATGTATTATTACCAAAAATCAGCAGATGTATCCAAAGCAATAAGCGATTCACTAGAAGTAGGTAGGCGCTTGTTGAGTATGGCTAATATTCAAAGAGAAGTTCAAGATTACATAGGGAGTGAAACAAACACAATCCAAGGGCTAAAATACATAGATAATAGATCGGATAAAAGGTTTGTTGTTTCCTTGTATTCAAATCTTGGTTTGATAGCAACGGAACAGTCTATGTACAGCAAATCGTTGAGATACTTAGGCAAGGCACGTTTGATGTGCAAGGAGATACGAGATGAAAGGAGAAGATTGAGGGACGAACTACAACTAATTAATAGCATAGGTTTGGTTTATCAAAGAATGGGAAATCAAACTAAAGCATTACAGTTTTTCGAGGAAGGCTTAAGAAGTAAAAATTTGGAAACTAATCATCCATTAGTCTATGCTATGATTTTAGAAAATTTGGCTGCTAGTACGTATTTAAGTGGAAGTAGAACAAATGTTTTGAAGATGTATAAAGAAGTGCTGGATATAAGAATAAGGGAAAAGGATTTTTATAATTGTTCGGTTACCTGTATCAATTTTTCTGACTATTTTAAAGATGAAGATAATTTGAATCTAGCAGTAAAATATGCACTAGAAGCGATTTATTATTCGAGACTATCCCATAATCATCATTATACTTTACAAGCATTAAGGAGATTGACTGAATTATCGAGTGGTAAGGCATCCAAAGCCTATATGCGTCAGTACATCCACTTAAACGACAGCTTGATAAAAAAGGAGCGCACCGTAAAAAATCAGTTTGCGAGAATACGTTATGAAACTCAAAAAAAAGAAGAGGAAAATCAGCAATTGCTGGCAACGAATAAAGCCAATAAAGAAGAGATTCGTTTTCAAAAGCAGCAAAAGCTCTTTGGTTGGTTGTTTGCAGCCTTGAGTTTATTGGGGTTAATCATAGGTGGTTTGCTCGTTGTACTGCGAAGAAAAGAGCTCCTTCACAAAGCGCAATTGCAAAAAGAGCGAGCTCGTTTTGAAGAACGTGATCGCATAGCCAAGGAGTTGCACGACGGCATTGTAGGAAGGCTTTTTGGAGCGCGTTTTGGCTTGGGAATGGTGCAGCTTCAAGAGGTACCAGAAGGCGTGTCAGAGGTATACCAACAATACTTAAACGAGCTTCAACAGATAGAAAAAGACATCCGTGATGTTTCGCACCGCTTGCAACAAGAATTACCCAAAGACGAAGATTTTATTACGGGCTTAAAAAGGTCGATGGAGCTTCAATGTGAAGCAGTATCCTTGGAGTACCAAATAACTACGGATCCTCAAATCCGTTGGGAACTGATAGAAACAACGGTTTTATGGCATGTACTCAGAGTGGTTCAGGAAGCGGTACAAAATGTAATTAAGCATGCGAACGCAACGGAGGTACGAATAGAATTTCAGCAGCAAAAAGAAATGCTTACCCTTAAAATTTCGGATAACGGACGAGGTTTTGATCCGTTGACTGCGAGTGAAGGTATAGGATTGCGGAACATCAAATCGCGATTGACGGAAATTGGAGGAGAATTGACCATTACATCCAAATCTGGGGAGGGGACAAGCTTGTTGATTTTTCTGGCTACTTAGTGGCGCTAAGCCTTATGAATAGTACTAAAAACACCAAAAATAGACTAAAATATACCTGTTAAACTGCTTTTTTGTTGAATTGTACAATAAAAACGATGAAAAAGAGTTAAAGTCTTTTGATTAATCATAGAAAGCGTTATTTTTAAGGAAACTTTATTAGATATAAAAAATAACAAAATGAAAAACGGTTACACTTTAAAACAGCAAGCTATGAGATTAGGTGGAGGCGATGACTTCCAAAATGGCGGAGGCCAAGGAACAGGAACTGGAAACGGAGACAACACCGGAGGTGGTGGAAACACAGGTAATACAGGAGGAGAAGGATAATCAACTTTCCTGAAAATTTATTAAAAGTTAAAATGAGAGCTATTTGGCTCTCATTTCAATGTTTGTAAAAATGTTGTAGCTTTGATTGTCCATATTCCATAAAGGAATACGCTGAATTTAGAACGTTATGCGAATTTTTTTCCTCTTACTATTTTATTCGATTTCTTCCTATTCTCAAGGTAATGCCCCGACATTGTATCAATCTCAAAAACAAAAGATAATAGAGATTGGATTAAAGGCCTATTTTGCTAGAGATACTTTTGGTCTTAGAAAATCTACTAATCAATTGAAACGTTTTTATCTAAGAAAAAATGATTCATTTGCTTTAGCTAATCATTTACATTTTAAAGCTCTTTTGCATAGATTGGATTTCTCGATAGATAGTGCTTACTACTATTATCATGAGTCAAAGAATATTTCTATCAAGTTAAAAGATTCCTTAGAGGTTGGTAGACGTTTACTAAGCTTGGCCAATATGCAAAAACAAGAGAAAGATCTAGTAGGTAGTGAAGTTAGTTCTATAGAGGCCTTAAGGTATTTAGAGCCAATCAAATCGTATAAATATTTAGAAAGTACTTACAATAATTTGGGAATTGTGTCTGAGGAGCTAGGAGAATCTGAAGAAGCAATACTTTATTATAACAAAGCTTTGCTTAGTAACAAAAGAGCAAAAAAAGAAAGAAGAAGGGATATCACTTATTTGTTGATAAATAATAATTTGGGTATTCTTTATCAAAAAAGAAATGAACACAAGAAAGCTCTTAGTTTTTTTAGTAAAGGACTAGAGTTTGATAGTTTAAAAATTAAATACCCATTACAATATGCTTTACTTTTAGAAAATTTTGCATTCAGCAATTTTTCTATGAATAATACCAAGGATGTACTAAATCAATACTTTGAAGTAGTAAAGATAAGGGAAAATGAAAAGGACTTCAAAGACCTTAGTGGCGCACATGTTAACATTTGTGTATTTTATAGAGAAAATCAGGATTATGGTAAAGCCATGGAACATGCCAAAATAGCTTTCAGGTATGCTAGATTATCGCACAACAATGAAAGGTGGTTACAATCTTTAGAGTTATTATCGGAGTTATCTCCAGGGAGAGAAGCTAGAGAGTATTTCGAACAATACGTTTTTCTGAATGATAGTTTATTACGTAAAGAACGTAGAATTAAAAATCAATTTGCGCGTATACGTTTTGAAACTGGGAAAAAGGAAAAGGAAAATGCTTTTTTAAAGTCAGAAAATCAGCGAAACCAAGACGAGATTGTCCGTCACAAGCAACAAAAGATAATCGGTTGGCTAGCGGCGTTGTTAGCATTTGTAGGCTTAGGGTTTACCATTACTGTATTTGTATTTAGAAGGAGGAAATTATTATTCCAGGCGCAGTTACAAAAGGCTGAAGCTCGGGAGCAGGAGCGCAAGCAAATTGCCAAAGCCTTACACGATGAGGTGGCGGGAGATTTGCGTTTGTTACATCGCAAGCTTGAAAAATCTAATCTTTTGGAAGAGGCGACGAAATTGAATGCTGTCAAAGACAATGTGCGTAATTTATCGCATCAGTTAAGCAGTGTTAGTTTCAAGAAAGTCGGTTTTAAAGATCAAATTATTAATTTGGTTTCTGACTATTTCGAGATGGATTTTCGAATTTTTGTAAAGGGCATCAACGATTATGACTGGGAAGAGGTAGACAGTGCTATTAAGCGCTTGCTTTATATTTGCTTACGTGAGACGATACAGAACAGTAAAAATCACGCGGAGGCATCAAAAGTGGAGGTCACTTTTTCAATACACAAAAAAAATGTACTTTTGAATGTTGCTGACAACGGTGTCGGATTTGACACGAGTAGTAGCAAAAAAGGAATAGGATTACAGAACCTACAAGAACGGGTAGAGGAGCTTCAAGGGAGTTTTGCCATTACCAGTGAACGGGGTACTGGAACCGAAACCCACATTCAAATACCATTAAATGTCTAAGAAAACCAAAATACTATTTGTTGATGACCATCAACTAATTATCGAGGGGATACTGTCGTATCTTCGTGATATTGATGGGCTGGATATCACGAGCACTAACTCTTGTGATGAAGCGTTAAGCTTGGTGAAAGCGCATGCAAAAACAGATCCTTACCACATATTATTTACAGATTTAAGCTTTGACAATGGCAGTGATAATATGAATATCGACGGCGGTGAGAGTTTGATTAAAGCCATACAAAAGGAGAATCTTCCTATTAAAATTGGGGTAATTACTGGGCATTCAGAAACGAATAGAGTATATAATGTAGTACACAATTTAAATCCTTTGGCCTATATATTAAAGGGACAATGCAACACTAATGAATTGAATTTTGCGATTCAAAAAATGTTGGCAGATCAGGTGTATTACACACATGAAATTCACGAAAAATTATTAAAAAGGGCTATGGTAGAAATCCAGATGGATGATGTAGCCATTCAAATTTTAAAAGAACTTCCTAAGCACACCAAAATTTCGAATATGGAAGGTGTGATTATGAAAGGTAATAATGCGGTTAAAATTCGAGCTATTGAAAGTAAATTGGCAAAATTACGCACGGACTTAAATGCAAATAACAACACTGATTTAGTACTGAAAGCAAAGGAATTAGGTATTTTAGACTAGTACTTTGCGGAAAATTACATTTCTTTCTGCGGAAATCCCCTTTTCTACGCTGCAGTTGTCAGCTATCTTTGTATCAGAATTACTAAAAGGGAGAAATTCTAACGAAAGAAGAGGAAAGATAAAAAACCTTTGAGGCAGCAGTCTTAAAGGTTTTTTTATGCTTTAAAACTACGCTACGGAAATCCGCATTTTTAACTGCGGAATTCCCCTTTTGCATGTTTGGGGCTCGGTATATCTTTGAAGTATCTCTCAAAACAATTGAGCGGATAATTTAAGAGGAAAAATAGACCTTCTGATCGGAATGATGAGAAGGTTTTTTTTGTTTTTTAGGTTTTTGACAATCAGTTTTTTAAGTGTTGATTATCAATTTTGTGGTGAATATTGAACTTTTTTGGCAAGGAGTTTGTAAAATATAAAATAAGTGTCACTCAAAATAATTGAGCGATCTTTAAGGGGAAATCAAACTTCAGTCTTTTGACTGAAGTTTTTTTGTTTTTGTTCATTTTGCTGGTTAAATCAATAATAACATATAACTGGAAGGTCCATGTAATAAAAATACTCTATCAGGATATTTGACCTAATGAGTAAGCATAATTGTCGGTCGGGACCCCGACATCAAAAACTATATGACTTATATTTTTCGACAAGAGTGAGTAACTAGTCTGTGCGACATTAACAGAGTATGAGTAAGCGTATTCGTCGGTCGGGACTCCCGACGCATGAGTGAGTAATTAGTATGTGTGTGATTCGCACTGCGGAAAAACACAAAAATAGATGCGGAAATCCCTTTTATACAATTGAAAATGGGTTGTATGTTTGCAGTGTCACTCATATAAGTGAGCGGATAATTTAAGGGGAAAAATGAATAAACTTCAGGCAAGATGTCTGGAGTTTTTCTTTTTTGGATGATATATGATTAATAAAAGAATAGTGGGGCGAGACTTTCACTGCATGAGTAAAATAGTTAGTGCGACATTAACAGAGTATGAGTAAGGATAATTGTCGGTCGGGACTCCCGACGCATGAGTGAGTGTATTTGTCTGTGCGACACGCACGGTGGGAGTCCCACCTGACAGGTAAAGTTAGGGGTGGGTAATATCAAAAACTGTATGACTTATATTTTTCGGCAAGAGTGAGTAACTAGTCTGTGCGACATTAACAGAGTATGAGTAAGCGTATTTGTCGGTCGGGACTCCCGACGCATGAGTGAGTAATTAGTATGTGTGTGATTCGCACTGCGGAAAAACGCAAAAATAGATGCGGAAATCCCTTTTATATAATTAAAAATGAGTTGTATGTTTGCAGTGTCACTCATATAAGTGAGCGGATAATTTAAGGGGAAAAATGAATAAACTTCAGGCGAGATGTCTGGAGTTTTTCTTTTTTGGATGATATATGATTAATAAAAGAATAGTGGGTTGAGACTCTTACCACATGAGTAAAATAGTCAGTACGACATTAACAGAGTATGAGTAAGCATATTTGTCGGTCGGGACTCCCGACGCATGAGTGAGTGTATTTGTCTGTGCGACACGCACGGTGGGAGTCCCACCTGACAGGTAAAGTTAGGGGTGGATAATATCAAAAACTATATGACTTATATTTTTCGGCAAGAGTGAGTAACTAGTCTGTGCGACATTAACAGAGTATGAGTAAGCGTATTTGTCGGTCGGGACTCCCGACGCATGAGTGAGTAATTAGTATGTGTGCGACTCGCACTGCGGAAAAACACAAAAATAGATGCGGAAATCCCTTTTACATAATTGAAAATGAGTTGTATGTTTGCAGTGTCACTCATATAAGTGAGCGGATAATTTAAGGGGAAAAATGAATAAACTTCAGGCGAGATGTCTGGAGTTTTTCTTTTTTGGATGATATATGATTAATAAAAGAATAGTGGGTCAAGACTTTTACCACATGAGTAAAATAGTCAGTACGACATTAACAGAGTATGAGTAAGCATAATTGTCGGTCGGGACCCCCGACATCAAAAACTATATGACTTATATTTTTCGGCAAGAGTGAGTAAATAGTCTGTGCGACATGAACAGAGTATGAGTAAGTATTTGTCTGTCGGGACTCCCGACGCATGAGTGAGTAATTAGTCTGTGCGACTCGCACGCGGATACTTTAAGGGGAAAAATGAATAAACTTCAGGCAAGATGTCTGGAGTTTTTCTTTTTTGGATGATATATGATTAATAGAAGAATAGTGGGTTGAGACTCTTACCACATGAGTAAAATAGTCAGTACGACATTAACAGAGTATGAGTAAGCATATTTGTCGGTCGGGACTCCCGACGCAAGAGTGAGTAACTAGTTTGTGCGACATTAACAGAGTATGAGTAAGCATAATTGTCGGTCGGGACCTCCGACATCAAAAACTATATGACTTATATTTTTCGGCAAGAGTGAGTAATTAGTATGTGCGACTCGCACCGCATGAGTGAGTGTATTTGTCTGTCGGGACTCCCGACGCATGAGTGAGTAATTAGTATGTGTGATTCGCACTGCGGAAAAACACAAAAATAGATGCGGAAATCCCTTTTACACAATTGAAAATGAGTTGTATGTTTGCAGTGTCACTCATATAAGTGAGCGGATAATTTAAGGGGAAAAATAAAAAACTTTAAGCTGAGGGCTTAGAGTTTTTTTTTGCGGTTTATTTATGGTGGTACTCGTTAATTTATTAGATCTCGAAGGTCTTTGAAGGGATACTAGTTTATGGCGACTCTCACGGTGGGAGTCCCACCTGACAGGTAAAGTTAGGGGGTGGGTAATATCAAAAACTGTATGACTTATATTTTTCGGCAAGAGTGAGTGATAAGTTTGTGCGACATTAACAGAGTATGAGTGAGTGTATTTGTCTGTCGGGACCCCCGACATCAAAAACTATATGACTTATATTTTTCGGCAAGAGTGAGTGATAAGTCTGTGCGACTCGCACGCGGATACTTTAAGGGGAAAAATAAAAAACTTTAAGCTGAGGGCTTAGAGTTTTTTTTTTGCGGTTAATTTATGGCGGTACTCGTTAAAATTCAATACATCTTGATAGAACTATAGTTTGTCAGGACATGCTATAGATGAAGAACAATAATTTCACGCGACATTAACAGAGTATGAGTAAGCATAATTGTCTGTCGGGACCCCCGACTATGAGTAAGCATATTTGTCGGTCGGGACCCCCGACATCAAAAACTATATGACTTATATTTTTCGGCAAGAGTGAGTAATTAGTCTGTGCGACTCGCACCGCAAGAGTGAGTGTATTTGTCTGTGCGACACGCACACGACAGGTGCCTGATAGGTGTTATTATAAAACACTGATACTACAAGGGTTAAAAATGGAATTGCGGAAAACCGCATTTTTTTCTGCGGAAATCCCCTTTCTAAAAAGGGGTATGTCAGCTAACTTTGTCTTGTCACTCATTTAATGAGCGGATAATTTAAGGGGAAAACAAACCTTCTAGTACTACTATCTAGGAGGTTTTGTCATTTTTATACTCCTTTATTTTTGAAAATCAGCAATCTAATAATGAATGATGAAAGGTTGTACAAGAACTCTTACACCTTATAAGCATAGTAGATTAAATAAAACAGGCAAATTTCAGCGGAATTGCTACAGGTTAACTGCAGTGGTGACACCAATAAAATAGAACGACAGAAATTTACCTCTTCATACTGCGGAAAACTGCAAAAGTATCTGCGGACTTCCCCTTTTAGATATTCAATGATAACTGTAATTTTGGACCATCACTCAATGCAATGAGAGGATATATTTGAAGGGGAAAAAAACTTCTGGTTTCGTCGAAGCTGGAAGTTTTTTTTATGTTGAAAATCAATATTTTAGTTCTTGCGGAATTTTACATTTTTATCTGCGGACTTCCCCTATTTTAACCTGATTATCAGCTGTATATTTGTAGTGTATTTATTCAAATGCAACACTTAAGGGAAACTAAAAATTTTATTAAAATGGGGAAAAATTTAGTAAAAAAAGCCAACGATGTTTTAGGTAATGTTTTAGCAACTTTAGCTGAGTTTGGAAAAGGAGCAAGCTACGCACTAAGAAACTAAAAACTAATCAAACAAACTTGTAGACCTTCCAGAATTCATTTTCTGGGAGGTTTTTTGTTTTTATAGTATGTAATTAATTGTACCTTGGGGGGGTAAAATGCTAGTAACTACATGGAAAATAAATACATTCTTGCCCTTGACCAAGGCACTACGAGTTCCAGAACGGTATTGATTAATGAACAAGGAGCAATTGTTGGTATGGAGCAACGCGAGTTTGCACAGATCTTTCCGACCTCTGGTTGGGTAGAGCACGATGCCACTGAAATTTTAGAAACACAGCTTGAAACCTTAACCACACTGTTAAAAAAAACGGGGGTTCGTCCTTCGGAAATTGCGGGAATAGGAATAACCAATCAGCGTGAAACAACGGTAGTTTGGAATCGGTATACGGGGGCACCTGTGTACAACGCCATAGTATGGCAAGACAAGCGCACTTCTGATTTTTGTACGCAACTAAAAGAGAAAGGCCTCACAGAGCACGTTCGAAAAACTACAGGATTGGTAATAGATAGTTATTTTTCGGGAACCAAAGTACACTGGATACTTGGAAATGTTCCTGGAGCAAAAGAACTGGCTGCTGAAGGAGCTCTTTTATTTGGAACTATAGATACCTGGTTATTATGGAATATGACAGAAGGAAAAACTCATGCTACAGACTACAGTAATGCCTCCAGAACTATGCTATTTGATATTCAAAAATTAGACTGGGATCCGACCATGCTTGAGGCTTTGAAGATACCTAGCAATATGTTACCTGAGGTATGTCCTTCATCCCATCATTTTGGCGACTATGAGTTGCAAGGGGTAAAAATTCCAATTGCGGGTATTGCAGGTGATCAACAGGCGGCATTATTTGGCCAAGCGTGTTTTGAGCGCGGAGAAGCGAAAAATACCTATGGTACGGGGTGTTTTATGTTACTAAATACTGGGGAACAGTTAGAATATTCACAAAACGGACTGCTCAGCACTATTGCTTGGGGTATAGGAGGTAAGGTATACTACGCCTTGGAAGGAAGTGTTTTTGTAGCTGGTTCGGCCATACAATGGCTACGCGATGGCTTGCAAATAATACAGTCTGCCAGTGAGAGTGCACAATATGCTCAGGAGGTGACTGGAGAAAACCCAGTATACGTAGTTCCGGCCTTTGCTGGTCTTGGTGCTCCTTATTGGGACATGTATGCTCGAGGAGCGGTGTTTGGACTGACGCGTGATACGGGAAAGGCTCATCTCATCAAAGCTACACTTGACTCTTTAGCCTACCAAACCAAGGATGTTCTTAAAGTGATGGAGAAAGATGCTGCGACGCATTTGAGTAGCTTAAAAGTTGACGGTGGTGCTTGTGCGAATGATGTACTGATGCAATTTCAGGCAGATCTTCTCGACGTGCAAGTAGAACGTCCTGAAGTCATTGAAACCACGGTTATGGGAGCGGCGTATTTAGCAGGAATATGTGTAGGACTTTGGCAATGGGAACACATTGCTAAAAACAGGAAAATCAACCGAGTATTCACACCGGCTATCGAAGCAGAAAAACGCACTAGGCTCTATGCTAAATGGCAAAAAGCGGTAGCGAGAACTAAAGACTGGTTAGACTAATAACAAAACAAGTTGACATGGCTAGATTTTACAAAAAAATACCGACGAGAATTCAGCAGTTTATCAAAGCGCAAAAAATGTTCTTTGTCGCTACGGCACCTGCGGAGGGGCGAGTAAACCTCTCTCCGAAAGGGATGGATTCATTTCATATTATTGACGAGCATCAAGTTGCTTGGTTGAGTGTTACCGGAAGTGGTAATGAAACCTCTGCGCACTTACTAGAAAACGGACGCATTACCTTGATGTTTTGTGCTTTTGAAGGTGCGCCTAACATTGTGCGACTTTATGGAACGGGAAAAGAAATACTACCTTCAGATGCAGCGTGGGAACAGTACAAACCGCTGTTTCCTGATTATCCTGGCATGCGTCAAATATTCTTAATTTCTGTCGCAAGTGTTCAAACATCTTGCGGATCGTCTATTCCCTTTTACGACTATAAGGGAGAGCGCAATCGACTCAATGAGTGGGCGAAAGAAAAGGGCGAAGAAGGTATACGGGAGTACTGGGAAGAAAAGAACCGCGAAAGTATCGACGGTTTACCTACAAAACTTTACAAATCCTGATAAATGTCATATTCTAAGCGAAGCACCAAAAGTATCTTTGTATAAAAGTTTACGATATGATGCAATTAGTTAATATTCCATCAGTCTCATGGACAAATGGGACTATTATGATAATTGTTTTTGGTATTGTTAGTTTAGGATTAATAGTTACTTTATTAATACTACTAAACAGTGGATCCAAAAAGAAGTAACTATTGACTTAGTGATTTTTAATAGTTGATTGTAAGAAGTGTTCCAGTACTCCGGGTTGTTTTTTGTATGGAACACTTCTTTTTTATTTTTACTTATTTAAAGGCGTTTAAGCCTGTGATATCGAGTCCGGTTATCAGTAGGTGAACATCGTGAGTTCCTTCGTAGGTAATAACACTTTCTAAGTTCATCGAGTGGCGCATGATCGAATAATCTCCGGTAATTCCCATAGCTCCTAACACTTGTCGTGCTTCGCGTGCTATACGGAGTGCCATCTCTACATTATTTCGTTTTGCCATAGAAATTTGTGCTGAACTCGCTCTATTTTCGTTTTTAAGAACTCCCAAACGCCAAGTTAGTAACTGTGCTTTGGTGATTTCGGTAATCATTTCAGCCAATTTCTTCTGTTGCAATTGAAACTGTCCAATAGGTTTCCCGAATTGTGTGCGTTCTTTTGCATAGCGTAAAGCGGTATCGTAGCAGTCCATTGCGGCACCGATAGCTCCCCAAGAAATTCCATAGCGAGCAGAATCTAAGCAGCCTAAAGGCGCTCCCAATCCTGACTTGTTAGGAAGCAAATTTTCTTTAGGGATTTTGACATTGTCAAAAATCAACTCACCGGTAATAGAAGCTCGCAACGACCATTTATTATGAGTTTCAGGCGTGCTAAATCCTTCCATTCCACGTTCTACAATCAGTCCGTGAATACGACCTTCTTCATTTTTTGCCCATACCACAGCAACATCGCTTATGGGAGCGTTGGAAATCCACATTTTAGCACCGTTTAACAAATAGTGATCTCCCATATCCTTGAACTTGGTTTCCATACCACCGGGGTTGGAACCGTGGTTAGGTTCTGTTAATCCAAAACAGCCAATCCATTCACCACTGGCAAGTTTGGGTAAGTATTTTTTACGTTGGGCTTCATTTCCGTATTTAAAAATAGGATACATTACCAAGGACGATTGAACAGAGGCTGTAGAACGAATTCCACTATCGCCGCGTTCTAGTTCTTGCATAATTAAACCATATGAAATTTGATCGAGTCCAGCCCCTCCGTATTCTTCTGGGATATACGAGCCAAAGGCACCGACATCAGCTAGTCCCTGCACCAATTCGGTAGGGAACGTCGCTTTTTGAGCGTACTCTTCAATTATAGGTGATAAGTTTTTCTTCACCCAATCACGGGTTGTGTTGCGAACTAACTTGTGTTCATCCGTTAACAATTCATCAAGGTGATAATAATCAGGAGCTTGAAATAAATCAGGTTTCATATTGTTTGTTTTTAGGTTGGTACTTACTAATAAAAAGTTTAACGATAAGGGTATTAGTAAAGTAAAATTGAATTGAGAATAGCTAAAAAACTCGTACTCAATCCTTTCAAAAATAGTCAAAAAAATGGTTATTCCTAAAGGTTTGCGTATGTTTGTATATCATGAGATTTACTTTAGGCAAAGAAGAGCGATTAAAAAGCAGAAAATTAATCGGGAAATTATATGAGGAAGGAAAGTCTATTAAGGTATTTCCTTTGCGCATGGTATACGTTCCGGTAGCGCACGGTACGAAATTCCCAGTACAGGCAGGGTTTTCTGTTCCCAAACGAAACTTTAAAAGAGCGGTGCACCGCAACAGAATTAAACGTCTTTTAAGAGAAACCTACCGTCTGGAAAAATATACGGTATATTCAGAAGTAAAAGAACCCTATGTGTTCATGATTTCTTATATTGGCAGAGAGGAGTGGAAATACGAGGCTATTTCTGCGAAAATGAAAAAACTTTTGGCGCAGTTTGTCGCCGAAACAACAACAAATATCCATGAATAAAAAGCGTATCATTATCGGGTTGAGTATTGCGGCGGTTTGTTTTTCGTTTCAATCTCGATTTTTCGAAATAGCCAAGCAAATCGAAATTTACAACAGCGTTTTTAAAGAGTTGAATGTCAATTATATCGATGAAATCAACCCCGGAGACCTCACGGATAAAACCATCAAAAGCACCCTAAAAAATTTAGATCCCTATACTAACTTTTTCAACGAACAAGATGTAGAAGAAGCTAAAATTCGACGCGAAGGGGAGTATGGTGGCATCGGAATTCGCTCCTATTATTCAAAGAAAGGGATTTTAGTAACGGAAGTATACAAGGGGTTTACTGCTGACAAAGCAGGTATTAAAGCAGGAGATCTTATTGTTTCTGTAGACGGACAGTCAGTGGTTGGCTTGGAACGCGATGCCTTGTCTCAGGTGCTCAAAGGATCGCCAGGAAATGAGCTTTCGTTGACTATTATGCAAGGGAAACAACGCGTAGAAAAAGACTTGATGCTCGACAAGGTCATGGTGAATCCAGTACCGTTCTACGAGATGATAGACGAGGAAACAGGCTATATCGTGCTGACCCGATTTACGAGTCAGAAAGCTACAGAGGGAGTGATGCAAGCATTTAAGGCACTCAAGGAAAAAGGCATGAAGAGCTTGGTATTTGACTTGAGGAGTAATCCTGGAGGTTCCCTGTTTGACGCCATCAATATCACCAACCTATTTATACCTAAAGATAGGGTTGTGGTTGATACTCGTGGAAAAGTAGCGAGTAATTCAAGAGTATATAAATCTAGAAATACGCCTTTAGATACAGAAATACCAATGGTTGTATTGATAGATAACAGATCGGCATCGGCGTCTGAAATCGTATCAGGGGCATTACAAGATTACGACCGAGCAGTGATTATGGGAGAACGTTCGTTTGGAAAAGGATTGGTACAACGATATTACGATTTGAGTTACGGAACACAAATTAAAATCACCATCTCTAAATACTATACGCCGAGTGGTCGTTGTATTCAAGAATTTGACTACGAAAACAGAGATCCTAAAACCGGGAAAGTCCCTAAGTTTTCCGATGGGAAAGTGAATGCCTTTACAACGCAAAATGGTCGTATGGTATACGACGGAGGAGGGGTTACCCCTGATATAAAAACCAGAGTGGAGGCCCGTGAGGGAGTCGTAAACAATTTGTTGAGGTCTAATGCAGTATTTAATTTTGCAACTGAATACTGGCGTTCGGGAAAACCAGTAGATTCACTGGAGTTTAAAGTAACTACTGCTGATTTTCAGCAATTCAAGGATTACTTAATGCAGCGCGATACCACTTTTGTAACCGAGCAAGAAAAACTATTCAAACGCGCCTATACTGCCGTAAAAAAGAACGAGCAAATCAAAGACGAGTACAGCCAACTCGTAACCAAGCTCAAAACAGCTAAAATAGCCGCTTTGAATGCGCATGAAAAGAGACTGCTAGCGAAAATAGAAAAAGAAATAGTAAAGCAAGTGCACTATCGTGAAGGAATGTATCGCCATCAACTGCGAAACGATGCGGAAATTCAGCGAGCTACAGCTTTGTTAAAAAATAAAACAAAGTACCGTGCAATACTTGCGAAATAGAAGAGTTTATAATTTAATTTGATTTATAGAATATGTCGAAACCTAACCAGAAAGAAAGAACAAGAGCACAGGAGTCAACAAATGCCATTGAGCGTTTATACATTTCAATGAGGCATTTGTTTAGTAGAGGTTTTTATAAGCCGATGGGTGTATCTGGAGAAACGTTAAGAAAGTCTTTATTAGCGTTGCGTCCCGAAATTTACGGGTCTATCGCCGAAGATAAGACAGAGTTAAATGGGTTAAAATATATTATCGAACGTTTGCCGGAAGGAATTGAAGAATGTCAGTTTATCAACTTAACTGCTGATGAAGGTTACAGACACTCTAACTTTAAAGTGATAGTTCCTCCCAAAAGACGTAGAAACTGTTATCGAATCGATAAGGACCAAATGAATATCGAAATTACCAGAGGACGATCTGAAATTTACGATATTCTTACACATCTTACCTTTTTATTTATCGAGTCTTATAAGATTAAAGACAAAGTAATGATTGGTAATTCTGGTGAAAAATTTATCAGAGAATGGGTGTTTTTGGAAGATGTGGTACTCAATAACCGCAGCTTAAATGACGAAGATCGCGATGTGATGATTGCGCATTTAGGAAACGTTTTAGGTCGTACCTATGACGAGGTGTACGAAGCGTACAATTCCTATAGTACAGAGGAGAGTCCTAGTAGATTTTTACACTTGATTTATTGGTTAGGAAAACTAGCTATCAATGAAGTAGTACACAACGAAAAACGTTCAATCAAGTTCAGTTCAGTACTCAATGAGGAAATAGGACATCACTATTACGGAGAAATCTGGGCGAACAATATCAAAGAAAACTTACTTTCAAACGGCTTAATTGAGCGACCTATACACATTATAAGTGCCAACATGCACAGTGTTATGAACAGCTTATACGCTCCAAAGGCATTGCCTAAAGAAGCAAAAGCAAACGCAGGATTTGAATTGTTCGAACTATTGAGTAGTCCGAGCAGTGGAACCCAGCAATCAAAAGTGAAAAACTACGCTTCTGAAAATGGATTGATTTACTTAAAAGATACCTCAGGTACCAATATCAACGTACAAATCATTGACACGGCTAAAATTGACCTGTCGGGAAGTTTGTACAGTGAAGAAGTAGCAAAAGCTGAGAAGCCGGTGATCATAGTTATGGATTACGCATTCGGTGAACAAGCGTATGAAACGATGGATGAGCTTTTAAAACCTTACAAAAAAGGAAGTGAAAACATTCACCTAAACGTGACTTCGGTTTCGATTATGGGGAAAGCTGGAATTTTGGAAGGAGGAAAAGGAGATATCATGATTCCTTCGGCACATATTTTTGAAGGAACGGCTGATAATTACCCATTCCACAACGAATTATCGAAGGAAGATTTAGAAGGTTTTGGAGTAAAGGTATTTGACGGAGCTATGGTTTCTGTTTTGGGTACTTCTTTACAAAACAAAGATTTGTTGAAATTCTTCCACGATTCTACCTGGCAAGTGATTGGGCTAGAAATGGAAGGGGCTCACTATCAAAAAGCAATACAATCGGCATCAAAAATTAGAAAGACCATTCGTGAAGATGTGCAAGTACGTTATGCGTATTACGCATCGGATAACCCACTTGAAACAGGAGCTACTTTAGCTTCTGGAGGATTAGGAATGAGTGGAGTAACGCCGACGTATGCGATTACACAGAAAATTTTAGAACAAATTCTATAACAATGGAATACAAAAACAACGAAGAGGAAGCTGATTTAGGTTCCGTGTTTTCCGTAATTGGAAAGGGAATTGCGAATCTGGCTAATTTTATCGGGGGGATATTTAAAGGGCTGTTTCACTTTTTAATGATTTCTTTACTTTTTGTAAAGCAAAACATGATCAAATTGGGAATTGCTTTTGTTCTGGGAGCTGGTTTAGGATTGATTATTGAACTCAATGAGGAAAATCAGTTTGGTTCAAACTTATTAGTACAAACCAACTTTAACAGTGCACGACAGTTGTACAGTAATATCGATTACTACAACAACTTGGTTAAGCAGCAAAAAACACCACTGCTAGCCGAAATCTTTAATATCTCCGAAGAGGAAGCTCTATCGTTGAAAGAATTTACCATTTTACCTATAAAAAACGGCAACGACATCATCACTACTTATGATGAGTTGTTGCTGTCTGTGGATAGTTTGACCGTAAAGAGTTATTCGTTTGCCGACTTTAAACGTGCCTTTACAAAGTTTAATTACAAGGTACACGACATAGAAGTTAAATCGACCAGAAATAACGTGTTTCACAAGTTAGACGAGGTGATTATTGCTGCAATCGTAGAGAACAATTACTTCAATAAACTGAAGGAGTTAACCAATGAGAATTTAAATAGAACGGATAACCTACTCAGAAGAAACCTAGCACAAACGGACAGTCTGCACCAAGTATACAAGGCAGTGCTCTTGGAAAAGGCAAAGCACGGTAGCCAAGGAACTACTATTGAAATGGGAGGAAAAGAGCAGCAGGCAGCAGAGCTGGAATTGTTCAAAACCACCTTAAAGTTAAACAAAGAGCTAAAAACGGTTAGTAAAGAAAAAACAGAAAAGTCTGAAGTTGTAAATATCATCTCTAATTTCCAGCCTGTTGGGTATGAAATTAAAGGGGTATACGAAAACAGATCGGTACAATTGGCCCTGTTGTTTTTGGTGGCAATGATCGGTTATCTATTACTGTTAAAGCTCAATCGTTATTTAGATACTTATAAGCAGTAATTTATGAAGCTTATTTCTACTCCCTTAGAGGGGTGCTTTATTCTGGAACCCACATTGTTTGAGGATGCCAGAGGTTATTTTTTTGAAAGTTACAATCATCAAAACTTCAAAGATCAATCGGGTTTGAAAGTGAATTTCGTTCAAGATAACGAAGCCTATTCGCATTTGGGAGCCCTGCGTGGCTTGCATTTTCAAAAAGGAAAACACGCGCAGGCTAAGTTAGTACGTGTCATCCGTGGAAAAGTACTGGATGTAGCCGTTGATTTACGTGCGAATTCTTCCACCTTTGGTCAGTATTTTTCAGTAATTTTATCAGGAGAAAATAAGAAACAGTTATTTGTACCTCGAGGCTTTGCTCACGGGTATGCTGTTTTAGAGAACGATACGGTATTTAGCTATAAGTGCGATAACTATTATTGCAAAGATGCCGAAGGAGGAATTCGATATGACGATCCTACCTTAGCTATCGATTGGCACTTGGAAAGTTCGCAGATTACCTTGTCTGAAAAAGATGCGGTACTACCCTTTTATGATGCCGATTCTTATCAGAATGTATTCTGATTTTTAGGGTTTTTGTAGCTATTAATGTTTTATTAACAGAGCTTTAGTTAGCAAAACCCAACTAATTAACTAACTGACTAAAAAATAGAACATGAGAATTTGTCTAGACCTCGATGGGGTTATTTGCGGATTTAAGCAAAAGGGAGATACATACCTCGATGTAAAACCGATCCCTGGAAGTATTGAGAAAATCAAGAAGTTAAAAGAAGCTGGGCATTATATAATTATCAATACTGCCAGACACATGAAAACCTGTGAATCTAACTTAGGATTGGTAAATGCGCGTGTCACTAAAATGACCTTGGAATGGTTGGAAAAGTACGAGATTCCTTACGATGAAATCTATTTCGCCAAGCCTTGGGCACACGTGTACATAGATGACAATGCATTCCGTTTTGAATCGTGGGATGCGATTAATGATACAGGAGACAATTTACCTAATTACAGTGACTAGCCTATGAATTTCGTAATACCGATGGCCGGTAGAGGAAGTAGGTTTCAGAAAAAAGGATACGCGCAGCCCAAGTACCTCATAGAGGTAAATGGAAAATCGCTGTTGCAGTACTCCTTAGAAAGTTTGCCCTTGAATTTGGCCACAAAACTTATTTTTATCCTACTAAAAGAACATCAAACGTCTTTTGATGTGATTGCTCATATACGACGAGAGGTACCGAACAAAGTACTTGAGTTTGTCGTTATTGATGAGGTAACTCGCGGGCAAGCAGAGACGGTTTTACTGAGTAAACCCTATGTAGATTTGGATAAAGATTTGTTGGTATTCAATATCGATACGCATTTTAAATCGGAAGGCTTAACGGCGGTGTTGAGTGATGAAAAAAGAAAGAAAGACGGTGTTTTAGGAGCTTTTCATGCCGAAGGAACCCACTGGAGTTTCGCGGAACTCAACGAGCAACAGGTGGTGGTTAAAACCGCAGAGAAAGAACGGATTTCTGAGAACGCACTCACCGGTTTGTATCACTTTACAAATCCTGATGATTTTTTTAGTGTGGCAGCCTATTGTATCGAGCGTGGAATTACGGATAAAAATGAATTTTACATAGCACCTATGTACAATCAGCTCATCGCAAATGGGAAGGAATTTGTATTGGACTTCGTGTCTGAATTTATTCCGTTGGGTACTCCAGAAGAAGTAGAACAATACAAGGCTAAACTATGAAAGGAGTAGTATTGTCGGCAGGAAAAGCCGATCCTAGTATCTGTCAAGTTTACGGTAACATCCCTACCGCGTTAATACCGATTTACGGGAAACCTATTATCTTTTATATTCTGCAAAACTGCTTGCAGTTGGGGCTAAAAGAAGTCTATATTACGGTTGGTTTCGAAGGAGATAAGGTAAAGAGGTTTGTCGATAAATTCTTTAAGTCAGCGGCTCTAAAAATACACTTTGTACCTGTTGACGAACAAAAAAAACCGGGAAACTCTCTTTTCGCAGCACTGAAAGAAATTAAAAAAGGCAAGGTTTTTATTTCGCTAGCTGATACGATTTGTTCTGTGACCAAGGATGACTTGGCCGATGGAAATATCATTATGGCCTCCAAAAATTTTGATAGGGCGGAATTGTGGTGTACCGTAACCAAAGACCAAGATGGTACTTTGATGCATATACGTGATAAAGAACGCCATCTGTCGAAGAATGAACTGGCACTCACGGGAATTTACCTACTTGAAAATTGTGAGATTATCAGTGAGCTCGAGGCAGAGAACATGCCAGAAAATTTTGAGATTTCTCACCTGTTAGCCACCTATAATAAAAAAGCACCCATACAGGTAAAAGAAACGGATCAATGGTTAGATTTTGGACATATAGAAAAGTACCAACGATCAAAAAAACGCTTATTAGAAGCGCGCTCGTTTAATCATTTGAGCTTTAACGATGTATTGGGTACCTTGACGAAAAAAAGTACGTATACCCATAAGTTCGTAGCGGAAATTGAGTGGTTGTTAAACCTACCAAAATCACTTAAGGTACTTTCACCTCGAGTGTTGGACTATTCGCTAGATCGTGAAAATAGCTATGTTACCATGGAGTACTACAGCTATCAAACCATGACGGAAATTTGGTTGTTTTCCAATTTTAACAAGCGTGTTCTAAAGAGTATTGTCGATAAATTATTAGACATACTCTACTTGTTTGAGACGGAAAAAAGAACGGTGCGTAAAGAAGACTATCAGAAAGTGTACCTACAAAAAACTACAGATAGGGTAGCGCTCATTGATACGACAAAAGTTCCTGCTTTAAGGCATTTATTAGAAGGTAACGACCAAGGATTGGTTTGTATTAACGATGTGTATTACAAAAGCTGGGAACGCCTACAAGAGGGCATACTGCAGTTTGCAGACGAGCAGTTGTTTAATGAAGCACATAACTGTTTGATACACGGTGATTATTGTTTTTCAAATTTGTTATACGATATCAACAGTGGAGTGGTTCGTTTGATAGATCCAAGAGGAATTTGGGGCAGCAGTGCCGCAGGGGATATCAAATACGATTTGGCGAAGTTGAGGCATTCGATTAGTGGAGATTACGATTTTATTGTCAACGATTTATTTTCATTGGACATCAATGAGAAGGAGATTAACTATACCATAGAAAACAACGAAAATCAACAGCGTATCAAAAAGTACTTCGATAAAAAATTGGCCAAGCGTTTTGATTTGGCTCACATTAAACTCATAGAAGGGTTGCTGTTTTTATCCATGATTCCATTGCATGACAATGCGCCCAGAAGACAGGTGGTACTGTTGTCAAAAGCCATAGAGAAACTGAATACATTTGCGGATGAATAAGGTGTTAAAACACATAAATGTTTCCAAGCTATTCGTCCTTTTAAATTACGTGGCACTGTTTACGGGCTTGCTGAACACCTATTTTCGCCCTAAGTTTTTTGAGCGTTATTTTTCTAGTAGTAATTTTGCCTTTTTGTTGTTGATATTCGGTTATGCGGTGTATCTAACCTTTTTAGATGGAGGAGTGTCAAAGCCATTTTACGCGGTTTTGAGAGCTGCATTTGTGAAAAAGGGACAAGCGGATAAAAAACTATTGATACAAGCGTTCTCCTTTTACAATATCGTGTTTTTAGTAGCGCTGCTGTTGTTTTTCTTGCTGTTACTAGGCGTGAGCTTGTTTGTGCCCACTAGCTTGGGCATGGGAATCCTCTTTTTATTAGCGCTGCACCTAGTACTCAATTTTCAATTATTGAATTACAAACACGTACTCCAGGCTGTAGATGCTTATGAATTTTACCAAAAACTGGAAGTGCTAAGGCGTCTTATAAATTTAGGAATGTTACTGTCGTTACTGGTCGATCCGAGCTTGCTAACAGGAAGTGCAATTGCGAATATTTTACTCTTAGTCCTAGTCTGGAAAGTTCATAAACAACAGGGAGTTTCCCTGAATCAACTCAGCTTTTATAAAGCCGTTGACTGTTATCGGACCTATTTTCCAATGGCGAAAAACTTTTTCCTATTCACTGTTAATGAAACGCTCATTTACAATAGCGGATTTATTTTGGTTCCCCTGTTTTTTGGAGAGCGAGAAATCATAGTTTTTGGTCTATTGCTAACAGTGTACAATGGGGTTGCTTTGTTTTCAAGGTCTATCATTGATATGTCTATTCACGAAATTACCAAATCGTACCTAGAAGGAAATACGCGAAAATCGAAAAAGGTTTTTAACTATTCACTCTTGGTATCTGGAGTTATTACCTTGCTGATGTTTACGGGTATTTACCTGTTGGCGAGCCCTATTTTCTCTGTGTGGGTAGGTACGGAATACTTGTTTTCTGATGCTATGTTTATCGGAATTCTTATATTTTTGTTAGGAAATGTGTTGCAACACGTTTCAGGAACTTTTTTATTGTCGGTAAATAATAATTACAAGACCATGAAAAAAATGAGTTTTTGGATTTTGTTGGGCATTGCAATAAGTCAATTGCTTATCTGTTGGTTTCAAAAGTCCTTAGAGTACTTTTTTGTGGTTACTGCCGTTATTTACGCATTGGGTTCTTTGGTGTACTTCGTGAAGGCGCAGCAGCAATACGCACTCAATAAAACTTAGTTTAATACGTTGAATTTTTATGAAGATTACAGTTGGTATTCCCGTATATAATCGCAAGTCTCGAATTGCAGCTTGTATTGACTCTGTACTTACACAGCAGGTGAATTCAGCCTTTACCTTTTCAGTATTAGTAGTAGATAATGCTTCTACTGACGGAACTCGTGAGGTGTTGGAAGGCTATGCTTCAAACGAGCAGGTTCGTGTTGTTTACAACGAAAGTAATGTAGGCATGGCACCGAATTGGACGAAAGTTTTTGCAGAGGCCGATGCTGATTACATCTATTTATTGCATTCTGATGATTTTTTGTTACCAGGGACACTACAAAAAGTAGCGGATTTTGTAACGGAACACCCTGATTGTGATTTCGGATTTGGAGCTGTTCATATCGATACTGGTAAATCCATTCGAAAAGATATTTTTAAACTCAAAGGACAAGCAACAGGCATCGTACCAAACTCCTGGCTATTGGAGGAGTATTTTTACAAAGCCAGCCATCCTTGCCCTCCGCAAACCTGGTTTGTTAAAAAGGGGGTTATTGAAGCTATGGGAGGTTTTATAACGAATAATATGTGCTGCGATTTTAACATGTCATTTAAAATTGTAGCTTCCAATTATACCATAGGATACATCAATGAAAGTTTGAGTATGTGGGTACTTCACGACGAAAATATCGGAGGTGGTGATATCAGAAAACACAAGAAAGACTTGTTGGCTGCTATTGCTGATATTCAAGAAAATGCAGTAGCGTTAAAATTGGATACTTCCAAACTGGCCGGTATTACCGATTGGGTTGCTAAGGAAGAATTATTGAAGTTCTTAAAGATAGGTGATCGCGCAGAGGCGAGTTTGAAAGCTGCGGACTTGACAGCACCTACTTTTGATAAATCATCTTTAAAAGAGTTGTTAATGTGGCTGTTTAAATACACCAAAATTAACTTGATCCGCCCATTTTACAAGGTGAAAACACTATTGGATACGCTGTAAAAGCTTATGAAACTAGCCACGATACTCCTTTTTTTTATTTTGCTATTTGCCGTTTATCAAGATTTTCCTCTGGTAAACTCTTTTGGTGAACTGGCAAAAAGCCCCATCGTTTTTCTGATGCCTTTTTTCTTGTTGTACATACTCAATGCAAGAAAAATGCCCGTATCTGAATACGTACAAGTGTATTTGCTGTACCTCGGATATGCCTTGGTGATGTCGGTGATATACACGCTGTATTTGGTGATTAAAAACCAGAGTTTTTACGTTTTTGATCAGCACTTGGTAGTCAAGAATATTAAAATGTTGGCCTATCCTATCTGTTCGCTATTGTTTTACCAGTTTGTCTATGTTTTTCTAAAAAGGACTCAAAATCTACTGCGTTTGTACCAGGTAGTTTTTGCGATACAAATAACCATGCTGGTTTTCCTCTTATTTGAGGCACAGGTGTATAAAACTAGAGAGGTATTTTTACCTTTTTTACATTCCAACCCAGAGAAGTATTGGAGAATTCGACTCTTGACATTTGAATCGAGTTGGTCGGGTTCTGTAGTAGTAATTCTCACTTTTTTACCCGTGTTTTTTACGGAGTATTTAAAGCGTACCACCACCGAAAAGTTGTGCGTATATGTAATATCAGCATTTTTCTTTTTCTATTATACCCTGCACAGTGAGTCAAAGGGATATTTGTTTTTGGTACTGATATCGCTCTTGCCGATGTTGTTGGCCTATATGTATAAAAACAAGCGCTTGCGCTACGTGCTTTTTGCGGCGCTAATTCCGTTGGTGATAACTTTCGGAATTGTTTTTGGCGCTTTGCGCGATGAGATTTTGATACAGCTGAATACGAGTATCACTTTCGGAACTAGGTTTACGGGGTACTTGGCATCGTTACAAACATTTTTTAACCATCCTTTTGGTATCGGATTTGCTCCTTACACGGAAATTTATACCCAATCTATTGAGCGTATTGTGCAAACGGAGTTTATGCAGCAATACAATTTGAACGAGGTAAAAATGTACTTAGAATCGCCACAATTTTTATCGTCAAAAACCTATTTCTTCGATCATTTACTGTTTGGAGGCCTAGGGTTTTTACTGTTTTTTTATTTGTTTTTTATCAGGCGATTAAGACGTATAAGTAAAATTAAAAATATTTATCCGTTGCGTATCGTACTAGTATATATCATTTTGGCCAGTATTTTTTATTTGACATTTCACATCAAATACGAGGTCTGGTTCTTTTTAGCTTTTTTAGATTATTTTGAAAACAACCACGCCCATGAAACCAGCTAAAATAGTTGTTGTAACTGGATTTTTCCCTTACCCACCCTTGCACGGTGGTATGGTTGATGTATGGAAACGCATCGAGGGACTCAAAGAGTTGGGGTTCCAAATAGATTTGGTGTATACTGCCAAGGAGTCTCCCTTAGATGCCGATAAGCAGGCTGCTTTAGCATGTGTTAATACGCTTATTGAAGTACCGAGATCGAATAGTGTTTGGGGATTGTTTTTGAAACAACCCTTGCAGGTAGTTTCTAGGAGAGCATTAAAAACAGTACCTCTCGAACGAACGTATGACGCCGTGCTTCTCGAAGGAGATTACGTGGGGATGTTTTTGGAAAATGAGTCGGTGAATTATCAAAAAAGTATTCTTAGAGTACACAATAATGAGGCAGTGTATTTTAAGAATTTGGCTAAAAGTACTCGTAGCATTTTGAAGAAAATCTACTACCGTATCGAGGCCTTTAAATTCGGATTGTATTCGGAAAGATTGTTTAAAAAAGTGTCGAGTTTGTGGTATATATCACAGGAAGAGTTGGCACAAGACAGCCGTAAGGTGAAAACAATCGAAAAACTGTGGATGCCGCCTCCTTTTAAATTGACAGAATTGGGTGCTCCCTCTCTCCATGGAAAGAAAGTATTGTTCGTAGGATCTCTATTTATGGACAACAATAGTGAAGCACTCCGTTGGTACTTGGAAAAAGTACATCCGTTGTTACGAGAGAAATACGATGATTACCAGTTGGTAATAGCAGGAAGTTCCGGAGATAGAGACGAGTTTGATTTACGAACGCAGTACGAAAGTTATTCGCAATGCGAACTGCATATCAATGTACGAGATTTGAGCAATATATATCAGGAAGCCACCGTATTTATCAATCCGATGCAACACGGTGCGGGGGTCAAGATAAAATCGATTGACGCCTTGGTTAGAGGTCTCCCTTTGGTGTCGTCGTCAGTAGGTGTAGCAGGAATTGGTTTGGATAGGCAACGGCATTATTACCACGCCGATAAACCAATGGAATTTTATGAGCGTATTGTTGAGGTTTTTGAAGGCAAGACTCTTGCGAAAGAGAAAGTGCAGGCGGCTCAAAATTATTTGAAAACACACCATTACAAGGAAGTACTTAAAAGAGAATTAGATGCAGTTACAGAAGGTTTATAATTACAGCTTTTTAGGCATTGCGATGTTTCCGGTGCTGGGATTAAAACTGGCGACAAAGACAATTATTATCTGGGCACTACTGGCAATAGCGGTCGTTTTCAAAAACAAAAGCTATCGGAATATAAATCGAAAATCGCTGAGAGACTTAGTGATGTTAAGCGGATATTACTTGTTTTTGATCGCCAATTATGTTTGGAGTGGTTTTGATGATTCACTCTTGAAATTTTTGGAAACAGGAGCTCCGTTTTTAGTGTTCCCTCTTTTTATCGTATTGACCAGGGATGAGATTTCTAACAAAACATTACATCGGAGTTTAGCAGTGTTTTACGCGGCCAATACGATATTGGCACTGCGCTGTTGGATGCGAATTTTACAAGAGGGCTTTCTTGAACTACAAGCGCAGAATACGTTCTATAAGCCGGTGTTTAGAAATTTGTTTTCAGAAGTGACAGGCATACATTTACCCTATTTAGGCTTGTTGTTTGTCTTTGCGATATTCATTGGTTTTTGGAGTATCAAAGAGTTGAAGCTAGCGCTGTATACCAAAGCTGTACTCTTAGCAGTTAATGCCTTGTTATTGGCGTCTATTGTGACCTTTTCCGCTCGAATGGCCTTGGGGATTTTTGTCGTAGGAACGCTGTATGGAATAGCTACCCAATTAAAATCGAGAAAAAGTAAGATTGCAGGGGTTGGCCTACTGACCATGGTGGTACTAGGACTGCTCGTTTTTACCCCTATTAAAGCCCGAGTCCTAGAAGTAATCAATACTAAAATGGAATTACCGAGTGAGCGCATCAAAGACGAAGAGCATACCGTCAACTTCAGGTACGGAATTTATCATTGTGCGCTTGGTATTGTTAAAGAACATTTCTGGTTGGGTGTAGGAAAACAAAATGTGTCAAAAAATATGCAAGCTTGCTATAATACTTTTACCTTTACAGGAGTAAATGATTTTAAGAATGTAAGATACAATTCCCATAACCAGTATCTAGACTGGTTGATGTCTTTTGGAATATTTGGTTGTCTTTTATTGGTAATCAGTGTTTTCTGGGGATTTGGTAGGGTTACGAACTCATTGTATGTTATATTGTTACTGAGTATTGCTCTGGGCCTACTCACTGAAAATCTGTTTGCTAGACAAATAGGAGTCGTATTTTTTACATTTTTTAATACGCTCTTTTTTATTAATGATACTAAACAAAACTAACCCCATGAAAAAAGCATTAGTACACGATTGGTTTTATACCCATGCAGGTGCAGAAAATGTGGTACAATCAATTACCAATGTTTGGGATGATTTTGATTTTTATTCACTAATTGATTTTCTGAATGATGAGGATCGCAAAGCGGTTTTAAAAGGAAAGCACTGTACAACTTCGTTCATTCAAAAATTTCCAACGGCAAAATCTAATCACCGTAAATTTTTGCAGTGGTTTCCAAGAGCTATTGAAAGTTTAGATGTCTCGCAATATGACGTGGTCATTTCGTCGTCGTCGTCGGTAGCAAAAGGGGTGCTTACCCATCAAAATCAATTGCATATTTGCTATTGTCACTCGCCCATGCGTTATGCGTGGAATTTGTATTTCGAGTATTTGAAAAGTAAAGGTTTAGAGCGTGGTATAAAAGGATGGTATGCTCAAAAAGTGCTGCATTACATTCGTCAATGGGATGTTATTAGTACACCTCGAGTGGATTATTTTATCGCAAATTCAAAGTATATTGCTCAGAGAATAAAGAAAATTTACAACCGTGAGGCTACCGTTATTTATCCGCCTGTAAACACTGATGTATTTACCTTAGAAAATGACAAAGAAGAGTATTATATAGCGGCTTCTCGCTTGGTTGCGTACAAGCGTATTGATGTTATTGTTGAGGCCTTTAGTAACTTGCCAAACAAAAAATTGATCGTCGTTGGTGATGGGCCGGAGATGAAGAAGTTAAAGAAGTTGGCAAAGAAAAATGTTCAGTTTGTAGGTAAAGCCGATCAAAAGGCTATGATTGCGTATTTACAAAAAGCAAAAGCTCTGGTGTTTGCCGCCGATGAGGATTTTGGAATTCTGCCAGTAGAAGCTCAGAGCTGCGGTACTCCTGTAATCGCCTTTCAAAAAGGAGGCCTACTAGAAACTGTAATTGACGGTGAAACAGGCGTGTTTTTTGATCGACAAACTCCTGAGGCTATTGAAACAGCCATTGCTGCTTTTGAGTCGATGAAATTCTCTCCAGAATTGATCCGTAAGAACGCACTTCGCTTTAGTAGAGATCGTTTTGAAAAGGAATTGAACGCGTTCGTAACTGAAAAAATTAATGAATTTTACCCTTGGAAAAAAGATATTCTAAATACATAAACAGTCTATTTTTGCTGCTAGATTTATCAGTACTTGTCGGGGTTGTTTATTTTTTGAACGACCTGGAACATACTTCATACAAGTTTTTGGGGTATATGCTGGTTTTTTGGGTGTTTTCCACACTGTTTACTGGGTATTATCGCGTATTCCGATATACGTCTTATTACCGTGTTTTAGGGCTCTTGATCAATCAAATAATACTTGTTGTTTTAGGGTACTATACGTATTTTTCAGTTTTTCGTGAAGGAGTACTCGTAGGAAATCAAGCCCTGTTTCTGAGTTACTTTTTTACAGGACTGACTGCTGTGAAAGTAGTAGGTGTTTTTCTGCTAAAAAAATACCGAACCTATGGAAATAACTACCGAAAAATTATTGTTTTAGGTAGTGATAGTTCTTCCAGAAAATTTGTGCGATTAATACGTAAAGAAAAAGAGTTGGGATATCAATATTGTGGTTTCTTTAGTAAGCAAACAAAGCGTTCGGAGGATTATATGGGGGGTTTAGAAGAAAGTTTTGCATATGTTCTCGAGCATGAAATAGACGAAATTTATTGTTCCGTTACTGAGCTTACCGAAAAAGAAATTAAAAAAGTCACGAAGTTCGCCAATGAAAATAACCGGATTGTAAAGTTGATACCGAATACGAATGAGCTCTATAATAAAAATACGGTAACGGAATACTACAGTAATTCTACATTGGTATTACGAGTAAAAGAATTACCGTTTGAGTTGGTTGAAAATCGATTGATTAAACGTGTATTTGATATCGTATTTTCTTTGTTGGTATGCGTATTTGTGCTATCGTGGTTGTACCCTTTGTTGTTTGTGTTAATCAAGTTGGAGTCCAGAGGACCGGCAATATTTAAACAAAAACGAGAAGGATTACACGGAGGGGAATTTGTGTGTTATAAGTTTAGATCTATGTATCTCAATGACGTTTCTGACAAGGAACATGCCCGCAAGGGAGATGAGAGAATTACAAAGATTGGTGCATTTTTAAGAAGTACGAGTTTGGATGAATTTCCGCAGTTCTTTAATGTGCTTATAGGTTCGATGAGTGTCGTAGGTCCACGACCTCATATGAACAAACAATCGGATCTCTTTACCAAAGAGGTTCGAAATTATATGAAAAGGAAATCAGTAAAGCCAGGAGTAACAGGACTCGCTCAAGTAAGTGGTTACCGCGGTGAAATAACTAAAAAAATAGACATTGACAACCGGGTACGATTGGATATTTTTTACATCGAAAATTGGTCGTTGGCCCTTGATGTAAAGATCATCGTACAGACGATGTTGAATGTTTTTAAAGGTGAAGAAAAGGCGTATTAAAGATTTGAATAATAAAGTAAGCATATCGGCCGCTATAGTACTTTACAAGGAAGACCTTGAAGAGTTAAGAGATACTATACACAGTTTTCTCGAGGTACCACTGTCAAAAAAATTGTACTTGATTGATAATACTCCTAACTCGGAGTTCGAAGATCAATTTGCAGGGAGTAAAGATGTCGTATATATCGCGAATAGTGAAAATGTTGGTTTTGGTAAAGCACACAATCAGGTAAAAGAATTGATTGCTGAAACATCTGAGTATCATTTGATATTGAACCCAGATGTCGCCTTTGAAGCAACTGTAATTCCGAACTTAATTGAGCGTTTTTCAGAAGATAAAGAACTCGCAATGATTGCTCCAAAGGTGTTGTTTCCAGATGGAAGGCATCAGTATTCTTGCAGGAAGTATCCGAGTTTTTTTGAATTGTTGATCAGACGACTAGGACCTCTAAAAAGCCTGTTTAGAAAGCAGATAGAAAAAGGAGAATACAGAGATTTAAACCTGTCAAAGAGTTTTTATCCCGAGTATATTACAGGGTGTTTTCAGTTGTATAAAACAGTTGATTTTATGGCTATAGAAGGTTTTGATGAACGTTACTTTCTGTATATGGAAGATGTAGATATCTGTAAAAAAATTGATGAGCTCGGTAAGAAAAAGCGATATGAGCCTTCTGAAATTGTTGTTCATAATTTAAAACAAGGCTCGTCAAAAAGTCCGCTATTGTTTTTGTACCATTTAAGTTCTGCAGTAAAGTATTTTAAAAAGTGGACTTAGGTGACTATCCCTAATTTTATAGCCAATTTAACCAAGCCAGCACTGGTTTTAATTTGAAGTTTATTGTAAATGTTTTTTTTATGAGTTTCCACGGTGTGTTTGCTCAAAAATAAGAGTGCAGCAATTTCATCGACAGTTTTCTCTTCGGTTATCAGTCGGATGATTTCTTTTTCTCGTTTGGTAACGATGTTGTTTTTAAATTCAAACTGTGCAGCTTTAAAGTCCTGATCAAAAAAGTAGCTCTTTTCATCCCAGACAATAGTTTTAATAGCCTTTGTCACCTCGTCTAGACTGGCATCTTTTAACAAGTAGCCGTCGTAAAATCCGGTTTCATTATGTAGGGGGTTAAACATGCTAATCACCAGTGTTTTTGCATTGGGCTGCAATTTTTTAAGTTTTTTTATCAGCTCAATGCCGTTCATGTCTGGCATGGAAATATCGGTAATAACTAAATCAACGGGATGCTTTTGAAGGTATTTGAGCGCTGAATTACCATTACTAAATGTATTTTTTACCTCGATAAAGTCAAGCTTGCTCAAGGAGGTACTGAGTCCGTCTAAAAATAATTGATGGTCGTCGATAAGTAGTACAGAGATGTTGTTCATGGTTAATTCGGAATTTCAATAATGACTGTTGTTCCTCTTTGAGGGTGTGAATCTATATGTAGGGTTCCCTCTAAATTAGCTACGCGTTCTTGAATGTTTAATAGGCCTATTCCCTTGTTGTGGGCTTCGGTGTTAAATCCAATTCCGTCATCTTCTACCACCAGTGTTATTTGGTGATCGATGGAAATAGAAAGACTGACCTCTGTAGCTTTTGCGTGTTTGTAAATATTGGTAACGAGCTCCTGAGTACAACGGTATAAGAAGTGCTTTTGCCTATCGTTGAGCTCCGAAAGTCTGTTTTGAGGGTAAATACTAGCTTCAAGAGTGAAATGATTGCTGTATTGCTCTTTTAATAACTGCAACAGATCGGGAAATGACTGATGTTTACTGTAGTTGTAACTCAAGCTGTGTGAGAGTAAACGTACATTTCTAGCAACCTGTTGTAGGTCCTTGCTGAGTTGTTCGGCATTTTTATCGGAGCTGAGATGGTTGGCCAAATGCTGAATACCTGCAAGCTGTCCGCCAATGCCATCGTGTAGTTCCAAGGCGATTCTGTTTTTTTCCTTTTCTTCACCTTCTATATATCCTTCAATACGTTTAATTTTCTGTTCTTGTTGAAGTTGTGCAATTTCTTGTTCGTGCAGTTGATCGGCCTGTTCTTTAATAGTTTTTTGTATACGCATGCGGTAACGGTAAAAGAAAACCAATAAGAGCAGGGGTATTAAAAGCAAACTTCCACCGATAATGGCGGTATTTCTTCGTTGACGTTCTAAGTCTTTTTCCTTTTGAAGCAGTGCTATTTTGCTGTTTTTGCGTTCTACTTCATACTCTGTCGTTAAACGTTGAGTAATTTCATTTCGTTCCTTATTAAACAAACTGTCTTTTAGGTAAATCACCTTTTCTTGATAGATATAGCCTTTTTCAAATTGCCGATTAAAATAGTAAGCATCGGCCAACACCCAATAACTGTAGGCTCTATTTCGATCTTGAGTATACTTTCCGTATTTTTTAAATGCTTCTGTATAAGTTTCAATACATTTAGGATAATCTTTTAAGTCGTAATGGTAATCTGCAATAGTGGCGTAAATATGGAATAATGTAGTTTTGTCATTTAGTTCAGATGCTAGTTTTTTTACTATATTTAGGTATTTGAAGCCTTCATTAAATCGTTTCGTTTTTAGTAATAGATTACTATAATTATGGTATATTGATAGTTTCAGTCTTTTATAATCTAATTCTTTTACCAATTCAATGGCTTTTAGTTTGTATTTTTCATTCTCTTTTAAATTTTTACCATATAATTTTGCTATCGAGTTATAAGCGCAAGCAGTTAGGTATTTATTGGTGTACTTTGGATTTTCTAATACGGAATGAAGGTGCTTAATAGCCGCTTTTTTTCCTTGAGTATACTTATAGATAAAAGCTCTATTAAGCATAATCTGCTGCTCTAAAAAAGCTAACTTGTGTTTTTTTGCAATTTCTTCGGCTTTAAGAGAGCTAGCAATAGCTTCATTGTATAAATTCAAACGGCGTTTGACATTGGTGTTTAATTCATAGAAAGCAGCCAGATGCTTAGGGATTTGCGTCTTTTCTGCCAGTAGCCGCAAGCTATCCAATCTCTTATTAACTTTTTTTATTTGCATTCTTTTAAAGAGATTGTCTAGTTTATTATACAAACTCTGAAAAATGAGGGAATCATTCTTGGTAGATTTACTTATTGCGTATGCCTTTAAAGCAATGACACTTGATCTTTCGTAGTCATTATGCCTCCATTTCTCGTATTCTGTATGTAGCGAGTCGATGGTTTTTTCTGTGCTTTGTGCAAAGCAAGCACTCGTGATTACTGTAAAAACAAAGAATAATTTAAAAGCCGTATTCATTCTAATCCTATATTTGGGTCGAGAGGTAAAAATACCATAATTCCGGTATTTTTTTGAATGAACTATAACTAGATATTTGTAACATGAGAACAAAGGGGGCTATTTTATTATTATTAACAATTCTATTGTCGTTTCAGGGCTTAAGAGGACAAAATTCAGGGAATTGCCCGCAGGTAGGATCTGTGGTCGTAAGTGGAGAGGTGAGTTCCATCAACTTTTCTGAGTGTGATGTGGATTTGGAAATCACCACCAATGGCAAGCATACAATTGTAGAGGGTGAGATTTATGTTAATTTGAAGAGCGGACATTCCATACGCTTTATACCTAAGAATGGACATCAAATTAGAATTATTCCTTATTTATCGCGGCAAATGATGCCAGGTAGTAAAACCACGGTAGGTAACGGTCAAACAAACGATTTAGAAGGATTGCCAAATGGAGATGCTGGTAAAAAGACGAGATTGTATCCTAATCCGGTGCGAGAAACGCTAAATATAGATAGTAAAGAACAACTGAATTCATATAAAATCATCAACCTTCAAGGAGTCACCTTACAAGAAGGAAAATTGAATTCAAACTCAATATCGGTAAGTCAATTGCCAATTGGGATTTATAGAATTGTGTTTAGTACTCCAACAGGGATAATCACCAAGAAGATAGTAAAAAATTAAGTATATATGAAAAAAGTTATTTTAACGGCTGCCGTATTGTTTATCGGCTTAGCCAGTCAAGGACAGGATTTAATAAGTGGAGGATCGAATTCTTGGATTTTACATACGCCAGATGGAGGAAGTTTACCGCATAAGCTACACATTGCGCCAAAAGTAAATGGAAATTGGTCGTGGTCAAGTGAGTTGGAGTATACTTCTGACGGAGTACTGAAAGTACCATCTAAATTAGCGATCGGTATGGGAGATGATAACCCTTCTGGATCATTCGCGGCTCAAACGGCTACAAACATGAAGCTGGTACTCAACAAAAATAATGCATCGTCTATTTCGTTCATTCCTAACAATTCCGATTCTTGGTTTCATTTTGGGCATGGACTCAATAATAGCTTAGAGTTATCGCAAGGACCTAATCCGGGAGATATTAAATTAATGACTTTTAAAAATACTGGATATATTGGTATTGGGACACAGAATCCTGATCAATTATTGACTGTAAAAGGAAAGATTCACAGTGAGGAAGTGATTGTAGATTTATCAGTACCGGCAGATTATGTATTCGAAAAGTATTACGAAGGAACATCGGAGTTAAAAGAAGACTACAAGATGCCTAGCTTGGAGGAGGTTGAGGCTTTTACCAAAAAGAACCACCACTTACCATCTGTTCCATCGGCGGCAACCATCCAAAAAGAGGGCTTGCAATTGAAAGAAATGACCAATTTATTACTTCAAAAAATTGAAGAGTTAACGCTGTATACCATTGAACAAGAAAAGCGCATCAAAGCATTGGAAAAAAAATTAGCTGAAAAGAAATAAATCGTTGCTTAATTGCTTGAAAAGTAAACTAGAAAGTTATGATGAAGAAAAAATATGTATTGCTGTGCGTGCTGTTACTGACTGGGAAATTTCTCTTTGCCCAGTATATTTCTCCCAAAAGTAAATATGTAACAGTTCGCAACGGCGAATACAAAACAGTGAGTTTTACGCTGTTTAACCCAACAAGTACCGATTTTAATTGGTATTTGTCAGGTGCAGCAGGAGCGAGTATTAGTAAGACTTCAGGAAGGCTATTTCGCTATGGTTCTGACAGTTTTAGTATTACTGTTAACAATGTTGCGAATGCAACCTACACGACTACGTATCACTTCGGAATTAATTTTTCGAGTAAGAGCGGAAATCATTACGATGCCGGCTTTTTAACGGTAGCGTACGTAAAGGGTTGTGTAAATGAAGTAACGCTGAAGCACACAGTATCTGCAGGTCGTAAAGATTACCAATCGGCTATTGTTGCTCTCAATGCCCAAAACACTATTGAAAACGGGGCAGAAGCGTATTATAGTGCAGGAACTAGAGTTCGATTAATACCGGGGTTTAAAGCCCTTTCAGGAGCTAAATTTAAGGCCTTTATTCAAGGTTGCTCAGCAAGAACAGCTCAGGAAACAAATGAAAAGGAGTTGCCTGTAGCCGGTAAAATAAATGTGGAATCGGATAAAATGAGCTCGAGGTTCGAAGTGTATCCGAATCCGTTTACAAATAAAATAACTATACAAACAAGAAAAGAAATCGTCGTGTGGAAGCTAAGAACATTATACGGTACAACGGTTGCCTCAGGCAGGGAAAAAGACGTTTTGACCACTGAGTTACCAAAAGGTATGTACCTACTACAAATTGCATTAGCATCCGGGGAGATTGTTACGAAGAAGGTGATTAAGGAATAAATGTTGGTTCTTTAGTTTGAAAAAAAGAGAGGCTTTTTTAAGTCTCTCTTTTTTCTTTGGAATATATTTGCAGGAACAAAACAACACAACAAATGAATATTTTAATTTTAGGATCTGGAGGTAGAGAACACGCCTTTACCAAAAAGATTACAGAGAGTGCAAAAGTAACGAAGGTATTCGTAGCTCCAGGAAATGCAGGAACTGCAGCTATTGCAGAAAATTTAGCTGTTGACCCTACTGATTTTGAGTCGGTAAAAGCTGCAGTAGTAGCCAATGAGATTCAAATGGTGGTCGTAGGACCTGAAGCTCCTTTGGTTGCCGGAGTACACGATTATTTTTTAGCCGATGAAGAACTAAAAAACATCCCCGTAATCGGGCCTAAAAAAGATGGAGCTTTGTTGGAAGGAAGTAAAGACTTTTCAAAACAGTTCATGCAAAAACACGGTATTCCAACAGCGCAATACCAGTCGTTTACCAAAGATTCTCTAGAGGAAGGGAAAGCTTTTTTAACCACATTGACACCGCCATTTGTGTTGAAAGCAGATGGTTTAGCAGCAGGAAAAGGAGTACTTATTATCGATGATTTAGCCGAAGCACAGGCCGAATTGGAAGACATGTTGACGAATGAGAAATTCGGGGCAGCCTCATCTACTGTTGTTATTGAGGAGTTTTTAAGAGGAATCGAATTATCGGTATTTGTATTGACCGATGGGAAGAGTTATAAGGTATTGCCATCTGCTAAAGATTACAAGCGTATCGGAGAAGGAGATACCGGGTTGAATACAGGAGGAATGGGGGCTATTTCGCCAGTTCCTTTTGCAGACGATGCTTTCCTAGCAAAAGTAGAAGAACGCGTTGTAAAACCTACTGTAGAGGGTTTACAGAAAGATGGTATTGATTACAGAGGGTTTATTTTTATCGGATTGATGAATGTAGCTGGTGATCCTTTTGTGATTGAGTATAACGTACGTATGGGAGATCCGGAAACGGAAGTAGTACTCCCGAGAATCCAATCGGATTTGTTAGAGCTCTTTGAAGGAGTGGCTAATCAAACCTTAGATTCGAAGTCGTATGAGGTTACTAGCCAAACCGCAACGACGGTAATGTTGGTATCTGGAGGTTACCCAGAGGCTTACGAAAAAGGGAAGCAAATCAGCGGTTTTGAGCAGGCAGAAGGTTCGATCGTTTACCACGCCGGAACCAAGTTAGACGGCGATAAGGTACTTACCAGTGGAGGAAGAGTCATGGCAATTACCACATTGGCAGATACCATGGAAGAAGCCTTAGCTACCTCGTATAAAAACATAGAAAAGATAACATTCGATAAGATGAATTATCGCACAGATATTGGGTTTGACTTACAATAAGTCAGTACCCTATACAAACGAAAAATCCCTACCATAACGCATGGTAGGGATTTTTTTTCGTAATAAGATTAAGCCTTACTTACCTTTTTTCTTCTTAGGTCTTTTATAGAAAAACTTATACTGTAAGTATTGGTAGGCATCACGAGGTAAAATTTTAATCCACTTTTTGTGCTTTAGAAACCACTTAAAGCGTATTGAATTGAACCCGTTGGTAAGGTAACCGGCGATAAAAGGATGAACATTTAACGTGATGTTCGTATAATTTTTATCGCTGTTTAACAAGCGTTCTAATTCAGCTTCTATTTTATCCAATAAAACGATAGGAGCTTCAACTTCTCCATTTTTATTCGGATTTGGTTCTCTTGTTTTTATGTGTAATTCAGGTCGTACACGTTGTCTTGTTATCTGTACTAAACCAAACTTACTCGGAGGTAAGATTTTGTGTTTTGTACGATCAAAAGACATAGCTTCTTTTAAGTGTTGAAATAACTTTTGTCTGTTTTCAGCACTTTTCATATCAATAAAGTCAACGACTATAATTCCTCCCATGTCGCGCAACTGTAACTGGCGAGCAATCTCGGTAGCGGCAATTAGGTTGACTTCTAAGGCAGTTTCTTCTTGGCTTAAGGCTTTGTTAGAGCGGTTTCCACTGTTTACATCAATTACGTGTAAAGCTTCGGTGTGCTCTATTACCAAATAAGCACCTTTGCTCATAGAAACTGTTTTACCAAACGATGTTTTTATTTGTCTTTCAATGCCGTACTTTTCAAAAATAGGCATCTGTGATCTGTGTAGTTTCACTATTTTTTCTTTTTCAGGATAAATTTCTTGAAGGTATTCCTTAATCTCTACCTTCAGTGCTTCATCGTTGGTGACTATACTTGTAAAAGAATCGTTCATCACATCTCTTAAAATAGAAGATGCTCTATTTAACTCACTTAAAATTTTCGTCGGAGTATTGTTGTTTGCTATGCGCTTACACATGGTTTTCCAACGATCTAGTGAATTTTGTAAATCTTTGTCAAGTTCTGCTACTTTTTTTCCTTCAGCAACAGTACGTAAAATAAGTCCAAACCCTTTAGGTTTGATACTTTTTGCTAATTTTTTTAAGCGTTCTTTTTCCTTGTTATCTGCTATTTTTTGCGATACAGATACGCGGTTCGAAAAAGGAACTAATACTAAATACCTACCGGCAATAGACAGCTCAGAACTAATTCTAGGCCCCTTGGTAGATATGGGTTCTTTTACAATTTGTACTAATAAATTTTGACCTGACTTTAGTACATCGTTAATGCTTCCGTCTTTGTCGATGTCCTCTTCAAAGCGAAAGTTTTTTAAAGTGAATTCTTTAAATTTACCTGTGCTTACCTTTTTAATGAATTTGTTCAAAGATTGAACTTGAGGTCCCAAATCGTGATAGTGTAAAAAACCGTCTTTTGGGTAACCCACATTGACAAACGCAGCGTTCAGCCCAGTCATTACCTTTCCTATTTTTGCAAGGAAAATATCACCTACTGAAAACTTGTTGTCGCTCGTTTCTTTGTTTAATTCTATAAGTTTTCCATCTCTTAATAAGGCAAAATCAATATCAGAAGAATTGGAACGAATTATTAATTCTGTTTTCATCTGAAGTTGTTTTTATGCCTTGTATTTGCATACAAGACGGATTAAAAATTGTAAACAGGTATTGTGTTTTAATACCGTTTAAGGTGTTGAAACCTTAATGTCAATGAACGTTTTTAAGCTATTTAAGCAAACGGAAAAAGTAAGCTATTGCTTACTTTTTCTTATGACGATTTGCTCTTGCTCTTTTCTTTCTTTTGTGTGTAGAGATCTTAGCTCTCTTTCTTTTCTTACCACTTGGCATAATTAAAATGTTTTAATAAAGCTTGCGCTTCAGGTTAATACTTTATTTACAGATATTATTTAACTGCTACTTTCGCTTTTACACCTTCAGTAAATACTTTAGATGGCTTAAAAGCTGGAATGTTGTGAGCAGGAATTTTAATAGTAGTATTTTTAGAGATATTTCTTCCTGTTTTCTCAGCTCTAGTTTTGATGATAAAACTTCCGAATCCTCTTAAATAAACATTGTCACCGTTCTCTAACGCCTCTTTAACCTCTTCCATGAATGCTTCAACAGTCGCTAAAACATCTGCTTTTTCAATTCCACTTTTATCCGAAATTTTAGATACGATATCTGCTTTTGTCATTATAAATATTTTTTGATTTGTTTTCTTTAAAATTTGAGGATGCAAATATATGATAATTAATCTATTCCGAAAAAGTTTAAACTTAAAAAAAAACGAGGGAAATACTGTAATTTTGCAAAACTAAATTTTTAAAATGTCTTTTGGTAACAATTTAATACAGTGGTATTTAGAAAATGATCGGGATTTGCCTTGGCGAAAATCTAAGGATCCTTATGTGATTTGGTTGAGTGAAATTATGTTGCAACAAACACGCGTAGCCCAGGGTTTACCGTACTTTTTGAGCTTTATTAAGCATTTTCCGACCGTGTTCGATTTAGCAAATGCCCCCGAAGCAAAGGTGCTTAAACTTTGGCAAGGACTCGGCTATTACTCCCGAGCACGTAATTTGCACTTTACCGCAAAATACGTGGCCAATGAGCGTAATGGCATTTTTCCAGGAACTTATAAAGATTTGTTAAAATTAAAGGGAGTAGGGGATTATACCGCCTCAGCCATCGCTTCGATTTGCTATCAGGAGCCCGTTGCTGTAGTCGATGGAAACGTATATCGCGTACTTGCCCGATACCTGGGGATCGCAACTCCCATAAATACGACGAAGGGAATTAAGGAGTTCAAAGCAGTTGCCCAAGAATTGCTGGAGCCCAGTGAGCCCGGAAATTACAATCAAGCACTGATGGACTTTGGCGCACTTCATTGTAAACCCCAAAACCCGCTGTGTTCAACCTGCATTTTTTCGGAATCCTGCGTGGCCTTTAGAAGCCATCAGGTAAAAGAACTTCCGGTAAAAGAGAAAAAACTCAAAGTAAAAAAACGTTACTTTAATTATCTAGTGGTCGACACGGAGAAAGAAGCGACCGTTTTAGAGGAGCGTAAAGGAAAAGGTATTTGGCAAGGCTTGTATCAGTTTCCGCTCGTAGAAGGAAAGGGCGAAGTGTCGGAAAAGGAGTTGCTGCAGTCGGCCCGCTTTCAAGAACTCGTTCACCATAAAGAAGTATCCGTATCGCTCTTTAATGAAAAGGCAGTAGTTCACAAGCTGTCACATCAGCATTTGTACACGAATTTCTGGATAGTGAACACGCCGAGCGTTACTGAAGAAACCATCAGTTGGAACGAGGTAAAACAAAAACCCGTACCAGTGCTTATCGATAAGTTTTTGAAGGAATATTTAAAGGAGGAATTGTAATTTTTGTATATTTGATGTTACACAAATTTAAAGCATATGGCAGGTACCGTTAACAAGGTAATACTTATTGGACATTTAGGAGATGAAGTGAAGATGCACTATTTTGAAGGAGGAAATGCCATCGGTCGTTTTCCTATTGCTACAAATGAAACCTATACCAACAGGCAAACAGGAGAGCGAATTACAAACACGGAATGGCACAATATAGTCGTGCGTAATAAGCTGGCTGAAATATGTGAAAAATACTTGACCAAAGGAGATAAAGTATATGTGGAAGGACGATTGAAAAACCGTCAATACGAGGTGGACGGACAAAAGCGCTATACTACCGAAATTCAAGTGCAAGACATGACTTTTTTATCGACTAAAAAAGATCCCGCTGCAATGGGACGCCCAGCAGAGCAACCGTTATCAGGAAACCCTGCGAGCCCAACCGGTGCAGCACCTCAGGTGAATCAGACACCTATGAATGACGATGATGATTTACCATTCTAGTTTAACTTAAATTTTAATTTTGGATCCAGAACCCGAACCTTTTCTTCATTTTCTCAGCGCTATTGATTGGTTAACAACCCTCAATGCGACGCTTTTGCTGGCCTTGCTTATATGCTCAGCACTCGTTTCAGGAGCTGAAGTGGCCTTTTTTTCCATCTCCAATACCGAGTTGGAACAACTGAAAGACAAAAGCAAAGGAAAGAGCGTGGTGGCGAATTTGTTGGCGAAACCACAAAAATTGCTCGGTACCATTTTAATTACTAATAACTTTATCAATATTCTCATCGTACTACTCTTCGCAGCTTTGGGAGAAGTGGTTTTGGAAGGGATTGATAAAAAGTGGAAATTTGGTATTGAGGTTATTCTCGTTACTTTTTTGATTTTACTCTTTGGTGAGGTGCTCCCTAAAGTCTACGCAACCAGAAAATCACTGCAGTTTGCGACTTTTATGTCGAGGCCTATTCAGGTATTGAATACCGTTTTGACCCCTTTAAGTGCTCCCCTAATCAAGCTGACCTCTGTCGTAGAAAACCGCTTGGGGAACAAGAATAATAATTTATCGGTTGAGCGCTTGTCGCAGGCGTTGGAACTCACTTCTGACGATGCGACGACCAAAGATGAACAGAAAATATTAGAGGGAATCGTCACCTTTGGAAATACGGAAACGGTACAAATTATGCGACCGAGAACCGACGTTTGTGCCATCGAAGAAAATACCAGTTACGAAGAGGTACTGCGTATTATACTAAAAAACGGCTACTCAAGAAATCCAGTATTTAGCGATAATATCGACAACGTCATTGGCGTTTTATACGCAAAAGACCTGCTCAAACACCTGGACAAAGAGACCTTCGATTGGCAATCGCTAATTCGCAAGCCCTTTTTTGTCCCTGAGAACAAAAAGCTAGATGACCTGCTAGGAGAGTTTCAAGAGAAAAAGAATCACTTGGCTATCGTGGTAGATGAATACGGCGGAACCAGTGGTATTGTTACCCTAGAAGACGTAATTGAGGAAATTGTAGGAGATATCAATGATGAGTTTGACGATGAAGACTTGAGCTATTCAAAGCTCGATGAGAACAATTATGTGTTTGAAGGGAAAACGACCATCAAAGATTTTTGTAGGGTCTTAGACGACGAGCATGAAGAAGATTTTGAAGAAGTAAAAGGGGAAAGCGAAACGATTGCTGGATTTATCCTAGAAGTATCTGGAAAGTTTCCGAAGAAAGGTGAGAAAATAAATTTTAGTAAGTATACGTTTACGGTAGAAGCGATTGATAAAAAACGAATTAAACAAGTAAAAGTAACCAGAGATGCGTAAATTAATTGGTATTGTGATGTGTGTAGTGTTGTGGGGGTGTGGAGCCGATCCGTTTCCGAAACCCAAAGCCTACCTGAGTTTGAATTACCCGAAAAAGGAATTTCGCAAATTGCCGGTGAAACGCCCGTATCAATTTGATATTCCCGAGAATACAGAAATTAAAGATTTACCTAAGCAGTGGTTGAAAATCAAATACCCCGCATTAAAGGCTTCCGTTGATATTACTTACCGACCCGTACAGGGTAATTTGAGAGAGTTATTGCTTGAATCTGAGAAACTTGTGCTAGAACATACGGTGAAAGCGGATAATATTTCTTATATTAATTACTTCAATGACGAAACCAAGGTTTTTGGAAAGCTCTGTGAGATCAGTGGTAATGCTGCTTCTCAAGTGCAGTTTCACGTAACCGATAGTACAAAACATTTTTTAAAGGCTTCGTTGTTCTTCTATGCCAAGCCTAACTACGATTCGATTTATCCGGCTGTTGAATACATCAAAAAGGATATGATACGAATGATGGAGACTTGTGAATGGACGACGAAGTAGGGATTTGCCAATCGCTATGAGGACATTTTTTTTGTTATTATTTAATTCAGAGCAAGCAGCAGTTTCACTTAAAGGTGAAGATAGTCGTGCTGCCTATCAACGAACACTTTGGTTGTTTGCCGTATTAGGTGTACTGCGTTATGTGTTGTTTATAACGCCAGAGGAAGAAAACCGGCTGTTCGTTGTCAATTTAGGCTTTACCATCCTACACGTGTTCTTAATGCTTTGGTTTGCTTTAGTACTGGGCTTTTCCCTGTCTGTATTAGCGAATTGGTTGGGAGCCAAACAGCACCGCGAATATGTGATCCCATTGCTCGGATACGCTTTTGTCCCCATAGTACTCTTCAATGCGATTGCCGTATTAGAGCACTATATTTCACAGCTCAACGAGCTCATACCACATCACGTTTTAGCGATGTTGAGTTATATCGCCTGGTTGTTAGCCTTGTGGATACTGCTAGTGGGAGTTAAGCGGCTGTTCAACTTTTCTTATGCCAGAAGTGTTTTTTTACCGCTGTCTTTAGTGCTTATTAAGTGTGCTACGATTGTATTGTTTCTATGGCTTTAGCGGGCTTTTTACTTTGCAACCAAAGGTAAAATTGAAGTCCAAACAGCAATGCTCCTGCCAATAAGTGCGTCGCTTGGGTACCGAGCGGAAATTCTGCGTAATACATTAAAATCCCCGTAATCGTTTCTAGGAAAATTAAAAACACGATCCAATTGACTAATTGATATCCAAGATTTTTGATTTGATTTAAGTAAAACATTCCCAAATTCACCAAAACGATAGCGATGGTAAACGAGCGGTGAAAGTAGAACTTAAAATTAGGATCCATTAAGCTGTATTCTTTGTTGGCAAAACCAAATTGCTTTACCTGTTCGTCGATAAATTGTCGAACCTGAGTTCCCATAGCAATTTGTATCAATGAAAATACAACGGATACGATGAGTAGCTTGTTGAATAAAGCATTGTATTTTCTGTTGTTTTCTGTACTTGGGTTGATAATGAAGTGCAAGTATAACAAAAGGGCTACAATCACTAAACCTGCAACCATATGTATGGTGATGATGGTGGGTTTTAGGTTGGTGTCTACTACTGTTTTTCCCAGCCAAGCTTCGAACAACATTAACAAGAAGGCTCCGTAGGCCAATAGGGGAATGCGCTTGTCGTTATTCCAGTATTGACTGGCAGAGACGATTAGGAACAAAAAGACAAAACCTGCAAGTACGGATGCCAATCGGTTGATGTACTCCGTCCAAGTATGGTATTTGTTGAATTTTGCGTAATCGTGTTTGGTGTATTTTTCCCAGTTACTAGGGTTAAAACTAGCTGCCGTGGTCACATCGTTTTGCGCTACAAATAAGGTTTCGTCTTTGATGATAATCATGCCTTTTTCATAACTTTTATTCGCTTGCCACGTAATTTGGGTTTCTGAGGTAGGCGGAATGTAATATCCAAAACACTTTGGCCAATCTGGACAGCCCATACCTGAACCAGTCATGCGAACTACAGAACCTGCAATAAAGATTAAATAGACTGAAATTATCGATAATTTTACCAGTAGTTGTAAACGATTTTTCATGGGAAATAAATTTTTACAAAGGTACGGAAAACCCGAAGAAAAAGTATTTGAAGCCATTCTAATTAAGTATAAAAAAACGCCCCAGTAGATTTCTATGAGGCGTTTTTTATTAGAGGTGTATTTTTATACTTGTTTGACTTCTATGATGTTCACAGGACAGGCTTTTTTTGCATCGTTTGATGCATCGTAAATGCTTTCGTCATGCGACTTAATGGTATAGAATCCTTTTTTTTCCGTGGCGTGCAACAAAACAGACTTTCCGTCCTTTTTAGACATTTGAAATTGACCCGGTGCCAATTCCACGCAGTAGTTGCAACCAATGCACTTGTTTCTCTGTAGGGTGATGACTACCATTAGTTTTTGGCAAATTCAGTTTTTACTATTTTATACAGTTTGTCAGAAGGTCTAATTCTGAAATCGAGTTTCATAGTAACTTCGTCTCCTTTACTCGCAGTAGTAGCGTCCTTATCGTTTACGTACATGCTCTGTAAGGTCATTTCACGTGCACCAGTAGTTGGGCCCGTAATCAAAATAGTATCACCAACAGAGACGTCATAGGCTTCTATTTTAAACTCTCCAATGGAAGGTTTAGGGAAAAAGTGTACTCCTTTACCCAAGTAAACTTTTTTCTGGGTTGCGTGTGAGCCGGGTTCTTTGCTCCATTCACCGAGTTTTTGACCTAAGTAATAACCATTCCAAAAACCGCGGTTGTATACCTTTTCTAATTCTTGCATCCAGCTAATGACCTTGGCTTTGTCATAACTTCCGTCATACAAGCTGTCGATAGCGTCTCGGTAGCACTTAATTACCTTGGCTACGTATTCAGGAGCTCTACCGCGTCCTTCAATTTTTAAAACCTTAATTCCGGCGTCAGCCACCTGATCTAGAAAGTCAATGGTACAGAGGTCTTTTGGTGACATGATATACTCGTTGTCAAGCTCCATTTCAAAACCAGATTCCTGATCGATAACCGTGTATTTTTTGCGGCAGTTTTGCTTGCAGGCACCTCTGTTTGCCGAGGAATTATGTGAATGTAAACTCATATAACACTTACCAGAAACAGCCATACACAAAGCACCGTGTCCGAAAATTTCGATCTCGAGTAACCTACCTGAAGGCCCTTTGATTTCTTCCTTGGCAATTTGATCGGTAATTTTCTTAACCTGTCGTAAACTCAATTCTCTACTCAACACAACCGTATCGGCAAACATCGCGTAGAATTTCACGGTTTCGATGTTGGTAATATTGATCTGCGTAGAGATGTGTACCTCCATTTGTTCGGCACGAGCCATAGCAATTACCGCCTGATCCATGGCAATGACGGCTGTAATATTAGCTTCTTTTGCCCTTTTGATCAGTGTTTTTACGATTGATAAATCGTGGTCGTATACTATGGTGTTTAAGGTCAGGTAGGTGCGTACGTTTTTTTCGGTACACCTACGTGAAATTTCCTCTAAGTCGTCTAAGGTAAAATTGATAGAGGCACGTGCTCTCATATTGAGCTGTTCCACACCAAAATACACCGAATCACATCCGTTGTCGAGTGCTGCCTGTAACGATTCGAAATTACCGGCAGGAGCCATTAATTCAATCTTCTGCATTACTTCTTGTACTTTAATGCTTCTGAACGTCCTTTTTTGAAAATTTTATTGCTGGCGTGCTTTCCTTTTCTCAATGCTTTTTGCTCTTCGTAAGGAAGTTGAATGATGTCTTGACATTCAGGAGAACAGGTGTTTTCTGTTTTTTCAGCACAGGCCTCACACTGAATGAAAAGTAAATGACATCCTTCGTTGGCACAGTTGGTATGCGTGTCGCATGGAGTTCCACATTGATGGCAATTAGAAATGACATCGTCAGAAATACGCTCAGCTCTTCGGTGGTCGAAGACAAAGTTTTTACCTAAAAACTTGTTTTCGAGACCTTCGGCTTTTACTTGACGCGTGTATTCGATAATTCCACCTTCAAGTTGGAAAACATTTTTAAATCCTTTGTGCTTGTAGTAGGCAGAGGCTTTTTCACAACGAATTCCTCCCGTACAATACATCAATAGATTTTTATCTTCTTTGTGGTCTTTTAAGTCTTCCTCAATGATGTCTAGTGAATCTCTAAACGTATCTACATCTGGAGTCACAGCACCGTCGAAATGGCCAATTTCACTTTCGTAGTGATTGCGCATGTCTACGCACACTGTATTCGGATCGGCCAACATTTTGTTAAATTCAGCGGCAGATAAATGAACTCCTTTATCCGTTACGTCAAAAGTTTCATCGTTTAATCCGTCAGCAACAATCTTATCACGTACCTTAATCTTTAACTTTAAAAATGACTTGTTGTCTTGTTCAACAGCTACGTTTAATCGAATGTCCTTTAGAAACTCAATAGCATCTAATTGATCTTTTAATTTGAGAAAATTTTCTGAAGGAACTGATATCTGGGCGTTGATTCCTTCGTAAGAGACATACGTTCTCCCAAGTACATCGAGCTTCTCCCATTCGATAAACAGCTTGTTTCTAAATAAGGTTGGGTTTTTTATCTGAAAATATTGATAAAAAGAAATAGTAAGACGGTCTTTTCCCGCTTCGTCAATTAATTGAGCGCGTTCTTCCGCGCTTAACTTGTTGTACAGTTGCATGCTATACCATTTAAGTTAAACAAAATGTGTTGATTTTGTAAAAAATCGCTGCAAAGGTACTGATTTTTTGTGGTTTGCTGTTTAATTTGCTACTTTTTGTTTAAAATTGATAAGAATTAAACCAAGGGCTAAAAAAACACAAATTTAATATACAACCAATCTGATTTTTTTAAACCTTTGTAACTGTTAGAGAAACAGTTTAAAAGAAAAAACACGTTAAAATTTAAATATAATGAGAGTAGCAGTAGTCGGAGCTACCGGAATGGTAGGAAATGTAATGTTACAGGTATTAGCTGAACGTAATTTCCCAGTAACAGAGTTAATCCCCGTAGCATCTGAGAGATCAGTTGGTAATAGTATTACGTATAACGGAACCGATTATACGGTTGTCGGGTTAGAAACGGCCGTTTCGATGAAACCCGATATCGCTTTGTTCTCAGCAGGAGGAAGTACTTCTCTGGAGTGGGCACCAAAGTTTGCCGCAGTAGGAACTACGGTTATCGATAATTCTTCTGCTTGGAGAATGGACCCTGAGAAAAAGTTAATCGTTCCAGAAATAAATGCCGATAGCCTTACGGAAAACGATAAAATTATCGCAAACCCAAATTGTTCTACCATACAAATGGTGTTGGCTTTAGCGCCATTGCACCGTAAGTACGGAATTAATAGGTTGGTGATTTCTACGTATCAATCCATTACAGGAACAGGAGTTAAGGCCGTTCGTCAGTTAGACAATGAAGCTAATGGAGTGGAAGGAGAAGCTGCCTACCCACACCAAATTCATAAAAACGCCTTACCACACTGTGATGTCTTTGAAGACGGAGGGTATACGAAAGAAGAACTTAAGTTAGTGCGTGAAACGCATAAGATTTTGAATGACGATTCGATTGGAGTAACGGCAACAGCTGTGCGTATTCCTGTTGTTGGTGGCCATTCAGAGTCTGTGAATATCGAGTTTGACAGTGCTTTTGAAGTAGAAGATATCAAGCAGTTGTTATCGGAAACAGACGGAGTTATCGTACAAGATAATATCGAAAACAACGAGTATCCTATGCCGTTTTTCGCGGAAGGAAAAGACGAAGTTTTTGTAGGGAGAATCCGTAGAGATTTCTCTAGAAACAATGCATTGAATATGTGGATTGTTGCCGATAACCTCAGAAAAGGAGCAGCGACAAATACAATACAAATCGCGGAGTACTTAGTGAGTAACGACCTCGTAAAGAAGGAAGTTTTAGCCTAAGATATTTTCGAAATAAAATTACAATCCTGAGCGCTTGCTCAGGATTTTTTTGTGCTATTTTTGTGTGATGGATACAAAAAAAATTATTGAACATACTCAGAATTACGTCCGAGAAACCTTGAAAGGAGCTGAAGGAGGACACGATTATTTTCATATAGAACGCGTGTATAAAAACGCCTTACTCATCGCTGAAAATGAAGAGGTCGATACGTTTGTGGTGGCCTTAGGGGCACTGTTACACGATATAGCAGACAGTAAATTTTACAATGGTGATGAAACAGTAGGTCCTAAAAAGGCAAGTGACTTTTTGAGTAGCTTGGAAGTGGAAGATTCAATTATTGAACACGTAGTGCAAATTATTCGAAATATCTCTTTTAAAGGAGGGAATTTTACTCAAGATTTTCACTCACCAGAACTCGACGTCATCCAGGATGCGGATCGTTTAGATGCTATTGGCGCAATTGGAATTGCGAGGTGCTTTAACTACGGAGGTTTTAAAAATAGAGCGCTGTACGATCCGAGTATTGCTCCAAATTTAAACATGACAAAAGAGGAATACAAGAAATCTACCGCTCCGACCATTAATCATTTTTACGAGAAATTATTACTCTTAAAAGACAAGATGAATACAGCGACAGGGAAAGCGATTGCCGCTGAAAGACATTTGTTTATGGAAAAATTTCTAGATCAATTCTATATGGAGTGGGAGGGGAAAGTATAATGTTAATTTTTTGTGTTTTTTAAATAAAATTTATGTTAATTTTTGTTTTTTATGAAAATTAGTGTATGTTTGGAACTCAATCCCCATAATAAAATTTATTCCCCTTAAGTAAAAAATAGCATCTAAAATCTTTTTAGGCGCTATTTTTGTTTTATGGAGTTACTACAAACCGAGATTATTTACGACCAGCCGTCTAAGGAGCATTACCGAGTTCTAAAATCACTCTACAGCGAAATTTTCACCGATGCCGACGAGGGTTTTTTTGATCAGCGCTTTCGCGAAAAAGAGCGATTCTTAACGCTTGTTGCCTTCTGTAAAGGGAAGCCAGTAGGATTTAAAATAGGATATTTATACGACGAGGATACTTTTTACAGTTGGTTGGGTGGAGTGTTGCCTGCGTTCAGAAAAATGGGAATAGCCGATATGTTGCTGCGAAAACAGCACGCACTGGCCAAAAAAATGGGTTTTTCGAGAATAAGAGCCAAATCGATGAATCGATTTAAACCCATGATGATATTAAACCTTCGTTCGGGGTTCAATATCACCAGGGTATATACCAATGCTACAGGGCAGCAAAAGATTGTTTTTGAAAAGGAACTTTAGTTTCCTGGAAACGAAGGTTTTCTTTTTTCTAAAAAGGCAGTAGTACCTTCTTTAAAATCTTCGGTAGCAAAACAAGCACCAAATTCTTCAATTTCAGTCTCAAATCCGTTAACACCGTCTACGTAGTTATCATTGACAGCTCTAATTGCTGCAGCGATAGCCACTGACGAGTTTCTCATAATTTTACTCGCTAATTTCTCTCCTAAGGCTAGCAATTCGTCTTGTGGAGTTACGTAGTTTACCAAACCACATGATAGTGCTTCTTCAGCAGAAATCATACCAGCAGTCATAATGAGTTCCATCGCTTTTCCTTTACCGATGAGTTGTGCCAAACGCTGCGTACCACCGTACCCCGGAATAACTCCTAATGATACTTCAGGTAAGCCCATTTTTGCGTTGTCTGAGGCAATTCTGAAATGACAGGCCATAGCGAGCTCTAATCCGCCTCCTAAGGCAAATCCATTAACAGCGGCAATTACAGGAGTACTTAAGTTACTTACAAAGTCAAAGAGTTTTTCTTGTCCTTGCTTGGCTAAGTGTTTTCCTTCTTCTTCAGAGAAATGAGCAAATTCTGAAATATCAGCTCCAGCAACAAAGGCCTTTTCTCCACTTCCCGTTAACAAAATAACTTTGGTGTCGGCATCGTCCTCGAGTGCTTTAAAAGCTTCGTGTAACTCTTGTATGGTATCTTTGTTGAGTGCGTTTAGTTTTTTAGGTCTGTTAATCGTTAGCTGTGCTAAACCGTCGTGTTGTTCTAAAATTATATTTTCAAAGTTCATATGCTTTGTATTTGAATGTGCTGATTCGTTTGATTTATGTTCTCGGTAGTATTACTGTAAATACGGTTCCAATTCCTTCGGTAGAGCTAAATCCAATAGTTCCGTCGTAGGTTTCAATGATTTTTTTAATCATGGGGAGTCCTAACCCCATACCACTGGTTTTGGTGGTGAATTTAGGTTCAAAAATAAGGTCTTTATTTTCCTCTTTAATTCCTTTTCCATTGTCGGAAATCGTAATCTTTACATTGTTGCCGTCCAGTGATACTTTTACATCAATCTTGGGTTTTTGCTCTCCTTTTTGCATGGCTTGCGTGGCATTTTTTACCAAGTTGGTGACGATGCGAATGAGCTGTGTTTTGTCGAGATGTGCCATGAGAGAAGTCTCTTCAGGTAAGTATTCGATATAGTCTTCCGTAAAGATGTCTAAAGCGTGTTTTACTACGTCAATAACATCGAGCTTTTCACGTCGTTGTGTAGGCATTTTTGCAAAATCTGAAAAGGCAGAGGCAATAGAGCTCATGACATCTATTTGCTGGATGAGCGTTTGACTGTATTCTGTGAGCTTTTCACGAATGTTGGGATCCTCTGGGTTAAACTTTCGCTCGAAACTCTGTACGGATAAGCGCATAGGGGTCAGCGGATTTTTAATCTCGTGGGCTACCTGTTTTGCCATTTCTTTCCAAGCCTGTTCACGTTCACTTCGAGCGAGTCGAACAGCACTTTCTTCCAATTGGTCAATCATGTTGTTGTACGCCGTTACTAAGGAGCTTATTTCAGAACTCGGTGTTTTTAAAGTGATTTTTTCATTGCGTTTGTTCAGGCTAGTTTCTTTAATTTTTTCCGAAATGGTTTGGATAGATCGGGTAATATAACTCGATAAAAAATAAGCGAGTAATATGGCGAGGATAAACATGATGACGTATACCAACGTGAGGCGAGACATAAATTCTTGTAGCTCTTTTTTCTGATCTTCGTTGTCTTGGGCTATCTGCAATTGTAAAATCCCGATGCGTTTGAATCGAGAGTCGTTGATGTAGGTATACGACGACTGGTAGGTAACTCCTTTTTCTCTTCTCGATTTTAATATGCGGTGATTGGAGTTGATGGCGAGTTCTTTGACCGTTTTCCTCGATAACGGAACGTCTTCGGCTTTGTCGAAATTATAGGGAATCGACGATTTTATCAGTTTCCCCTGCATGTCGTACATCGAAATGGTCAGTTTGTGAACACTGGCGATTTCATAAATGCGATCTTGAAAAATTTTAGGTAAATTTTCAGAAGTTACAGGGTAGGTTGTTTTGTCTAGTTCAATTTCAATATTGTGCTTGGTCGCCTGCTCTTTACGCCCAAAACGTTGCACATTATAATCTTTAGTCTGTTCGTTGTATTGATAGATGGTAACGGTTACAATCAGGATAGAAGCCAATAGGATGAGGAGTATCATTGACAAAAATATCCGGATGCGCAGTGAAATATTACTTAGTGGAATCAAGGTGTGTATTTATTCGTTTAGTTTTCATAAAAAGGGTGTCGTCAAACTGCTGGTCTTTGTCCCAATCGTATTGCACAGTACCTTCAAAGCCTGTTTTTGTAGGGCGAATGTGGTACCAAGCTTGAACTTGTTGTCCTCCGTAATGGTAATCGACGAACAAACTGTCATTTTTAGTGCTGTATTTCCCAGAGGTTTCTCCAACTTTCTCTCCGTTAGGTTGCAAGAACCATGCCTTAAACGTTCCGTCTGCGGCGTAACTCGATTGCGCTTTCCCCGAAGCAGGGTTCGAAAAGTTATCTTCAAACACATGGGTACTGTCACTACCTCGATAGCTAGGCATATTGATTTTGATATAGGTGGTTTCCCAGGATCCTTCCATAAATTTCGCCAACTTTTCGGTATTGGCAGTACTCGATTCCTCTTTTTTAGGGGTGGTTTTACATTGCGTAAAAAGGCATCCACTAAAAAGAATCAGTGCTAAAAGAGATGAACGTAGCTTCATTAGGTGCTTATTTTTTCTTCTTTTGTATGCAAAAGACGGGTTAATTTAATGGATAAATCTAGTAAAATAATTTTAGCATTTCCGTTTCTTTCGATGTGATATTGAGCATCATCCAATTCTTTTTGAATGGATAAGATGTTGCCGCTATGCACAAAAGGAGCAAACTTTTCCAGTTGGAAATTTGCCGTTTTTGTTTGAAGAAATACCAAATCAGGAGTGCCGTAATTGAGCAGTAATGCCTGTCTAAAAAACTGAATGCAGTACTGTAGAAATTGCTTTTGAGTTTCTCTACCTGATCCGGCAATGGTCTCTGACCATTCGATGAGGTCTTGGATGACCGCAGCATTCCCTTTGGCCTTAAAGGCACTTCGAATCCAAACGATAAACCACTTTTCAAAGAGGTCGTCATTGGAGTCGTTTTTGAGTATGTGTACTGCTTTGTTGTAATTTCCTTCACTGCGATGTGCAATAGTAACCGCTTCATTTTGGGCAATTCCCTCACGTTGTTGTAAAGCCTGAACGATATCGGTCTCTCCTAAAGCCGGAAAGTGCAGTGCCTGGCATCTCGATTTTATGGTGTTAATAATCTGTCCCTCATTTTCCGTAACCAACAGAAAAATAGTGTTTGCAGGAGGCTCTTCAATGAGCTTGAGCAATTTGTTGGCAGCAGCATTGTTCATCTTTTCTGCCATCCAAATAATCATGACTTTAAATCCGCCTTCATAGGATTTAAGTTGGAGTTTTTTAACGATGTCTTCCGCTTCATCTACACCAATCTGCCCCTGTTTGTTTTCTACGCCAATAAATTGTAGCCAATTAAACAAACTACCATAGGGTTGTGTGGCGATAAAGGACCTCCAGTCGTCTAAAAATAAATTGCTGATAGGATGTTTTTTTACCTGGTCGGTACTGGTTACAGGAAAAGCAAAGTGCAAGTCAGGGTGCTGTAGTTTAGCACATTTTAGCGCACTGGCTTCAGGATTTGGAACATCCGTGGTGAGTAGGTGTTGTGCGTAGGCAATTGCCATGGCCAAAGTTCCGCTTCCTTCATTTCCTACGAATAACTGTGCATGTGGAATGCGTCCGTTTTCCGTAGCTTTTATCAAGTGTTTCTTGATGTGGTCCTGTCCAATTATATCCTCAAAAGTCATAGTACAAATATACTAGGTTCGAGGCGAGTCAGCAAAAGCTAATTGCTAAATGAAACACAATGTTTTAGCAGTTAGTTTAGAACTGTTCTATTTTAGTATATTTGCATGCTAACACAATTTTTTATTTTTTGAGTACTATTGCCACACTAAACATTGGGGAGAAAGGAATTATCTCGGAAGAGAGCTTGGATAGAATTCCGTTAAAGTTATTGGAAATGGGGTGTTTGCCCGGAACAGAAGTAGCTCTGATTCAGGTAGCGCCACTCAATGACCCTTTGTATATATGTGTCAATGGAAGCCATTTGGCTATTCGAAGAGAAACGGCAGGGAAAATTTTAATTACTAAGATGTAAGCATGGCAAATACGTTACAAGTAGCACTGATAGGAAACCCGAATACGGGAAAAACTTCGTTGTTTAATCAGTTAACCGGCTTAAATCAAAAGGTAGGAAATTACCCAGGAGTGACGGTCGACAAAAAGCAAGGAACGTGTAGGTTAACTGCTGACCTGACCGCGACGATAACAGATTTACCAGGAACTTACAGTATAAATCCGACTTCTATTGATGAGAGTATCGTTTTAAAAACGCTGCTCAGCCAGAAAGAATCGGAAGTACCTGATGTTATCGTAGCTGTTGTCGATGTCGTAAATATCAAACGCAATTTGTTGTTGTTTTCTCAGGTGAGAGACTTGGGGATTCCCATGATTTTGGCAGTGAATATGGCCGATCAGATGGAACAAAAGGGAATTGTCTTGAATACCGAGGCTTTGAGTGATGATCTCGGTGTGCCTGTAGTGCTTATTTCAGCTAGAAAACGTTTAGGCTTAGGAGAATTAAAAAAGGCCATCGCTAACGTTGAGCAAGCGCAAGAGGCAGCGAGTTTTGAAACGATTAGCTCAAAAGTTGATACGGCGTATTTTGAGGAGTTAGCACAGGTGTCAACCCGCTTTACCGCGTACGAGCTTTGGCTCATGTTAACAAAGGGCTATTTAAGTCCTTTATCCGATGAGGAAAAAGTTAACTTAAGCGCGTTCAACGACGTGTCAAAACAAAAGAAATACCAGCATAAAGAAACCATTTATCGCTATCAAGAAATCAATGCGGTTTTAAAAAAATCGTATGAAATGGATGCGGCGAAAGCCACAGGCATGAGAGCAAAATTAGATGCTGTGTTTACACATAAAATCTTTGGATATCTATTTTTCTTCGGGCTGTTGTTAGTGATTTTCCAGTCTATTTTTAATTGGGCATCGGTACCGATGGATTGGATTGACGCTGCGTTTGCATCGCTAGCAGAACAGGCAAAATCAGCATTGCCAGAAGGAAAATTCACCGATTTATTGACCGATGGAATTATTCCAGGAATTGGAGGTGTCGTTATCTTTATTCCTCAAATTGCCATATTGTTTTTGTTTATAGCACTGCTCGAAGAATCGGGGTATATGAGTCGTGTGGTGTTTTTAATGGACAAAATTATGAGGCGTTTTGGAATGAGTGGAAAAAGTGTCATTCCATTGATTTCAGGAACGGCCTGTGCCATTCCAGCAATTATGGCTACCAGAACCATTTCGAGTTGGAAGGAACGCCTGATAACCATCATGGTGACCCCTTTAACAACTTGTTCCGCGCGTTTACCTGTTTACGCTATTATTATTGCGTTGGTGATACCGGATAAAACGGTTTTTGGCGTGTTTAATTTGCAGGGGTTGAGTTTGTTGGTTTTGTATGTGCTCGGTTTCGGAACCGCAGTGCTTGCTGCTTATATCTTGCATAAAACACTTAAAATAAGAAACAATTCCTTCTTTGTGGTTGAAATGCCAGACTATAAAATACCTTCGGTAAAGAATGTAGGCTTGGATGTATTGGAAAAAACTAAAGCTTTTGTTTTCGATGCCGGTAAAATTATCTTATCCATATCGATAATTTTGTGGTTTTTAGCTTCTCACGGACCGAGTTCTTACGATAGTGTCGAGGCTGATTTGGCGACAAATCCGACATATGCAAACTTGTCAAAAGAGGAATTTTCTCAGAAAGTCGCTTCGTTAAAACTAGAAAAATCCTATGTTGGGATTATGGGGAAAACCATCGAGCCAGTAGTGGCCCCGTTAGGGTATGATTGGAAGATGGGAATTGGCTTAATAGCTTCCTTTGCGGCCCGAGAAGTATTTGTAGGAACCCTAGCCACCATCTACAGCGTGGAGGCCGATGATGAAGATACGTCAACCATTCGTGAAAAAATGGCTGCCGAAGTCAATGAACAAACTGGAGCAAAACGCTTTAATTTTGCAACGGGAATTTCACTGTTGTTATTCTACGCGTTTGCCATGCAGTGTATGGCCACCTTAGCCATTGTAAAAAGAGAGACGAAAAGCTGGAAATGGCCAATGATTCAGCTAGTAGGTATGGGGCTGTTGGCCTATGTTTCGGCGTTAATATCCTATCAAATTTTACGTTAATGCAAGATGTTTTAGCCTATAGTGTAGTTATCGCAGCAGTGTGTTACCTGGTTTGGAAGTTTTTTATTCCAAAACGAAAGAAAAAAGGATGTAATGACAATTGTCACTGCGGCTAATAAACTATTTTTGTCTGTACAGCGTTGTATGGATATGGTGCGATTTTGGAAATTTTTAGGATGTTTCTTTGTGGTCTTGGTGACTCAGGCACAAACAGTTCCTAAAAAGTACCGAACAAAATTTTTGAAGGTAGTAAATGACACCCTTCAAGTTGATTCGTTGAGCATCAATCCTCAGTACTTTAAAGTTCGACTGCAAAACGGAGCGGTCCTAGCCCCCACTGAATATAAAGTGAACTTTGAAAAGGCTTTATTAATACTCGACAAAAAGCGCTTTCAGGAGGTTTCCGTAGAATACCTGCCCTATCCCAAATTTTTAACTCAAGTATATTCACCATTCGACGCCAAGCTCATTGTAGAGAGCACGGAAAATACAGGGAAACTGTATAGTGAAACAACGAACTTGACAGGCGTAGAGAGGCCCTTTTTTGACGGACTGAAAGCAAAGGGGTTTATTACGCGGGGACTTACCGGTGGAAACAATCAAAACGCTGTAACCAATTCGTCATTAGATTTAACCTTGGAAGGAAAGCTATCCGATAAAGTTTCGATTCGCGCGAATATTTTCGATACTAATTTTCCGCTACAGCAAAATGGATATTCACAAAATATCACCGATTTTGACAGGATTTTTGTGGAGCTATACAGTAAAAATTGGCGTGTAAAAGGAGGAGATATTAGCTTGCAAAACAAGGAGAGTTATTTCTTGAATTTTGAAAAACAAGTGTCGGGTATTGAGGTAGGGGCACAAGTGTCACCGAATACGAATGCCTTGGTTTCTGGTGCTGTTGTTCGCGGGAAGTTTGCCGTTAATAATTTTGTTGGGACGGAAGGAAATCAAGGACCCTACAAAATTGTCGGAACGAATAACGAACGCGCAATCATCATGGTCGAAGGCAGTGATCGGGTATTTGTCAACGGGGTGCTAGTGAAAAGAGGAGAGACCGCTGATTATGTGATTGATTACAACCTAGGAGAAATTCGTTTTACAACAACATATCCGATTACTAATGACATGCGTATCCGCGTAGAATTTCAATATGCGGAAAGAAACTATACCCGCTTTATTACATATGACAAAGCGAGCTATGCTGGCGAAAAATTTAAAATAGCTGGGTATTTTTACAGTGAAAATGATGCGAAAAATCAACCGGTACAACAAAGTTTGAGCGATGCACAAAAACGTTTGCTGTCTTTGGCAGGTGACAACACAGAGCTGATGGTCGCTCCCAGTGATTTTAAAGAACCGTTTTCGAGTAGTAAAATTCAGTACAAGAAAGCAACTGTAGGTACCCGACAGGTTTTTGAATACACGACGGATGCAACGGCGGAAGTATATGCAGTAACTTTTACCAATGTCGGCTTGAATAAAGGTGATTACAACATTGATAGAGTTATTGCCACAGGAACTATTTACAAATACGTGGGGGTGAATCTCGGGAGTTTTAATCCGGTAATCCAATTGGTAGCTCCAACCAAGCTTCAGGTAGCTGTGGTGCAATCGTCTTACCGTCCATCAGAGAAAGCGATCTTCGATGCTGAGGTGGCACTGAGCTCGAACGATCAAAACTTGTTCTCAACGCTCGATGATGGAAACAACCAAACCTTGGCTACAAAATTACGATGGAAACAACAACTAGCTTCAGGGGAGTGGAAAGTACACAGTACGGCTAATTACAAGTTTATTCAAGATAATTTTACTACGGTACAACGCTTTCAATCCGTTGAGTTTAATAGGGATTGGAATATTGACAGTCGCTCGGGAGATCAACATGAATTTGGAGCCTTTTTAACGGCTGCGAATCAGAACCTACAATTGCGCTATGGATATCAGCTACTGCGTTTTTCTAACGGATTTTTAGGGAACAAGCACAGCGTACAATCTGATTACACTACTAACAGTACCCGCTGGAGGACGAAAGGAAGTTGGCTGCGCAATTCAGGAGTAGCAACTACAGCTGATTTTATAAGAGCTAACACTAATTTTCGTCAGCAACTCGGCAGCTATTGGTTAGGTACTAAACTCGGGCTGGAGAGCAATGCAAAAAAAGCGGTGACTACTGGGGTATTTGATACAAGGAGCCATCGTTTTCAAGAGTATGATGCCTATATCGGATACGGTGATACCACGAAAGTTTTTGTAAAGTTAGGAGCAAATTATCGGGTAAACGACAGTATTCGCAGCAATGCATTTCGACGCATTAACAATCGTAAAACACTCTATCTCGACAGTAAGTTAATCCACACGGCGCGTACTCAATTAGCAGCCTATGCCAACTATCGTTATACTACCAATACTTTTGAAGAGAACAGGAGTTCATTGAATTCGCGTTTGCGTTACCAACAGCGATTTTTTGGAAAGCTCTTGTTTGTTACGAGTTCCTACGAAACGGCTACAGGAACGTTAGCTCGACAGGAATACGTATATATCAAAACAGAGCCAGGACAAGGATTTTATACCTGGATTGACTATAACAATGACGGAGTTCAACAGTTTAACGAGTTCGAGGTGGCTCAGTTTCAAGATCAGGCGAATTACCTTCGTGTTCCGTTACCTAATATCAACTATGTTCCGACGCAAAAAGTTCGGTTTAAGCAATCGTTGACCCTAAATTTTAAACCTTGGGAAAGCCGAGGTAGCTTTTTAAAACTGCTGAGTAATTTTTACAATCAGAGCTATCTAAGTATTGATAATGAGCGTTTGCGAAGCGAGGGGTTTCACTGGAATCCTTTTAAGTTTGAAGAATCGGGGTTACTGGGCTTGGCGTACAACTTTCGAAACAGTTTTTACTTTAGGAGAAATCTCGAAAATTACAGCGCTATTTATACCTACGGGAATTCTAAAAACAAGCGCCAGTTTACCATCGGTAACCAAGAGAATACTACTAAAATTCACCAGCTAGCAGTATTGCATCGCTTTGGGACCTTTTGGTTGTTTGAAATGAAAGGTGCCCAATCTGTAAACGATTTGACAACCGAGAATTTAGCAAACAGAAATTATCGCATTCACAGTGAGGAATGGCAACCAAAGTTGTCATATATCTACGCTGCCAAACATCGATTGACAGGCTTTTTTATGCAGAAGAAAAAGCAAAATACTATTGGAGGTGCTGCCCTTTTGAATCAACAAAAGCTGGGAGTTTCTTATCGATATACAGGAGAAAAACAACAGCAAATAACTGCTGACTTCACGGTGTTTTTAAATGATTTTACTGGAAATGCTAACAGTCCCGTTGCTTTTCAGATGTTAGAGGGACTGCAGCCAGGAAGGAATTTTACCTGGAATCTTTTGTGGAATCAAAAACTGAATAGCATTCTTAATTTATCACTGAGTTATTTTGGAAGAAAGAGTGAAGATACCCGAGCAATTCACACAGGAGTGGTTCAGTTAAAAGCTATTTTTTAAGTACTTTTGTGGTACTATAATTGCATTACATTTAATATTATTTAACTAAAAATAAAGTTTACATGAAAAAATTAATGTTCGCCGCTGTGCTCTTCATGAGCTCCTTAGGCTACGCTCAACAAGAGGTGAAGATAGATATCGCAGATGCTTTGATTATGAAAACTATCGACGTGTCCTATGAGTATTACATCAGTGATCAGTCATCGGTAGGACTTTCTGCACTATTTAATTTTGAAAAAAAATCGGCAGATTTTAGATACAATGAGAACTCGATGTTTTCACCGTATTTCCGCCATTATTTTACAACCAATAGAAATTGGAACCACTTTGGAGAAATCTTTTTAGGGATTAATTCAGGTGAGCGAAAGGTTGAAATCGCCGGAGGAAATCACGTGTATACCAAATATACGGATGCTGCTCTTGGGGTCGTGGTCGGAACCAAGTACATTTCTAATGGAGGATTTGTAGTAGGAGCTTATGCCGGATTAGGACGTAACATGTTTTCAAGTAATTCGTACGCGATAGTGCCGAGAGCTGGAGTAAATGTAGGATATCGTTTCTAAATCTTGGTTTAAAATATTACAAAAAAAGAGGAAGTGTCACTTCCTCTTTTTTTTATGTGTTGTCCCGTCTGAAATACGTTTTCAATTAGGGGTATTTTAAGACGACTCAAGGTTCGTTTTTCTGCTCAGCTCGTAGCAACTTACAAGGAGTAAACTGAGTACAGCTGGAAGCACCCATCCGAGGTGTTCTGCTGACATGGGAATATAGCTGCTGAGGGTACGCAACCAAGTTGGTTTGGTAATGGCTAATAAAAAATCGGGAATACTAAATACTAAGGTGGTCCCAACAACCCATCGAAAAGAGGTTTTAGTGCCCAATTGTTGTGGTAGGCAGTTGAGAACAATCAGTACTATGGTTACCGGATAAATCAACATCAGGGCCGGAATGGCAATTTGTACGATATACTTCACGTTGTACTGTCCGATAACGATTCCGAGCAAACAAGAAACAATCGCAGTAAGCAAATAGGCCTTGTCGGAGTTGTTAAACCTACTTTTAATAAAATCGGCGGTACCCGTAATAATCCCAACGGCGGTAGTAAAGCAGGCCAAAGCGACGAGTACTCCCAGAATCGTTCTTCCCCAGTGCCCCAGTGTGACCTCTGATAAAGAACCTAAAATTTCCGCTCTGGTAGCGTCGTTTGCACTTGCAGTGCTGTATAGGGCACCGTTGTAAATTAGCCCTATATAGATGGTGAGTAAGCCCAAACCAGCAATAATACCAGCCTTGGTAATCAGTGATTTTTTTGCTTGATAATCAGCTCTTGAATTCATGTTCATGGAAATCACCAATACCCCTCCAACTACAACGGCTCCAATGGCATCAAAGGTTTGATACCCTTCCAAAATTCCGTAGACAAATGGTGATTTAAGTTGGCTGGTGACTATGGTGTCTCCTCCAGCAAAAAGTCCGATACTGATAATGGCTAGGAGGATAAAGATGATTAGGGGAGTTAAGAATTTTCCCAATAAATCCAATACTTTTGAACGGTTCATTACGAAGATAAAGACCAAACTAAAGTAAATACTACTCGTTAACAAGGTACCAGAAGTTGCATAGGGAGCGATGGCCATTTCATGGGTTACGGATGCTGTTCTGGGAGCAGGAAGCGCAATAGAAATGGCATAAACCGTATAACAGTATAAGGCACTAAATACGGGAGATACTTTTTTGGCAAAATCAAACATGGTTCCTTGAAGGCGGGCATGCGCATAGATTCCGAGTATGGGAATTACGACAGCCGTAATCATAAAGCCTGTGCTTACAAGTTCCCAGTTACTCCCTGAGTTCTTACCTAAAAAAGGAGGGAAAATGAGATTTCCAGCTCCAAAAAACATAGAAAATAAAGCAAATCCAGTAACGAGAATTTCTTTGGTTTTATGCATGATTTTAAAAAATTATCTTTGTCGAATATACACTAAAAATGATAGCGAGATATAAAGAGGCTGCGGTTTTTTATACGGTAACAGGTACGGGTGCTCCAGTGGTGCTATTGCACGGGTTTTTAGAGACTTCGTCAATGTGGCAAGAAGTAGTTCCGTATCTGTCAGCAAGCCATAGTGTGATTTGTATAGATCTTTTAGGCCATGGAAAGACCGAATGTGTTGGGTATGTCCATCGCATGGAAGAGATGGCGCAAGCCGTTTGTGCGGTATTGGATGTGTTGTCGATAGAGCGAGCAGCTTTCGTAGGACACTCGATGGGGGGCTATGTCGCTTTGGCCCTCGCTGCACTGAAACCGACAATGGTCACAGCGCTTTGTTTGGTAAACTCTACCTCCTCACCTGATAGTGAGGCGCGAAAAAACGTGAGAGATAGAGCGAGTAAAACAGCAAAGAGGAATTATCCACTTTTGGTAAAAACCTCTATTGATCAGCTGTTTGATACTGCTGGTAAAAAACGTTTTAATGCACAAATACAGCAGCTCTGTAAAGAAGCACTCGATATGGGAGTTCGCGGATACATCGCAGCGAATGAAGGGATGAAATTACGAGAGAATACCAGTCGTGTTTTTAGTGAGGTCCCACGAAAACTAATGGTCTTTTCTAAAGCTGACACAGTGTTGTGTTCGAATAGATTGCAAGCAGAGGCTACTGAGGTACAAGCTGCCGTTACCGAGTTGGAAGGGGGGCATATGAGTGTTATTGAACACCCCAAACTCATTACAGAGCTGATTTACAATTTTCTTAAATAAAATTTCTAGTAACTTTGCAGCACAAATTAATTATATGAAGGTACATCATTTGTCTGTAGAAAATTCTATAGTAAATAAATTTTTAGCTGAAATTAGATCGGTGGATATCCAAAAAGATGCCATGCGTTTTCGTAGGAACATCGAAAGAATTGGAGAAGTGTTGAGTTATGAATTGAGTAAAACACTCTCTTATGATTCTAGTGGAATTCAAACTCCTTTAGGAATTAAAGAAACCGCACTACCAAAGAGCGATGTAGTATTGTGTTCTATATTGAGAGCGGGATTACCCTTGCACAATGGAGTGCTAAATTACTTCGATGACGCAGAGAATGCTTTTATCTCGGCTTACCGACATCACCCCAATAACGACGAGGCCTTTGAAATTGTTGTGGAGTACTTTGCTTCTCCTGATATCAATGATAAAAATCTTTTATTGATCGATCCGATGTTAGCAACCGGGAAGTCGTTAGTAGCGGTATACGAGGCAATAAAAAAATACGGGGCACCTAAAAAGATACACATCGTATCTGTAATTGGTTCGGAAGAAGGGGTGGCACTCATTCGTGAGGCATTCCCTGAAGAAACAGAATTGTGGATTGCTGCTATTGACCCTGAATTGAATGACAAAGGGTATATAGTGCCAGGATTAGGAGATGCTGGTGATTTGGCTTACGGGGTTAAGTTATAAGTACCTTTACAGTGAGATAGCCACGATGGAACCCACAATAAAAAGAATGATATAAAGGTCTGCCAACCATTTTCTTTGGATGAGCTCTAGGCCATTAGCTAATATAACAGAAGTCGGGAATAGGAGAAACAAAAACTCCATTCCCGTTTTTTTTGGAATTAATAGAAATACTATTCCAGCAATGGTGATATGGAGGAGTACCAAAATCCAATTTCGCCTAAACTTGTTGAGTACAGCCAAAGCTCTGGGGGTTTTCATAAACGTGGCAAATACGGTAAAAATGCCAATAAAAACCATCGTAAACAAGAAGGAGCTCGATTGGTATAAATGAAACTTAAGATTGAATGACCAAAAGAATAACTCCTGGAATACGCCTGTATTATCATACCAGAAATGATAGGTGAAATAGAGTAATACTGGCGGAATAAAACCTAAAACGGGGATGGTTAAGGTTTGAGGCGTTAAGCGGTGATGCAAATAAATAGAAGCGTATAACAACGGAGCAAATACGATGGTGGTAGGTTCGATAATAAAAGAAATTCCCAGCCATAAGCCACCGTCAAACAACTTGTGTATGATTTTTTTTCCCGTTTGTAAACTGTATACTTTTCTTAAAAAAAGTAAGGTTGTGATGTTGGCATAGAAGAGTGAATTGATTTGAATTTTCGTTAAGAAAAACCCCAATAAGAGCACGTAAAATAAAAATGCGTACGAATTGTCAAAGGTCACTTCGTTCTTTACTATGATAAAATTAACGATGGAAAACACGACGATAAACCAGAAAATTTCCTGGGTAATGCCTAAAACTCCAAGGTTTTTGCCGAATACAGTGATACAATAATAGCAAAGAAACACTAAAAAGAGCACTATAAAGTTTACCGGTTTAGATTTGCTGAAAAAATTGGCTAACATCGATTCTTTTTATATTTTTGCAAACGTAAAGATAATCAAGTTATGTTAGGATTAAATATTTTTAGATTAATTGGAGATTTATTTGAAGTAATATTAATGCCATTCCAGTATTTGCGTTTAACCGTAGCAAAGGCTGACGGAGGTTGGTGGACTTCAAATGCGTTGAACTGGGTTTTCTTAGTAGTTCTTATCGCTATTTTAGGATATTGGATGAACGAGTGTTTCCGATTTAAGAGAGAAGGAACAGAAGACAGAGCTTAATTCTACACATATTGGGAAGTAAAAATAAATTAAAACGTTTCAGAGAAAATGAGACGTTTAGTAACGTTATTCAACCCACTCGTGAAGAAGTTGTCGGTGATTTCAAGTACAAAGGAAAGTGGAATACTTTCTTTGGTAATGACAATCCGATAGTTTTGGAATTGGGGTGTGGTAAAGGAGAATATACGATTGCCTTAGCGGAAAAAAATCCAGACAAAAATTTTATTGGAATCGATATCAAAGGAGCTCGCTTTTGGAGAGGGGCCAAAACGGCTATCGAAAACGAAATGTCTAATGTGGCCTTTATTCGTACCCAAATAGAATTGATAGATTTTATTTTCGCAGAGAATGAGGTCTCAGATATTTGGATCACCTTCCCAGATCCTCAAATCAAATACAAAAGAACAAAACACCGTTTGACGAATTCTGAATTCTTAAAAAAATACCACGGTATTTTAAACGAAGAAGGAACGGTAAACTTAAAAACGGACAGTGAGTTTATGCATGGCTATACTTTGGGCTTACTCCACGGAGAAGGTCATGAAATTTTACATGCAAATCACGATGTTTATAAAAATCACTACTCACCCGAAGAAGTGATCAATACACAAACTTTTTACGAATCGCAATACTTAGCGCAAGGAAAGCCAATTACCTACGTCAAATTTAGAGTAAAGTATTAAAAACGCTCATTATGATGTGGTCGCATTTGTTGTTAGGCTTTGTGACGTCTTATCTCGGATATTTACCTCCGAGCATGTTAAATATAACTGCGAGTAAACTCTGTATTAGTAAAAACAAAGGAGAAGCCCATAAATTTGTTTGGGGAGTATCGTTGGTGGTTTTACTGCAGGTGTTTACAGCTGTTTTTATTTCAGGTTTGCTACAGGAACAACAATTCTTATTGCGCGCATTGCAAAAAGTTGGGGTCCTTGTACTGGGGGTGATTTCAGTGCTTTTCTTGTACAAAGGATGGACTACTAAAGAAATTTCCAAAGAAACTAAAGGGATCAATAGTTTTATACTGGGTTTGATGCTTTCATTGATCAATATGTTCGCCATTCCTTTTTTTATTGTAGAATTTAAATTGTACATGTCCTACGGATGGTTGATGCGCGACTTGTATTCGGTGTTGTTCTTTGCTTTAGGAGCGGCTATCGGGGTGTTAGCAGTATTGTATAATTACGTTTTTATCGCGGATAAATTTCAAGAAAACCTTGCCAAATTATTGCGCTTTTTTACCTTGGGGATTGGAGTACTGACAGGAATTGTGGCTGTCTACTACGCTGTAAAATTGTATTTTTAGTCCATGGAAAATTCAACTAATTTTTTTGACCGTGTTTATGTTGTGGCGAGGCTTATTCCTTACGGAAGAGTGACGAGCTACGGGGCCATAGCCAAGTATTTAGGAGCTGCTCGCTCTGCACGCATGGTAGGCTGGGCCATGAATAACTCCCATAAACAAGAAGAAGAGGTGCCAGCGCACAGGGTAGTGAACAGAAAAGGAATTTTGACGGGAAAACACCATTTTCAAGGAACCAATTTAATGCAGCAGTTACTGGAGAGCGAAGGCGTAGTCATCGTCGATAATCAAATCCGAGACTTCGATCAGTTGTTTTGGGATCCTGCAAAGGAACTCTAAGGGGCTGTTTACTACTGTTTTTGGTATAAATTGGGTTTATGCATCCATAAATTTTCACTATTTAAACACTTTATTTTCTAAGCACTAAAGCGTATCTTTGTACTTTAGTAGAATCGATTTAAAACAGGAAGCCTTTTGAGGCTAAACGTGAAGCAAATGAGTTTTAAGAAACAAGATATATACAAGGCGCTAGAAACCATTACCGCTCCTGGTGAAGGGAAAAGTCTAGTAGAAAATGAGAATGTTACAAATGTAGTGACTTTTGGAAATGAGGTTATCGTGGATGTAACCATCGGTAATCCGTCGTTACAGGCGAAGAAAAAAGTCGAAGTGGAAATCATGAAGGCGATTCACGAGCACGTTGATCAAAAGATCGATGTAAAGGTGAATGTAAAAGTGGAAGTGGCTGCTAAGGAGAATCCGAATCAGATTCGAGGGAAAGAAATTCCAAATATTCAGAACATCATCGCTGTAGCCTCTGGAAAAGGAGGAGTAGGAAAATCTACGATCACTTCAAACATGGCGGTGTCTTTAGCGAAAATGGGCTTTAAAGTTGGGGTTTTAGACGCAGATGTTTACGGTCCGTCTCAGCATCTTATGTTCGACGTTGAACGCGAAAAACCATTGGCGGTAAACAGCAACGGTCGATCAAAAATGAAGCCTGTAGAAAATTACGGGGTGAAATTGTTATCACTCGGTTTCTTTACCAATCCTAGTCAAGCGGTTATTTGGAGAGGACCTATGGCTTCGAAAGCTTTAAATCAGTTGATTTTTGATGCTGATTGGGGAGAGTTAGATTTCTTATTAATCGACTTGCCTCCAGGTACAGGTGATGTACATTTATCTATTGTACAAGCAGTGCCAATTAACGGAGCTGTAGTGGTAAGTACACCTCAAAATATTGCCTTGGCAGATGCTAAAAAAGGAGTAGCGATGTTCCAACAAGAGAGTATCAATGTTCCAGTATTAGGAATTGTTGAAAACATGGCGTATTTTACGCCAGCAGAGCTTCCTGACAATAAATATTACATATTTGGTCAAGGGGGAGCAAAGAACTTGGCAGAGGATATTGATACGGCGTTCTTAGGAGAAATTCCTTTGGTTCAAAGTATACGCGAGGCTGGTGATGTAGGGCATCCTGTAGCACTGCAAGAAAATACACCTTTGTCAGAGGCATTTACAGACGTTACCAAAGAAATGGTATCGCAATTACTGAAGAGAAATGCGAACTTGCCTCCAACAGAAATCGTTCGAATTACGACGATGAGTGGATGTAGTACAAAATAACATTCTTTCTTTGTAAAGAATAACGTGATATAGTTAAACAACAATACTCAAAAAACCCGGTTTGAGTAACTTTTGAAAAAGAGTATAAGTAGGGGCTATTATGGCGTCAGAAGAAATTAAAAATAATGTAGAAAAGGCTTTAGAGGAAATTCGTCCATTTTTAATCAGTGATGGAGGTAATATCAAATTACTTTCTATCGAAGATGAAGTGGTAAAGGTTCAGTTGGAAGGAGCGTGCAGCGGATGTTCAGTGAATCAGATGACTTTAAAAAATGGAGTAGAAGCAACTATTAAAAAATACGCACCAGAAATTAAAGAAGTAATTAATGTAGCCTAAGCTGATAATTGTCAGCTAAAAAGCACCAGTTACTTTGTAATTTTGGAAATTGGTGGGGTGTTCGTGTTTTTAAAATACTAGGTCGCTTTTTTACAAGTGACAAAAAACGGCTAGCACCTTACTGTGCAGACTAGATATTCCTGTTTTACGTTGTGAGACAGGAATCTCCGTATAAAAAAGAAAATATTTTTTGAACTAGTATAATGATAAAAACAGATATATTAATTATTGGAGCGGGTCCTACAGGACTGTTTACGGTTTTTGAAGCCGGATTGTTAAAACTTCGCTGTCACCTTATCGATGCCTTGCCTCAACCCGGAGGTCAGTGCTCGGAAATTTACCCTAAAAAACCCATCTATGACATCCCTGCTTATCCTGAAATTTTAGCAGGTGATTTAACAGATAAGTTAATGGAGCAAATTAAGCAGTTTGAGCCAGGTTTTACGCTAGGAGAACGTGCCGATACTATTGAAAAACAAGAAGATGGTTCGTTTATAGTAACCACGAATAAAGGAACAAAACACCATGCACCAGTAGTAGCAATTGCCGGTGGATTGGGAAGTTTTGAGCCTAGAAAACCACCGATCCCTAACATCGCTGATTACGAAGATAAAGGAGTGGAGTACATGATTAAAGAACCTGAACTCTACCGCGATAAAGACGTAGTGATTGCCGGAGGTGGAGACTCAGCTTTAGACTGGTCTATTTTCTTGACTGACGTGGCAAAGTCGGTAACCTTGATTCACAGAAGAAATGAGTTTAGAGGAGCTTTGGATTCTGTTGATAAGGTACAGGAGTTAAAAGATGCAGGTAAGATTACTCTAATCACTCCGGCAGAAGTAAAAGGAATTGTAGGGGATGGTAAAGTTGAAGGCGTACTGGTAGAACAAAAAGGACAAGAGCCAGTTACTTTAAAGACAGATCACTTCATACCACTTTTCGGTTTAGCACCAAAATTAGGGCCTATTGCCGACTGGGGACTGGAAATAGAAAAGAATGCCATTAAGGTGAACAATGCACTGGATTATCAAACCAATATTCCTGGAATCTATGCGATTGGTGATGTCAATACCTATCCTGGGAAATTGAAGTTAATTTTATGTGGATTCCACGAAGCGACCTTGATGTGTCAGAGTGCGTACCAACGTATTCACCCAGATAAAAAATACGTGATGAAGTACACTACTGTTGGTGGTGTTACTGGATTTGACGGAACAAAGAAAGAGGCTCCTAAAGCCGTTGTTAAAGCAATAAACTAACTTATTTTATGATAGAATACATAGAACAATTATCTCAAGACAAACTACTTTATTTCGCACTACCATTATTTTTTATCTGTATGATTGTCGAGTATAAAATTGCTCGGGAAAAGTACCATGGTAAAGATACAACCGTATCGCTCTTAATGATGGTTTTTTCAGCTGTAGTTGAATTTGTGCCCAAAGTTTTGGCCTTTGTTCTATTTTTCTATTTGCACGAGCTAAGCCCACTAAAAGACGTAGTACAACGTCAGTGGTGGGCTTGGTTATTGTTGTTCTTTGCTGATGATATATCGTACTATTGGTTTCATCGATTAAACCACGAGGTGCGTTTATTTTGGGCAGGTCATGTACCACACCACTCGTCTATTTATATGAATTTAGGAACTGCGCTGCGTCAAGGTGTTGGTGAACGCGTTCACAAATTTTTCTTTTGGATTTGGATTCCCCTTTTGGGCTTTGATCCTTTGATGATGTTTACCATGATGGGGGTGAGCTTGATTTATCAGTTCTTTGTACATACCGAACTGGTAGATAAACTGCCGAAACCTATAGAGTTTATTTTTAATACTCCATCACATCACCGCGTACATCACGCGTCCAATATTCGCTATTTAGACTGCAACCACGCTGGAATACTGATCATTTGGGATCGTATGTTTGGTACTTTTTCAGAAGAGTTGAAAGAGATTGATGCTCCTCAATACGGATTGACGGTAAACATAGAAACCTTCAATCCTATAACAGTAGCAAGCCATGAATACACAGCTATTTGGAAAGATGTACAGCGCGCTGAAAAGTGGAGTGATAAACTCAATTATATTTTTAATTCTCCAGGATGGACTCATGATGGAGAAGATAAAAGGGCAAAAGTCCTCAGAAAAAAGCTATTTGAAGAAGAGCAAAAACAAACGACAAATCAATAAACAAAAGTTAATAGCTACTTATGGATACGCAGGATATTAACATAAAAATTACAGACAGAGAAGGAGTAACCCACGAGGTGGTGGCTCCTACGGATATGGCTATGAATTTAATGGAGGTGGTTCGTTCGTATGAACTGGCACCCGAAGGAACGATCGGAATATGCGGCGGTATGGCCATGTGTGCTTCCTGTCAGTGTTATGTAAAGTCAGATCACGAATTGCCTGAAATGACCGATGATGAAGATGCGATGTTGGCAGAGGCCTTTTACGTAGAAGATAATAGCCGATTGGGCTGTCAGATTCAAATGACACCTGAGCTCGACGGATTGGAAGTCGAGTTGGCGCCAGAGAGTTAAAAAAAAGCTGATAGCATTGCTATCAGCTTTTTTTATGTACTTATTGTAATTCCTTCGCTAATTGGTCTAACCAGGTGGTTAAGCGCTCTTGGGTGAGTTCTGGTTCATTGTCTTCATCTAAGGCAAGACCATAAAAAAGTCCTTGTCCTTCGATTTCAGCTTTTGATTCAGAAAAGTCGTAGTCTTTTATAGGCCAATGTCCTATAATTTTTCCACCATTGGCAAGTACTACCTCTGCCAGCATACCAACACCGTCAATAAAATATTCACCGTAGCCATACTGGTCACCCAAACCAAAGATCGCAACAGTTTTTCCTGAAAAGTTCACTGTTTTAAATTCGTCGTAATAACTTTCCCAGTCACTTTGCAAATCGCCGTCATACCAGGTAGAAAGTCCTAGTAGTAATGTGTCGTATTTTTCGAAGTCGGCAACGCTTACATTGGTAACTTCCATTACGTCAATCTCCGAAGCGGTCCAATTATCGACGATACTATGAGTAATTTCCTCCGTCATACCCGTATCGGACCCATATATTAATCCTATTGTGTTCATATGCGTTGTGTTAAAGTGGCAACAGCAAATTCGCGATGTACGAGGTCTCCCGATTTGCTTTTTACCTGTTCTGTAATTGTAGTACTCGATGCTAATTGCAATGGAGAATTTACGAGTAATTGTTTAAATTCCTCAAGAGAATACAGCGTAAATTTATCGCGAACAAAAGGGAGGTCTTCCATAAAAGCTCGTAAGGCAAAACTGATAATGCAGCTCCCTTGTGTTGTGAGCACTCTTGAGATTTCTTTTAAAAACTCCTGTGGGTTTTGCCAGAAATACAAGGTGTTTACACTGAGAATGGCATCCATGCTGTTGTTTTCAAAAGGCAGCTGAGTTCCGTCGTAGACATAGAAAGCCGCTTGCGTTGGCAGTAGCTCCAATTGGTCTCGGTATTTCAGTGCTTCTTGATACATGGTTTTTGAAACTTCCAAACCGTAAAATTTAGGCTGGTCAAACAGCTGAAAGTACTGCGATAAATGTCCGCAATTGCCATGCCCTATTTCCAAGATATTCGATCCCTTAGGAAGCCTTAAAGCATCCATACTAGCCCTTGTCATCGAAATATTGGTAAGATTCATTGTCTTTGCAACCTCAATGCCTTCGGTACCTTCCGGGCAGCTGAGTTGTTGCTCTAACAGCTTGAAATTCTCTTGAGTTGGTTTCATACTTATTGTTCTTTACGCCAAGTAGTAATGTTTTTAATAAGAAAGGCATTCGCTATTACCAACAGCAGTAATACTAAGATCTCTGAAAGGTTAGAAGCTTCGTAAATAACAGCAGTAATGACGTGGTAAAGGTTAAAAATACCCAAGATAATCGCCCAAACTAAAGAGGTCGTGATAAACCATTTCTTTTGTACTTCTAAGCTCAATAAACCAAAGGTCAAGGCAAGTCCTTCCATGGCAATTCTCCATTGATGTGCCCACATTGGGGTTTCTCCGGTAGCGCCTTCCATAAGCACAGATTCTTTGAAGTATACGGTAGCTAAGCCATAAACGTGATGAAAGATGAATCCAATGGCAATAAAGATCCATAAAAGGGATATTTTAGTTCTCATAGGTATGTAATTTATATCAGTTAATATTTCAGAAGCAGTCGCTTTTTTTCGCGCCTCATCTTCTTCTTTTAATAAAGTTTTTATGTTGTTGTAATCGATTGGGGTTTTTGTAAAGGCACTCTGTTCCTGGACTTCCGGTTTAATTTTGAAATAAACCACCAGGGAAGTACTCGCAATAATAAGCCAGAGTACGTCTACCATTAAGATATCGAACTGTCCTTGGCTAAATGTTGTCCACAACCAATTGCCAGAAACAATTCCATTGGCTATCGGAACGAGAAACCCGAAAATGGCACCGAGTAATAGACTCCATTTGTTGGTGAAAAAATTGTTGCGTTTGAATCGGAAGAACAGGGTGAATACGAGCCAAGTTCCAAAGAAAAAGTAATAAATAGCCGATTGTTTATCTAGGAATGCTCCTGTGCTCAGCTTGACAAATAAGAAAGCCAGAGCTGTTACTGGTAACAGGCTTAAACACATGGCTAGGTAAATATGACCAACTTTGGCAGTGTACAAGCGTTGGCGAAGACTCATGCTCTTTTTATTTCGAGCTTCTACCCAAATAAGAACTCCCGTGATGATGACGAAGCAGGTGATTAAGGCCATGATGAAGTAGATGATTTTCATCGGAATTCCTCCGTAATCGGCAAAGTGCAGTCTGCTCACCACCTTTTGAAAGTCTTCTTTAAAATCGGCTTCTGTCGGATTTTTTACTTCCTCTACGGTACCGGTACGTGCGTCGTAACTGATGCGCCCGATACCGACAAAACGATGGTCGCTGTGCATTTCTCCGAGAAGAACGTACTTCATATTGGTGCCGCCATAATTTTTAATATAGGCATCTGTAAGGTGGAAGTGTTCCCATTGTTGGGCGGCCTTTTGAGCAAATTCATTAAAACTCGGAAGAGCTTGCTCACTTCTCGATTCCCATTGATAGGCTTTTCTTTCTGGTCGTAAATCTTCTAGGAGTTTGGCTTGATCTCCGTTATACAAAAAGTTCGCTGGGACTAAAACCAAGATGCTGATGGCAAAATATGCACCCGTAACAGCGAAAATAAACTGGAAGGGAAGTCCAACGACTCCAAGTGCAGTATGAGCATCGGTCCAAACGCGTTTTAATATAACTTTCGGATTGAACGCGTAAAAATTGGGGATGATTTTTTTCCAATGGACTATGACTCCGGTGACAATGGCAAATAAAAAGAATAAGGATACAAAACCTGCGAGATAGACTCCTATGGATGGGAGCTGATGAAAAAAGTGAAGTCGAAATAAAAATTCACCTAGACTGTATTGTTCATTGTAGTTTTTGCTGGTACCGTTGTTTATATCGGTGTACAGGTATTGCGATGTTTTTCCTTTTTCGCTAGCCAGCGAATCTTTACTAGGTAGTAAATAACTGTAAATATGATCGCTGTGTTCGTTTAAATTAATTTGTATATCCCTCCCAGTCAGTTCGTGTTGCTGGTCTAGGTGGTTGAGTAATTTGTCGTAATCAATACTTTTTCTTTCGGTATAGCTCAGGGTTTTTCCTTCTTCCCAAATTTGGATTTCTCCTTTAAACAAAGCAAAAGCTCCTGCAAAAAAGATGACGTACAACGCAATACTTATCACAATACCGCTCACGGTATGTGTATTGAAAAATACATTGTAGTTTCTGTTGCTCATTATAGAAATGGGTTGTTATGGTTACAAAAAAGATAGAGGGTGTAGAGTAGGGCGATGATGATGAGGTAGAGTCCCCAAACTTTCCAACCATTATCAAAGAGGTAAGGGATAATCATCAAGGTACACCATACTAAAAATAGGGTTACAATCGACGCTACGAGTACTTCTTGGTGAAAGGGGAGTACTAGCGCCAAGATCATGTGTAGCAGAGCACTTATACAGTAGCCTCCAATTAGGCCTGCTGTAATTTTTGCACCTTGTTGCCAAGGTGACTTATTCAGGTATTTAGGATTTGCGGGCATCGTTATAGTAAAATTTCAAGGATGATAATAAATAGAAACAGCCCTAACAGTTGTTTAAATCCGATGATTTTTAATGGGGTTAGGACAATGACCAAGCTCAGAATAATGGAAAATAACATCAGGCCTAACAGTGTACCTGAAGTGAGGCCCATGCTCGCTATAGCTAAAATGGCCGCTATGATTAAGCAGGCAATTCCAATAGCCTTGGCTAGCGTAGTGTGTTTTTGTAACCACACCGATACGCTGTTGGAATTTGAAAGTTGCGCTTTTTGGGAGGTGTGATAAAAAGCATAAGAGCTGAGCAAGCTAAATAAGACAAGTAGGGTTATCATATGTTAGTTTTTAAATACAAAGACTCTGAACAACGAATTGTCCAGAGCCTTTGAGCTATTATTCAATTTAGATACATGTTAAAATTTATAGGTCAGGGTTCCTAAGAAAGCTCTCGGAGCTTGTGTATTGATAGTACTCCAACCTGTAAAGTAGGTTTTATCGGTTAAGTTGTTCACTTTTAATCCTACTCTAAAGTCTTTAGCATCGTAGTAAACTCCGGTATTAAACACGGTATAACTCGGTAAGGTAAATACTCCTGATACTGCGTTGTTGATGGTTTTGTGCGAAGATGCTCCGTTAAATCCAGCTCCAATTCCTACGTTTTCGAGGAAAGAACCTTCTTGGAATTTATAGTCTGCCCAGAAGTTGTATAAATTTTGAGGACCTGACTCTTCTGGTCTTCTGTCTAAAAGCTCAGTAACTTCACGTTTTTTAATTTGACTATAAGCATCCGTCACACGCGTGTCGTTGTACGAGTACGAACCTCTAATGTTTAATCCGTCAAACGGATTGGCATTGAGTTCAAATTCTACTCCTTTACTCACTACTTCTTTTAAGTCAATTCTTCTAGGAAGTAAAACACCAGTTGGGTCGTTTGCTGTTTTATCATTTACGATGATATGGTAGTAGCTCGCACCAAAGTTAAGTTTTCCTTGGAAGAAGTTTGTTTTTACACCTCCTTCAAACTGATTTGCTTTGATAGGTTTAAAGGTGTCAGTTCCTGCCGTTGTAATAATTGGATCAACGTTCATGAATCCATTTTGGTAATTGGCAAATACTGATAATTTATTAGGAATCGCTTGGTATACAGCTCCAAAGTTTGGTGAGAAGGTAGTTTTAGTATAGTCGTCATCGGTACGACTGAGATCTCCTTGTTGATCAAAGTAGTCTAAACGAAGACCTACCTTTACTGTTAATTCTTTGGTGATGTTTAAAACGTCAGATACGTATACTGCAAAAGTCTTTGAATTGGTTCTGATATCACGTACTGGAACGCTGCTAAATACATTCTCTAAATTCGCTGTTGAAGGCTGGTAAGTAGCACCTGGAGTAAACGAAGAGTTGATCACATTTCCTTGTGCATTGATAAACGCATCAAAATAAGGGAAAGCTCGGTATTGCGCTTGTAATTGTTGAGTAATTGCCGCTTGACCACTAGCTGTTAAAGCTCCTAATAGCATTGGGAAGTTAGACGTAGTAGTCAATACAGGGTTCCCACTTTGGTTACGAGAATGTTGAGATCGGTTTACAAAGTCTAATCCGAATACCATTCTGTTTCTCAAATCTCCAATCTTGAAATCACCAATAAAGTTTTGTTGCAGGTTGTAGTTCGTCGCATTCGCGTTTTGCTTGTCAATAACGCGCGTAAAAGCTTCTGTACCTAATAAGCCTCCTGCTTCAACAAGCATCGGGTTTACAATTGGTCCTAAAGGTGTTGCAGAGAAGGGCTGTAAACCAAAAATGGCAAGTGCTCCTCCGTCGATATTGTATTGGTAGTACCCTTTCGCTTCTGCATAGCTACTCGCAAAAACGGTTTGAGAAGTCCACTCATCTGAAATCTTATAATCGACAATGGTACGCGTGTTAAAAGTAGGACTGGTCAAGTACAAATCATTTGAAGTGAATGATTTTGTAGTGTCTAAGTTTAACTCGTCCATATTGGTTGATATCAAAGGTGCTCCTCTACGTAAAAACAACATAGATGGATTGGTTTGCTTGGTACGTGCATATTCAAATCCTACAGAGAAATTTAAACGGTTGTTAACGCGGTATGAAAGCGATGGAGCAATGAAAAACGTTTTTCTAAACCCAGCATCTTGAAAGCTGTCTTGCGTCAAATATGATGCGTTTACTCTGAAATAAGGTCCTCCTGATTTTGCCAATGGGGTATTGATATCGGCAGATACACGATGAGTTCCAAACGATCCTGAAGTATACGAAACACTACCTCCAAATCCTTCATAAGGCTTTTTGGTTACCACGTTAATCAACCCTCCTAATGAAGTGTCCGTACTTCCGAATAAAGTAGCTGAAGGTCCCTTGATTACTTCGATACGTTCGATATAAGAAGGATCAACAGCACTTAGTGTAAATCCAGGCATACCGTCTACTAATTTTGGCTGCGTAGCGAAACCACGAGTAGAGAAGTATCCAGTACCCTCTCCTGGTGCACGTCCGGTAGCTTCCCATAGCTTACTGATTCCTGTAGCATTGTTTAAGGCATCGTCAATATTCGTTACAATTTGTGAATCTAATAGTTCAGAGGTCACCGTTGAATATACCTGTGCGTTTTCGATATCACGTAATGGTAATTTCGAAACGTAGGCGGTGTGCTTACGTGAAAATTTATTATTCCTGCTCGATACTTGAACTTCTTGTAGCAATTCATTTCCCTCGTAAATAACGAAGGTGTTGTTCGTACTTGGAGCCGTTACCGCAACTGTTTTGGTTTTAAATCCGATGTAAGAGATGATGATTTGGTGCTTTCCTGCGTTGAGATTTGTCAAATCAAAGTTACCATCGATATCGGTTTGAGTTCCTTTGTTAGAGCCCACTAGTTTAATAGCTACTCCTGGTAAAGGTTCGTTGCTGTTGTCAACAATCGTCCCTTGAATCCTCCCCGTTTGTGCTAAACTTGTCGCGACGACAAAGAATAACAAAACAGCATTTACAATTCCTTTCATTGTTTTTATTTAGATTTATTTAAAACATTGACAGCAAAGGTAGTTTAAGGAAAAGTAAAAACAAAGTTTGTTTAGATTAAATTTAAATAATATTTGGGTGACTGATTGAGATTCCGTAATTTATAGGATTGATTTCATGAAAAACGCCTTTCTTCACAAAAAAGAAAGGCGTTTTGATTTAACTAAGAGAAACTGTATTAGAATTTATAAGTTAAAGTTCCTAAGAAACTACGAGGTGCTTGTGGAGTAATAGTACTCCATCCTTTGTAGTATTCTTTATCTGTTAAGTTGTTTGCTTTCACGCTAATTCTGAATTTAGAAACTTCGTAGTATACACTTGCATTAAACACGGTGTACGATGGTAACACAAATTCACCAACAGCTGGGTAACCTACCATGGTATCGTAGTCACTAGCTCCGATAAAACCAAATCCAAGACCGAAATCTTTTGCGAATCCGTCTAAGAATTTATAATCTGCCCAGAAGTTGTAGTTCGTTTCTGGTCCAGCTTCTGCCAAACGCTTACCTACTAAATCAGGACGAGATTTAGAAACGGTTACTTTGGCATTGTTATAACTGAATCCTCCGCGTAGGTTTAATCCTTCTATGGGGTTGGCATTTACTTCTAATTCAATACCCTTACTGTTTACAGTACCATCTTGTTGTTTAGCAGCTCCGAAGCCCATAACTTTATTGGTAACATCAATCATATACGCACTTACGGTCGCTTCTAATTTATTGTTAAATAGATTAGTTTTTACACCGAATTCGAGCTGATTTGCACGCTCTAAGTCAAATGATTGTACACGTGTTCCAGCCGCCGGATTAGCGATGTTTACAGGTACGATTTCTGGATTTACGTAGCTGAATCCGTTTTGATAGTTGGCAAATACAGAGAGTTTGTTTAGTATCGGTTGGTATACCGCTCCAAATTTTGGTGAGAATGTTGATTTTGTGTACTCCTTTGCATCGTCAGCAGGGTTGTTAGCGTCTCCTTTGTAGTTGAAACGATCGTAGCGAACTCCAGCCATTACCGTCAATCCTGGCATAATCGTTACAACATCTGAAACGTAAGCACCTAAGATGTTTTGGTTGATATCTGTATCAACATTACCAGCGTTTGCTAATAATCCTGAAATATTACTCGCTGATACTGGTAAACCACTTACTAGTTGTCCCTGTGGGGTTACAGCATTTACTGCTCTCCAGTTTGAACTCTGGTCAATAGTTTGTGAGCTTAAATAGTCAAATCCAACAACAACGCGATTACGAACAGTTGCGATCTTGAAATCTCCGTTGAAGTTTTGCTGAACGTTGAATGTATTGGTTTCGGCGTTTGTTCGCTGTGCGAAGGTTGAGAATACCGGAAGTGCTACAGGATTCGCCGGATTGGTCCAGTTTGCAGGATTCCACAAATAGGTATAGTACCCATCTGATTTTGCTTTTCCTCCTGCTACTAAGGTTTGAGAAGTCCATTGGTCAGAAATCTTATAGGCGATCTCTCCGCGGTAGTTCTGCGTTGGGTTTTTAATAGAAACATCGTTGCTCGTCAACGATTTGTTACGGTCGTAGTTAAGTTGCGTTAAGTTTTTAAATACTAAGGGTGCCGATCTGTTTAAGAATAAGAAGGGTTGGTTGGTTTGATCAGTACTTAACATTTCATACCCGAAGTTCAACGTCAATTTGTCGTTCACTTTATACGATAAAGAGGGAGCTAAAAATAAAGATTTTCTGAATCCAGCATCTTGGAAACTATCTTCGGTTTGGTATCCAGCATTTACGCGTAAAGAGATGTTTTCATTGCTTTCTAAGCTCGTATTGATGTCAAAAGTCAATTTTTTAAAACCAAATGATCCAGCACCTACTGTGATGTTTCCACCAGTTCCTCGGTAAGGTTTCTTGGTAACGATATTGATTAATCCACCGTATGATGTTACAGTACTACCGAACAACGTAGCAGAAGGTCCTTTCACTACCTCGATGCGCTCTACATTGTCAGGATTGATAAATCCGTTGGTAATACCAGGAACCCCGTTTACTAATTTAGGTTGAACAGAGAACCCTCTAATAGAGTAGTATCCAGCACCGTCACCACTACGTCCTGTAGATGACCATAGTTTGGTAACTCCCGTCGAGTTGTTCAGTGCTTCCTCAAAGCTTACCACCGACTGAGAAATTAATAATTGATTGGTAACAGTACTGTAAACTTGTGCGTTTTCTATGTTTTTTAAGGGTAACTTAGCTACATAGGCTGTCTTTTTTCTCGAGAACTTGTTTTGTCTGTTGGTGTCAATCGTTACTTCGTTTAACAGTTCATTTCCTTCAAAAAGAACGATATTAAGGTTTGCGCCACCTTGCGCTTTTACCGTTTTCGTTTTGAATCCGATATATGAAAACTCCAAGGTAACTTCTTTATTAGCGCTAGCTTTGATATTGAAGTGTCCATCGATATCGGTTTGTACACCGGTAGTAGATCCTTTGATAATTACGTTTACTCCCACAAGAGGGTTGCTACTGTTGTCAGTAACGATTCCCCGTATGCCCCCTTGTGCCATGGTTGTCACTACGCTTACTAAGAGTAAGATAGCTGTTGTTAAGCCTTTCATTGTTTTTATTTAGATTATTTATAAGTAAGGCAAAAGTATTGGCTTTAGCTGAATTAACAAATTTTATTTAGATTTATTTTAAATAAAATTGTATCTTGTAGGGTTTCGTTTCAAAAAAAAGCCCCGAACACAGAGGTTCGAGACTTTAGTAATAGCTAGTGATTTTAAGATTGAGTTTATTTTTTGATACAAAAAGTAGCACAGTGCCAAATGAGTTTGTACTCCTTGCCTTTATAGGTACCCGGAGTTTTCTCTTCATAGGTGGTTTCTACTGTGTACTGAGTATCCCAAGGGAGTTTGCATGTAATTTTTCCATGGCTATCTGTTGTGAGTTCCTTAGACCATAAGTCTTTTGCGAAAATACTTACCTTTTGATTTTTCATGGGTTTCCCTTTAAACAATACTTGCAAGCTCAATTCACTCTGGGGATTTTTAGAGTAAGTACTGTGATCAACGAGTTCGATACTGGTCGTATTTGTAGCCTTTGTATTGCTGTTACCATTACCAACAGTAACCGTTGCTTTTGCGTGGTACTGAGGTTTAAAAATAGTATAGTTGTGTTTGGTGAAATCCAAAACTTCCATATGCTTATTGTCCAAAACTAGGGTATAGGTCCCTGTGATTTTTGGAGTAAAGGATGCTTGGTAATAATCGTCAAATGGACTTACTCTAAGTGGCGTTTTGTTTCCTTTCGGATCAACGAGCCACAGGCTAAATTCCTTAACACTTTGGAAGCTTTTTCCGGTTACTTTTTCCAAAACTCCGTGGGTGTACTCACCAAATCGGACTTTTACTAGTTGCGGCGTATCAAGAGTTCCTCTGCTCGGAGTCTCTAGCCAGATATAGTGTGCAAATAGCGGTCCGGTGCTCAATAGGAGTAGCAATAAGATTAATTTTTTCATGGGTTTATAATTAGTAATTAAAATGAATAGGATACTGCAACTCTTCCGTTTATTCCCGGTTCTGATTGCCAGTATAAATAACGGCTGTAGTTGGCTCCTGAATACAAGTATTTGTTAAGGATGTTATTGACATTTACTCCAACTCGCCATTGTTTGTGTTGCCAACTAAGGGCTCCGTCAAGTCTGAAATAATCAGGAAGGTCGGTTTGATTGTCAGCGGCCCAAGCCCAAGTGGAACGATCAATTTGATATTGATATCCTAAGGAAATTCCGAATCCTTTAAGGGTACTCGCTGGATTAAATTGATAGTTTAACCATCCGTTAGTAATGTGTTTCGCATGACCAGCAATACGGTTTCCAACGGTGTTCGGATACGGTGATTTGGATACCTTGGCGTTGGTATTAGCATAATTGAGCAACAGATTGAGCTCTTCCGTTATTTGAGCGTTCATGTCAAATTCAATCCCTTTTGATTCTACTTCACCTAATTGTACACTAAAGCGCTCACCGGTGGCATTGGTAGGGTCGGCGACCGATAGATTGTTTTTGGTGATGAAGTATCCGGTAAGCGTTGAACTTATACGATTGTCTAAGAATCGGGTTTTAATACCTACTTCGTAAATGCTCCCTTCCACCGGATCAAACGTAACTCCAGGCCTAGGTGTTCCTGTCGGAGCTAAAAACGATTGATCGTACAAACCATAGGCAGTAATTTGAGGAGTAATATCCGCACTTATTCCTAAGCGAGGGGTAACCTTGCTGATAGTTGCTGCGTCTTTTGGCACTAACTCGGAGTAACGACCCGCTAAGGTTACCCGTACGCGATTGCTTAGGAAATGGATTTCATCTTGCGCGTATAACGAACGAATTCTCGTTCCATAGGTATATACATTGGCACGATCTTTTAGTGGCGTACTTCTGTCAAATACCGGAAATACGCGATCTCCATAAGTAGGGTTAAAGATGTTAAAAGGCTGGCTAGGACTGTCCATACTACCTCGTTGACTAAAATCGGCAAAGTATTCTTTTTCAGTAAAGTCAAACCCCGCCATAATATGATGTTCAAAAGCCCCGGTATTGAATTGTCCGTTGGTGTAGAGTTGGAAAAATTGACTCTCAGAAAGGGCATCCCAAATCCCCACTGAACGAATGGCGTCACCGTTGTTTTGTAAGGCGACAATCCAAGCCGACGCTCCTACCTGATTGTAATTCATGGCAACGTATTGGGCTTCTACTGACCATCGGTCGTTAAATTGATGGGTTATTCTGTTCAGTAAGCTTACTTCTTTGATATCTGTTGTAGGGAAATTACTGTCGACCATTGAAAAGTTGCGGTCTACACTTGCATAGCCACTGCTTACAGGAGCAAAAGTATAGGCTGCTCCGATCAGTGTATTGACTTTTTGATACGAGAATTCGGTGAGAAAACTGGTTTTGTCACTGATTTTATAAGCTAAGGAAGGAGCAATTCCGACACGTGACGATGTTTCGTAGGCTCGGTGACTACCGGTATGTTGGTACATTGCATTAAAACGGGCTGTTAAGCGCTGGTCTTTGGTGAGGCTACCTCCTAAATCTACTGCTCCTCGGTAGGTATCAAAGCTTCCTCCCATAAAAGAAACACGAGCAATTTTCTCAGTAGTAGGCTTCTTAGTCACTACGTTGTAAAATCCACCAGGCTCCCCTGCAGACATCATAAACCCTGAAGGTCCTTTTACAAATTCGATGCGATCTACCATAAACACATCCTCTGATAAAGGACCCCAAGAGTCCTGAATATTGACTCCATTGCGGAAGGCAGGGAGTCGGAATCCTCTCATATTTAGTCGGGCAAAATGCCCCCAGTGTTCTATATTACTAACACCACTTACATTGCGAAACGCACCTTCAAGAATATTGGTAACCATTTGATTTTCTAATAAATCGTTAGGAATTACTTGAATGTTCTGCGGTAATTTTTGAATGGGTGTTCGCAAGCGCAGTGATGAGGAAGGCTTTTGCGTCTTCTTGTAGTTACCGTCGATAACGACTTCGTCGAGTTCGTTTTTTGATGGTTGGATAGCAACAGTAGGTAGTTGGTGTGATTTTTTGTCGATTGAAAAGAGTACTTCCTTGCTGTTGTACCCAACCATTGAAATAACAAGAGTATAGGTTCCGTTGGAGAGGTTGTTGATGCTGAAGTTACCACGAGCATCACTTATGGTTCCTCTCCGCGTATTTTTTATGAGTATGTCAACGTGCTCTAAGGGAGTTGAATGTTGGTCAGTAATGCGTCCCCGGACGCTGTATTGCGCGTATGTTGATGATAGTCCTAATGCACAGACTATCAGTAGTAGTAAGTTTTTCATTGATTTATTTAGAATTATTTTAAATAAGGCAAATGTATTTGTCTTTTTTGGTATATCCAAGCTTATTTAGAATAATTTTAAATAATTGTTTCGCAGCCAATGAATCACAATTGAATTTAGCTCGATTGAATAAATCTGTATATTTGTAAGAAGAATTTTAATTATGATGGCTTGTATACCCTTTGATGGTTTACTATTACTTCTTAAGTTTCTCATAAAGAGGAACCCTGAGTGATGGAGGTTTAACTACCCGTTTAGTACATAAATCTTTAAATCATAAAAATATTATTATGCCTTTTTATCATAAACTAGGAAAAATTCCACCCAAGCGCCATACGCAGTTCCGCAAAGAAAATGGCGAATTGTATTACGAACAATTATTCGGTACCATCGGTTTTGACGGAATGTCAACCAATATGTACCACGTATACCGCCCAACCATGGTGAAGGCTATACAAAAACAGTACAGCGTAGCACCGGTAATAGCCAAAGAAAACAACATCCAGTCGTACCGATTTAGAGGGTTTCAAGTAGCTCCTCAAGACGACTATTTAGCGAGTAGAAAAGTAGTGCTTACCAATAGCGATTGTAATGTTATATTAGCGGCACCAAGACATTCTACAGACGATTATTTTTATAAAAATACAGATGCTGATGAGGTGATTTTCATCCACAAAGGATCGGGAACACTTCGCACGATGTTAGGAAACATTGAGTTCAGCTATGGTGATTACCTCGTAATTCCACGCGGTATCATTTACAAGCTCGATTTTAACGATACAGACAATCGATTGTTTATCGTAGAATCGTATAGCCCAGTATATACACCTAAACGTTATCGAAACTGGTTTGGTCAATTATTAGAGCATTCACCGTATTGTGAACGCGATATTCGCAGGCCAGAACACTTGGAAACACACGATGAGAAAGGAGACTTTTTAATGAAAATTAAGAAGAAAAATGAGATCATCGAAATGGTATATGCCTCACATCCTTTTGACGTTGTTGGGTATGATGGATTTAATTATCCTTACGCCTTTTCAATTCACGATTTTGAGCCAATTACGGGAAGAATTCACTTGCCACCACCAATCCATCAGACCTTTGAAAGTGCAGGTTTTGTGATTTGTAGTTTTGTACCTAGGTTGTACGATTATCACCCAGATTCAATTCCAGCGCCTTACAACCACAGTAACATCGACTCTGATGAAGTACTGTACTATGTAGACGGTGATTTTATGAGTAGAAATGACATTGCTCCTGGGCATATTTCACTCCACCCAGCCGGAATTCCTCACGGCCCACATCCTGGAGCTGCTGAGCGCAGTATCGGTAAAACGGAAACAGAAGAATTAGCGGTGATGGTAGATACTTTTAAACCGTTGATGGTTACAGAAGAGGCCATGAAAATAGCCGATGAGGATTACTACAAATCTTGGTTAGAGTAAGATCGTAGAAGAGGACGAGAAGGTAGTACTAAGGCCTTCTTTGTGAAGCAACAAAAACAACAATAGCACGGGTTCTGAAATACGTAGAGAATACCGTACACACAAAATTTAAAAACATGTCAAAAGAGATAAAATCAGTTAATTACGGACTAGAAAAAATATTTGAAGGAGCACAAGACTTTTTACCTTTGTTAGGTACTGACTACGTAGAGTTTTACGTAGGGAATGCAAAGCAAGCAGCTCATTTTTATAAAACGGCTTTCGGATTTCAATCGTTAGCTTACAGAGGTTTAGAGACCGGGTCGAAAGATTCAGTGAGCTATGTATTAAAGCAAGACAAGATTCGTTTGGTATTGACAACACCACTTAACAGTAAATCGTCAATCAACGATCATATAGTAAAGCACGGTGACGGTGTAAAAGTGGTTGCACTTTGGGTAGAAGACGCCAAATCAGCATGGGAGGAAACGACCAAAAGAGGTGCGAAATCGTATATGGAACCAACGGTTGAAAAAGATGAGCACGGAGAAGTAGTGCGCTCTGGAATTTACACCTATGGAGAAACAGTGCACATGTTCGTAGAACGTAAAAATTATACAGGGACATTTTTACCAGGATTTATGGATTGGAATCCTGACTACAACCCGCCGAGTGCAGGTCTAAAGTACATTGACCACATGGTAGGAAATGTAGGATGGGGACAAATGAATACGTGGGTAAAATGGTATGAAGATGTGATGGGATTCGAAAATTTCTTATCGTTTGACGATAAGCAGATTCACACGGAATACTCAGCCTTGATGAGTAAAGTAATGAGTAATGGTAACGGACGTGTTAAATTCCCGATCAACGAACCTGCCAAGGCTGCTAAGAGATCGCAAATTGAAGAATATTTAGACTTTTACGAAGGTGAAGGTGTACAGCATATTGCCGTAGCTACGGATGATATTATTAAGACAGTAGCACAGTTGAAAGCTAATGGAGTGGAGTTTTTACCACCACCACCACAGTCGTATTACGATATGATTCCTGAGCGCTTAGGGGAGCATATGAAAATAATGAAGGAAGATATTGCTAAGTTGCAAGAACTTTCTATCTTAGTCGATGCAGATGAAGAAGGGTATTTATTACAAATATTTACCAAGCCAGTAGAAGACAGACCGACCTTGTTCTTTGAAATTATTCAACGTATGGGGGCAAGAGGATTTGGAGCTGGAAACTTCAAAGCACTGTTTGAATCTATCGAGAGAGAACAGCAACTAAGAGGAACCTTATAAGAAGAAATAACCATATAGATACAAACCAAGAAATACCAATTTCTTGGTTTTGTTTTGTCTTGATGAAACAACAAGTAGTACATACCATTAAGTTCGCTTATAAAAATATAAAATCTCCTTACTCGTAAACAACCCTTCATCGTTTAATGTTTATGAATGAGTGATTAATTAATAGTACTAGAAATTATGAGTAAAGAAGATATATTAAAATCCATAGAAGAAAAATACGAGGAACTGGGAGTTCCAGTAGATGCAATGTTGGAAGGGTTGCTTTGGAGTAAGCCTATAACGTATTGGGATTATATCCAAACGGATGCCTTGTTAGGCCTGCAAATTCCAAGAACTACACAGCCTGATGAGATGGTGTTTATTATGTACCACCAGGTTAATGAACTGTTGTTTAAAATGATCCTTTGGGAAATTGATCAGGTGGCGAAATCCGATGAAATCACTGCCGAGAAATTTACCAAGCACCTCATGCGTATCAGTAGATATTTTGATATGTTGTGCAGTTCTTTCACCGTGATGGCAGACGGAATGGATGTAGATCAATACCTGAAATTCAGAAATACCTTGACGCCAGCAAGTGGTTTTCAAAGTGCGCAATATCGCAAGGTCGAATTTGCTTCAACCGATTTGATTAATTTAATCGATGCGCGATTTAGAGCTACCATTGATAGAGATTCATCGTTTAAAAATGCTTACGATCACTTGTATTGGCAGGCAGCGGGTAAGAATTATACGACTGGTCAAAAAACGACCCTCCTACAGTTATTTGAGAAAAAATACATGGGAGAGTTTATCGATTTTATGGAAGATTACAACGATTGTAACTTGTCGTCTAAGTTTAAGCAATTACCTCAGGATGTACGTGAAGATTCCGCTTTAATAGAGGCTATGCGTCACTACGATTATACCGTGAATGTGAAATGGGTCATGGCACATTACAACGCGGCAGGAAAGTATTTGGGAGGTGATGACACCGCCTTGGAAGCAACTGGAGGTAGTAATTGGAGAAAATACCTACATCCCAAGTACCAAAGAAGAATTTTCTTTCCGTATTTATGGAGCGAAGAAGAACTCAAAAACTGGGGAACATTTTAACCTTATCTTAAAAAACCATCGTTATTTCGCTAACGGTGGTTTTTTATTTTTGGAACAGTAATTGTTATGAAAATTTCATAAGTTTGATAATTATGAAGAAAATCACTGTTTTAGTATTCTTGGCTTGCCTCGTGTTCCGTCAAGGATTTGCTCAAGAAAAAATCACTCCATTTAAAGGTGGAGAGTGGCTGCGTTATAGGATGAGTTACAGTGGGTTTTTGCGGGCTGGTACGGCAGTTTTAGAATTGAAAGACGAGCAACTGAAAAACAAAAAAGTTATCCACGCCATTGGTAAGGGGTGGACTTCTGGTATGATCAGTTGGTTTTTTAAGGTGAACGATACTTACGAAAGTTACTTTACACCAACGGAAGTACGTCCGTATTTGTTTAAGCGAGACATCGATGAAGGAGGCTACAAAAAGAAACGCCATGTGACCTTTAACTACGAGAATAACACGGCCTATGTTCAGGATTTTATCAAACAGAAAGACAGTGTGATATCTGTGAGGAATCCTCAAGATATGATCTCTACTTTTTACTTCTTAAGGAGCCAGAACACAACAAACTTAAAGACAGGTGACGAAATTAACGTCTCGATGTTTTTCGATGACAAAAGCTATCCGTTTAAACTGAAGTTTTTGGGGTACGAGACCTTAAAGACGAAGTTTGGGAAGGTGAAAACTCAAAAATTTAGACCTTTAGTACAGGCAGGACGCGTATTTAAAGCGCAAGAGAGTGTGACGGTTTGGATTACTGCCGACGATAATAAAATACCGATCAAAATGAAAGCTTCTCTGGCTGTAGGTTCACTGAGAGCAGAGTTGGAGGCTTACAAAGGTCTTGCAAATCCATTTGAAATCATTGTTGACTAGTAGAAAGTTGTTTAGGGCTTGTTAAATTGTAAAGAAGCAACATAAATATTTGTATTTTTGCGATTATTGGCCAATAAAAAACAACCATTTTTTGAAAAGAACAATCCTACTACTCGTATCGATGGTAGTCTTTTTTGCTTGTAAGGAGGAGGCGAAAAAGGAACCCATTGTTGAAAAAAAAATTGCAAAACCTAAACCCGTACTGCTATATGGGTATGACATAGCAGATTATCACGTAACCCACGATACTATAAAAAACGGAGAGAGTTTCGGGGTGATCTTAGACAGACATCACGTACTGTACCCCAAAATCAATAAAATTGCTGCTACCATTAAGGATACTTTTGACGTTCGCCGCATCGGAGCAGGGAAACCCTATGTAGTACTGAGTTCAAAAGATTCTTTAAAACAGGCCAAAGTATTTATTTACAAACACAATAAAGTAGCTGCAACGGTAATCGATTTTAAAGATTCTACCATTACTGCCTACAACCATCGCAAAAAAATTAAAGTACTTGAGAAAACCATTGCCGGTGAAATTAAAACCAACCTGTCTTTTACCATGGATAGTTTGGGTTTACGACCAGGGTTGACCAATAGAGTCGCAGATATTTATGCTTGGACCCTAGATTTTTACAGATTGCAAAAGGGTGATAAATTTAAATTGATCTACGAAGAAAAATTTATTAACGATACGGTATTTGTTGGATATGGAGAGGTAAAAGCGGCCATTTTTAAGCACAAAGGAGAAGATTTGTACGCCTACCAGTTCGTGGCAGATACGGTAAAGAATGTAGCGGAGTTTTACGACGAGAAAGGGAATATGCTTCGCAGTACTTTTTTGCGCTCTCCTATTAAATTCCAATATAGAATTTCGTCGAGGTATAATTTGAGAAGGAGAATCAAACTATACGGTAACCGAATTCGTCCACACAAAGGAACTGATTTTGCGGCACCTTATGGGACGCCTATTATGACTACAGCAAGTGGAACAGTGGTAGAATCGGCCAGAAGAGGAGGAAACGGAAATTACGTAAAGGTAAAACACAACAGTACCTATACCACCCAATACCTGCATATGAAACGTCGAAATGTTCGCGTTGGAGATTACGTAAAACAAGGAGCTATTATCGGTTGGGTTGGAATGACTGGTAATACGAGCGGGCCACACGTATGCTATCGCTTTTGGAAATACGGACGTCAAGTAGATCCATTTCGCGAAAAATTACCCTCGGCAAAACCTTTAAATGACAGTATAAAACCTAGGTATTTTAAGTATATAGCACCTCTAAAAAAGCAATTGGAAGGAATTAAGTATCCGGAATTAGCAATAGATACCTTATTATTGAAGAAAAAAACAGATTCCCTACCGAAGGGACATGAAATTATAGAGAACTTTTAACTATGGCATTAAAGAACATTAACCCTACTCAAACGGCGGCCTGGATAGAATTGGAAAAACACTATTCAGAAGCAAAAGAGTTTCAGCTCAAAAAATTATTTAAAGAAGACGCGAATAGACAAGAAAATTTTACACGCAACTTTGATGCCTTGAGTTTCGATTTTTCAAAAAACTTGCTCAATCAAGAAACACTGAAGCATTTGGTGGATCTCGCTGAAGAAGTGGATTTAAAAGATGCTATTGAAAAGTATTTCACAGGTGATAAAATCAATGCTACTGAAAAGAGGGCGGTGCTTCATACGGCACTGCGAAGCAATTCAGAAGCTCCAATTTACGTCGATGACAAAGATGTAACGCCAAAGATCAGAACGGCACTGCGCAAAATTAAAGCCTTTAGTAATAAGGTGATCTCAGGAAAATGGAAAGGGTATACAGATAAACCAATTACAGATATTGTTAATATAGGTATTGGTGGATCAGATTTGGGCCCTATGATGGTGGTTGAAGCGCTTAAATTTTATAAAAATAAATTGAATACGCATTTCGTCTCTAACGTCGACGGTGATCACGTATTTGAAACTATTAAGGACTTGAATCCGGAAACGACCTTGTTTGTGATCGTTTCAAAAACCTTTACCACGCAAGAAACTCTGACGAATGCGAATACGATTCGAGATTGGTTTTTAAAATCAGCAACGGTATTCGATGTAGCTAAACACTTTGTTGCGGTATCTACCAATTTAAAGGCTGTAGTTGACTTCGGAATCGATAAGAAGAATGTATTCCCGATGTGGGATTGGGTTGGTGGTCGCTTTTCACTTTGGTCAGGAGTTGGTTTATCCATCGCATTAGCTTTGGGCTTTGATCAATTCAGGGCCTTGTTAGACGGTGCTGAAAAAATGGATCAGCACTTTAGAAATACCGAGTTCTCAAACAATATTCCTGTCTTGATGGGACTTATTGGTTTGTGGTACACTAATTTTTACGATTGTGAATCGGAGGCTATTTTGAGCTATTCTCATTACTTATCAAAGTTCCCTGAATACTTACAGCAGGCTTCTATGGAGAGTAATGGTAAAGGTGTTGATCGCAATGGGAACCCCGTAACCTATCAAACAGGGAGTATTGTTTGGGGAGGTGTCGGAACCAACATGCAACATTCATTCATGCAATTGTTACACCAGGGAACTAAGATGATTCCTGCTGATTTTATTGGATATAAAGAATCTTTATATAAAGAAGAGGAGCATCACAGCAAGCTAATGGCTAACTTTTATGCTCAACCTCAGGCGCTTGCCTTTGGAAAAACCCGTGAAGATGTTCATTTGGAACTCAAAGTAAAAGGTGAGTTGGATCAATTAAGTACGCTTTTACCCTTCAAAACCTTCACAGGAAACCGTCCGTCGAACATAATTCTCTTCGAAAAATTGACGCCCGAAACACTCGGAATGTTAATTTCTATGTATGAACAAAAAGTGTTTGTCCAAGGAATTTTATGGAATATTTATTCTTTTGACCAATTTGGAGTGGAATTAGGTAAAGAATTGGCTAAAAAAATACTGGAATCGCAAAAAATTACAAATTAGCAAACTTAAAGGAATGTTAAAAAACTTAACATTAAGTTAATATTGGGAATCTCTAAAAATTGGAATTTTGCTCCAGCTATTTAATAACAATTAGATTAGACAATGAGAAATTTTAAAAATGTATTACTGTTAGCCTTGTTCTTTGTGACAGCAACAGTTTTAGGACAAACTAAAATCACGGGTACTGTGGTTGACGAAATGGGAGAACCATTACCGGGAGCCAACGTAGTATCTAAAGGTACTTCTAATGGTACTTCTACTGATTTTGAGGGAAAGTTTATGTTAAACGTAAAATCAAACTCAGGAGTAGTTGTGATTTCATTTGTTGGTTACGAATCAAAAGAAGTAGCTTTTACTTCAGCTGATTTAGGAACTATCGAATTAGAGCCTTCTAATATTTTAGGGGAGGTTGTAGTTCAAGGAGTAATTGACGTTGTAAAAGACAGACAAACTCCTGTTGCTGCTTCTACGATTAAGGCAGCTATTATTGAAGAGAAATTAGGATCTCAGGAATTCCCAGAAGTTTTAAGATCTACTCCTTCAGTATATGCTACTAAATCAGGAGGAGGTTTCGGTGATGCTCGTATCAACATCCGTGGTTTCGATCAAAGAAACACTGCGGTTATGATCAACGGTATGCCGGTTAACGATATGGAGAACGGATGGGTATACTGGTCTAACTGGGCTGGTTTATCTGATGTAACTTCTGCTATGCAAGTGCAGAGAGGTTTAGGTTCTTCTAAGTTAGCGATCTCTTCAGTTGGAGGTACTATTAACGTAATTACTAAAACTTCTGAGCAAAGAGAAGGTGGTAGTGTATCTGCTGGATTTGGTAATGACGGTTACATGAAGTTCAAAGCTTCTTACGCTACTGGAAAAATGGATAACGGATTATCTACTTCTGTATTATTCAGTAGAACACAAGGAGATGGATATGTTGACGGAACTAAATTTTTAGGACACAACTACTTCATCGCTTTCGGATACGAAATCAATGATGATCACTCTTTAGAGTTTACTTTTACAGGTGCTCCACAATGGCACCACCAAAGAACTTGGGGAGAGTCTATTTCGACTTACCAAAAGTTCGGATCTAACGATGAGCCAAACATCAAGTACAACAGTGCTTGGGGATATTTAAACGGAGAAGAGTTCTCTTTCAGAAGAAACTTCTACCACAAGCCAGTAATGTCGTTAAACTACGATTGGCAAATCAACGAGTCATCTAAGTTATCGTCTATCATTTACGCGTCTTGGGGACGTGGAGGTGGAACAGGTCCTATTGGAAATGTTAACGGAACTAGAGATTTTAGCTCTACTTTAAGAGACCAAAACGGAATCGTTCGTTTCGACGATATCGTAAAGTGGAACTCTGGAGGAAGTGTACCTGATTTCGGAGCTGACAGAACAAGCACTATCAACGACAGAAGTAACGGTTTAACAAGAAGAGCTTCTATGAACTCTCACAACTGGTACGGAATGATCGCTAACTTCCACAACGATGCTAACGAAAACTTAAGCTGGGATTTAGGAGTTGATTTAAGAACTTACAAAGGAATTCACTACAGAGTAGTTAATGATTTATTAGGAGCTACTGGATATGTAGATAACAGAGATAAGAACAATCCTAACAGAAACATCACGCAATTTGTTGAGGCTTCACCTAGCTTTAACCCATGGCAAAACATTTCTGAGCAAGAAAAAATCGAGTACTACAATGACGGTGACGTAAACTGGATCGGTGTATTCGGTCAAGTTGAGTACAAGAACGACGATATTTCTGCTTTCCTTCAAGGGGGTGCTTCTCGTCAGGCTTTCCAAAGAGTTGACTACTTTAACTTAGCTCCTGCTGATCAAAAGTCAGGATTCAAGAGCTTGTTAGGTGGAAACATCAAGGGAGGTATCAACTGGAACATCAATGAGCAACACAATGTATTTGCAAATACAGGTTACTACTCTAAGCAACCATTATTTGACGCTGTGTACACGAGCTTCGTTAACAACAACGTAAACCCATTCTTAACAAACGAGAAGATTTTCGGAGTTGAAGCAGGATACGGTTTCAAACATGAAAACTACAACGTAAAAGTTAACTTATATAGAACTTCTTGGAAAGACAGATTCTTAAGAGCTAACGGAAGTGCTAGAAATAACTTCGTACAAGTAAACGGAGTAGAGCAAGTACACATGGGAGTTGAAGTTGAGGCTTTAGCTAACTTTGGTCCATTAACTGTTGAAGGTATGTTCTCTTACGGTGACTTCCAATACAAAGGAAACGCTATCGGAACTGAGTACGATCAAGATAACACCTTAGTAAAAGCTGATATTCCTTTCTATTTAGACGGTGTTAAAGTAGGTGATGCTGCTCAAACTACTGCAAGATTAGGATTCACTTATAAAGTAACTGAAGGATTGAAATTTGACTTAAGTCAGTTCTATGCTTCTAGATTATATTCTAGAATCAACCCAACTGATTTTACTACAATCGCTGCTAACCAAAGAGGTTCATTAGAATTACCAGGACACGCATTAATCGATGCTGGTGTTTCTTACAAGTGGAACTTAGGAGGTAGAAAATCAATCAACTTCAGATTCAACGTTAACAACTTAGCGAACGAAACATATATTTCTGACGGATTTACCAACCAACACGTAGATGCTAGTACTACTTCTACTTGGAGAGGTATAGATACTCGTAACAGAGTGTACTTCGGATTCGGAAGAACTTGGAATGGTTCTGTGAAGTTTAACTTCTAAGAATACTACCAATTACCATCTAAAAACCACCCAATCGGGTGGTTTTTTTTATACTTGTAGCGAATACTTGACGGAGCTTGTAACTGTTAGAGAAACCTTAAACAGTTGTTAATAAAATTAACATATCGTAAATTTTCAGTAGATTTGTGCGCATAAAATTTTAGCAGAATTATGATAAAGAACATTCGATCATTGAGTTTGTTTTTGGTGTGTTTGTGCACCATTACCCCCCTAGCCAATGTTTCTGCTGCCAATACTTCTGCGGAAGTAGCTTTAAAGGCGGTGGTATCTTATTCATTGAATGCACCTAATTTTTCTTTTCCCCTAAGTAATTCAATACATACGATTCGTCAAGAAGAGGAAGCTAGTTATACGCTGACTGATGAAGATTACGCAATGGTTGGAAATGGAGGATTTAGTAATTTCGATATTCGTGAAGGATATGATGAGGAGACCATTACAGCACGATTGGCAAAAATCAGTACGATTTTATTAAAGAGGTTCCCGCAGTACAAATCGGGACAAAAAGTCGCTGTCACCTACAATGTGTGGATGCCAGGTGATGATGTTATGGTTATGAACGTAGTTCATGACGGAGAAAAGTACGTATTGCAAAAGCAATAATAACGGACATAAAAACGATTACAAGAGCCATCTAATGTATTTAGGTGGTTTTTTTGTGGTTAAAATTCAGTAAATTTGCGATAACAAAAACGACAGACATGATTATGAAAACTATCCACTCGTATTGGGCTTATATAGTGCTAGCACTTTTAACTTTTACCGTAATTAACGCCGTTATTGGTATGGTTAAAAAGAAGGAGTTCACACATAAAGAATTCCGATTGGGATTACTCACCTTGATCACAAGTCATATTCAACTTTTGATAGGTTTAGGTTGGTATTTTATGTCTCCTTGGTACAAGGCTTTAAAGTCAAATGGAGGAGAAGTAATGAAGGATGCTGGTGCGCGTTTATTGGCACTCGAACATCCTATAGCGATGATTGCAGCGATTGTTTTTATTACTATCGGGTGGTCTAAGCACAAAAAGCAGGTAAAAAGTGAATCAAAGTTTAAAACCTTTAGCATTTTCTACGGAATAGCTTTGTTATTAGTTTTAACAAGAATTCCTTGGAGTAATTGGTTTTAACGTAATTATATAGTCCCGCATCCGCGGGATTTTTTATTTTTGTGTTTTTAGTTTTTAAAAGTCTCCAATAGACTTTTTGATATTCATTTTAAATTAAAAGTATTCGTGAAAATTATCAGTCATATTCTGTCTCCTATATTCGCTTTAGTATTTTTTATACTCTTGTTGATTTTTCATCCATTGCAGTGGATAGGGTTAAAAGTTTTTGGAGGAAAGGGACATCAGCGCGTCGTTAACATAATGAATTGGTTTCTGAATAAGTCTCTATTAATTTTGGGGATTCGCGTGAAGGTGAATAATGAGCACACATTGCCAAAAGATGCGACTTTGATTTTCGTTTCTAACCATCAATCGATGTTTGATATTCCGCCGATTATTTGGTATTTCCGCAAGCATTGGCCAAAATTCGTTTCTAAAAAGGAGTTAGGGAAAGGAATCCCTAGTATTTCATTTAATTTAAAACACGGGGGTGCTGCCCTTATTGATAGAAAAGATGGTAAGCAGGCTTTGGCTGAGCTTGGAAAGTTTGCCAAAAGGATTAATAAAAATACCTGGTCTGCAGTGATCTTCCCGGAAGGAACGCGAAGTAGAAAAGGAGCTCCAAAGCCTTTTGCGGCTAATGGGTTAAAGATGATTGTAAAATACAATCCTGAAGCGTACATTGTACCCTTGTCTATTAATAACTCATGGAAGGTTTTCCGATACGGAAAATATCCTTTAGGGGTAGGGAGTCCTATTACCATTGATACACATGCGCCTATTAAGGTTTCGAGCAAGCCGTTTAACGAATTGTTAGCAACGGTAGAAGAAACTGTGAAATCAGGGGTGCATGCTTAATGAGAACAAACAACAATAAATTATAAAACCCCTTAAATACTATGTCTATACAGAACATTAGAAAGGAAGTAATGCAAACGCTGGAAAAAAATATTGACAGTTTTGTAGACAAATTTTTGATTCCTATTGAGAAGATTTGGCAGCCAACAGATTTTTTGCCAAACTCACAGCAGGACAATTTCATTGAAGAGGTTCAGGAAATTAGAGAGATCTCAAAAGAGTTGGACGACGACTTTTGGGTGGTACTCGTCGGAGATACGATTACGGAAGAGGCGTTGCCTACCTATGAGTCTTGGTTATTAGACTTGGACGGTGTCACGCAGCAACCAGATAACGGTTGGGCGAAATGGGTTCGCGCTTGGACAGCAGAAGAAAATCGTCACGGTGACGTACTTAACAAATACTTGTATTTGTCGGGAAGAGTGAATATGCGCGAGGTAGAAATTACTACGCAACACTTAATTTCTGACGGTTTTGATATCGGTACTGCTACGGATCCTTATAAAAACTTTGTGTATACTTCTTTTCAGGAATTAGCTACGTACATATCACATTTAAACGTGGCGAAGATTGCAAAGAAAAAAGGACACAAGGCATTGGCTAAGATGTCGAGAATTATTGCTGGAGATGAGATGCGTCATCACTTAGCATATTCGGAGTTTGTAAAAGAGATTTTTGCAATTGACCCCAGTGAAATGATGTTGGCTTTCCAGCATATGATGAAACATAAAATTGTGATGCCTGCGATGCATTTACGCGAATCTTTCGGTGAGAAGGGGAGTTTGTTTGACGATTTTTCTACCGTAGCACAGCGCATAGGTGTATATACAGGTTTTGACTATGTTGATATACTCAAAAAGTTAAATGAAACTTGGGAAATTGATAAAATAGGAAATTTATCGCCAGAGGCTGAGAAGGCACGAGATTATTTGATGAAGCTACCAGAGCGCATGTATCGAATTACAGAGCGTATTGTGGTTCCTAATACCAAATTTAATTTTAAGTGGATGATTCCTGCTTAAAATTCAAAATATCGACACTATAAAAATGCCCTTTGTTAAATTCAAAGGGCATTTTTTTGGAATTAGCCTTTCCTATAGAAATCAAGGAGCATAGTTGAAGAAAAGCAAAGAATAAACAGGTTGTTATTATTGCGTTCAATTAAATAGATAAGTAAACAGCTATCATTGATGTGTTCTTTGTATGTCTCCAGTTCATCGAAAAGACTATTGGATATTGCCCGTTGTTCTTGAATTTCAGTAAGTACATCATTTGTGGTGTCCACAAATATTTTCAATTCATAAGGCGCCCATTTTTCTGCAAGCTGATGAACAATTTCAAAATAGCTGGCTTTTGCCAATTGGGTCCAAACAATTTCCATGATTCGTTAACTTATGCGGTGTAATACTTCATCCCAGACTTCATCGTGATTGAAAGTCTTGTGCTGGGCAATTTGTACAAAAGCGATGTCTATAAGTATTTTCTCGCGTTCATTTTGATTGGTAGTTTTTGATAATTTCATGGTGATGGAATTTAGGTACTGATTCGTTACTGCTTTCTTTACGATAGGATGATGGCAAAGAAGATTTTTAAGTTTTGTAGGAGGGCCTTGTGGATGTTGAATGGGCAATGGCGGGGCTAGGGTAGCGAATGGCGATACCAATTGTTTTCCGTTGCCTTGCATTTCCTTTCTCAAACGAGACACTTGTCGTTTCTGCGGGTTAGTGATTACGTATATTAAATGAGTAAAACTCCCCGATTGCTGTTTGGTATGGAGTGAATCTTTATTGAAAAGTAGGCGCATATTCCGAGTGCTACGAATAATCTTATGTAAGGTTTTTATTGTAAGCACTCCAGTATCTCCGGGGGAAGGATTATAGATAAAAGCTTCTTTTGTATTAACTAAGCTATTCAAATACTGGACTACCGGTTGGCAATACTCCAGTTTGCGGTTTGTTATGAGCTCGTTTAGCAGGTGTTTTTTAGCATCTAGCTCTTTAGTAGTAGCTAATTTCTTGTTACTGCTTTTACTACGCAGTATGTTTCGTGTTTTTTTTAGCATTTTTTTCATAGCACTTTTTTTAATTAATTGTTCAGGGTTAGTTTACCCATCACCTAGGTGTATTCTTTGCGCTGATGTACATTAGATACCACAGCTCAAATCACTCGTAATAGTCTCTTTCCCCGTAATTGTTTTTTTTGTAAGAGATTCATTTGTCACTTTTCCCAGCTACTGTTTTTTGCAATGGATTTATTAGTTTCTTTCCCCGTAATTGTTTTTTCTGTAGGAGATTCATTTGTCACTTTTCCCAGCTACTGTTTTTTGTAGCGGATTTATTTGTCTCCTTTCCCGTAATTGTTTTTTGTAGGAGATTCATTTGTCACTTTTCCCAGCTACTGTTTTTTGTAGCGGATTTATTTGTCTCCTTTCCCGTAATTGATTTTTTGTAGGAGATTCATTTGTCACTTCTCCCAGCTACTGTTTTTTGTAACGTATTCATTGGTCACTTTTCCCTGCAACTGTTTTTGCAACGGATTTATTTGTCACTTTTCCCTGCAACTGTTTTTGCAACGGATTTATTTGTCACTTTTCTCAGCAACTGTTTTTTGCAGCGGTAGGGTGAAGATAGAAGAAGATAGGGTAAAGTCAAATAGGGGTGTTTAGAATGGGGTTTTTGGTGTAACTGGTGGGTAGTTAGTGGTTTAGTGAAGGATAGCTAGAGGTGGTTTTGAAGGGGTTAAAGAACAGTAAGGATATAAAAAAATGAACTTCTTTCTGAAACAGAAGCTCATTCCATGATAAAGATAGAAGTCCAGGAAGTAAAAAATCGAAGCTCCTATTAAGGCTGGTTTTAACAACGTAAAATGAAGGTGCTTACGTCAAAGTGAAGGCATCTCTATCTGCTAAGAAATTCAACTTTTTTCTCAGTTCATCTTGGCTGTTTTTATCCAAGGCAACCAATAGGGTGGTTGCGGTTCCTGAATTATCGTAAGCGAGCTGATCGCCTAGGGCATTGTAGCAGGCAGAATTTCCTGAATAATCAAAATTATTACCATCGAGGCCTATGCGATTGACACCTATGGTATAACTGAGGTTTTCTATTGCTCTGGCTTTTAATAGGCTATCCCATGCTTGCACACGAACGGTAGGCCAACTCGCTACATAGAGCAAAAGATCGTAATGTTCGGTATTTCTTGACCAAACGGGAAACCTTAGATCATAGCAAATAAGCGGACAAATGCGCCAGCCTTTGTACTTTATAACTTTACGTTCATTCCCTGCGGTATACACTTTTTCTTCGCCTGCAAGTGTAAAGGAATGCTTCTTATCGTAATACGCAACCTCTCCATTGGGGTATACAAACAACAGGCGATTGTGATAGCTAGGCTCTGTACTACCTTCTTTAATCACGATGCTGCCGGTGATGGCTGCATTTTTTTCTTTCGCTTGGGTTTTCATCCATGCTAAGGTAGTTCCGTCCATGGTTTCGGCAACGCTGGCTGGCTGCATGCTAAAACCGGTACTGAACATTTCGGGGAGCACAATTAAATCGGTATTCGAAGGGAGTGCTGCAATTTTCTCGGCTAAGAGCAACCGATTTTTCTCGGGATTTTCCCAGGCAATATCCGTTTGGATAAGAGCAGCTTGCAAAGTCGTATTCATCTTTATTCTTTTTGGTAACTCCCTCAAAATTACACAACTTTTTTCAGTCTGTCCCACTGAAGGTAACGATAATTTGGAGCTAAAAATCAAGGTGTTTTTCAGGGACTTAGAAAACATGGGTATTAAATAAAAATTGTACTTTGCTTTATTAAATAGGAATCATGCAGTCGTTTATTTCAGAAACTTTGGAAATCATTGTTCAAAAAGAGCAATCTTTTGAAAATGTAGAACTTATATTGCCTTCACAGCGTGCGGGAGTATTTGTAAAAGAGCTACTAAAACATAAAATTTCAGCAGGATTTCTACCTAAAATTCGAAATATAGGTGACTTTATTGAAGAAGTTTCTGAAATGCAGAAAGTCGATTCTATTCAACTGCTTTTTCATCTGTACGGACTGTACAAGGAAGTCGAAGAACAGCCCGATAACTTCGCGGCCTTTTCAACCTGGGCATTTACCGTTGTTCAGGACTTTAATGAAATTGATCAGCACCTAATTGACCCGAAAAAAATATTCGAATACCTCTACGATGTGCACCGCATTCAGCAGTGGAACTTATCAGAAGAAACTCAAGAAACAGAATTGTTGAAAAATCACCTAGCTTTTATGGAAAAGCTATATCAGATTTACCAAAAATTTTACTCATTTTTGTTGGAGCGAGGTATAGGTTATCAGGGAGTTATTTACAGAGAGTCAGTCAAGAAAATTGCAGATTTTATACAAAAAAAGAAGGACACTCGTTATTATTTTATCGGGTTCAATGCCCTGAATGCTGCTGAGGAAACCTTATTCCAAGCCATGTTAGAAGCGGGAGTTGCAGAAGTGTATTGGGATATAGATGAAAGTTTTTACGAAAGCACTCATCAAGCCGGAAGTTTTTTGAGAAAATACGCAACCCGATGGCCATACTACAAGCAGCATGAGATAGCGAATGTAGTTTCTAACTTTAAAAAAGAGAAACACATAGAAGTCATTGGGGCCTCTAAAAATATTACCCAAATAAAGTATGCAGGAGAATTGTTATCAAAGCTTCCGAACTTTAATAATACGGCGCTGGTATTGGCTGATGAGAGTTTGCTTCCCATCACCTTGAATTCGTTGCCAGAGGCAGTTAAGGCAGTCAATATTACCATGGGATATCCGTTGAAAGACGTTCCTACTACGGCCTTAATTTTTTCCTTGTTTCGTTTGTACTTAAATCAAGATAAACTGCAAAAGGGAAAAAAGGACATGTTTTATTACAAGGATGTAATTTCTGTGCTCAAGCATCCTGCAATTTACAAGTTGTTATACGTTTCTGATACCAATATTTCAGAGCAGTTTACCGAGCAAATTGTGGCGACAAACACTACTTTTGTCAGTTATACCAAAATCGTTTCGTTTTTCGCAGAATTGGAAGGTAACTCTAAAAATACTCTGCTGAGTTTGTTTCGTCCTTTTAGTAATATTCAGGAGTTTCTCAACCGAATCATTCAAATGCTAGAAGTGCTGAAAGACGGTGCCAATGAACTGGAAAAAGAGTACTTATTCCGATTTTACACCGCTTTTGTTCAGCTTCAAAATCTTCACGATTCCTTCCAATATATTCAAGACCTTAAAACCTTACAGCAGTTTTTTCGTCAGCTCATTCAATCGGAAAGTTTGTCGTTTCAGGGAGAGCCATTACAGGGCTTGCAATTAATGGGGGTGTTAGAAACGAGGGTGTTGGATTTTGAAAATGTTATTATCACGTCTGTAAATGAGGGAATATTACCCGGAAATCACCAACAGAATTCCTTTATTCCCTACGATATCAAGGTGTCTTTTGGATTGCCTACCTACAAAGAGAAGGATGCGTTGTTTTCTTATCACTTTTTTAGACTCTTACAGCGAGCCAAAAATATTTACCTTCTTTACAATACGGAACACGATGTATTTGGAAGTGGGGAAAAGAGTCGTTTTATTACGCAACTGCAATTGATGCGAGGCGATATACGTGAAAAAAGCGTCAGTCCTAAAATTCACAATACGACCCCAATTGTAAAGGAAGTTCAGAAGAATGCTGCCGTCTTAGAAAAACTGCAACAGTTGGCGAACAAAGGGATTTCTCCTTCGGCTTTGACAAACTTCCTGTACAATCCGATGGCCTTTTACAAACAAAAGGTTTTAAAAATCAAAGAATTTGACGATGTTGAAGAAACGGTTGCAGCAAATACGATGGGGACTGTGGTTCACGATACTTTAGAAGCTTTGTACAAACCTTTTGAAGGAAAGTTCATCACCGTTGAAAATATCGCAGAAATGCAACAAAAAACCAAGGCTTTGGTCGTTCATTATTTTGGGGAGCACTTTAAAAATGGCGATATCACTACAGGGAAGAATAGGTTGATTTTTGAAGTTGCCAATCGCTTTGTCGTAAATTTCTTGACGCGTGAAAAACAACTGCTGTCTGACCCTGCCAATGCCTTAAAAATAATAGCAACGGAGCAAACACTCAGTACAGAGATTGTGGTGGAAGGGCTCGATTTTCCAGTAAAAATACACGGACAGGTAGATAGGATTGATGAACTAAACGGGGTGCTCAGAATTATCGATTACAAATCGGGAAAGGTAGATGCCTTAAACTTAAAAGTAGTGGACACTGAGGATTATCGTGAATTAAAGCACCACAAAGCCATTCAGGTAATGTTGTATACTTTTTTGTATACACAACACGTACAACACGACTTTAAAAAACCGGTCGAAGCAGGTATTTATTCGTTTAAAAACTTACAAAAGGGATTCTTGAAAATGAACTTTTCATCCAATTACCGCAGTCCTGATCACGCTGTTACTCAAGAGCGTTTGGATGATTTTTTAGTTGAGTTAAAAGGATATATTCGAGAGATTTTTCAGATGGATCTTCCGTTTGTTGAACCGGATGATCTAAAGTACTAAAGTGCCAAACTTACAATTACCCATGTTTGGGTGCCGTGAGGGTAGCGCAATACTTCTTCAAAACCGATGGCTTTGTGCGCATTTAACGACCGTTGGTTGCTGCTGTCAATTTCGGTGATGATAAGGTCGTATTCCTGTTGAAAGTTGGTTTGCATGGTTTGGTAAAGCTTTCTAAAAACACCTTGACCTCGGTACTCTTTATGAATGCAAACCTGCCCCATTACCATATAACGAGCAGTTCTATAAGCACTTTGGTCTATGTGATCAAACATGGGTTTTAATACTGCAATATCATTTCTAAAAGAAGCAGACATAGACAGAGCGTAGCCAATTACTTTTCCTCGATCAACGGCAATGCAGTGAGGGTGTATTTTATGCATGGCTTCTAATTGTTCAAAGCTGTGCTGAACGGTAACGAATCCTTGCTGTAACTTAGTCTCCTCATTTAATTGCTTGGGGAGGTTTTCGGTTTGCAGTGCTTGAATTTCGAGTAATTCCTGTGCGGTTTCGGTTTTTTTGTAAAGCATAGTTTTCAACGTATTAGGGGTGGGCATTTACCCAAATTTCTCCGTCTTCAAAAAATTCTTTTTTCCAAATAGGAACGGTTTCTTTGAGTGTGTCGATAGCGTATTGACAGGCGTCAAAAGCGGCTTTTCTATGCGGAGAGGAAACGGTGATAACAACCGGAATAGCTCCTACCTGTAACAGTCCTTCTGCGTGATGTATGGCGATTTTTTTAATGGGAAACTGCGACAAGGCCTGCTGGGCTATTTTTTCCATCTCTTTTAAAGCCATAGGCTTGTAAGTGCTGAACTCTAGTTGAGTAACCGATTTGTTTTGCGTGGCATTTCGCACGGTTCCAACGAATACGGCGATGCCCCCGCAGGTAGGATCGTCAACAAAGTCGTAGCAGGGCTGAAGTGCTAATGGATCAGCCGAAATGAGTATTGAATACTGTTCCGTCATAGTTTAACAAATATATAAGTTTTGTTGCGATGTCGGTACTGTGGAAAGTGGTTTTAAATAAGTACATTTGTTGGAGTGACGCATAACAGAAAACTATGTTTATAATCAATCTCACGTATAAGGTTGCTTTAGGTCAGGTAGAGCAGCATTTAGAAGCTCATATAGACTTTTTAAACAGCCAGTATCAAAGAGGTACTTTTTTAGCCTCTGGACGGAAAGTACCGAGAGATGGCGGCATTATCTTAGCCCGAGCCGAGAGCAAAGAAGCAATAGAAGCCGTGGTGCAACAAGATCCGTTTGTTAGCCTTGGTATTGCGGCTTATACCATCGTGGAGTTCGAGCCTTCGAAAACTTCAAAGGAACTGGAGGTCCTTTTAGAGCAAAAAATTAATAAATAATCAGACGAAAACAATAACACAACATATGAAAACACTAAACGACTATAATTTCAACAATCAAAAAGCATTGATAAGGGTAGATTTTAACGTGCCGTTAAATACTGATTTCGAAGTTACAGATGCAACGAGGATTCAAGCAGCAAAGCCTACTATCATCAAAATATTGGAAGACGGTGGTAGTTGTATTTTAATGTCTCATTTGGGGCGTCCTAAAGGAGTGGAAGATCAATACTCACTGCGTCATATTGTTGATAAAGTAACGGAAGTTTTAGGAGTGAAGGTTACCTTCGTAGCAGATTGTATCGGTGATGAAGTGGCTACAGCTGTAGCGAAGTTACAACCGGGTGAGATTTTACTGTTGGAAAACTTGCGTTTTTACGGAGAGGAAAAGTCAGGAGATGTCGGTTTTGCTGAAAAGTTAGCCGCTTGGGGTGATGTATATGTAAACGATGCTTTTGGTACAGCACACAGGGCACATGCTTCTACTGCAGTGATTGCTCAGTTTTTTCCAGAACACAAATGCTTTGGTAGCTTATTAGCTCAAGAAATCGACAGTATTGATAAAGTATTAAATAATTCAGAAAAACCGGTAACAGCGATTTTGGGAGGGGCTAAAGTTTCTTCGAAAATTGGTATTGTCGAAAATATTTTAGAAAAAGTAGATCACATCATTATTGGAGGTGGAATGACGTTCACCTTTATTAAGGCCTTAGGAGGTGCTATAGGAAACTCTTTGGTAGAAGATGATAAGCTAGATCTAGCACTGGAAATTTTAGAGAAGGCAAAGGCCAATAATACCGAAATTCACTTGCCAGTAGATGCACTTATTGCAGATGCTTTTGCAAATGATGCCAATACGCAACTCGTTGCGACGAATGAAATTCCCGAAGGATGGATGGGCTTAGATGTAGGACCAGAAACTACCAAGAAGTTCGCCGAAGTCATTGCGAATTCGAAAACTATTTTGTGGAATGGACCGCTTGGTGTATTTGAAATGGAAAACTTTTCAAAAGGAACAATCTCCTTAGGAGAAGCGATTGCTACGGCTACGGCTAACGGAGCGTTCTCGTTAGTTGGAGGAGGTGATTCTGTGGCAGCTGTAAAGCAATTTGGTTTTGCGGATAAGGTGAGTTATGTATCTACTGGAGGTGGTGCAATGTTGGAGAGCTTGGAAGGAAAAACCTTACCGGGAATTGAAGCCATTATCGGTTAAGAGCATCACTTTGAGTTACGTGATCTTTGATAGGAATTAAATACAAATCTGATAATAAACTTATGAAATATACAACACTTCCCAATACCGATGTCAAAGTATCTAAAATATGTTTAGGTACCATGACTTGGGGAAATCAAAATACGGAAGCAGAAGGACATGAACAAATGGATTATGCCTTAGCGCAGGGGGTTAACTTTTTTGATACAGCAGAACTCTATGCGGTACCGGCTACTCCAGAAACCTATGGAGCCACTGAAAAAATTATCGGAACCTGGTTTAAAAAAACAGGGAATCGCGACAAAGTAGTACTGGCTTCAAAAATTGCTGGGGCAGGAGCGTATACGGCGCATATTCGAAAGGATGGGTTTAGTAAACGAGCCATTACAGAAGCTATTGAAGGAAGTTTACAACGCTTGCAAACAGATTATATAGACCTATACCAATTGCACTGGCCAGAACGCGGTGTAAATTGTTTTGGTGTACGTGATTATCCCTATGCCTCTGCTAGTGCAGAAGCGGAAAATCACTTGGAGATTTTGGAAACCTTGAACGATTTTGTAAAACAGGGAAAAATTAAGCACATTGGCTTGTCAAATGAAACCCCTTGGGGAACGATGAAGTACTTGCAAACGTCTGAGCAACATCAGTTACCAAGACCTGTTACTATTCAAAATTCGTACTCTCTAATTCATCGATCGTATGAATACGGTATGTCTGAAGTGTCTTTGCGTGAAAATGTAGGATTGTTGGCGTATTCACCATTGGCTTTTGGAGTACTCTCAGGAAAGTATGTAGGAGGGAAAACTCCTGAAGGGGCCCGTGTTACCTTATTTCCTAGATTTAATCGTTACTCATCGGCACAATCAGAAAAAGCGGTAATTGCTTATCAAGAAATTGCTGAAAAGCACGGATTGACACTAGCACAGTTAGCCTTGGCCTATGTAAACCAGTTGCCGTTTGTTACCAGTAATATCATTGGGGCAACCAAAATGGACCAACTCAAAGAAAATATTAACTCGATCCATATAGAGTTATCAGATGAGGTATTGTCAGAAATTGAACAAGTGCATCAGATGATGCCCAATCCGGCACCTTAAAAATTTAAAAAACCGATGAAATCTTCATCGGTTTTTTGTTTTTATTCTTTTAATTCAAAGTCGGTTACTTCAAAAATTCTATCCTTGAGATTGCCTCGAACAGTTGCAGTTCTGATGCTGTTGCAAAAGCCTTTGTCAGGGTCGTGAGCATCTCCGAAATCATCGATATGAACTCCTTTTACAAAATAGGCTTTTCCCTCAAAGCGAATGGCTAAATCACATCCTTTTTGGGTTTTTAAACCAAATTGACATTGACCACATGAGGCCTCTACAGTTTGCCTAGTATTGGGGGTACTGCACTGGTAACTCAGTAGTCCGAGCAAAACAGCTAGGATTCCATTTTTCATGGTTAGTATCCTATTTTCGAACGCAATCGCTGCAATACCTCTTTGGCAACTGTACGCGCTTTTTCTGCACCTACTGCCAGCGCTTTATCCAATTCTTCACGGTTTTCCATGTAGTAATTGTACTGAGCACGCTCTTTTGCAAACTTCTCGATCACTAATTCGTACAATGCCTTTTTAGCATGTCCATATCCGTAGTTTCCTCCTTCGTAATTTGCTCTCATTTCCGCAATCTGCTCTTCATTCGCAAGCAGTTTGTACAAAGCAAAAACATTGTCAGTATCCGGATCTTTCGGCTCTTCTAACGGAGTACTGTCCGTTTGAATTCCATTAATCTGTTTTTTTAATTTCTTGTCTGGCAAGAAAATATTGATGTAGTTATTTCTCGATTTACTCATCTTTTCACCATCTGTTCCAGGAATTAACTGGGTGTCTTCATTAATTTTAGCCTGTGGTGGAACGAGCGTATCACCTATGATATTATTGATTCTATTAGCGACATCTCTGGTGATTTCCAAGTGCTGTAACTGGTCTTTCCCTACCGGAACTACCTCTGCATCGTATAATAAAATATCGGCAGCCATTAGCATTGGATAGGTAAACAATCCTGCATTTACATCAGCAAGGCGATCTGCTTTGTCTTTAAAGCTATGTGCTAAAGTCAAGCGTTGAAATGGAAAATAACAGCTCAAATACCACGATAGCTCTGTAACTTCTGGAATATCACTTTGTCTGTAAAAAATGGTCTTTTCGATATCAATCCCGCAAGCAAGCCAGGCTGCAGCAACACTGTACGTGTTTTCACGTAGCTCTGCTCCATCTTTAATCTGCGTTAAAGAATGCATGTCCGCAATAAAGATAAAAGATTCATTACTAGAGTCATTTGCCATTTGAATAGCGGGTAAAATAGCTCCCAATAAATTCCCTAAATGCGGCGTTCCTGTACTTTGTACTCCTGTTAAAATTCTTGCCATTGGATATTTTTCTAAATAAAATTATGGATTAAACGTTCTTGTAAAAGTTTACAAGACGAGCAAAAATAAGGTTTAAATTTTTCAAACAAAAGAAATTACTACATTCGCAGGTATGAAGTTTTTAAAAATTCCGTTTTTACTTATTTGGCGCATTTGGTTTTATGTACTCATGTTTAGTACCATTTTACTGATGTTGCCTTTTTTACTGATTTTAACTTCTCACGAGAAGTATTATCCCGTGTTTTGGAAAATGATCAGAGCTTGGGCCTACGTGCTGGTATACGGAATGGGATTTCGATTGAAAATATCAAAAGAACAAGAAATACTGAGAAATCAGAGTTATATGTTTATCGCGAATCACGCTTCTCTGCTAGACCCGTGGGTAATGATCATTTTAAGTAAAAATCCCATTGTTTTTGTGGGAAAAAAAGAACTGGTAAAGATTCCGATTTTCGGGTTTTTCTACAAAAAAGTAGTCATTATGGTCGACCGTGATTCTGGTAAGAGTAGAAAGCGCGTATACGAAATGGCTAAAAAGAAACTGCGAGGTGGAACGAGTATTGGAATCTTTCCGGAAGGATTGGTGCCTACTGAAAATATTGCCCTTGCCCCCTTTAAAAACGGAGCTTTTAGTTTGGCTATTGAGCATCAAATACCTATCGTACCTCAGGTGTATTATGATTGTAAACGCTATTTTTCATGGGATTTTTTTAAAGGAGGTCCTGGAACCTTTCGCGTAAAGCAATTTCAGTTTATTCCTACAAAAGGACTGAGCATGGACGATAAGAAACAATTGAAAGAACAGTGTTACTCCTTGGTTAGTAGTGAGTTGTTGTCGGATAAAAAATACATGGAAGACACCAATCGAGAAGGAAATGATAAGGAATTTGCGTCACCGCTATAACCTTGGAAACTCGTGAATCTGTTTCACTTGGAATTATCGCAAAAAGGAATGACTACCGAATCGAGGCGGTTATAAAAAAATTAGTATATTTAAAACATAACTAACTACTTCAACATAATGGGTTTGCCTGTATTCAAACCCCGTACGGTCAGGTAAAATATACGTGACCGGCATCGTATTATAATAGTGTTAAAACCCCTATCTCAATCCCTACACATTGTAATATTGATAACACACGCGTATGATTAAAATTATCTTAATAGATGATGAAAAAGATGCTCTTGAAGCATTGGAGTGGAAAATTAAGAAATGTAAACACGTCGATGAATTAGCGATAGTCAAATGCAGTTCGCCAGTTGTAGCGATAGATCTGATTAACGAATACCATCCAGATATTGTTTTTTTGGATATTCACATGGTTGAAATGGACGGATTTACGTTTTTAGAGAGGTTTCCTAAGAGGTCGTTTGAAGTAGTGTTTACTACTGCTCACGACGAGTACGGTATTGCCGCTGTAAAGGCAGAGGCCCTTGATTATTTGTTAAAACCTATCGATTTAGATGAGTTACAACTGACCTTTTTAAAAATAGACCGCTATTTGACTCAAAAGTACCAAGGAGAAAAACTCGTTGTCGATCGTATTAATATTGCCGCTGATGGAAAGGTGTATTTGGTGGCAAAAGAATCTGTGATGTACCTGCAGGCGGATAAGAGTTATACGACGATTTTTTTGAAATCAGGGAAAAAGATTATTGCCACGAAAACACTGAAGGAGATTCAAAAACGCTTTGATTATCCAGAATTTTTTAGAGTGCATAATTCCTATGTGATCAACCTGAATTACGTTACGGAATACAACAAAGGACATAGTGAACTTACCTTAAGTGATGGTACTATTGTAAGCGTAAGTAGGAGAAAGAAGAATGAACTCATAGAGAAACTCCACCTAGACAAATAATGCTTTTAGATATAAATTCAGCTTTCTATTCTTGGATACGAGGCGGTATGTTGGTACTGTTTATCTACCATTTTATGTTTTATTTACAAAACAAAGGAAGGTTACATAAGTATTATAGTGGATACCTGTTTTGTTTGGTAGTGTATCTCGTCCGAGACGCTTTCCCTCAGGAATCTGTGCAGTTGAGCTATCAGTATATCAGTTTTTCTATTCAGTATGTGGGGTATGTGTTTTTTATTCATTTTTGCCGCGAGCTGACAAAGAGCTATGAGTATTTCCCAACCTTAGATTACGGAGTGACACTCTTGTCAAAGCTGTTGTTAGCGATTGCAATGGCCCTGGTAGGGGTACAGTATTTCTACGGATATGAGGTGCAGAAACAAGTTGTTGCCTATACTGTGCCTTTTGCAACAGCCTGTGCTTTTTATGTTTTTTATCTACTTTCAAAGGTGAGTCGTGACCAAGTGTATTACCTGCTATTTGGTTCCATGTTCTTTTTAATTTTTGCGAATATCAGCTCAGTGAAAATGATTTATGGAGAGTATTTTCTCCTCGGATTTAAGGTGCATCGCATGTTTTACTATTTTTTAGGAGCTATGGTTCAAAGCTTGATCTTTGCCTTGCTAATCGGAAATAATTTTCGTGAAATTTTAAAGAAAAAGCAGGAGGCCGAATTGCAGTTGCTACGTCAAGAAAATCAGATTTCTAAGCTGAAAATCATCGCCTTAAAAAGCCAGATGAATCCTCATTTTTTGTTTAACTCTCTCAATTCTATCAATAATTTTGTAATTCAAAATAAGGTGGAAGAGGCGTCCAATTTTATTACTAAATTTTCTGCTTTGGTACGCAAGGTATTGCAATCCACTAATGAAGATGCAATTAGTTTGGCCGATGAGTTGACGGTAGTAGCCATGTATGTAAAGCTCGAACAAATGCGGTTGAAAAATAGTTTTACGTATGAAACCGTTGTAGATACCACAGTAGAGCTAGAGTCCTTGCAAGTGGTTCCGTTATTTTTACAACCTTTTATTGAAAATGCAATTTGGCACGGGCTCAGTTTACAGGCTGGTAAGAAAAGTGTGGTGATTAAAATTCAACAACGTGGTGTTTGGGTGAGCATACAGATTCTCGATAATGGAATTGGCCTGAATAAAGGTAGGCAGAATACTACGAAAACCAAAAAATCATACGGTATCGCCATCGTACGAGAGCGCATGGAACTTATGTATAATAAGGACATTGTGATTCAGTTAAGAGATCGTATGGAAGACGGGGAACAAGGTACCGAGGTATTGCTCGTATTCCCCGTGAAACTGCGGGAACTCGAAATACTGTAGCTTTTATCCACCAGTTATTGTTGCTTCATTGTCTTTGGTTGACGTTTTACTTCCACTTATTTATTCCTAAAAATTACAGCTCTTTTGTTTTGTACCTTAGTTAAACGAAAAGAAAGGGATTGTGATTTTAGGGGGATTCACAATTTTGATAGAGAAGAACTGTGGTTAGGCAGTTCTTCTTTTTAGTTAAATAATTAAATTAAATTTAAAGAAAAAGTTAATAAAATATAAATTGATAATTTATTGATTGTATTGGTTAGGATTATATTAATAATAAGGGGCTTTAGTTTTTAGTTTTGAATAACCAATTATAAATCAACAAATTATGAGACTAAACACTATTTTTTTACCCTTCTTATGCTTACTAGTCTTTGCAAACCTGTCCGCAGTGGCCCAAGATTGCCACGTAACGCGGGAGAATGAAAAAGTATTTTCAAAGCACCCAGAATCGAAACGCGCTTTTGAGGAATTTAATGCCTTTACCGAACGATTTATTGAAAAACATCGGAATAGCTTACGGCAAAAGGCAGCAGCTAGTTATACCATCCCAGTCGTATTTCACGTTTATGGTAGCACACAGCACGGTCAAACCGTGACCTACGATAAAATTAAGGTAGCACTCGAAAAATTAAATGACGATTTCAATGGTAGAAACGACGATTTTAATACCATTGACCCCGTGTTTGACGGTCGAAAATCGACCTTGAGCATAAATTTTGCGTTGGCTAAAATTGATCCTAATGGTGGTAGTACCAATGGAGTAGTTTTCTATCCAGAAAAAGCTGGATATGGAAACGGAGGTGGTTACGACGACCAGATTGCTGCGGATGCTTGGGACAATTACAAATATATGAATGTGTATATCATGGGCGATTTGTACGCCGACGGAAAGGCGACGAATTCAGGAGTCGCTTGGTATCCGAATACCTCAATGTCGAATAACAATACCGCGAGAGTTGTGTATAACGGTCGCTATTTACACGGCAATACGAATAAGGAATTTGCATCGGTATTAACCCATGAATTTGGACATTGGTTGAATTTGATTCATACCTTTGAAGGCGGATGTAACGATCCTAATGGAGATTATGTATCCGACACTCCCAAGGAAGATTCAAATTCTGGTGATGACGGATGTACCGTGGGAGCCAGTGATTGTGGTAATTTAATCAATTACGAGAATTATATGGGCTATGATTCTGCGGCAGGCTGCGCAAAAATGTATACCCAAGGACAGGTAAATAGAATGCTGGCAGCTCTAGAGCATCCGGCGAGAAAACCACTTTGGCAAGCGGCAAACTTAGTAGCTACGGGGGTGAATTTAAACAAAGGAAGCTTGGTGGTTTCGGATAAGTTATTGGAAGAAGCTCTTGCCAATGACGGATCATTAGAAGCCAAAACCCCTTCCGTTTCTCTGACGGGAGCTACCTTTGCCCAAAGTTCAGGAAACATGACTTTAGGGACGCATTTTGAGGCTAATTTACCCCAAGGAGTGACAGCGCAAATCTCAGTACTCAGTGCTACAGAAGTTAAAGTGAGCTTCGCTGGAAAGGCGGTAAATCACGCGAAAAGCGATAACATGGCCGCTTCTATAAAATTTAAAGATGCCGCGATTAGTGGGGGAATTGCTAGTCTAAATACCGATAAGATAAGTTTTTCATTTTCATTTTATGACCCGTATAAAGTAGTGTATTTTGACAATCCAGATTATACTGCCAATGCAGGGAAAACCTGGACTTTTTTCCGCTTGCACGAATCAAGTGTCAACAGTTACGGAACGTTTTTCGAGAACAATGCCTTAAAATTAGAAACCTATAAAAAAGCACTGGTCTGCCAAACCGGAACGCGAAATCCTACACCAATTGCAGCCAATACAGTTATCGACAGTCAGAGTTCGTGGGTAGCAGGAGGTGCTTATCCAGATTTACACGTAATCAGAGATGCATCGTATACAGCTTGGGATGGTAAAACTGCCTATATAGGATTTCAATTACAACTCTATCCAGGAAAAGTAAATTACGGATGGTTTCGAGTACAAGTGAATGCTGATGGTTCTTCGTATACCTTATTGGATTACGCTTATAGCACAGAACCTTTTGGAGCTATTAAAGCAGGGAGTAAAACCTGGGATGGGACTCCGGTGCCAACCTGTGATGACGGTATTCAAAATGGCGATGAAACCGGAGTTGATTGCGGTGGTTCGTGTGCACCATGTACGCCAACACTTACCTATTGTTCTTCGAAAGGAAATAGCACTAATGACGAGTTCATCAGTAAAGTTCAGGTAAATTCGTATAGCAATACGTCTACAGGGAGCAGTGGTGGCTATGGTGATTATACAGCGACTAGTATGGTGAATTTACCACAAGGGCAAGAAGCTAGTATTACCGTTACTCCTAGTTGGAGATCAACTGTGTATTCGGAAGGCTATAGTGTTTGGATAGATTACAATCAGGATGGAGATTTTGAAGATGCGGGAGAGCAAGTATGGTCTAAAGCAGCAACGAAGGATACATCGGTTACTGGGAGTTTCACCGTCCCAACTACAGCTACTTTAGGAGCGACGAGACTTCGTGTCAGTATGAAGTATAACGGAGTACCTACAGCCTGTGAGAATTTCAACTACGGAGAAGTAGAGGATTACAAAATAACCATTACGGAAGCTGCAGCTCCTAGCTGTAATGACGGCATTCAAAATGGAGATGAAACCGGAATCGATTGTGGAGGATCATGTGCTCCGTGTACGGGTAATTCAGGAGTAGTATATGTAGACGTGGCTGATTTTACAGTAAGTGCCAGCGATACCTGGAAGTTTTTTAGAATTGAAGCTGGAGACAACAAAGATTACGGTGCTTGGTACTCTAGTAACTCAGTACGATTGGTAACCTATAACAAGCAAGTAGTTTGTGAAGGGAGTTCTAACCAGGCAAGCTACCTCGCTGAAGGCAGTACTGTAGGAGCTGCAAGTAATTTTGTAGCGGAATCACACAGTTATATCGTTAGCAATAGTAGTTATACAAATTGGAATGGTAAAACCGGATTTATTGGATTCCAATTCACTGTAAATAACGCAACCCATTACGGGTGGTTTCACGTACAAGTAGCATCGAATGGCTTGTCGTATACTGTTTTAGATTACGCGTATCAGACGCTTGCAAATACACCTATTGTCACGGTTAACAAAGGAGTGACAGGACCTGTTAATCGCCAGGATGCTTTGGGAGAAGTACGCATTTTTCCAAATCCATTTTCGTCATCAACAACACTGGACTTATCCAGTATTCAAGGTGAAGCAGCTGTGCAAATTCAGGTATTTGATATGCTCGGAAAACAGCTTTATACCAAAACGGTACCCGCAAAAACTCAAGCAGTACAACTAACAGAAACTGCCTTGCCTAAGAGTGGGATATACTTGCTTAAAATTAAGTCTAGGGATTTCTTGAAAACAATTAGCGTACTAAAAAAATAACGCAGAAGTTTACAAGGGTTTTTGATCTGCTTGAAGCTCTTCAAGCAGATTTTTTTAGTCCCATTTTTGAAAGGGATGACCGCTGAGGTTTGAATTGTAGTACTTTTCAATACCTGTGACTTCTAAACCTAGCCATTCAGGCTTTTCAAAGTGCTCTGTTTCTGTTTGGAGTTCTACCTCTGCCACCACCAAACCTTCATTCATACCCAAAAAAACATCCACTTCATAGGTGTGTTTGCCTACGGGGATTAAATAGCGGTATTTTTCAATGATAAAATCTTCGCAGAGTAGTAATAAGGCCTCTGCTTCTTGCAAGGGAATAGGACGTTCCCATTCAAAACGGGTAGTTCCTTCAGCGTTTGAGGTCCCTTTTACGGTCAAAAAACCTTCGGTATTTTTGATGCGTACTCTGACAACGCGTTCTTTATCGGAATTTAAAAAGCCTTGTTTGATGTAGTTTTTTTTCGATGCTATGTCTCGAAAAACCATCGAGTTGACTAAAAATTTGCGTTCAATCTCAACTGCCATAAAAAATCAAAATCAATTTTGTACGAATGTACTACAATTTATCGTTATTAGTAATATCTTTGATTTTGATATGAAGAAAGTATTGTTGTTTTTCTCCGTTTTGTTCAGTGTTTTTGCCACGGCTCAAACGGATTATAGTGATCGTTGGGAAGATTTGTTTTCCTATACCAATGTAAAGGATTTTATCAAATCGGGAGAGGTGTTTTACGCAGTGACGGACAATGCCGTATTTTCTTATAATACACGGACGAAAGCGATAGCTAAAATATCGTCAGTACAAGGGCTCTCAGGAGGTACGACCTCCGCAATTTACTACAGTGAGTCCACTAAAAAATTGGTGATAGGTTACGAAGATGGATTATTAGAAGTGATTGATGAACGCGGTCGTATCACTACCTCACCTGAAATAACGAACTTCAACCAAACAGGAGAAAAGAGTATCAACCACATTTATGAATACAATAATAGGTTGTATTTGTCAACTTCCTTTGCTATCGTAGTGTACGATTTAAACAAGTTGGAATTCGGTGATACCTATTTTATCGGAGCGGGTTCTACAGTTGAAAAGGTAAATGAAATAGCCGTCTTTGATAATCGTTTTTACGCGGCAACAGCTCGTGGAGTCTATTTGGCCAATGTAAACAACCCTAACTTGATTGATGCCACTAGTTGGAGTTTGCGGTTTTTAGGTGATTATACAGGGATTCACGTATTTGGGAGTCAGTTGTTTGCCAGTACGGGAAATCAGTTGATGGCTGTGCAAGGACCGGCGGTAACACCCGTTCGAACTTTTACCGAACCCATACAAGGATTGAAAGCCTCGGCCTCTAGTTTAGGAGTTGCACTAAGGTCACATGCCGTTTTTTTTAATGCCGGATTAGGGCAGATTCAGCGCGTAGATCGCGTAGGTGCCTTCAATTTTAGTTTGCATCAAGCGTATGAAGAAAACAATGAAATTTATTTGGCAACAACGACCTATGGAATCCTAAGAACCCGAGTTGGGACCGTTGGTACCTTGGAAGAAGTACATCCTGAAGGTCCTTTGTTTAATGATATTTTTAGTATTGACGCTCATAATAATAATGTTTGGGTAGTTTACGGAGGTTACGATGCCACCTATACTCCTTTGCAAAATAGGAGAGGATACTCCCATTACAATGGTAAGAATTGGTTGAATTCTCCGTTTAATCCCAGTCAACCTATTGGTGATTTAGTAGCGGTTACCATCGATAAAACTAAAGAAAACTCGGTGTTTTTAAGTGCCTTTGGAGATGTGAAGGGAGCCGGTATTAGTACGGCTTTGACAGGAGGTTTGTTAAAAATAGACAACGATGCAATTACCGCTTTCTACAATCAAACCAATAGTCCTTTGCAAGATATTGAGCCGGCCGATCCTAATCGGGTAACCGTTAGGGTTAGTGGTACAGCCTTAGATAATCGAGGAAATTTATGGGTGACCAATCTGGCTGTTTCCAACAAGCTTAAAAAGCTCAATCCCAGTGGTAATTGGCAAAGTTTTGATTTGGAGTCTATCGTGACTTCTAGGAGTAAACCTGGAATGAACGAAGTGGTTGTTGACCGTTCCAATACAGTTTGGATAGGTACCCGACGTAATGGAGTTTACGCCTTTAATGAGGCTGGTGATAAAAAGAAAGCATTGACTACTGAAGCGACCAAAGGGAGCTTGCCAAATTTGAATGTTCGAACACTCGGAGTGGATAGAAATAACAGGATATGGTTAGGAACTTTAACAGGGTTGGTCGTTTTTAATAATGCCTCAGGTATTTTTGACAATGCAGTCAATGACGCACAACCCGTAGTGATCGTAGATGAAGGAATTCCCAAAAAATTATTGGGAGACCAAACAATTAACAGCATAGAAATTGACGGTGCTGATAACAAGTGGTTCGGAACTGAAAATGGAGGTGTACTGTACACCAATCCTACTGGACAGCAAACAATTGCCAGTTTTAACAAAGACAATTCACCCTTACCATCGAACAAAATTGTAAAAATTAGGGTAGATGATATCACCGGAAAAGTGTATTTCGCTACCAATAGAGGAATGGTAGCCTACAATAGTAAGGTGGCGCCTTTTGGTGAACAGCTGGGCGAGGTATATGCCTACCCAAATCCAGCACTCAAGAATCATTCAACAGTTACTATTGACGGTCGTAATGGTACGCATCTTCCTAAGGGAACCAATGTAAAAATATTGGACATGTCAGGAAACTTGGTTTATGAAACAAATGTAGTGGAAGGACAGCAATTGTCAGGAGGAAGAGTTACTTGGAACAAGCGAAACTTAGCGGGAACTAAGGTGGCCTCTGGCGTTTATATTGTGTTGCTAACAACGGAGGATAACTCAGAATCCGCGACTACGAAAATAGCAATTGTGAACTAATGGGGATCGTCAGTACCAAGGCTGTAGTGTTCAGTGCTTTAAAGTACGGTGATACGAGCTTAATAGTAAAGTGCTTTACCTTCGAAGATGGTTTGCGCTCTTATATGATTAGAGGAGTACTCAAATCGAAAAAAGGGAAACTTAAAAAGGCCTATTTCCAACCACTTACCTTACTGCAAATAGAAGCGAACCACAATGATAAAAAATCATTAAACAGTTTGCGAGATGCGCAAATAGCAACGCCTTATTACAGCATACACACGAGTATTAGTAAACAAACGATTGTGATGTTTCTGGCTGAGGTACTCGCCGGAATTATTCGGGAAGAAGAACGAAATCCATCGCTGTATACCTATCTAGAAACGGCATTTGTTTGGTTGGATACCCACGATGATATTGCCAATTTTCACCTCTTGTTTTTAGTGAATTTATCGAGGTTTTTAGGGTTCTATCCAGATGTTAGCGATATGCATTACGATGCGTTTAGCTTGGTCGAAGGACGCTTTATTCCCAGTCCCTATGAAAAATTAACACTTACCGGAAGTCAATTAGTACTCTTTAAAAGGCTTTTAGGCATAAATTTTGATGCAATTCATACAATTTCTTTAAATAAGAAAGAGCGACAATCCATCTTACGCAGTATAATTCAATATTTTGAGCTACATTTGGACGGATTTAAAGCTCCTAAATCATTAGATATATTAGAAACAGTGTTTAGCTAGTCATGAAAAACCTTATAGTAGTACTATTTTTTTTAGTAAGTATACCCCTATTTGCTCAAACTGTAACGATTATTGATGCCGAGACAGGGAAACCTATTGAAACGGTTGCTGTTTTCAATCGAGATAAGTCGAAATCAGCGGTAAGTGATGAAAACGGTCAGGTAGATGTCGATGCCTTTACACGAAATGAGGTGTTGATATTTTCTCATGTGGCCTATGCAGAACACCGATTAAAAAAGCGCTTGTTGGAGCTCAATGATTATCAGGTATACCTGTCTAAACAATCAGAACAGCTCGATGAAGTGGTGCTGTCACTGTTTAAAAACAAAGAAAAAACGAATAGAATTGCAGAGCAAATAGCCGTACTTTCTGCTAAGGATATAGAAAAAGTTTCACCGCAGACTTCAGCTGATTTATTGGCAAGTGTACCGGGAATTAAGGTGCAAAAATCTCAATTTGGAGGAGGAAGTCCGGTGTTGAGAGGAATGGAAAGTAATAGGGTTTTACTCGTTGTCGACGGGGTGCGCATGAACAATGCCATTTACCGAAAAGGACACTTACAAAACTCGATTACCGTAGCGCCCAATATGTTAGACCGTACGGAAATCGTGTTTGGACCTTCATCTGTAATTTATGGATCTGACGCGCTAGGAGGGGTGATTCACTATTATACGAGAACGCCGAAATTGTCTGATAAAGGAGAGGTGAAAGGGGAGCTGTTTTCTCGATATAGCAGTGCTAATAACGAGACGACTAACGTAGTTTCTACCGAGCTTCGCTTTAAAAAATGGGCTTCTTTTACGAGTATTTCTCATAGTAATTTTGGAGATCTCCGCATGGGGAAAAATAGAAGACACGGTTTTGAAGACTGGGGAAAGGTGTTTCATTATTCAGAGAATTTTGACGGTAACTACCAGGCCAACCCTACAGTAAATAACGATGTCAACCTACAGCGAAATACCGGTTTTCATCAAACGGATGTATTGCAAAAGTTTTTTGTACCGATATCAAAACGCACAGATTTAAAGGTAAATATCCAATACTCGACCTCTTCTGATATTCCGCGCTTCGATCGTTTAACAGAATTGAAAAGCGGCCAATTAAAGTTTGCAGAATGGTATTACGGGCCTCAAAAGAGATTACTCGTATCACCGCAATTAGATTTTACCCTCGGTAAAAAGTGGTTGGATAAAGGAATTATTACTTTGGCGTACCAAAATGTTCAAGAAAGCCGAATGAATCGAAAGTTCGGAAGTTTGAATAGAACGTACCGCTTTGAGGATGTCGATATTTTTAGTATCAATGGAGATTTTACAGTGCCCTTGGCAAAGAAGCGTAATTTTGGGTACGGATTTGAAGTGGCGTACAACGATGCATCTTCAAATTCTTACGGAAAGACCTTAGCCGTTCAAAACAATAAGGTGGTGGGCTATGCAGGCGATTTTGCGGTACAGTCGAGGTATGCAGATGGCGGAAGTACGTATTTGAGTTCCGCATTGTACATCGACTATCGTCAGGATATCAATAGCAAGTCGACCTTAAATACTGGTTTGCGATTGACCAATACCAATTTAACTGCAAAGTGGTTGGACGAGCAATTTATAAAGCTTCCTAACAATGATATTAGCTTAAACAATACCGCTCTAACTGCTACTGTGGGGTATGTGTACAAACCCAATAGAACATGGCAGTTGAATGCCGTACTTTCTTCTGGATTTCGCTCACCCAATATCGATGATGTAGGAAAGGTTCGCGAGAAAGCAGGAAGAGTTACTGTTCCTAATATCGATTTAAAGCCAGAACACGCGTACAATGGTGAAATAGGAATTCAAAAGTATTTTAACGATCGTAAATTTCGTATTGGTGCCAATGTTTATTATACCTTGTTAAATAATTATATCTACAGAGAGGCCTTTAGCTTAAATGGAAGCTCAACTATTTTATTTGATGGAGAGGCAGGAGATATTGTTGCCAACGTAAACAAAGGAACGGCTTATGTTACTGGGTTTACCTTGAGTTACCAAGGAAAGTTGTTTTCCAATTGGAGTACTACTGGTTTTATTACGTATACCAAGGGAGAAAGCTACGATTTAAAAGAGCCCATGTCATCAATACCACCGTTGTTTGGAAGGTTTGAAGTAAACTACGTAGGAGGACGCTTTGAAGGAGGAGCAAACCTGGTATTTAACGCCAAAAAGGATATCAAAGACTATAACTTAACAGAAGGAATCGATAATCAAAACCAAACACCGGTAGTAGACCCGAATGCGACAGAAGATGTAGATAAGTATTACGGAACACCGAGTTGGATGACTGTCGGACTTTTTGGAAAGTATTCTGTAATGCCTGGAATTTCTGTTCAGGGAAGTGTGCAAAATATTTTTGATGTACACTACAAAGAGTTTGCTTCAGGAGTTTCTGCCCCAGGAAGAAACTTTTCATTGGCCGTGCATGTAAATATGTAATTATTATGATAAATATATTTAAAATAGTGAGTTGGTTAGAAGGATTGTCATACATCCTTTTACTCTTCGTTGCCGTACCTATTAAATACCTACAAAACGATCCTAGTTATGTGAAAATGTTAGGAATGCCTCACGGATTACTATTCGTAGGATACATCGTTTTAGCAATTATGCTCAAGTATGAACTCAATTGGAGTGGGAAAACTTTTGGAATTGTCAGTGTTTTATCAATACTTCCCTTTGGAACCTTTTTCGTAGGAAAGTACTTGAAATAATGTTACCCACCTGAAACAGGAGGAATCAGCGCAATAGTATCGTTTTCCGCTAGCGTGGATTGCTCCTGTGCATAGACTTCATTAATTGCAAAGGCCAATGACTTTAGGGCCTCCATAGCAGGATACTTTTTGTACAGTTCCGATTTAAATACCGATAGCGAACAGTTGTCAGGGACTTCCATGGTTAGCGTATTGCTCCCGACGATGTCACGGGTGATGCCAAAGGTGAGTACAGCTACTTTCATAGGTCAAAAATAGCGATTTTTTTACAGAGATGCTCCCTCTTTTCTGGATTGGAGTGAGCGAACTACAAGGTCAGGGAAATCTGTAAACCCACCGTCTACTCCTGCTTCAAAATACAATACTTGTATCATTTCGTCAAAGCTTTCAAATTCATCGAGCTGATCAGCTCTAAGGGTATAGGTGTGAACCGCTAAGCCTAATTTGTGTGCCTGTGCAACCAGAGGGCTAAAGGTCCAGCCCGTTGCCTCTTTTGAATGAAGAAGTTGCTTGTACCAGGGGCCTATGCCATCGGCGTAGCTCGCGAAGTGCTTTAATTGTTGTGTTTCTTCAGGGTGTTCTATGAGTTGTACTAAAAATAGGTCTGATTGTAATTCCTTGCGGACGCGTTCGAGTTCCTTGGCGTCAAAACACTGAAATATACAAGGATCGTCTTTCGTGCGATAGCCGTGAGCATCGAGTATAGAAAGAGTGATTTTCGCAATATCTTGCCCTTCGTTGTGATGAAAAGCGGGATTCTTAATTTCAGGATATATTCCGATAGTATTGCCAGTACTCTCATTCAGGCCTTGTATCAGCGCTATTTCTTGTGCAAAAGAATGGAGGCGAAAAGTACCTACCCCTTTTGGAAAGCGCTTAGGGTATACCTGTTGACCCGTTTTTGGATTAAAACGTTCCATCACTCGTAAACTTTGTAGTTCTTCGAAAGTGAAATCAATAACGTAATACCTTCCATCGGCTCTGTGTCTGTCTGGATATCGGGTGGCCACATCCGTGACATCGTCTAAATAGATATCGTGAATTACGACGGGAATACCATCTTTACTCAATACCAAATCTTGTTCGATATAATCGGGTTGCATGGCATAGGCCATGGCTTTGGCTTCCATACTGTGTTCTGGGAGGTACCCGGAAGCTCCGCGATGTGCGATGACCAGTTTTGTTGACATAGGCGTTGGTTTGGGTGTTTGACAGCTTGCCAAACCGATTAGCAAGACGATTGTCCAAACATAAAAAAATCCCGACGAATACACGTCGGGATTGTTGCGTTTAATAAGCTCTTTTATCATTTCCTTCATAAAAATTAATAAAGGCCTGGTTTACAACTCGGTGACCACCATCTGTAGGGTAGTCTCCGGTGAAATACCAGTCTCCTAGATTTTCAGGACAGGCTTTGTGCAGTCCACTAACAGGCTGATAAATAACTTCTACCTGGGCTTTAATCTCAGGCGTTTTTAGCATTTCTGCGATTTTTGCTGAAATTTGCTCATTGGTAAAAGGAGCGTATATTTCTTTTACGTAATTGACTATTCTGTGGTCTTCAAAACTCTGTTGAGCAATACACTTTTGATAAACGTCGTAAACAACGTGGTACTGATTGGTTTCTTTCAAGAGCTCTAACGCTGCTTTGAAAGCGATAAAATCACCAATTTTTGCCATGTCTATACCGTAACAATCCGGATAGCGAATTTGAGGAGCAGAAGAGACAATTACAATTTTCTTAGGCTGTAAGCGGTCTAAGATTTTGATAATACTTTTCTTTAAAGTAGTTCCTCTAACAATACTGTCATCGATGATAACTAGGTTGTCTGTCGGTTTTACCACGCCGTAAGTAACGTCGTAAACATGGGCTACTAAGTCATCCCTACTACTGTCGTCAGTAATAAAAGTTCTGAGCTTAGCATCTTTAATGGCTATTTTTTCGAATCGTGGTCTCGTAGAGAGTATCTCAATAACGCGTTCTTTTGACAACTTTCCATTACCGGCCAAAATCGCGTCGGTTTTTTGTTGGTTGAGTACGTCTTCTGCGGCTTCCATCATTCCGAAGAACGAGGTCTCAGCGGTATTTGGAATATAGGAGAATACGGTGTTTTCTATGTCGTGGTCTATAGACTTAAGCACCTCTGGGAAAACGTATTTTCCGAGGTTTTTACGCTCTTCATAGATAGAAGCATCACTTCCTCGCGAAAAGTAAATACGCTCGAAAGAACAGGCCTTCTTTTCGCGTTGGTCCATTACTGGAGCCATGCTGGTAGTTCCGTTTTTCTTGATAATTAGAGCGTGTCCACGTTCTATTTCTTTAATGGTATCGATATCAACATTAAAAACAGTTTGTATCACGGGGCGTTCAGAAGCCACGACAACCACTTCGTCGTCTTGGTAATAAAATGCCGGACGAATGGCTGATGGATCGCGTAAGACAAAAGCATCTCCGTGTCCCAATAGTCCTGCCATAGCATAACCACCATCCCAATTGCGTGAAGATCGTTGTAAAATGCGTTGGATATCGAGGTGTTCCTCTATAAATGGAGAGGCATCTTTTTTATTTAACCCTTCTTTTTTGGCCTCTAAATAAGTCTCTGCTACCTGATCTTCCAAGAAATGACCAATTTTTTCCATTACAGTTACGGTGTCTGTTGATTCTTTAGGGTGCTGCCCTAATTCTATCAACTCTTTCATCAACTGATTAGAATTGGTCATATTGAAGTTACCTGCGACGATTAAGCTTTGGTGACGCCAGTTACTTTGACGTAAAAAGGGATGCACATTTTCTATGCTGTTCCCTCCAAAGGTACCGTAGCGTACGTGTCCTAAAAAGAGGTTTCCGATGTAGGGCATATTTTCTTCTTGCCATTGTACATCGTCAATTTTTCCGGGATTTTTTTCAAAAACACCATTGATGCGTTGGTTGATTTGACCAAAGATGTCTTGAATAGGTTGGGTTTTGTTCGAACGGATTCTACTGATATAACGAGTTCCAGGTTCTACGTTAAACTTTATACTTGCAAGTCCAGCACCATCTTGACCTCTGTTGTGCTGTTTTTCCATAAGCAAGTACATTTTGTTAACTCCATAAAATGCGGTTCCGTATTTTTCCTTGTAGTACTCGAGAGGTTTGAGTAATCTAACCATGGCAATACCACATTCATGTTTTAAAGCGTCGCTCATTGTTACTGTTATTTAAGTGTTTAGTTGTGTTTTTTGTTGTGTTGTTGTATAAAAAAATCCGCAGGATTTCCTGCGGATTTTCATTATGATAATTCTATGTCGAATTGCGTTAACTCTTTAAATGCTTGTAAGCGCTCTTGCACTTCTTCAGCACTTAGTTCTTCCATGCGTTGCGTTCCGAATTTTTCTACACAGAACGACGCTAAGTTAGATCCGTAAATGATGGCGTTTTTCATATTTGCAAAAGAGATATCACCTGTTTTTGCAAGGTAGCCACAGAATCCACCGGCAAAGGTGTCTCCTGCTCCAGTAGGATCAAACACTTCTGCTAACGGAAGTGCAGGAGCAAAGAACATTTTACCTTCGTTAAACAACAAAGCTCCGTGTTCTCCTTTTTTAATGACTACGTATTTAGGTCCCATCTCGTGAATTTTCTTCGCGGCATTTACCAACGAATACTCACCACTTAACTGACGTGCTTCTTCGTCGTTAATAGTAATTACATCAATGCGTTTTAAAACCTCGTGTAAATCGTTTAACGCGATGTCCATCCAGAAATTCATCGTATCTAAAACTACTAATTTCGGACGAGCACTCATCTGATCTAAAACAGAAGCTTGCGTTAAAGGGTGTAAGTTACCTAACATTACAATCTCAGCATCTTTAAATTGCTCAGGTACTACTGGGCTAAAGTGCTCCAATACGTTTAATTCAGTGACTAAGGTATCACGTGAGTTCATATCGTTGTGATAACGACCACTCCAGAAAAAGGTCTTTCCGTCTTTTACAACTTCGATTCCTTCTGTATTGATTCCTTTTCCTTCCATCATCGATAAATACGAATCTGGAAAATCTCCTCCTACTACTGATACAACTCCTGTTTGAACACCAAACTGAGAAGCTGCTAATCCTACAAACGTTCCTGAACCTCCTAAAATCTTATCGGTCTTACCAAAAGGTGTCTCGATAGCATCGAATGCTACGGTACCTACTGCTAATAATTTACTCATACTTTTTAAAGAACAAATATTGATATCAATTTTGTCTGTTTTTGCTTTAAAAACTAACAAAGTCGTATCATTTAGTTTACTAATGTTATTATTAGGCACAAAAGTGCCAATTTTATCGTAATTTTGCACCTTTAATACAAAACCAGTCTACGACTGTGCAAAAATAGTTTTAAAAAATGACTATCAAAGAAATACAAGAAGAAATTATTGATGAGTTCTCGATGTTTGACGATTGGATGGAGCGTTACGAATACATCATCGAGTTGGGAAAATCACTACCAATAATTGATGAAGCGTATAAATTGGATGAAAACCTCATTAAAGGCTGCCAGTCTAAGGTTTGGTTGCATTCTGAACTTCAAGGTGATGTGCTGAAATTTACGGCAGATAGCGATGCTATTTTGACCAAGGGAATTGTGGCATTATTATTGCGCGTATTCACGAATCAAAGTCCAAAAGATATCATGGCAGCGGATACCGCTTTTATCGATGAGATCGGATTGAAAGAACACTTGAGCCCTACGAGAGCGAACGGTTTGGTGTCGATGGTGAAACAGATTAAAATGTACGCTATTGCCCAACAGGCAAATTTATAAGTATTGACCAAAAAAGAATAACGTAACAAGAGTATAAGGTATGACCGAAGAAAATTTAGAAGAGTTAGGAGATAAAATTGTACGTGTTTTAAAAACAATATTTGATCCTGAAATTCCCGTAGATATCTATGAATTAGGATTGATCTACGACGTGTTTATCTCCGAAGAAAACGATGCTAAAATTTTAATGACTTTGACATCGCCCAATTGTCCCGTAGCCGAAACCTTACCGGTAGAAGTAGAGGAAAAGGTGAAAACACTTAAGGAAATTAATAATTGTGAGGTAGAAATCACCTTTGATCCAACATGGACGCAAGACATGATGAGTGAGGAAGCAAAGTTGGAATTAGGACTCCTTTAATAGAGTGAAATGGCTGAGGAAATTGTAAATAGAGTCGCGAAGAGCAATTTGATGACCATTGACCTGGAAGATTTTTATCCGTCAGGTGCAAGGGTCGTTTTCGATATAAAAGACTGGCTGTACGAAGGCTTGATTTTAAGAGAAAAAGAATTTAGAGCCCACGTAAGTGAACACGACTGGACGCAGTATACCAATACCTACGTAGCGCTTACTTGCGGTACCGATGCAATTATCCCTTCGTGGGCGTATTTGTTACTGACAACGGCCTTGGCAACATCAGCCAAGAAAGTGGTGATTGGTGATTTGGTACTTTTGGAAACTGTTATTTTTCAGGAGTTGTTGGCCGAATTACCCTTGGAAGAATTCCGAGATAAACCCGTAATCATAAAAGGATGTGCTAATAAACCTATCCCTTCTTCTGCATATGCCTTTTTAATACAGCGATTACAGCCTGTAGTAAAGAGCTTACTCTTTGGAGAAGCTTGCTCTACAGTACCATTGTACAAGAGAAAAAAGTAAAATAGAAGGATAATCATGAAAAGAATTGAGTGGATTCTTTTTGCAGTATTAGTAGGAAACACCTTAGGGGGATATTCGCAAGAAAAGACTAAGCAAGAAAAAACGAAGCAAGAAAAGACAAAACAAGACAGTGTACCCAAAGTTTGGGATGTTACCGGAAAAATGACCTTCCTGTTAAACCAATCTTCTTTTTCGAATTGGGTAGCTGGGGGTAGTAATACCGTGGCTGGAAATATTGCGTTAAATTACGATTTCAACTACCGTAAAAACCGTTGGCGTTGGGACAATAAGTTTACCATGACCTATGGTTTGAGTTATGTAGATGGCCAGGGTATGCGTAAAACGGACGATCGTTTTGAGTACAATTCTCTGCTCGGTTTAAAAGCTGGAAAGCATTGGTTTTTTTCGTTTTTGAGTAACTTTAAGTCTCAGTTTACCCGCGGGTACGATTACAAAAAGAATCCCGCATTGCCAATTTCTGATTTCTTATCACCTGCGTACTGGAGTTTTGGACCCGGGATGCTCTGGAAAAAGTCGGACGATGCAAAACTCAATATCGTGCCGGCCTCTACACGATTTACGTTCGTTTCAGACGAGTTTTCTGGTAAATACGGGGTGCCAGAAGGTGATAATTCTATTTTTGGACTCGGGTTTAACCTGTCGGCCTACTTTAAGTTTTTTGTGATGAAAGACGTCTTGATGGAAAATATATTTGCCATGTATTCGGACTACCTCGATCATCCACAAAATGTTGATATTGATTATCAAATGAGATTTTTTGTTAAAATAAATAAGTATCTTTCTACTAACGTAGCCTTCCATACTATTGTGGATGACAATGCGTCGAGTAAAGTACAATTTAAACAAATCTTCGGTTTAGGGCTAAATTATGTGTTTCATAAAAGGTGACTTTTTGAAAAACTTGTTGTCTTAAACTGTGGTAAAAGACTACTTTCGTAGTTTCAAAAAATCAAAATTTATAGACAATGAAAAAATTAGTAGCTATTGCGTTATTTTTTGCAGTATGCACCGTAAAGGCACAAGATCAGAAAGAGGAAACGCAAGGAGGATGGAAAAAAGGAGGAACGGTTTCGTTCTTGTTTAACCAATCGGCATTTAACAATTGGTTAGCCGGAGGAACCAACAACATTTCAGGAACCTTAGGGTTGAATTACGATATTAATTACGCCAAAGGTGATTGGACTTGGGATAATAAAATTATCGCATCGTACGGTTTGACCAAATTGCGCGGAGAATCTGCTAAAAAAACAGACGATCGTTTGGAGTTAAACTCACTAGCGGGTAAAAAAGCTTCAGGACATTGGTATTATTCAGCATTTTTGAATTTCAAAACGCAGATGTCTTCAACGGATGTGAACGGCGTTCAGCAATCACACTTCTTTTCACCTGCCTACTTCCAGTTTGGTCCAGGTATGTTGTGGAAAAAATCAGATAATTTAAAGGTGAATATTGCTCCTGCAACGTCTAAGTTAGTTGTGTTGAGCTCTGATTTAGCACCGGCATTCGGAGTGGCTATGGGAGAGTCAACGAGATACGAATTGGGAGCTTCTATTAGCGGATACTACAAGTTTACAATTATGGAGAATGTCTCGATCGAGAATATTCTTAATTTGTACAGCAACTATTTGGAAGAGGCTAAAAATGTAGACATCGATTATACTGTAAACGTCGTAATGAAAATCAACAAGTATTTATCGGCGAACTTAGCGCTCCAAGCTATTTATGACGATAATGCTTTTGAAGGATTCCAAACAAGAGAGGTATTCGGTTTAGGAGTTAATTATAATTTCTAAAAAAGTTAATACAATACAGGATAAGGAGTTACAGAAATGTAACTCTTTTTTTGTTTTATGGTGTTGGTTTTTAGGGTTTTATGTTTTTTTAGTGGGCGGACCGTAGTTTTTGGCACGCAATTTGGAATCTCATAAGCATAACCATAAAAACTATAGCTTATGAAACGTCTACAATTACTATTTCTGATATTAGTTTCAGCAACCTTTTTCTCATCGTGTACTGTTGTAAATGACGATCCTATTGATACGGCCATTTCATTGCGCGAGTTGTTAGAAGGACAAGATCTTTGGTATATAGATTATCACAGAACGGCAGGGACAGGAAATGTTCCATTTGTTTCAAAGGCTTTTACGTTATCATTTTTAAATGGTAGGTTGTATGCCAATAATAATATGGTGGACGTTGGGAAAACTGGAAATGGATTTGGAGTAGCAGTAGGATCCTATGCAACGTCAAACAGGTTTGTAAATTTGAATCACGGACTGGACGGGAGCTTCGAGTTTGAAGTAGTACAGTTATCCAATACCGAAATAAGAATTGATTGTACTTCACGAAATGTAAGTTACTACTTGATTGGATACCAACGTGGAAATTTCGATTACGATAAGTTGTTTTACGATAATATTGAGTATTTTCTTCAAGAATACATGGCTTGGGAACGTGTAAAAACAGCAGGAGGAAGTCCGAATGTCTTTGATAAAGAACATTATTTACAATTTACCCCTAAAAATAATGTTACATTTTACTCTTCTCATGATCCTTTTGGCATGAATGTTGATAATATAAAATGGGATTATGTGGGTGGTTATGAGGTAGCTAATATCAATGGATATCCTAAGTTGAAAATTTTAACACTTAATTATGATGGCGGAGATACGGAAAAATTTGAGTTGAGCGTTATTAATGATGAAAGGATAGCATTGTACCACCTCCGATCACAAACGACCTATACCTTTGCAGGAAGAGGATTTGTGCAGTATTTGAGAAGTAAAGGTACATCGAGTGCGAAAGCAGTGACGAAATACGAAGGAAGAAAGCGCTCGATCATAAAAAGAAAAACAGTTGAAAGAAGAGTTTTAAAATAAAGTTTGGTTAGTTGATTTTTGGTTGGTTATTTTTCGATAGCCAATTGAAATAAACCGCCCCCACAGGGGCGGTTTTTCTTTTTTAACTTCATTATTCACACGAAATAAAGTACCTTTATAGGAAAATAGTAACGATGAGTAAGACTGCTTTAATTACTGGAGCTAGTTCGGGAATTGGGAAAGCTACCGCCCAAATATTTGCAAAAAATGCTATCAACCTTATCATTTGTGGCCGACGCCTTGAAAAATTACAGGCGCTAAAAGAAGAGTTAGCACCACTCGTAAAGGTGTGTATTTTGACCTTCGATGTTCGAGATCGCAATGCGGTAAAAACAGCGATTGAAGGAATTCCAGAGGAGTTTCAGCACATAGATATCTTGATAAACAATGCGGGAAATGCCCATGGCCTACACTCCATTCAAGAAGGGAGCTTAGACGATTGGGATGCAATGATCGATGGAAATGTCAAAGGACTTTTATACGTGTCCAAGGCCGTGCTTCCGCAGATGATTGCCCGTAATGCAGGGTTTATAGTGAATATAGGGTCTATTGCAGGTAAAGAAGTGTATCCGAATGGGAATGTTTATTGTGCTTCAAAATTTGCCGTCAATGCTTTGAATAAAGGAATGCGTTTGGATTTAAATGCACATAATATTCGCGTAGCGGCCATCCATCCAGGATTGGTAGAAACCGAGTTCTCGGAAGTGCGATTTAAAGGAGATACTGAACGAGCTTCTGGAGTTTATCAGGGGTATAAAGCACTGCAACCCGAAGATATTGCCGATATTATTCACTTTGTGGTAACGAGACCTTATCACGTCAATATCGAAGATTTAATAGTTTATCCAACGGCACAAGCAAGTGCAACCATAGTTAAAAAAGATGCCTGAGTTTTCAAAAGTAATCGCAGGTTGCATGTCCTGGGGAACTTGGGGGAAAAACCTGTCAACCAGTGAAATGCAACGTCAATTAGCACAGTGTGTTGATATCGGAATTCACAGTTTCGATCATGCCGATATTTACGGTGATTACAGTACAGAGGCCGCTTTTGGAAAGGCCTTTCAAAACAGCGGTATTTCGCGTTCGGAGTTACAACTGATATCAAAATGCGGTATTCAGTACACAGGCGAGGCGCGTTCGAACAGAGTGAAGCATTATGAGTATACTAGTGAGTATATTGTGTGGAGTGTAGAACAGTCACTCCAACATTTGCACACCGAGTATCTCGATTTATTATTACTCCACCGACCGAGCCCACTTATGAGACCTGAAGAAATTGCTGAGGCTGTTGAAATATTGAGGAAAGATGGAAAGATTCTCGACTTCGGTGTGTCAAATTTTAATCCTGCACAGACCGCCTTGCTGGAAAAGTACACTGCTGTGAGTACCAATCAAATTGAAGTGTCTCTAACGAATTACGAGGCTATATGGGATGGAAGTTTGACCCATATGCAATCTTCGGCAATACGTCCTATGGCCTGGAGTCCTTTAGGATCGTACTTTAAAGAGACGAGCGCACAACAAAAACGACTTCAAAAAGAGGTGCTGTTTTTGGCGGAGAAATACAGTATTACAGAAAGTCAAGTACTGTTAGCCTGGTTGTACAAACACCCAGCAGGAATTCTACCCGTGGTAGGAACTACAACCATCAGTAGATTAAGAGAAGCTCTAGAGGCAGCGGAAATTGTATTAAGTACTGAAGATTGGTTTGCCTTATTGGTGGCCAGTCAAGGATATAAAGTACCCTAAACGATGATTAACAAACGGCTTTTGATCAAAAATTTACTCTCGCGAAATGACGAGAATAGCTTTTATGATAAAAAGCAGAAGATTTCTTTTACTTCTAAAGAAGGAAAAGCCAAGTTTGTAAAGCATGTTTGCGCGTTGTCAAATTCCAACCCAGATAACAATTCGTATATCGTAATAGGGGTAGAAGATGAGTCAAATGCTATAGTTGGCGTCGATTTTTTCGACGATAGTAAAATTCAAAATTTAGTGAATGCCTACCTCGTGAACCCTCCAAAAATAGAGTACGAAAACGTTCCGTTTCCGAGGTTGCCCAGGTATAAAGTGGTAGGTTTGGTTACTATTTATCCCAAAAAGCCTATTTCATCCTTGGCAAAGACGGCTTGGAAGTATTATAAAGGGACTGTATTTTACCGGAGAGGAAGTAATTCGGTGCCTGTTGAAGGTGCCTTTCAGTTAAAGAATACCAATAGGCCCATCGTAGAAGCGCTCGAACGAAATGCCAGAAATAATATAGAACTAACGCTGGATGGAGTTTTTGATTTTGTCAATCGTCACAAAGCGGCCTACAACCCAAAATACAAAGTGTTTAAGGAACAATTTGTGGTTTGTTGGGCAGGGAAAAAGACGAGGGTCGGTGATGAAACATTTTATTCTCGCGTCGATATTGAGCTGATCAATGAACAAGTGCGATTGTTTTATTCCAATTTAGACGATGTACAAATTTATTTTAACGAGCACTCGTTTATTATCACAGAATTCTTGATGCTCGGTATTGATAAAACAGAAAAACGCTACCCTTTAGAGAAGACGATTATCAATTTTAAAGACAACGGGCTACACGATATCGTTACTGAGTTCTTATTTGAACCTCCGAAATTCGATAAGAAAATACTGTACCATATTTACAATGCTAACAATGCGATTGTCGCTAAAATAGCCAAAGGGGTTGCTTTGAGTGTATTGGAGTTCGATGACGTACAACGAATGCCTACTAGCTATTTGATTTGTTATTTGAATGGATTTTTAGAAGCTCCGAAATACCTGAGAAAGGTCAAGACGTATATTCGCGATTTGGACGATAAAACTACTTATGTAAAGTACAAAGATGCTATGCGTGTACTGCGCAAGGTAAAGTACAGCTAAAAGCCCGAAGAGATATTCGGGCCCTAATTGAATGCTAGTCTCTTTTGTAATAGGCTATGATGCTGGCCTTAGCCAAAGCGTTGTTGTTGAGGTAATACCCCACAATAGCTGGTGTGGTCTTTGCATCTAGTCCGAGCTTTTTAACTTTTAATGCATATACCGTAATAATATACCTGTGATCACCATGCCCTTTTGGAGGACAAGGCCCTCCGTAACCTGGCTTGCCGTAATCAGTAACGCTTTGTACACTTCCTGTAGGACTTAATTTTAGTGCGATATTCCCTGCATTGGCGGGTAATTCGCGAGTGTTTGCTGGCAGGTCAAATACTAACCAATGCCACCAACCACTGCCCGTTGGAGCGTCAGGGTCGTACATTGTAACGGCAAAACTTTGGGTGCCTTTTGGAGCGTTGCTCCAGCTGAGTTGTGGAGATTCGTTTTTTCCAACGCAACCAAATCCATTAAATTCTTGTGTTATCGTTGCTTGTCCACTGAGCGTTTTACTGCGTAAAGTAAAAGTTTCCTGAGCGAAAATCGATAGGTTACTCAATAGGAACAGGGCGAACAGTAAATTAAATTGTTTCATGATATGATTTTTTATGCAAAGTTAAGTTCAATGTCGGTGTTCAGGGAGTTTCCAAAGGCCCAAAAACTAGCGCTAAAAGCCCAGTTATTGAAACTTTTTTGGAGTACAACCAAATTTGTTTTTAAAGGCATTGATAAAGGAAGATAAACTTTCGTATCCCGCGGCTTCATAAACGTCGGAAACCCGTTGTCCTCGATCTCTCAATTGATAGGCAGCAAGAGTCAACCGCTGTTCTTGAAACCATTTTATGGGAGATTGCCCATAGGTTTTGACAAATTCACGTTTAAAGTTTGAAACACTCATATGTGTTAAAAATGCGAGCTCTTCCAACCGTAGTTTCTTGTATTTATAAGCATCAACTACCTGTATCAGTTGTTGTTTAGCAGGCGAGTTTAGGTGATTAAATCCATAGAGGAAGGCCGCTCCGTGGTAGTGGTATAGGTAAACGATAAGCTCTTCTAATTTCAGTAATAGTAACTCGGGTTGCAGGTCTTCAGGGAGTTTTAAAACATCTTTTATCCCCGTGACAAGACCTCGAATATAAGCGGTTTGTTTAAAGGAATAAACTCCTTGTGGTTTCGAAGGTTTTCTCGGGCTGATCTGATGTTTTAATAGGATGTCATACAAACTCGACGCGTCAAAAAAGAGCAGGGTACTTTGATAGGTTTCGTTTTTGGCGAGTTTTTCGGTCATCAAGCAATGACCAGCTCTCATCAGTAAAAATGAATTCGAAGCAATCGATAATTTATTTGTTGGGGTGAGTACTTCTTTGGTACCCACTTCCAAAAAGCTAAACGCATGTTTGCTGAGTTGGATTTGTTGTTGATGTAGTTCTTGGAAAGATTGATAGTGGTAAGCGCTTATCTTACTAGGCTCATGTATCAAATTTTCTGGGATGCCAACTGCACTCATGTTTGAAATCTTTGGTAGATTAAAGATACAGAACTCTGCTGATATATCCTTATCTTAAAATAGGTAGTGATTAGATTTTTTAATCCAAAATGTTGTCGGACGAATTTCCAAACAAAGGAGTTGTAAGGTGTTTTTTTTACAAAGGAAGCCGTACCTAACGTAGAACTCCCATATTCGTTGAAGACTACGGGAGTTATGTATTTTAAAAAGGTTAATCCATCATGGCAACAACTCTGGCAGGTGCTGCTGAGGCTCCTACGATTTTTAGTGGAAAAACAGCTACTTTAAACCCTGAATAAGGAAGAGCGTCTAGGTTTACCAATTGTTCCATATGGCAGTATTCTTTATCTTTTCCTACGAGATGTGCTTCCCAGAATAACTCGGGATTGTTTGTTTTTTTAGCTTGTTCTATCATGTAGGGTAATGGTAAATCCCATCCCCACGAATCAATTCCCATAACTTTAATACCTTGGTCGATAAGCCAGTTGGTGGCTTCGGCACTAACGCCTGTACCTCTTTTGTGAAAATCTTTGGTTCCGTTAAATTGATCTCTCCCAGTTTTAATAAGTACTATCATATCGGGGTGAAGCTCTAGTTTTTGAGCCTGTAAAAATTCTTGAATGTCCGATACTGTTATCGGGTCGAAATCGACCTTGTGTTTCATGTCGATAACAAGCCCTTCACCATAGCACCAATCTAATGGGATTTCATCAATAGTTTTTGATTTTTTTCCTCCGGTGGTAGGAGAGTAATGCCAAGGAGCATCGATATGTGTCGTAGCATGCACTCCCATTTTTTCAATGGTATCGTCTGCCCATCCAACAAAGTCTTTGGGAAATAACTTAAAGGGAAGGCCCAAAATACGAATCAACCATTTTGCCTTGCGATGAGGTTTGTGTTTTATTTTAACCTTCATAAACCAAGGGTCCTGTTTGTTGTATTGTATAGGTTTTGATAAATCGATAATTTTCATGCTTGTGAATTTTGGTACTTATTAACAAATGTAAACTAAAAATCCCCACTAAAAAGTGAGGATTTCTTTGAATTTATCTATTCTGGACTCATTTCAAAAATTAGCTGTCCTCCTTTGATGAGGTCGTGATGTGATACCTGCTGATTTTTGAGTTCTTTACCATTGAGAAGTACGCGTTGTACATAGGGGTGCTTCTCGTCTTGATTTTTTGCGATAATTTCCAGTGTTTTCCCACCGGGTAATTGTAATCGAGCTGTTTTGACATTAGGGCTTCCCAGTGCGTAATACGGAGATCCTGGTGTTACTGGATAAAATCCGAGAGCACTAAATACGTACCATGCGCTCATTTGACCTGCATCGTCATTTCCACAGAGTCCAGCCACTGTAGGTGCGTACATGCTGTCCATAATCATGCGAACGCGCTGTTGTGTTTTTTTAGGATGCCCCGTCCAGTTGTACAAATAAGGAATGTGATGTCCTGGCTCATTTCCGTGTACGTAATTTCCTATGATTCCATCACGTGTAATATCTTCGTGTTTGTCGATGTATTTATCAGCAATGGGTTCGGTAAACAAGCGATCGAGTTGCTGGCTAAAGCGTTCTTTACCTCCCATAAGTTCAATCATATGATCGATGTTTTGAGGGACGTATAAACCGTAATTCCAGGCGTTTCCTTCAATAAACCCTTGTCCGTGAGTATCCATCGGATCAAATTCCTTTTTGAATTCGCCGTTGGATAGTTTAGGACGCATAAATCCGGACTTACTATCGTAAACATTGACGTAATAGTGAGCTCTTTTTTGGTAATTTGCTGCGATGCTATCGTTGCCCAAGTGCTGGGCAATTTGTGAAATACACCAGTCATTATAAGCGTATTCCAGTGTTTTGGAAACAGAAGAGTGGCTTTTATCTTCGGGTACATAGTGGTGTTTGATATAATCTCCAAGGCCGTCAAAATAACTAGTCGTAGCGGTATTGGTAGCTGCTACTAAGGCGTGATGAGTATCAAAATCCCCTACGTTTTTTATCAGAGCATCGGCGATAACTGAGGTTGCGTGATATCCGATCATACACCAATTTTCGTTGGCGTAATGACTCCAAATAGGAAGCATTTTGTGAACGCTCTGGTCGTGGTGCGCCAACATAGATTTTATCATGTCGTTATTGCGCTCTGGTTGGATGAGGTTGTAGAGAGGGTGTAGGGCTCTGTAGGTATCCCAAAGAGAAAATATACTGTAGTTGGTAAAGTTTTTTGATTCGTGAATATTTTGGTCGAGGCCTCTGTAGTTACCATCGACATCTTCATAGATAATGGGGGATAAAGAGGTGTGGTATAGGGCGGTGTAGAAGGTAGTTTTGTCTGACTCTTGGAGGGTGGTCACTTGAATTTTCGATAATTCTCGCTCCCATTTTGCGTTTGTCTGCTTCTTCAGTTGTTCAAAGTCCCAATGGGGTACTTCGGTATTTAGGTTCAACAATGCTCCTCGAGTACTTAAGGGTGACAAGGCAAATTTAACATTGATTTTTTCGTCCTTTTCCGTGTCGAAGTTAAAGTAGACTCGCAGGTTTTTTCCAGCCATTTCAGGGAAATTGTGCTCTTGATCAAAGCGCCTGTAAAATCCGTCATAGGTTTCCTTGTCGTATTTTTTATGTCCATAGCTCTTGAAGGGCTTGGAAAATTGCATGGCGAAATACACTTTTTTGGTTCTGGCCCAACCCTTGGTTTGTCGATATCCTGTGACCAAGCTATCATTTTCTACGCGTATAAAGGTCCATACGTTTTTGTTGTCGTGATGGTATACATTATACACGAGGTCGAGGAGTATGTGGGCATCCTTTGTTTTTGGAAATTTGTATTGATGAAAACCGACGCGCTCACTTGCCGTAAGCGACGCTTCAATTTGGTATTTGTCGAGTAGCACGCGGTAGTATCCTGGGCTTGCGGTTTCATTTTTGTGAGAAAAAGTAGAATAGTAGCCCTCTGGTTGCTCTTGGGTAGGGAAGGGGTTTAATTGGAGTTTCCCAGTGGTGGGCATGACTAAAAAATCGCCCAGATCTGCATGGCCGGTTCCGCTGAAGTTTGTGTGGGCAAAACCGATGATGGTAGTGTCTTTATATTGGTAACCTGCGCAGTATTCGTAGGTTTTTGAATTGTATTTCCCTGCCTCTGAAAACATCGGTTCAAAATTGGTTTGCGGACTGAGTTGTACCATGCCAAAAGGAGCGGTAGCACCCGGGAAAACATGCCCCATTTTACTAGTACCGATAAAAGGATTTACATAAGAGGTAAACGAACTTGTTGTGGTGGTTTTAGGTAGCTTTTGAGACTCCGTACTGCACTGTATACTGCACAAGGTAGCTAGTAGGAGCCACAGGTATTGCGTTTTTGTTTTCATTAGAATGTTAGTTGTGTTGATAAAGAGGTAAAAATAACAGAGAAGTAAGGTAAAATCGTATTAAAAAGCACTGCTGTTTTAAGTTATACAACTTGGAGCAGAATGTTGGATATTAAACAAAAAAGCTCTGATATTCAGAGCTTTTTTTAACGGTTTAGGCTTTGCCGCCATCGAGTTTGTCTTGCCATTCTTTAAGGGCTTTCCATTTTCCTTGATAGGCCATTTTAGCTTGTTTTGGCCAGGTGTCAGGTTTGTGCATTCGAAAGCGATCACCTCCGTTGAGCAGTACTTCTTTACAGGTTGCTACTGAGGCCTCAGATAACAATTTCCAGGTTCCTATATTAGCTTCGGAAAACAGGGCGGCAATTTTAGGACCGATCCCTTCAATAATTTTCAGATCGTTTTCTTTTACTTTTTTACCAAAAGCGAGTTTGGCAGCATCGGCATCAAACACGATTTGCTTCGGAGTCTTTGTGGTGGTTTTGGCTGGAGCTGTTTTGTCTTTTTGAGTTGTTTTTGATTTCTTAGCAGGGCTCTTTTTTTTCTGAGTTTCCTGAATACCTTGTTTAGGTGCTGTTGTAGTGGGTTCGGCTGCCGTATTCTTGAGAAGTGTGGTTTTGAGCTCTTCTTGTTGACGCTTGCACAACTCCAGTTGATCTAAGAGGTCGCGTTTGTCTTGTTTACATTTTTTTAGAGCGCTGTTAAGATCCTCCACGTCGCTTTCTAGCGTTTTTACTTTAACAGCATCCCCAGAAAACAATTGTCCGAGTAAGTATCCTAAAATGGCTGTGATGAGTCCTACGAGTATAGGAATTAGCCAGCAAGGAAGGTGAATAAATAATGTGTGCATTGATTTGATATTTAGTTAATGGTTACTTCAATTCGTCGATTTTGAGCTCTTCCTTCAGGGGTTTTATTAGAAGCTTTAGGCTGGGTTTGTCCTTTGCTTAAGGCTTGAATATGTTGGCTTAAAATGCCGTTGTCGATAAGGTAGTCGCGCACAAAATTTGCGCGTTGTAATCCCAAAGAAGTATTGCCTGTCGAGGTACCGGTATTGTCTGTATGTCCGGTAACGGTAATGTTGCGTTGTTCCTTGTCGATGCAGTTGCTAAGGAGGGCAAATGTTTTTTTCTGAGTGCTGTCGAGTACTATGTTGGCGCGTCCTGTATCAAATTGTAACACGATGGGAGTCTTGGCAAGACTGTCGCAGAGCGATTGCCAATAGTCATGTCGGTCTTCTCCAGGAAGTGAGGCATGAGATGCGATGATAATGGGACCGTGAAAGATTCCTGATGTATCCGGAACCATGTTTTCGTGCAGTTTTCCTTCGGTAAGGATACGGGCGGCAGGAATTCCTAATTGAATGAGCACGTTTTTTACAGTGGTGGCTCTGGCGAGCCCTAAGTTAGGAAAGGCAGAATTATTGGTTTCTTTATGGGTGTAGTATCCGGCAATAGTTACCTGTTGCGGGATGCTGTCGTTAAACTCTTTGAGTAAGTTCAAACCGTGAATCACCGCTGGGAATACCGAATCACTAAGGTGGAAATCGGAGGTTTTAAACGTGAAATTGTCAGGGCTTTGATAGTGAAAAATTGCTGAAGGAGCATTGATAGAAAAAGGAATATAAGTGGTAGCTGTCTTAGCGAGTGTCGGTGGTTTTTGTCCTGTTTTGGGAGGTGATTTTTGAGTTGTTAAGGTGTCTTTATCACTGTGCCATGAACAACAACAAAAAAACCAATGAGCGAGGCTTCCGAGAAAGATTGTGAGGAAAATACCCAAAAAATAGCGTGTTTCTTTACTCATGTGTTAAGGGTTTAAAATATTGATTGTTAATTTATTAAAAAAATATCAAAAATTAAAATCGGCATTTTAACAGTATTTTTTAAGTAAATGCTAAATAAATGTTAACAGTGTGAAAAAGGTGAAACATTCTTTTTTTTCGGCAGTCTTATAGACAAACGAAACCTTAAAATTCAACCTTTATGAAAAAATTAATTTTTAGTGCTTTATTGATCTTAATTTCAGTGAGTACAATCAATGCGACGAACAACTTAGAAACCAAAGCAACGACCAATTCAGAAGCGGTAATTAGCTACTCGGAATTAAGTACTTTATGTAAGCTAATCAGAGAAGGAAACTACGAAAGTGTAAAGGCTTTATTAAACAACGGAACCAACATCAACAGAAAATCTATGGGGATGACTCCAGTGATGTTTGCAGCGCGTTATAACAAAGTGAAAATTCTTAAGTTATTAATCGAAAAAGGAGCGAACCTAACGAAGAAATCTGACAGAGGACATACGGCAATGGACTATGCAAAAATGTCTAAAGCAACAGAAGCTCTTGAAATTTTAAAAGCAGCTATCGAGAAATAAACGTACTAAAAAAATGTATATATAGAAGACCGTCTTTTTCAGACGGTCTTTTTTAGTTAATTTTACAGAAAATTTGAAATATGACCTTACTAATAATTTTTGCAACGATTTCTATTTTGTTTTCGTTTTTATGTTCCATTCTAGAAGCGGTATTGTTAAGTGTAACCCCGACTTTTATTAATTTGAAAAAGAAGGAAGGAAAAGCTTTTGCCACGCAGTTAGAAGCTCTGAAGAAAGATGTTGACAAACCGTTGATTTCGATTTTAACAGTGAATACCATAGCACATACGGTAGGAGCTATTTTGGTTGGAGCCCAAGCGAAAAAGGTATTTGGAGATGACGGAAATGGAGTAGTAGTAGTGTCGATTATTATGACGTTCTTGATTTTGGTAGCCTCTGAAATTATCCCAAAAACAATTGGTGCTACTTATTGGAAATCCCTAGCGGGAGTTTCGACCAAGGCGTTGACGATTTTAATAGTAATTTGTAAGGTTACCTTACTGCTTTGGTTTTTGCAATTGTTTACTAAAATGTTTGGTAAGGGAGGACACGGAGAAAGTGTGTTGAGCAGGGAAGATTTCTCCGCGATGACAGAAATTGCGGAACAAGAAGGTGTTTTTCAGGAGAATGAAAGTACAGTGATCAAGAATATGTTGAGTTTTAAGGAGGTGCAAGCCAAGCATATTATGACACCTAGAACGGTATTGAAATTAGCAGATGAAAATCAAACCATACAGTCGTTTTTTGAGCAAAATCAACCTTTGCGATTTTCAAGGGTACCGGTTTACGCAAATACTCCTGATGCCATATCGGGCTATTTTTTGAAAGACGAGTTGTTTTTAGCCTTGATTAATGGTAATGGGGAAGCCCCTTTAAAGTCGATTAAGAGAGATATTATTGTCGCAAAACGAGATTTGTCCATCCCGAATTTATTTGAGCAGCTTATCGAGCAACGTGAGCACTTGGCTTTAGTTGTTGATGAGTTTGGTGCAGTAAGTGGATTGGTAACCCAAGAAGACGTTATTGAAACATTGCTAGGTTTTGAAATTATGGACGAAAGTGATAATGTCGCCGATTTGCAAAGTTACGCTCGTAAGAATTGGGAACAACGAGCCAAAAGACTCGGAATTATAGAAGAAGATGCTTCAAGTGAAGAACAATCATAAAACGAAAAAGCGAGTACTAAGAGTATTCGCTTTTTTGTTGAACATCAGGATCGTATTAATAAATATATCCGTATTCACGGAGTTGGTTTTGATCTTTTAATTTAAGTAGACTGCCATTTTTTAGTACCCGAATACTATCTGCTAACTCCAGTACAAGCTCGTAGTTGTGATCGGTAATGACAATTCCTTTGAGGGCTGATTTTTCTCTGATAGCATCGGAAATTGTTTTCACGTTTATTGGAGAAATACCATTGAAGGGTTCGTCGAGTAGTATAAAAGCTGCTTCGGTGTTCAGTATCATCAATACCTCAATAATCCTGAGTTCACCCCCTGATAATTCCTTAACTTGGCTAGACAGATACGGCGCAATATGTGGATTGGTATACAGTTTTTTGACCTCACTTTTAGCACACATGACCGTTAGTAGCTTTTTGATGGTCGCATTTTTGGGTAAAAAGTTAGATTGAGGTAGGTATTGAATACGTCGGTGTTGTAAGGTTCCGTTTTTAACAATTTTAGTATTGATTTTTTGGAATTTGAAGTCTGCTTTTACAGACCCGAAAATTATTTTTAGCAAGGTTGATTTCCCTGTGCCATTTCTGCCTAATAAGGCGATAATATCTCCAGTTTTACAGGAAATAAATAGATTGTTGAGCAAAGGCACGCCATTTTGCGTTTTTGTTAAGCTGTCTACGTGAAGATAATGCATGTTACGGTTGTTATTGAAGAAATGCTAAGACTGAGAAAGATCGTGGTTAACCACAACTTGATTTTACTGAGACCTAAATTATAGTAAAAATAATACTCGTCCTTTAATGAGAGTTCGTATATGAAAAGATGAAAGGCGAGGTGCATGAGTATAAATATAAAATTGAAATTCATTACCATTTGTTGCGTGGTGAATTGCAATTTAAAAGCCGTTTTAAAAAATACAGCTACCGTGAAAGTAATGAGCATGGAGGAAGGGAGGCTTCCCAACATAATTTTACGTTGAAAAACGGAAATAATTCTTAAAAGTCGCATTTTTTTAAACAAAAAAACGAAAAATTTGTAATAAACCGTCAAAGTTAGTGCCCCGAAAATATAAAGGAATGTTAAAGTTGTCGAGAAGGGAAATGGGGAAGAGCTTGTGATAGCATTGTAAAAAACTATTTTAAGCTACGTTGTTTTTGATTTTTAGGGAAGAGGGGGCGGTGGTTCTCGAATTATAAAAAAGCAGCTAGTTCGTAAAACTTCTCGAACTAGCTGCTTTTTGGTACAGAGCGCCTGTCTTTGTCAAGCCCTGCTCATTTACCTGTTTTGTGAACTTATAAGGTTAAAACTTTATACCGATTAAAAACCTGTTCTCAGCCTGACCGTTGAAGTTGGAACGCACGTAATCAAAGCGTAACAAACGCCATTTTCCAAACCCAATATTGTCTAATCCGACATTGAACTCAGTATAGGGCTTGTTACCTGCGGTATAAAGTCCTTTAAAGCCACCTACTAAATGAAAGTTCAGCTGGTTAATTAATGGGATTTTACTCAATATGGCTCCTTTAAAATTTTGTTCTACATGTACCTCTCCAAATTTGTCGTTAGTACTGAGTTGGTAATAAGGCAATGCTAAAAATCCGTTGAGATAATTGTCGTTGGGAGCGATTAGCAAGCGATTGCCATTAAAGTGTGCATAATCCATAAATGGAAGGTCTTTTTGTTCTAAGAAAATCCCTCCACGGAGTTTGTATTTAAACTGTCCCCAAGTTCCTAGGTTAAAACGCTGGTCCAATCTAGTTTCAAAGTAGTCAGAGTTCCACTCGTCATTGCTAGCTCCAAAGTTTTTGCGATACCCCAAGTACAATCGCGGGTATTTGTTGGAGTTTAGGTTTACCTTAGATTTTGGATATGACATGTATTTTTGGTCAAATCGAATGGTGAGGCCTAAGCGCAAGCTCCAAATAGAATGAGCTTCAAAACTACTGCTAAAGTTATTCGGTTGCTGAGGGTTATTGCTCGTGTAATCCACATCTTTTTGAGGGAACATCACGTAATTAGTGGTGTTGAACAAGGGGTTTCGCTTTGCGTATTCCAAGCTCGAAGAAAGTTTAAAACCGTTAAACAACTCTTCGCTATAGCCGATCTTAGCAAAGCGTTTTTCATAAATTTTTAGGTAGTTGCGTTCAAAGAGCACCGAACTTACGGTATTCCAGAATTTGCTGATAGGAGCGTTGCTATTAAATTGGCGGGTTGTAATTCCTCCTGAAACGTAGTAAAAAGGTCGGGTAATTCTGTTTCCGCTGTAAGAGAAGTATCCTACAGGGCGAAACTTTTTATCAGAAAAGCCATAGTTTCCAGCAATGCCAAAACCATAGGACTTTTTATCTTTCAATTCTTTCGTAAAATCGATATTGATTCCCGTGTTCCAACCTTGTACTGTGTTGAAGTTTATTCCAAAAACAGGTGATGATACATTTACCGACCATTTTTTGTAACTGTTGTCATAGGTGTATCCCATAGCTAAATTCATCAGGTTGAATTTATTGCTCTTCGCATCGATGGAGTCGAGGTATTTTTTCGATTTTCGCACGACTTTGATACTGTCTTTAAGCTGGTAGTCTGCAACTTCTTCTTTGGTTAGTGGAACTGTTCTGATTTGATTCCAATAGCTAGTGTCTTTTTCCGTGGCGTTTTTAGAAAAGGCCAACACCTCATTACTAAACGATTTTTTTGTAAAATCAGGCTCGAAATTGTAGTTCGAATACGCGGCAGAAAAACGCCCGTCAAAATTGATACCCAGCATCCCCGCTTTAAAATCGATGGTTTGCGTGGCAATAGCCCAGGTATTGTTCTGTTTGTTAAAACGGTAGTTTTGTTTGATAAATAGATTTTTAATCATGGGAATCCCCGCCTGTGCTCCCGTTAAATTTACATCTGCTCCGTAAATAGACCAGTCGTCTTCCACGATGTAAAGATGTCCGTTAAAAACAGGATCATTCTGGCGCTTGGGAAGTAGCTTAATCTTATTGATTAACTGACCGTTTTTATCGTAGAAGGTTCCCGCTAGCTTGTAGTTGTAATAACCAAAGGCACTGTTAGCAATCGGTGAAATCATTTGACTTTGACCGAGGTCGAAAGTATTGTTGTAAAAATCGAAATTTACATCCTCTGCTTGGTTAAAGCTGATACCGTTGTCTTGTCCAGAAACTTTAGAGGCCACGATGTATTCGTTGAATTTTTTAGGATTGTCTTGCGATTTGATCTTCGAAATGGTTTCAGAAAGGTATACAATACCGCTTCTAGTAGAATCGAGCCCTCCGCCAAAGTCTCCTACTTCTTGACCCAAAAAACGCTTTGGTGCATTCTTTATTTTAAATAAACCTCGTGAATAAAAGTCGGCTGTAAAAGATCCGGTTTTCGCTCGGTTTTTTTTCTTGTTGGCAATGGCCTGACGGATAATGTTATCCGCAGGGTTTTCATTGGCATCAATCTGCACTTCTTCCAGAGATACTTGCTCTTCTTGAAGTTGTACATTCAGCGTAGTGGGGGCCGTACCAACCGTTACTTTTTTCTTTACAGTTTTGTATCCGAGGAATTGAAAGGTGATTTCGTACGTGCCGGGTTTGGCTAGGTTTAAGCGATATTCCCCGTTGTTGTTGGTTGTGGTTCCCAGACCACTGTTTTCAATATAGACACTTACAAAAGGGAGTTCTGTATTTTTTGTGTCGGTAACTTTTCCTTTAACTTGAGCAATAATACTGCTCGTAAGCAGAAAAAAAATAAGCGTAATGGTTCTATTCATATTCTAGTTAGTAAAATTAGTTTGTAAGCAAACTTACTTGTTAAAAACCAGCTTGCTAGCTAATTTTTTGTTAAAGAACTTACAAATATTTCTTATCGTATAGACGCTTATTTTTTTTCTTTGGTTGCCTACATTAATTCTTTTTTTTGGTTTTCTTTTTTCCGAAGAGTCCTCCGAGAACATCTTTTACCTTGTCAACGGTTTTGTCCGTTCCTTTGGTATCTCCTTTGGTTTTGTCTTTTTTGGTACCTCCCAACAAGCTATTGAGCGTATTGTTGACGAGCTTGTTTTTTTTCTTTTCAATCAGCTGTTGGCTCAACTTAGTGATCGATGATGCGAGGTCAGTTTGTACGCTAGGATTGGTCATAGAACCTTTAATAGCAGCTGTAATCGGCACTTTGATATTCTGATCTTCCGGACTGAGCTTACTCAATATTCCTGAGGCTTCCTTTCCGAGGTACTTTGCAGGAACTTCAAGATTAACAGTATAATCCATACTCTGGTCAAAACCATGTGTACCTCCGATACTGATACCGATATCCTCATAGTTTAATTTAAAGGGGGCCACCTTCACTTTTCCTTCCGAGAAAGAAAGCTGGGTTTTTACCTTGCTGAGATCGAGTTTACTGAGGTCAATAAACGATAGCTTGTCGTTTAATAAGCTGAGTGCTTTGGTTTTTTCTGGGTTAATTTTGCTGGCTAATAATTCGGCCAGGGCATTTCCTGAAATACTGTTTAGGTCCGGTGTAAACTCTTTGGTAAGCTTACCTTTCAAGGCGATTTCAGAGTTCAGTTTACCGTCAACGGCTCCAGCAATAGGACTAATAGATTGCAAGAGGTCCATACTGGTAAACGATTGCGCGATGTCAAAGGTATTGATACCTAATTTCATGTCGAAAGTAGGTGTTTTTTGTTGCGTACTGATTTCTCCGTTAAAGGCAACGCGACCCTTAAACATATTTGCAGAAACGTTTTGCAATACTGCTTTTTGATCTTTTATCAAGAGTGTTCCTCGTACATTTTTAAGTTCGAGGTTATCGTATACTACTTTTTGAGCGTTTGCAATTAGTTTACAGTCTAAAAATGCAGGGATTTTTAAACTTTCACCAGGAGCCGGAGTCTCTGGTTCTTCAGGACTGTCTTCTTTGCTTGGAGGGGCCTGCTCTGAATTAGCCTGCATAAAGTCACTTACGTGAAACTCCTTGGCATCTAAAGCGAAGGTTCCTTGTAAGGTTCCTTTGGCTAATAAAAAGCCTAAGAAGTTTTGTAATTTACCCTTGGCACTGAAATCACTTTTTCCTGAGGTTGCTTTAAACTCAGTTAACGAAATTGTTTTTGGGCTAAATTGAACTGTAGATCGTTGTATTTTTATAGGATTTACCACGTCTTTAGAAGAAAACTCAAAATCGTTCAACCCGATGGTTCCCGTGTTTTTTATGCGTTCAACGTTGTTCTTTTTGATGGCTTCTACATCGAAGCGCGTTTGTAAATCAGCATTGACAATACCTTGCAATTTAGTGTTTTCAGGAAGTGGATATGCTTTGTGGATATTTCCTAGATTAACGCTCCCCTTTAACGAGGCGTTTACATAAGGATTGCTCAGTAAGTTGCTAGCCTTTCCAGAGCCAGAAAATTTATCTTGGTCTATTTGAAAGGCCAGGTTATTCACTGTCACAGCAGTGTTTTTTAAATTTCCTGTTTTGTTGTCTATGTGGACATCGATAAAAATATTTTCGATGCTTTTAGGTAATTCAGGGTATTTGAACGAAGCGTTAGTAGCATTCATAGCAATATCGAATTTTGGAATGCGTTTTTCGTCTATAATACCGTTAATAGCTCCTTTAACACTAAAGTTTCCAGTGGTCTTTACTTGGTTGATGTTTTTGGCATATACCTCTGGTAAGAGCGCTAAAAAGTTTTTAAAATCCGAAGAGGGGGTACTGAAATTCAAAGCAACTTCTTGATTGTGGTCATTGAGTTTTACAAAACCGTCAAAAACAAGAGGTAGCTGATTGAGGTGTGCCTCGTTTTTCAAAAATGAAAACTTCATGTTCACCAAATCCATGGCGAGTACGGCAGTCAGGTCAATATGTTGTTGTTTGGCGTATGAAACACCATCCATAGCCAGTGAAATAGCAGCGTTGGTACGCGTAGAAAGTTCGGAGTTTTTTTGTGAGAAATCTCCGCTCCCTCTGTGCTGTAGGTCCTCGACGAGCACACTAATTTTGGAAACGAGATCTTCGTATAAAACACGGGTATCTGTTATGCTGTACTCTTTGATAGACAGACCAAAATTACTCGGTTCGGTATCGGTGGTAGCGGTGGTTTCTTCGACGGTTGTTTTTTTGGCGATATCGTAGTTCGCTTTTCCTTGTGCATTGGTATGGATATTCACTTGAGCACCATCAATGCCAAAGGACTGTATGGACAATTGCTCAGAGCTCGCCTTAAAGAGTTCCGTTAATCGTAGTTTTAAGTTGATACTTTTTGCGTATACTAAGGTGTCGCCTTCAAAAGGAGCGTGGTTAATCACAGATACTCCGCTTAATTGTACAGAAGCGTTGGGGAAATTTCTTAATAAACTCAGATCTCCGTCTTTGAAATCAACGGTTGCGTTGAGGTTGTTGTTAACGGTTTCTTTTACGAGCCCGATAATTTTATCTTGAAACAACAACGGAATGCTCACCAACAGGATGAAGAGCACTAAGAGGAGTCCACTAATAATTTTGATCGCTTTTTTCATGGAGGAAAAGGGTTTATAATTAAGATACTAACGGACAAAGTTCAGTATTTATTTGTTAAGATAGCGCTAAGAAAACTATAAAAATAAAAGATTTGATAATTTTGCATTTTAAAATCTTGTAAGGTGACACAAAAGCAACGGTATTCTCAGTTTATTAAAGAACAAGCAACTCGGCTTGGTTTTTTGGGCTGTGGTATAGCCGAAGCTACCTTCTTGGAAGCTGAAGCACCGCGGTTGGAAGCGTGGTTAAAGGAGGGATACCAAGGTGAAATGCACTATATGGCCAATCACTTCGACAAGCGTTTAGATCCGAGGTTGTTAGTTGACGGTGCAAAATCTGTCATTTCATTATCGTATAATTACTTTCCAGAGCAACAACAGGTTTCGGAGAGTTATAAGTTGTCAAAATACGCTTATGGGCAGGATTATCATTTTGTAATCAAAGAAAAGCTGCGCGAGTTGTTGCAGCTCATCAACGATGAAATAGGTGAAGTTTCCGGTAGGTGTTTTGTCGATTCTGCTCCCGTTTTGGAGCGAGCTTGGGCGGAACGTGCTGGGTTGGGGTGGAATGGAAAACACTCACTGCTCATTCAAAAGCAGCAAGGGTCATTTTTCTTTTTAGCTGAGCTCATTATCGATTTGGAATTGGAGTACGATGCTCCCTTTCAAACCGACCACTGTGGAAAATGCACGCGTTGTATTGATGCCTGTCCTACTCAGGCTATTTTGCCCAACAATACTATTGATGGAAGTAAGTGTATTTCCTATCTAACCATAGAACTGCGCGATGCAATTCCTACTGGGTTTCAAGATAAGCTAGACGATTGGATGTTTGGCTGTGATGTGTGTCAAGATGTATGCCCGTGGAACCGCTTTTCAAAACCGCATCAGGAACCTTTATTTCAACCTCAAGAAGGCTTGTTGGAAATGGATAAACGAGACTGGCAGGAACTCACGCAAGAGACCTTTAGTAAAGTATTTAAAAAATCGGCCGTTAAACGAACAAAATTCGCTGGGTTGTCGAGAAACATCCAATTTATACAAAAAAAAACCACCTAATTGTACATCAGATGGTTTGCTATTTAATAAGTATCGGTATGTTATAAAAAATCTCCAAAGAAAAACCAGTTTAATCCTTTTTTAAGTTTATTGTTCTCGTTTTCTTTTTCATTTTCTGGACTCGCATTTTTTGCCATTTCTTCTTCAAATAAATCCACGACAAATTCATCGTATCCTTTTTGAACCTCTTCGCTTAAAAATGCTTGGAAGTACAATTCACTCGCTTTTTCACCTTTCACCTGTTCGATTTCTAACAAGGTTTTGTACAAAGGCTCAATTTTGTTGATAACACTCTCTGGAATGGCCTTACGACGTCCAGTAAATCCAGTAGCTTCACCGGCTTCATTACGTTCGATTTCGAAATCGGTAATCACCCAGTAATAACGTCCTGTACGCGACAAGTTTTTAACAATGGCATGAAAATTCTCTTCTTTCTTTAAAGATTCCCACAACACTTTAAAAACCACTTTAGGCATGTCTGGGTGGCGAATAATATTGTGAGGTTCACCAATAAGTTCCACTTTGTTGTATTCAGAGGCTTCTTCAAAAGCGTCGTTCATATACAAGATGGTTCCGTGTAAATCAGTTTTACTGATGATAATTTGGGATTTATCCCATTTTACTTCTTCATCAATAATTTTTGAGGGTCTGGGGGACAAGTTAGTATTCATTGCTTTTATGAGTTTTAATTTTAAAACAAAAATAACTCTTTTATAACAAAAAACATAGGAGAAACCCCTAATGATTCGGGTTTCGTCCTATGTTAAATATCAACGATATACTTAAGGAAAATAGTTAATTATTCAAAGTCTCCGAAGAAAAACCAGTGCAATCCCTTCTTAAAATTACTCTTCTGTTCTTCGGGCTTTGTATCTTTTTCTTTTTGATATTTTTCTTTTTTGCTTTCTTCCTCAAAGAGGTCTACTACAAATTCGTTATAACTCTTGCCGACTTCTTCATTGAGATAAGCGTTAAAATACAATTCACTCGCTTTTTCGCCTTTCAATTTTTCGATGTCTAATAAGGTTTTGTATAGCGGTTCAATTTTTTGAATTACGCCTTCCGGAACGGCTTTTCGTCTACCGGTGTAACCGATCGCTTCTCCGTTTTCGTCTTTGTCAATTGTAAAATCGGTAATTACCCAATAATACCTTCCTGTACGGGTGAGGTTTTTTACAATTGCGTGAAAATTTTGTCCTTTTTTTAGGGCATCCCACAAGGCCTTAAAAGCAACTTTAGGCATGTCGGGATGTCGGATGATATTGTGAGGTTCTCCTACTAATTCAATAGCTGAGTATTCGCAGGCTTGGGTAAACACCTCATTTGCGTAGAGGATGGTTCCGAATAAATCAGTTTTACTGACAATAGTTTTTGTTTTATCCCATTGTACTTCTTCATCGATTATTTGTCGCGGGGTCGTTTCCATACTTTTGGTTTTTTGGTTATTACGGAACAAAAGTCTATCAATTAATGCGAATTAAATATGACTTTTATCATGTTGCAAATTATTTTACTTCATTACAAACCGTATATTTGCAGGTTCAAACAAACAACAAAGTATTATGAGCGAATCAAGAAAACGACGTGAAGCACTGTTGTATCATGCTAAGCCTCAACCAGGGAAGATTTCAGTTGTACCTACTAAAAAGTACGCGACACAACACGATTTGTCACTGGCCTATTCACCAGGGGTAGCAGAACCTTGTTTAGAAATTGCAAAAGACAAAAACAACGTATATAAATACACTTCGAAAAGTAATTTAGTAGCAGTAATATCGAATGGTACTGCTGTACTCGGATTGGGAGATATCGGTCCGGAAGCCTCTAAGCCAGTAATGGAAGGGAAGGGGTTACTGTTTAAAATTTTTGCAGACATCGATGTTTTTGACATCGAAGTAGACGCTACAGATGTGGATAAATTTGTAGAGACTGTAAAGGCTATTGCACCTACTTTTGGAGGGATTAATTTAGAAGATATCAAAGCTCCAGAGGCCTTCGAAATCGAAACGCGCTTAAAGGAAGAACTCGATATTCCTGTAATGCACGACGATCAACACGGAACGGCGATTATCTCTGCAGCGGCGCTTAAAAATGCTTTGGAGATTAATGGGAAAGACATAGAAAAGGTACAAATAGTAGTGAATGGAGCAGGAGCTGCAGCAATCTCATGTACCCGTCTTTACTTAGCTTTAGGAGCCAAACGCGAAAACGTTGTCATGTGTGATAGCAAGGGTGTTATCCGTAAAGACCGCGATAATTTAACTTCGCAAAAAGCGGAGTTTGCAACAGACAAAGATGTCAACACTCTCGAGGAAGCAATGCACAATGCAGACGTGTTTATCGGATTGTCAAAAGGAAATGTCGTTTCACCAGAAATGTTATTGTCTATGGCTAAAAATCCAATCGTGTTTGCTATGGCAAATCCAGAGCCGGAAATCGCCTACGATTTAGCTATTGAAACTCGTGATGATATCATTATGGCAACCGGTAGGTCGGACAATCCTAACCAGGTGAACAACGTTTTAGGATTCCCGTTTATCTTTAGAGGAGCCTTAGATGTTCGCGCCACGAAAATTAACGAAGAAATGAAGATGGCAGCGGTACACGCTTTAGCTGATTTAGCGAAGAAGTCCGTGCCAGAGCAAGTAAATATCGTATACGATGAGGTGAGCTTATCGTTCGGGAAAGATTACATCATTCCGAAACCTTTTGACCCTCGATTGATTTATGAAATTCCACCAGCAATTGCCAAAGCAGCCATGGAGTCAGGAGTGGCTAAAGAGCCAATATTGGATTGGGATAAGTACCGTGAGGAACTCATGGATCGTTCAGGAACAGGAAGCAAGGAAATCCGTTTATTACACAATAGAGCTAAAAAAGACCCTAAGCGTGTCGTGTTCGCAGAGGCAGATCACTTAGATGTGTTGAAAGCTGCACAGCGTGTTTACGAAGAGAAATTGGGAATGCCAATTTTATTAGGTAAAAAACAGGTGATTGTAGAATTGATGGAAGAACTCGGATTCTCGGGTGACGTTCCGATCATCGATCCGAAAACTGACGAAGAAGAGGAGCGCAGAACGCGCTATGCACAATTGTTCTGGGAAATGCGTCAGCGTAAAGGAATTACTTTCTTTGAAGCTGAGAAATGGATGCGTGAACGCAATTATTTTGCGGCAATGATGGTAAATACCGGAGAGGCAGACGCCTTGATAACGGGGTATTCACGACCTTATGCTTCTGTGGTGAAACCGATGTTGGAACTCATCGAAAAAGACAAAGGTGTAACCCGTGTGGCAGCGACGAACTTAATGCTGACCAAGCAAGGTCCGATATTCTTAGCAGATACTACGATTAATATCAACCCAACTGCCAGAGATTTGTCAAAGATTACACAGTTGACTTCGGTACTGGCACGTATGTTTGGAATGAAGCCAAATGTAGCAATGCTAGGGTTCTCTAATTTTGGATCTGCAAAATCGGAGAGTTCTAAAAAAATCCGTGAAGCAGTAGCCTATATTCACCGCAACTATCCGAATGTGGTGGTAGATGGTGAATTACAAGCTGATTTTGCTTTGAATCCTGAGTTGTTAGCAAAGGAGTTCCCATTCTCGAAACTCAACGGTAAAAAAGTGAACGTTTTGATATTCCCGAATCTCGAAGCGGCAAATATTACCTACAAACTCATGAAGCAGGTAGACGGTGTAGAATCTGTAGGGCCTATTTTATTGGGAATGAGTAAACCGGTACATATAATTCAATTAGGAGCAAGTGTTGACGAAATGGTAAATATGGCTGCTGTGGCAGTGGTAGATGCTCAAAACAAAGCCTTGCAACAACAAAATGACGATATTTCTAAAGACCTTGATAACGAGGGTTTTTAAAAACAAATAATTTTTCTACTTTAGACAACGCGAAAAAAAAGGAATAGATGATTACACAATTAAGGGGAAGACTTGTTGAAAAAAATCCAACCGATGTAGTGATAGACTGCAACGGTGTTGGATACTTAGTACATATTTCTTTACAAACGTTCTCTGCCTTGCCGGTAGAGGAGAATGTCGTGTTGTACACACATCTGTTCATTCGAGATGACGCACATACTTTATACGGTTTTAGTACCAAAACAGAACGCGAAGTTTTTTTGCTTCTAGTATCGGTTTCTGGGGTAGGTCCTAGTACTGCCAGAACCATGCTTTCGTCAATGACTTCAGAGGAAATTCAACAAGCAATCGCATCGGAAAACGTCAAACTAATCCAATCAGTAAAAGGAATTGGAGCCAAGACAGCGCAACGAGTGATTGTTGATTTGAAAGATAAAATTTTAAAAACCTTTGATTTAGGCGAAGTTTCTGTAGTACAAGACAATACGAATAAAGAAGAAGCGTTATCTGCTTTAGAGGTTTTAGGATTTGTTCGAAAGCAAGCCGAAAAAGTTGTGAATAATGTATTAAAAGAAACTCCAGAAGCTAGCGTAGAACAGCTTATTAAACTGGCGTTAAAAAACTTATAAGAGAGTTGAAAAAGTCATTTAGGAATAAATTATTTACAGCACTTACTTTATTAGTAAGTGTTGTTTCGTTTTCACAAAGTGGTACTACTAATAACACCCAAGGTCAAAAAAAAGACACAGTAATACCGCTGAAATACAATTTTAAGTACAATCAGAAAGGGAAGTTGTTTTTGAACAACCCCTCCAAAATCCAAGTAACTTATGACAAGGCGCTCAACAAGTTCATGATTGTAGAAAAAATTGGTGATTACTTCGTAGGTGTTCCTATTTACATGACTCCCCGAGAGTACGAACAGTACCGTTTAAAAAACGATATCAAGTCGTATTTTAAAGAAAAAATTGACGCTACAGATTCTCGAAAGAAAAAAGGAAAGAAGGCGAGAAAGAATCTATTGCCAAAATACTATGTAAATTCTAAGTTTTTTGAATCTGTATTCGGAGGAAATACCGTAGAGGTCATCCCGAGAGGTCAGGTAAATATCAAACTAGGAGGGGTGTATCAAAATAATGAAAACCCTCAAATTTCCATCGATCAACAAAGTAGTTTTACCTTTGATTTTGATCAACAAATTAGCGCTAGCTTACAGGCGAAAATTGGTAAGCGATTAAAAGTAACCGCAAATTACGATACGCAGAGTACTTTTGATTTCCAAAATTTAATCAAGTTGGAGTACACGCCAACGGAAGACGATATTATTCAAGGAATTGATGCCGGTAATATTAACATGCCTATTAAAAACTCCTTGATCAACGGTGCACAGGCCTTGTTTGGGGTAAAAACCGAACTTCAATTCGGGAAAACCCGTGTAACTGCAGCTTTCTCACAGCAAAATTCTCAGTCGAGAACTGTGGTAGCCGAAGGAGGTGCCACCATAGAAGATTTTGAATTGCGAGCTACAGATTACGACAACGATCGACACTTCTTTTTATCGCAGTATTTTAGAGAAAACTATACCGAGGCATTGAAAGATTATCCTCTGATCAATAGTCCTATCAATATTACGCGTATCGAAGTTTGGGTGACTAACCGAACGCAAAGTGTTACGGACTACAGAAGTATAGTCGCTGCAGCGGATATTGGAGAATCAAATACCTCGGCCACCTCTGACAATCTCGTAAACAATACCGTAATTGACCCAACCGTAGTGCCAATCACTGCTGCAGGTAAAAATTTACCGTATAACGAGGTGAATAAAATTAGCCAGTTACTTACTGATAACGGACCAGTACGTGATGTGGCAACTATTCAAAATGCCTTTAATGGGGTCGGAATTACTCCAGTAACGCAAGGAACGGACTTCTCATATTTACAAAATGCGAGAAAACTACAATCAAATGAATATAAATTGCATCCGCAATTAGGATATATTTCGTTGAATAGAAGACTGAATGATGGAGAAGTACTCGCGGTAGCCTATGAATATACCGCAGTAGGAGCCACTCAAGGGGCAGCTTCTTCTACCCAAACGGTTTTTAAGGTAGGTGAATTTTCGAATGATGGGGTCGTAGCTCCAAAAAACTTAGTAGTGAAACTCTTGCGCAGTGAGATTTTAACCACTACTCGACCTACAGATCCTAGCAAAGCATTTCCTACTTGGCGTTTGATGATGAAAAATATCTATGCTATTGGAGCTTATCCACTGCGAAAAGAAGGATTTCGTTTCGAGCTACTCTACCGCGACGATCAAACGGGAACCTTGCAAAACACCTTACAGAATGCAAGTACTCCAGATTTGGCGAAAAGACCTTTAATGCAGATATTTCACATTGATCGCTTAGATCAGAGTCAATCGGTTATTTCAGGTGGAGATGGTTATTTCGATTATGTAGAAGGAGCAACGGTAAGTTCAGACAAAGGGTATATCATATTCCCAGATCCTGAACCTTTCGGAACACCGTCTTATTTGAATACGAGTTTAAATACTGCCGATAGAACTAAGTACATTTTCAACGAGCTTTATTTGACCACGAAAATTCAGGCCAAAAACGAATACCAAAACAAAGACAAATTCTTTTTAAAAGGATATTATAAAACGGAATCGAGTAGAGGGATTTCTCTTGGAGCTTTCAATATTCCGAGAGGATCTGTAAAAGTTACTGCCGGAGGCCGTGTTTTGGTTGAGGGAGTTGATTACGTAGTAGATTATCAGCTGGGACGCGTTCAAATTTTGGACCCAGGTTTAGAGGCTTCAGGAACTCCGATTAATGCAACTGTTGAAAACAACACCTTCTTTAATCAACAGCGAAAAACCTTTATCGGTATTGATGTAGAACATCGTTTTAATGAGAATTTTACCATTGGAGGTACCTTCTTAAATGTGACGGAACGCCCGATTACCCCAAAAGTGAACTTTGGTGGTGAACCCATTGACAATACCATGCTCGGGTTCAATTTGGATTATTCATCGGAGGTACCGTATTTAACGAAGTTAGCCAATAAGTTACCTTTTGTTGAAACAGATGCCCCTTCAAAGGTTTCTGTTCGAGCCGATATGGCCTACTTACTACCAGGCTCACCGAGCGGAATTGATGTAAACGGAACAGCGACCTCTTATCTAGACGATTTTGAAGCTTCTCAAATACCGATTAACCTGAGTGCTCCTCAACAATGGACACTTGCGAGTACACCGGAATCACAAGGTTTGGAAGCAGAGGGAGCGCTCGTAAATAACTTGGCTTACAACAATAAACGTGCAAAGATTGCTTGGTATAACGTAGATCAACTTTTTTACGGAACGACTAACAGACCGGGAAGTATTAATGAGAATGAATTGGCCCGTGATGAGGTTCGTCAAATTCGTTATGAAGAACTCTTCAATATTGACTTAGATATCACCCAGCAAAATATTGTTCGTACGCTTGATTTAGCTTACTATCCTAATGAACGTGGACCGTATAACTACAATACCAACACAGCAGATGTTGATATTGATGTGGCCAACAACAAAGTGACCATGAAAAAACCCGAAGAAACTTGGGGGGGAATCATGCGCCCACTAACGACCAACAATTTTGAGCAAGCCAACGTTGAGTACATACAGTTTTGGTTAATGGATCCGTATGATAATTATTCGATTACTGCGGAAGAAGGATTGCCAGCAGGGGTAGACCCAAAAAATCCAGCCAATCAAGGGAAGTTATTTATCAACTTAGGAAATATTTCGGAAGATATTTTACGTGACGGTAGTAAGCAATACGAAAACGGACTTCCAGAAGACGGTGCAAAGAACAACGGTTCGAATGTACGTGGATCTGTTTGGGGATATACTCCTATCAACCCATCCATTTTATACGCTTTTGCGTCGGATCCTAATGCGCGCGTTAACCAGGATGTCGGTTTGGACGGATTGAACGATGCGGAGGAAAAAGCAAATTTTGGAACGGGAACAGGTTTCCCAGCAGAATATCGCGCACTTGCCGATCCATCAGGAGATAACTTCCAATTCTTTAGAGGAAGCGAGCTAGATGCAGCCAATGCTTCTATTTTATCGAGGTATAAAAATTACAACAATACCCAAGGAAACTCACCGACTCCAGGGCAATCGCAGGAGAGCTATCCTACGTCTTCCACTACCTATCCCGATACGGAAGATATTAACAAGGATCAGACCATGAATCCAGTGAGTAGTTATTACGAATACGAGATTCCGTTGAGTAGTGCAGAGTTAAACAAGGGAATTGGATTTAACAATATCGTGGATGTTAAAACGAGTTCAGTAACCTTGACAAATGGAACAACGCGTTCTACACGTTGGTTCCAATTCAGAATTCCAGTAAAAGGAGGTACGCCAATTAATGGTATTTCTGACTTTAATAGTATCCGATTCGTGCGTATGTTCGTAACTCAGTTTAAAATGCCTGTTGTACTTCGTTTTGCAGAGCTAGAACTGGTGCGTAGTGATTGGCGTCGTTACACTAAAAACTTAACCAACCCTAGTGACTTACGTGACTTCGAATTAGGAGTGGTAAACATCGAACAAAACGGTGATATCTACCAACTGCCTCCGGGAATTCAACGTGAGCAATTGCAGGGAACTAACCGTATTCAACGACAAAATGAACAATCAGTAACCGTTCGCGTTAAAAATTTACCTGCGGGAGAAACGAGAACGATTTATAAAAATATCTCCATTGATATGCGTCGTTATAAAAACTTACGCATGTTTTTACACGCCCAAGCCATTCAAGGGGGAGTTTCTAATGATGAAATGGCAGCAGTAATCCGACTAGGAACCGACTTAGAGGATAACTATTACGAAATTGAAAAACCATTAAAGCTGTCCACTTCTAACAGTTCACCTTTGGAGGTATGGCCAGAAGAAAATAATTTAGACGTTATCGTCAAGGAACTGGCGAACCTAAAAGTAGAACGTACAGGGAGTGCTACAGCAGTGTACTCGAGTACTAGTTCAAATGGACTAAAGATTTCTGTTAAAGGGAATCCTACCTTGGCACAGGTACGCACGGTAACGCTGGGAGTAAAAAACAACGCCTCGTCAACCAAAACTATTGAAGTGTGGTTTAACGAATTGCGCTCAGTAGGATTTGATAACAAAGGCGGATGGGCCGCAGTGGTTAATGCCGATGCCAACCTAGCAGATGTAGCAAATATCTCCTTAGGAGGGCGCATGTCTACCATTGGATTCGGAAATGTAGAAGACCGCGTTCAACAGCGCAGTTTACACGAAACCAAACAGTACAACGTAGCAACCAACGTACAGCTCGGAAAAATGATGCCGAAAAAATGGCATTTACAAGTACCGATGAGCTATAGTTACGGAGAGGAATTTAAAGACCCGAAGTACGATCCACAGTTTCAAGATGTAGAACTTAAAGATGCGATTGATAAAAACCCAAATAGTAAAAATGCTCAGGATTACACGAGGAGAAAGAGTATTAGTTTTATCAATGTAAAAAAGAATAGAAATCCGGAGAGTAAGAAAAAACAAAAGTTTTACGATGTGGAGAACTTCTCAGTATCGTACTCGTTTAACGAAGAGTTTCACAAAGATTACAATATTGAAAAGTACGTCAATCAAAACCTGATGGCAGGAGCGAGCTACAGCTTTAACTTTAAGCCATTTGTTGTGGAGCCGTTTAAAAACTCGAAAACGTTTAGCAGTAAATACTTGCGATTTATACGTGATCTAAACATCAATCCGGTTCCGAAATCGATTGCCGTTAACTCGAGAATTACGAGAAACTACAGTACGCAACGCTCTAGAAACTTGATCGAGGGCTTACCGGCGCAACCAGAATTGAAACAGCGCAACTTCTTGTTTGATTGGGATTATACTATCGGATTTGACTTGACCAAATCGCTCCAATTGAATTTCAATGCGAACAATAACTATATCTACGACGGTTTTGGGCGCAATGAAGATTTAGAAATTTACGATAAGTTTTTCAATATTGGTAGGCCTAATAGCTACCAACAAAAGCTCAATGCGACCTATAAAATTCCGATTAACAAATTACCGTATTTGAGTTTTGTTACCGCAGATTACGGATATACAGCCGATTTTGACTGGAGAGCTTCTGCAGAGAGCGTTGTCGATAAGGTAGGTAACATGATTCAGAATGCGAATACTCACAATATCAATACGACCATTGACTTTGGAAGGTTCTACAAGATTTTGAATCTCGAAAAGCTCTTGGTAAAAAAGGCTAAGAAAGCTCCAGTTAAAAAAGGATCTATCAAATTGGGTAGCCAACAGACGGCCGGAAAACTCAAGCTCAAGAAAAACGCGAGTATTGGGCAAAAGGCACTTAAAGGCTTATACGATGTGCTAACTTCAGTGAAACGCGCTAAAATTAGTTATAGCCAAAACAACGGTACCTTACTTCAAGGGTACAAGCCTTCTGTTGGATTTTTAGGAAGAAACAACTTTGAAGGAGGACAGGCACCGACCTTAGGATTTGTTTTTGGTAGTCAATCGGATATTTTACAGACAGCCATAGAAAATAATTGGTTAGTGACGAGTAACCCAGGAGATCCGTATTACAGTAAAAATTACGGAAGAACCAGTAACAACAAGTTAGATTACAATATTTCGATTAAGCCATTAAAGAATTTAACCATCGATTTACGTGGTAACAGAATTCGTACAAGTCGCTTAAATCAGCAGCTAGATATCATTCCGGATGGAAGTGGAGGTTTCCAACAAAATCCGAATATCAAGGCTTTTGAAACTGGAAACTTCAGTATTAGTCACTTTATGTTAGGAACGATGTTTACAGATGGAGAAACGCTTTACCAAAATTTCCGTCAATACAGACAATCGATTACGACTAGGCTAGCGGCGAGTTCAGGATTGGCTGTAGGCAACTTTAAATCGAATGGGCAACAAGTAATGTTACCAGCGTTCTTGGCGGCCTATTCAGGTACGGATCCTAACTCGGTAAACACAGGAATTTTCAGAAACATCCCGATTCCGAACTGGACCTTGAGGTACAACGGGTTGATGGGCTTTAAATGGTTCAAAAAGAACTTCTCATCATTTACACTTACCCACGGGTACAAATCGTCGTATACGATAGGGAATTACACCAACAATTTACAATATGGAGATGCGAGTAATCCAGGCTTGAATACTTCGGAAAACTGGCAACCGCAAACACTTATTTCCTCGGCAACGTTGATCGATGAGTTCTCACCGCTGATTAAAGTGGACTTCCGAATGAAAAACTCTTTTTCGTTTAAAGGGGAGATTCGAAGAGACCGAAGTTTAACCTTGAACTTCAATAACAATACCATTACAGATATAAATGGTACAGAATACGTAATTGGATTTGGATATAAGATCAGAGATGTTAAATTTGTAACCCGATTTACAGGGAAGAAAGAAACGTTGAAAGGAGATATTAATTTAAGAGCAGATATCTCTTTGCGCGATAACCTCACCCTCATCAGAAGTGTGGATACAAACAACAATCAGGTGACCGGTGGAGAGCGTTTGTTCGGAATTAAATTTTTGGCAGATTACAATTTGAGCAGAAACTTAACAGCTTCGTTCTATTACAATCACCAAACGTTTAACTACGCGATATCGACGACCTTCCCAAGACAAGCTATAAACGCAGGATTAAACATCGTATATAACCTAGGAAATTAAACACAAACAAAATAAAACAAACAATACAATGAACATTCCATCAGAATTAAAGTATACCAAAGACCACGAGTGGGTAAAGATTGAAGGAGATACGGCAGTAATTGGTATTACTGATTTTGCACAAGGTGAATTAGGAGACATCGTTTACGTGGATGTCGATACCTTAGATGAAACGGTTGAGATCGAAGAAGTATTCGGTTCTGTAGAGGCCGTAAAAACTGTATCAGATTTATTCATGCCTTTGACAGGAGAGGTAGTTGAATTTAACGAAGAGTTAGAAGACGAACCAGAATTGGTAAATTCTGATCCTTATGGAAAAGGTTGGATGATTAAAGTAAAGATTGCAGATACTGCACAATTAGAAGGGCTATTATCTGCCGATGCTTATCAAGACCTTATTAACGGATAAGAAAATTAAGATAACAATAGCGATACTAATTACGGTTGGTATCGCTATTCTTAGTTTAATAAAACTCGGTGCCCCACCTATTCAGGTTAAAAATGGTGATAAAATACAGCATTGTATTGCATATTTTACGTTGTCTTTTGCCTGGATGTACGCACTTGTTACAAACAAGCGCTCATTAATTGTAATAGTCATACTTTGTGTGTTTTACGGCATAATTATTGAGGTTTTACAAATGACCATGACGGAGTATCGCAGTGGAGAACTCTTAGACGTTTTCGCAAATACTCTCGGAGTACTTTTAGCTTTAGCAATTTTTAGGTCAGTTTTTTATAAAAAGCGCAGTATTTGAAAATTTAGCTTGTAAAAGTTGAAATAATTTAATTAAATTAGCGAACTATTAAAAACATTAAGGATGGAAATTAAAAAAAATCCAAAATCAAACTTAGAAAACTACAGTAAGCTGTTTGTCCAGTTAGGTTTGGTTTTAGCTTTATTTATAACGTATGTTGCTATTGAAAATAAGACGTACGATAAAACATATGAGGGGTTAGGATCAGCAGAAATGGCTGAAGATGTAGAGGATGAAACACTTGAAATCCAAATCGAAACTCCACCACCACCACAAAATACACCACCACCACCAGCACCAGAGAAAATCGAAGTTGTAGAAGACGAGGAAGAAGTTGAAGAAACGATCATCGAATCTACAGAAACGGATGAAACTGAAGCTGTTGAAGTGGAAGAAATCGTTGAGGTGGAAGAGGAAGAAGAAGTAGTGGAGGACGTACCGTTCAACATTATTGAAGATGTACCTGTATTCCCAGGATGTAAAGGGTCAAAAGCGCAAAAGAAAGCTTGTTTAAATAAGAAAATGCAAAAGCACGTTCAGCGTTATTTTGATGCTGAATTAGCAAACGAATTAGGTTTATCACCAGGTAAAAAGAGAATTTACTTAATCTTTAAGATTGGAAAAACTGGAAATATCGAAGATATCAATGCCAGAGCTCCACACCCAAGGTTAAAGAAAGAAGCAATCAGAATTGCTAAAAAATTACCTAAAATGCTTCCTGGTAAGCAAAGAGGTAGACCTGTAAGAGTAGGATATACCTTACCAATTACCTTCAATGTAGAATAATAGTCTATTACATATATGTTAAAAAAGCAACCATTTTGGTTGCTTTTTTTTTGGCATGCTTCTTGATTTTTATGAATTCATTAACGCAAATTAGTATACTATGAAAATGCCAAAAAAACAACCCAGAAAACAATTGGAAAAATTCTCAACTGTATTTATGCAAATAGGATTGCTATTGACCCTGTTTGTCGTATACAGTGTATTGGAGTTTCAAACGGAAAAGAAAGAAGATCTCATCGAGGTTACCGGTGAACGCATTACCGATTATGAAATGCCCGCCGACCAAGCAATTGAATTTCGCCGTGTAGTTCCTAAAAAGGCGACACCACCACCGACCTTAGAACAACCTAAGAAGCTAGATTTTACAAAACCTAAAGTGGTTGACAATTCTTTTGATGTCCTAGAGTCTTTAATTCCTAAAGATGAAGAACCCCAAAAGATCGATATTACTAGCCTACCGGATGAACCAGTAGAGGAACCTATCGATGAAAGTGAAGATCCTTTACCGTTGCTAGGATTGCAACACGCACCTGTTTTTAGAGGTTGTGAAGGACTTTCAGAACAAGAAGGAAGAAAGTGTTTAGAGCGTAAGATGAAAGCCCATGTAGGACGATATTTTGACGCTGGACTTGCCGAAGACCTCGGAATGAGCCCTGGAAAATACAGAATAGCAACCCAATTTGTAATCGATAAGGACGGGAAAATATCCGAAATAAAAATTCGAGCACCTCATGCCGCTTTGAAAAAAGAAGTGGAACGCGTGGTAAAAAAATTACCCAAGTTTAAACCAGGAATGCAGCAAAGTAAACCAGTTAAGGTTAGATATACTTTGCCTATTACATTTCGAGTGGATTAAATAAGTTTTGACGTAAATTACAAAATTTACTTTGATGTAGTTTTTTGTTTTTCAGTAGGTTATGTGTGTGGCTATTGAAATGTTAAATGTTAGAAATAAGTAAATTTTTTGTAAAAATAATTTGTGATAAAGGAAAAGATTACTATCTTTGAAACGTGGTTGAATAAACCACTTTCTTTTTCTTTTTCATAGCAATTTTTCCCACTCAATCTTTTTGAGTGGGTTTTGTTTTTTTAAGAGCTTCTTGTTTATTGCTTCTTGGTAGAGTCTCTGATGACCAAATCTGTTTTAATAACCTTAGTAATAGGAGTTTCGTTGGTATTTCGCTGTTCTAAACGATTGATTAGTAATTCGGCAGCTGTAGCACCCATAATTTCACCGTGTTGGCTAACAGTGGTCATTTTGGGACTCGAATGACGTGCGAGTATTCCGTTTGAAAAGGAAACAACTGAGAAGTCTTCAGGGATGCGATAACCCTTTTTAATGGCGGCCTTCATTGCAGCAACCGCCGACGATTCATCCGTAGTAATCACACAGTCTATAGGGTGGTTGTGGATGATGGGGGTTAGGAGTTCCTCGTATTTTTTATAATCCTCTTCCACAATGTTGACTACGATATTTTTGTTGAGGGCAATCCCCAAATCTTCTAAGCCTTTTACATAACCTAAGTAACGGCGTTCTCCAATTTTTAGATGACTCATGGTTGAGATAAAGGCAATGTTTTTACAGCCGCTGTCATACAGGTGTTTTACCGTATTTACGGTCGCTTCAAAATCATTGGTGATTACCTTGTCACAAGGAACGTCTTGCGCTACACGATCAAACATAACCATGGGAATTCCACGGTGAATCGTATCTGTAAAATGCTTATATTTACGATTGACTAAGGTTTCTTCAGCCAATGATAAAATAAGTCCGTCGATACTACCATTGGAGAGCATTTTAATAGTTTCGACCTCCTTGTCGAAAGACTCATTAGAGATGCATGAAATAATTTTATACCCTTGCTCTGTAGCAACGCGTTCGATTCCTTTAAACACCTGAGCTAAGAAATAATTGAGCATGTTTGGAATTAAGATTCCGATGGTCTTTGTTTTCTTGTTCTTTAAATTAACCGCTGTTACGTTGGGTTGATAGTTGTTTTCTTTTGCAAACTTCTGAATTTTTTCTTTCGTTTTTACACTGATTTCATAACTGTCATTCAGCGCTTTTGAGACGGTAGAGATAGAAACATTCAGTTGTTTTGCGATATCTTTAATGGTGAGCCTTTTCATAAATTAAGAACAAAGTATATAACAATATTACAAAAATCCTAGCAGATTTTTTCGAATACTTCACTTTGAAAAGAGGTGGCCTCCTTTTACAGTTCGAAGTTCGTAAATGAGGTAGCCAAATAAAAGAAGGTATTCCAAGGCTATAATCCACAAATGTTCTTGCCACGGGGTATTGGCATAGGCCTGATAACTCAATATTAAAACGGCACTCCAAACAATCGGAAAGGTATACCGAGTGAAGACCGTTAAGATTAAAGGAGTGGCTACGTACCAAGGATGAACCGTGGTGCTTGTAAAATAGTAGAAACTCAAACCGAACAACATAGAAACCAAGAGGTATTGGGGATCCTTTCCTTGCTTTCGAAACGTTAAATAGCCTAAAAATAACAGGGCTAATACGGGCATGATTTTACCTATAATGGCAATCTCATTATAACCTCTAAACCAGTAGCCAATGGCACGAGCTATGTAGTACAAACTGGCGTTGAATTCGAAATTTCGAAACCAGAGCCCTACAGAGTTGCTGTAATTAGCGATAAATGCTCCATCGATAAAAGGTATAAAGAAGAGGAGGGTGCTCAGAAGTACCATTCCTGTATATCCAATAGTTTTGAGTAATCCTGTTTTCCAGTGCTTCTCTGCGTTGAGGAAGTACGGAAGAAATAGGGGTAAAAATAGCAGCGGTATGAGCTTTACAGCCACAGAAGCCGCTAATAAGAAGGCAGAAAGTAGCCATTTGTTCTTTAGTAAATAATAGATACTAGCCACCATGAAAAAGAGCATTACTGGCTCAAAGTGTAAATTTCCTGTGAGCTCTATGATCACAAACGGATTTAGCGCATACCAATAAATTTGAGACTTGGGCAATTGTAAGGCTTGGAGTATCTTCTTACCGTAAATGATAATACCGATATCAGCGAGTATAATAAGTGCACGCATAATACCTACGGCTCCTAAAATACTGGTACCGCTCAAGGTACTAGCAATCCAAAAACACAGTTGATTAATAGGAGGGTAATTGGTGTAATGACTCCCGTTTAAACTTCCCATGCCTTCATAGAGTTCCACTGCTTGTGCAATGGGGTATTCGTGTTGTTCAATAAATGTTTGAGGTAAGGATAGATAGGGGTTGTAGCCCTGAGCGAGCATACGTCCGTCCCAAATAAATCGATAAAAATCTTGCGATAAGTTGGGGAGGGCAAATAAAAAGGCCAAGCGGAAGAGTACTGCTGCAGCTGTTAAAAATGCAGCGTCCTCTTGCTTATCACGATACAAGAAATAGCTCGCGGTAAACAAACTAATCCACAGGGCGGCAAAACTCCAATAGGAGGTGCGCTCTAAAAAATACGCAAAGTAAAAATACAGTGCTGTGAGCAACACGAGGAGTATACTTGCTTTGTATTTTTCTAGAAAGTGCATTAGGCCTTAGAAAAAATGGATTTAAAGAACACATATCCAAATCCGATAAACAACATGAGGTGGAATGGAAATAAACCAAAATCTCCTCCTTGATCACCTACGATAAAAGCGCTGTACATACCAAAGGCAAAGTAGAGGGCCAATAAACCTTCTATAATGACATTTGTTGAAGGCTTTTTACGGATGTATTTGTTGTTTTTCCAACTGTCGGTTAGTGATTTAATATTGAATTTCGGCGTGCGTACAAACTCACTTTTTTTACCGAAATGACCTTCGAGTACTGCAATGGTATTGTGCAGTGAAAAGCCCATGGCAATGGAGAAAAAAGAGAAAAAGGCTCCGATGTATTTGATAAAATTGACAAAGCCACCACCATAGGTTCGCTTGTACATAAACCAATAACAAATAAAGAAGATGAGTGTACTAACAATAAAGAAACTCATAACTAAAAAGTAAATCTTTAAATGTTCGTATTCGTTTTTGATATACAGCATAGGAATACTCAATACTGCGACTAAAAAGATACAGGTGAACATTGAACTGTTCAACAAGTGAAGCATTCCGTGAATTTTTGTTTTCAGAGAAATGGTATCGCTTACCAAGATGCGTTTGAGCATCTTTTGAAAATTTTCGGCACCTCCTTTATTCCAGCGAAATTGCTGTGAGCGCGCTGCACTGATAATTACGGGGAGCTCAGCAGGTGTTTCCACGTCTTCCAAATACTTAAATTTCCATTTTTTCAACTGTGCGCGATAACTGAGGTCCAAGTCTTCTGTCAAGGTATCTCCTTCCCAGTTTCCGGCATCGTAAATACACGTTTTACGCCAAATTCCCGCAGTTCCGTTAAAATTGATAAAGTGCCCTTGGCTATTGCGTCCAACTTGCTCTAATGTAAAATGGGCATCGAGCGCAAAGGCTTGTATTTTTGTAAGGGTTGAGTAATTTCTATTGATATGTCCCCAACGCGTTTGGACAACTCCAATAGCTTGATCTTTAAAGTAAGGAACTGTTTTTTCTAACCAGCAAGGTTTAGGTAAGAAGTCGGCATCAAAAATGGCGATAAATTCTCCTTTGGCGATGGCTAATCCTTCCTTGAGTGCTCCGGCTTTGAAGCCCTGTCTGTTTTCTCTGCGAATGTGTTGAATATCTAGTCCTGTAGCTTGTAATCGTTTTATATGTGCTGCTGTAGAAAGGACTGATTCATCTGTCGAATCATCCAAAACTTGGATTTCTAACTTTTCACGAGGATAGCGAAGCTTGGCAATATTATCTAAGAGGCGTTCCATGACGTATAGCTCATTAAACACCGGAAGTTGTATGGTGACAAAAGGAACTTCTTCAGGGTTCGTCAAATCGAACTTAGAAGCATTGTCTGTTTTTTTTCTCGCTTTCAGATAATTAAAAAGTAAATTTAACTGAGCCAAAGCGTACATTAGTATCAATACTAATGAGATGGTGTACACCGTAATGATGACGTATTCTAAAACCATTATTTAAAACTGTATTTAAATATCCAACCTAAAATTTTAACGCCTGCAAATATAGTACCTTTGACGGTTCCTGAAACTTTTGAGACTCCTATTCTGTTTCTGTATTTCATAGGAACTTCTTCATAGCTATATTGCTGTTTTAATGCTTTCAATTGCATCTCAACTGTCCATCCATAAGTCTTGTCTTCCATGTTTAAGTTGAGCAATTTAGGGTATTTGATGGCTCTAAACGGACCGAGGTCTGTAAACTTTGCGTTAAAAAATATTTTCATTAAAAATGTGGCGAGCCAATTGCCAAATACCTGTTGCGGAGTCATGGAGCCCGCTTCGCGCAATGTCTTGGTTCGGGCACCAATAACAAAATCGATACCACGTGTCGTTATCGGATCGATAAGCTCAGTGAGCTGCTCGGGGAAATCCGAATAATCACCATCTAAGAAGACTACGATATCAGGCTTTGTTTTTTGTTGAGCTATGTAGTCCATTCCTTTTAAACAGGCGTAGCCATATCCTTTACGCTTTTCGGAAAGAACTGTGGCACCTGCTGCACGAGCGTTGGTTTCTGTAAGATCAGTTGAATTGTTACTCACTACAATGACTTCATCAACCACGGTAGGGATGTCGTTAATTACTAAGGCAATTGAATCTTGTTCGTTGTAGGCAGGGATGATAACTTTAACTAGTGGTTGCTGCATTTTACTGTAAATCCTTCAAATCATTTTCCTTTTTAAATGAGGAAAAATCGGTCCATTCATTTATTTTTTTTCCGTCTTTGAACTTGACGGCTTTTACTAATTTGTTTTTCTTGTACAACAAGCAATATCCATTTTTTTTGTCGTTTTTTAGCTGACATTTATGGTTGACATATCCTCTGGAATCGTAGTACAACCACCACTTGTTTTGCTTGCCATCAATAAAATGTCCTTCTTTTTCTTTTGACGAATTCTTGCGGTAAAAGTACCAATAATTTACGGGAAGATCATTTTTATAATGTCCTTGTTTTTTGATCACACCATTTTTGTAATAAAACTTCCAATAGGCGGTTTTCTTACCTTGGTCAAGCCATCCTTCTAGTTTGAGCTGTCCGTTGCTATAAAACTCTTTGTGATATTTTTTTTGCCCAAAACAAGAGAGGTAAAAAAGGGAGAAGAACAGCAAAAATACTGCTGTAAACTTCTCCGCTTTTATAGATATTTGATTCACGTTAGCTTATTTTTTATTTACTAATTTCAACAGGTCTACGTCGTTCCCTAACAGTACATCAGTTGGGTTAATACGACCTTCTTCTGGTCCGTTTTCGAGTTTTAATACACCTCTCGGACACACTGCTGAACACACCCCACATCCTACACAACTCGCGCGCACTATGTTTTCTCCCTTTTGAGCATATGCACGAACGTCAATTCCTTGCTCACAGTAAGTAGAACAGTTTCCACAAGAAATACATTGTCCTCCGTTTGTGGTAATTCGGAATCGAGATTTAAAACGCTGTACCAATCCCATATACGCCGCTAGTGGACATCCGAAGCGACACCATACACGGTTTCCAAAAATAGGGTAGAATCCCGTTCCGATAACTCCGGCAAACCAAGCGCCAATCAAGAAGCTATACGAGTCTTTAATCCACTGTGATTTGATGCCTAAGAATGATGAGGCTCCTGAAAAATAGCAGTACAGAGTAACCACAGTCATCACTAGTGAAAAGACGAGTACGGAATGAATTACCCAGCGCTCCAATTTCCAGGCGTTTAGTGTTTTGTTTGAGTGTTGACGGTACGGATCTCCTAATGTTTCTGCCAATCCACCACAACCACATACCCATGAACAATACCAGCGCTTACCAAAGAAGTAGACCATAACAGGTACGATGACTAAGGTGAGTAAAACTCCCCATACTAAAATAAAAATACCGATAGCACCACTGTTTTTTAACGAGTCTAAGTTCCATTCGAAGAAGAAATCATAGTCTAGTGGAAAGGCATTTTTAAAGTCGTATCCTGGAAGGTTTAAGCTCGCCATTATTTCTGGAATTAAAAAAGCAAACACTATCTGGAAAAACAAAACAGAGGTAGTTCGTACAATTTGATAGTTGTTGTGACGGTATTTAATGTACATGCGAACCGCCATGACAATCATAATTACACAATATAAGAATCCGTATACAAACCACTGACTGGCAGCACCGCCGTTTAAAGCTTTGCTAATAGGGTCTAGAATAAATGTCCAGTTCACTACGTAATCTGGTAAAAAGTACAAGAGGATGTAGAACAAAACAAGGTAGCCTAAAACTAACCAGGCAATCCAACCTCTGTTCGTACTAGCCTCGAGGTAAATACCATTGTTTTTAATTCCTTTTGGGCCCAATAGTATAAAATTCGGTAGGATAAAAAGTAAAGCTCCCAGTATTCCTAGTCCAAAGGTTCCTAACCAAAGTAATCCAGGATGTTCTTTTACAAAGCCTTTTCCTGCTCTTTTGGCTAGGTCATAGCTTAAGGTGTGTGGTTTACCGTAAATTTTGTATTGAAATTGAGCGCCTTTTAAGTCCCAATTTTTTTCAGCATCGTATTTGGCGATAAGCTCGTCGTAATACTGGTTTGAATTGGCAAATGCTGTCCGTGCTCGTGAGGAAAACTCGAAAATATTCAAGGCTTCGTCAGTGACTACTGCATTGCTTAATTCATCTTTTATACGTTCGCTTTTATATCCTTTCTCTTGCAGGTACTCCTCCAATTCAGCAGAAGTTAAGCTGAAGGATCCTGAAAAAAGACTTCCTGTAAATATGCTTAGTCCTAGTAAAAAAATTACAAGACCTATTTGTTTTATTGCTTTCATATCTTAATTTCTGCTAAAAATGCGTTTCCAGCTTTTCTTTTTTAATTGAATGTTGGTGCTTTGTTCTCTGTTGAATTTTGACACAATTTCCCGCTCGTAAAGTTGGTAAAATTCCGGGTCGAAGTTGGCGTCTGCTAAATGGGCCATTACCTTGTCAACAGTTTGTTTTTCCAACAATACCTTGTTGAAAAACTCGTGACGCATGCGAATTCCAAAGGTGTTGATACCAATAAATTCGCGAGTCTTTTTGTCAAAACTGATATGGATGCATTTTTTTCCGCTACTGTGTTCCCAATAAAATCGTTCTTCATGGTCTTTTGGTTGCGCCCAAACCCAACCGTAGGTCTGGTATTCGATATCAATAAATTTTGCCGAATTAAACCAAGGCCCTGGCTTGTAGGGAGTCCTGTTGTCACAAATGGTTTGTGCGACCGTTTCTCCCATCATGCGTCCGGTATACCAGACAGCTTCTATGGGGCGCCTTTGACCAATGGCTTCGTGTTGTTCAGCACAGTCTCCGATAGCATATACATCGGGTATGTTGGTTTCCAAGTGTCGATTGACGAGCACACCGCGGTTGGTTTCGATGGCTGAAGATTTTACAAATTCAATATTTGGAGATACTCCAGCGGTCAACCCGACAACATCACAGGCGATTTCTTCACCGGTTTCAGCGATAATGACTGAGGTTACCTTGCCCGCACTATTGGTTTTGATCTCTTTTAAATTCACTCCCAGTCGAAGGTCGATATGATTTTCTGTGATTTCACGATTAATCATAGCCGATTCTTGTGCAGGGAGTACTCCATTCCAAAAACTTTCTTCACGAACTAGAAAAGTGACAGGTATTTGGCGGCTGTGTAACATTTCGGCTAACTCGATTCCAATGAGTCCACCACCTACAATCACTGCGCGTTTACAGGTATTGTTGTCTGGAGCATACTGCTCAAGTTGTTCGAGATCTTGTTTGTGATACATGCCCATTACTCCTTTGGCATCTTGACCAGGCCAACCAAATTTGTTGGGTTTCGAACCCGTAGCGATAATCAATTTGTCATACTGCATCATTTCACCTGACGAAAACTCGATTTGGTGGTCGTCACTGTGTATGTGCTTGACGTATCCTTTTTTGAGATTGATCCGATTTTTTTTCCAGAAGTAAGGCTCATACGGCTGTGTGTGTTCAAACTTCATGTGGCCCATGTATACGTACATAAGGGCGGTTCTAGAAAAAAAGTAGTCTGTTTCGGCAGAAACAATAGTAATCTGTTTGTCTGATAATTTACGAATATGACGAGCCGCAGTGACTCCTGAAATACCATTACCAATAATTACAACGTGTTCCATAAAAAAGTTGATTTGCACATTAGGTCGAACTTAAAGTTAAGAACTTAATGAATAGCTTAAATTTAGAATCAGTATAAATAACACGGTGTTGTAAGTAGAGAAAATTTTGAGCGACCTAGTTGGTAACTTAAAATTCAAAGACCATGAAAACAAAACGTGTATTACTCGCTATAGCTATGTTAGGATTAGGTTGGCAAGGATTTGCGCAATCGGAAGAAGATAGCAAAAGTAATATTCAAACATATACGCCCTCAAAATTGTTGAATAAAGGACAATGGGATATCAAGTTCTTTAATAATCTTTATACAGAAACCAGAGCCAATTTCAACGGTAAGACCGCTGACAAGCCTCGCGAAAACTATTTTACATCAACAGTAGAAGCATTTACGGGAATATCTGATAATAATCGTATCAATGTTGGTGCTATTGTCGAATTTCGTTCCAATACCAGAGGAGGACGTCAGGCGCTTTCTGTATTTAGTTTAAAAGACACGAATAGTGATAGAAAAGGAATCACGAGTATTGCACCGGCCATTAAAATTCAGCCGTTGAAAAACGTAGCAAACTTCTCTATTCAATCAGCAGTACACATACCGCTAATCGATGAAGAAAGTGATAGCAATGGAGTTTTCTTAGATCAAACAGCATGGATTTTCCAAAATCGTTTCTTCTACGATTATACCTTTAGTGGTGGGAAATGGCAGTTGTTTACTGAGTTGAATACGGAGTACAATTTTGGTGATGAGAAGAGTTTTGCGAACAAGACATTTTTTGTAGTTCCAGGTGCTTTTTTGAGTTACTTCCCTACGGATAAATCAACGGTACTGGTATTTGCACAGCACGCTGAGCGTTTTGGAGAGTTTACTCAAAATTATACGGCACTCGGTTTAGGAGGGAAATACCAGATTACAAAAGTATTAAACCTCGAAGTGTTGTACAGTAATTTTGTGAGAGGTCAGGATACTGGATTAGGACAGAGTTTTAACATTGGATTACGAGCGTTGTTTTAACAGAATACCGTAACTTGTAGCTATGAAATGCAAAAAAATACTGCTTAGTGCTCTGGTGCTACTAGGCCTGGCTTGTACAAGTCGGGGGCAGAAAATTAATGGCTTGAGTTTTGTAGCGAGCCCCAATAAAATATCAAAAAAACAAATCATCCCCGTTCAAAAGGTATCAGCGAATTACGTTTCGTTGATGCCTTTTGGCTTTATTAGAAGTTTGGATGAACCACTCGTAAAATTCAATGAAAAATGGCAGTGGTTTGGCGAGACGAGTGCGGGAGTTTCTCAATATGCAGACCTGTTTAAATCAAACGATATCCAGGTGATGCTCAAACCGCAAATTTGGGTGCACGGAGGTTTGTACACAGGAAAAATAGCTATGAATGATGAGGAAAGTTGGAAGCTCTTAGAATCGAGTTATCGAGATTTTATCACGACGTTTGCTACCCTGGCTGAAAAGGAAGGAATTCCAGTGTTGTGTATCGGAACAGAGCTAGAGCAGTTCGTTCAGAACAGACCGGAATATTGGACGGCGTTGATTGCCGATATTCGTAAAATATACAGTGGTAAACTTACCTACGCGGCCAATTGGGATGAGTTTAAACGCGTTCCATTTTGGGGGGAACTGGATTATATTGGCGTAGACGCCTATTTTCCGTTAACTCCAGCTAAGAAAGTGGATAAAGAAGCCTTTAAAGTTGCCTGGAATTCACACAAAGAAGAAATTAAAGCCGTTAGGGAAAAATATCAAAAACCTGTTGTATTTACAGAATACGGATATCGAAGTGTTCACCATACCGGAAGAGAACCGTGGGATGCAAAGCGCATTGAAGGACAGGTAGATTTGCAAGCCCAACAATTGGCGTTAGAAGCACTTTACGAGACTTTTTGGCAAGAGCCTTGGTTCGCAGGAGGATTTGTATGGAAATGGTTTGCAGACCACGAAAATGTTGGCGGACCGAATAACAACCGTTTTACCCCCCAAAATAAACCCGCAGAAATAACTATTAAAAATGCATATCAACAGTAAAATTTTAGGCCTACTTTTAGTGAGTATCGGATTTTTGATGTCTTGTTCAAAAAACGACATCGCCACGGATAATTTAAAAAATTATATCAGCACAGCGCCAAGTCATCAAAAAGGTGGAGTGATAGCTTGCGCAGCGAGTAAACCCACGGCAAGTGAAGGTACTTTTATCTTTTTTTATCCGCCTCCAGGAGCGTCAAATATCCAGTATTTTGAAAGTAGTACGGCTCAGATTTCAAAGGACGATTTTGGTCAGTATCAGAAGGTAGCATTACCTCAGGAGCCCGTTTTTAATGGTTATTTAAAACGATTTGTAAAGGGCAGTGCTGAAGATGCATGGTGCGTGGTCACCTTTGAAGTACTCGGAGTTGTATACAGCTCCAATCCGATTCGATTAAAAAGACAAACCAAACCAACCGAGTGGACAACGAGTGCTGTGATTGACACGAGTATCCAAGGGAAACCTAAATTTGTTTGGAATGACGGAAGTATCAAAGAAAATACCATCTACTTCCAAGTAGTAAGCAGCGCACAAAATGATCTTATAACCGGAACCTATACCAAGGATAAATGGTTTCAATACTACGATACCTCTAATGTCGTTCTCAATGTAACTCGTACTGCACCACCTGTAGCTTTAGGTAGCGGAAATTATCAGTTTACCCTGATGGGAGTTAGTGAAGACAATTGGGTAAATCTAGTCATTCAAAAAAGCTTTGTAATTAACTAATGAAAAGAATAGGCTTCTTAATCGTACTTCTCGCAATATCCCTTCAATCAATTGCGCAGGAATTAACGGTACGAAAATTGTATTTTGAAGGGCTGAAAAAAACAAAGGAATCCACCTTGCGAAAAATGTTGGATACCGAGGTGAATACACCGTTAGACTCCACGCTGCTCAGCACGGATATAATTCGTTTAAAAAGGATGCCAGCGGTAGCACATGCCTATTTTACAGTAACGCCAATTAACGAGAGTGAATGCGAGGTTAAAATAGGAGTTGAAGAGAATTTTACGCTCATTCCGACCCTGAATTTATGGACTACTACCAACAGGCGACTCGCTTATAAAGTGGGGCTTTACGAATACAATTTATTAGGAAGAAACCTCCGTGTAGGTGGCTTTTATCAACACAATGGTTTTGATTCTTATGGGGTGCAGTTTGAAGCTCCCACCTTGTTTTCCAGAAATTTTGGTTTGGCTTTTTACCACCAAAGTTGGAAAAGTGAGGAACCCTTATACTTTGATCAGGCTTCCGCAAATTACAAATACGAAAATATTTCCTACGAGCTCTTAGGGCTTTTTCAAATTAATTTTAGAAATACCATAGCAGCAGGAATTAACTTATTTAAGGAGCGCTATACCTACTTAAGTGGACATACAGCAGCCCAGGTACCACAGCGATTGGATGTCAATAAGAAGTTGTTGAAATTTCAATATACGTACGATGATCTCGACTACTTTTATCACTATGTGTCTGGATTTAAAAGTCAGTTGTATTTACAATACGTAACTACGGTAAATTCCTATCAAAAAGACTTTCTCATCGCTTGGAACGACTTGTTTTATTTTAAGCGATTCGGAACGAGAGGAAATTGGGCGAATCGCCTGCGTGTTGGATTGTCGTCAAATATAAAAAGCCCCTTTGCACCGTTTGCCCTTGATAATAATGTAAATTTGAGAGGAGTGGGAATCTTGGTGGATAGAGGTACCGGAAGTATCGTATGGAATACGGAATACCGTCATACGCTGATTGATAAAAAATGGTTTGCCTTACAAACAAATGTCTTTACTGACATCGGTTCTTGGAGACATCCAGGAGGATCTTTGAGCGACTTTGTGCAAGCAAAGAACATTCATGTCTATTCGGGAGTAGGACTCCGTTTGATCAATAAAAAGATTTTTAATGCGATTTTTAGAATTGATTACGGTTATGGGCTTACAGCCAATGCCTCCAGAGGCTTTGTATTTGGGATAGGGCAGTACTTTTAGTACACCTTTTTCCCTTTTTGCAACCATTGACCCCAGGTTTTGTTAAATGTATGAACCTTTTCAGTCAGTTTCGCACGAGCGTCGAAAACGGGGTTGCCTTGGTTTTTCCATTCAAAAATGCCTCCGTATAAATTGAAAACATTGGTGTATCCAGCCTTGTATAGTTGCTCGGCAATGTCTTCTGAACGTATGCCTAAAGAGCAGTAAACAACTATCTTACTGCGTTTGTCTTTAGGAAGCATGTTCAGTGTTTTCGCAAGGTCAAAGCGGTCATAGCCAACGCACACAGCATTTTTTAAGTGGCTTACCTTAAATTCTCGAGGTTCACGACTGTCGAGTAAGATAACGTTGGTGCTGTCACGTACTAGTTCAGTAACCTGTATATAAGGGATTTGTTCCGTGTTGTATTTTTTAAGTAAGGTTTGCAGGCTGTCTTGAGCTTGGAGCTGCAAGCAACAGCAGAGGCTTATAATACATGCGATAGTACGAATCATATGAGTTTTGTTATTAATAAGCCTCAGGGTTCCTAGCTATGCTAGCTAAGCAACAGTTCCCTGACAGCTACTTCCTGCTCCGGCGGTACAGCCGTAACAATGTTGATTTATAATGATATTTCTGTCTTGTAACGCTTGTTCATTGTAGTCGGAAATATGGGTAACTTTACTGGCTACTTTGAGGTTGAGCATTTGATTAAAATCACAATCGTACAAATAGCCGTCCCAGCTTACTGAAAGCGTGTTGGTACACATTACATTGGCTACAGCCATAGGGTTGTAAGCTTCTACCAAGGCGTACATATAATCCTCGTAATTTTCCGAAGCGATTAGGTAGTCTAAAAATCGCGAAATAGGCAGGTTGGTAATCGCAAAAAGACTGTTAAAGACGATTTCAAAGTCTTCGTATAGTGCTTTTTTAAAGTCTTTTTCCATAGACTGTTGATCTCCCGGTAAAAAAGCTCCTGATGGGTTGTAAACCAAATCTAATTTTAAACCACTTCCTTCAACACCATAGCCCACGGCATTGAGCTCTTGCAACGCTTTGATTGATTTGTCAAAAACACCATCTCCTCGCTGTTTATCAGTTTTTCCTCGTGTCCAGTGAGGCATGGAAGAAACGACGTGCACATTGTGTTTTTTGAAAAATTCAGGAAGGTCGTAGTATTTTTTATTCGCTCTGATAATGGTTAAGTTGGAGCGTACGATAAAGTCTTTAATACCAGCCTTGGCTGCCTCCTCTACAAACCATCTAAAATTGGGGTTCATTTCAGGGGCTCCTCCCGTTAAATCTAAGGTATGTGCTCCCGTGGCTTTGATGACCTCCAAACATTGCTGCATGGTTTCTCGTGTCATAATCTCTTTGCGATCAGGACCTGCATCCACATGGCAGTGAGCACATACCTGATTACACATATAGCCAACATTAATTTGAAGAATTTCTAACTTCTTGGGACGCAGTGGAAATTGATTGGTTTCCTTTATTTTTTGCGCAAATGTTGGAAGTTCATCCTTGAAAATTCCATTCGACAGAATTTCTAGTTGACGTTGTGTGTTGGCTAAATCGTTATTTCTTGCTAAAAGAGATTTTTTCATTATCGTATTTAAGAGTTTGCAAAAACCGAACACGGTGGTTCGGTTTGCGACAATTTAAGGTGTATTGGGGAAAACCAATTACATATCTAACTTATTCACTTTGTTCATCATTTGTACCCCGTGAACGAGGGTTGCTCCACTTTTAATGGCAGCTCCAACGTGGATGGCCTCCATCATTTCTTCTTTTGTCACGCCTCGTTGTAAACCGTCTTTAGTATAAGCATCAATGCAATAAGGGCATTGTTCAGTATGTGCTACTGCTAAGGCTATCAAACTTTTCTCTCTCGCCGTTAAAGCTCCTTCTTCAAAAACTTTACCGTAGTATTCGAAAAATTTGTTTCCTAACTCTTCACTCCATTCGGTGATTTTGCCGAATTTTCTGAGGTCGGCAGGGTCGTAATATGTTTTTGACATGGTCGTTTTTTATAGATTTGAAATAAAAATACTACTTTCCATTTAAACTCCAATCGTATTCGAGGTAACGCACTTTCGCTTTTGGGCTAATCGGTGTATTGCTGTACTTGTTTAAAAAGTCAATTAGAGATCCTTTTTTGGTAAAATCATCTTTAAACCACTCGAAAATTTTTGACAGGTATATCTTTTTTTCTCCCAGTTGATTGCGTTTAGGATCGTTGATAAACTTTTTCATCAAAGCGCTGGTTTTCGCTTCGTAGTTGGCTTCAGTATAGGCAAAGTTTCCTAGTTGAGGACAAGAGCCCGAGGCGCAATTTACTCCTACGTGAATTTTAGGATCGTTAAATTGTTTACGCAGAATTTCGTGTTCTATTTGGTTTAAGGTATAGGTTTTACCACCTACTTTAGCAAAAGGAATATTCCAAGCATCCTTCCCTTTTTTCTTCACAGACATGATGCTTTTTAAAGGGTAGTTGTCCAAAATCAAGGCTATTGTATAAGCGTTGTAGGCATTGACCCAAAAGGCTTTAGTTTTGGCCGCTGACCAACTCTTCTGTGCAGAGGTTTTGGCTAAGTAGTCTAAGTATGATTGCAGTGTTGCTCGATCTTTTTTAAAGGCCTTGTAATTTACATGACCACTGGTGCTTACGTGTTTTTTTAAAAGCGAATCAAAGGTCTTGGTCTGTGCCGTAGTACTTAACACAAAGCTAAAACTTAGTAATAACAATAGGTTTCTCATGGATATATTCTTTTTACAACTGATGGTTTAGACGTGGTGGAATGCAAGTCATTACACGATTCTTTAATTTAATTAAAATATTTGAGAATTCATACCATCCTGAAAAAGTATACAAAGTGGGGGGATTCGTATAAGAACTGGCTAGGCAAGTGACTGTAAATTTGTGGTATAGATTAAAAATAAACATCATGACAGCAAATAAAACAGTATTAATAACAGGAACATCTTCAGGTATCGGTAAGGCGGCTGTAAAGTTATTTCAATCCAGTGGTTGGAATGTGGTTGCGACCATGCGTACACCAGAAAAAGAAACTGAGCTACAACAACTAGACAGGGTGTTGGTAACGGCACTTGATGTAACGAAGCAAGAGAGTATAGAGGAAGCTATAGCAAAGGGAATTGCTAAGTTCGGAACTATTGATGTTCTGATTAACAATGCAGGCTTTGGAATGATGGGGCTTATTGAAGCTTCCTCAGAAGAGCTGATGCAGCGAATTTTTGATGTGAACGTGTTTGGTGTAGTAAGAACTACCAAGGCGATATTACCACATTTTAGAGCACGAGGAGAGGGGCTTATCGTTAATGTGTCGTCCATGGTTGGTAGAGCTTGTTTCCCTTTTCAGGCATTGTACCACGCTACTAAACACGCTCTTGAAGGCTTTACCGAAGATAGTCAGTACGAATTAAATCCGCTCGGAATACGAGTTAAATTGGTAGAGCCGGGGGGAGTTGCGACCGATTTTCTTACCAGTTTAGAGCAAACAGGAGATGGAGGTATTGCCGATTATAAAGACAGTTTAGAAAAGTACTTTTTAGCAGTGCAGGCCTATGCGGAGAAATTGAGTACCCCAGAACAGATTGCTCAAGTTGTTTTTGAGGCTGCTACTGATAATTCGGATCAGTTGAGGTACTGGGCAGGAGAAGATGCAAAACAATTACTTGCGGCGCGAAAGGCAATGAATGATCGAGATTTTTATCAGATGATTGCCGAACAATTTGGAGTTCAATAAAGACTTATTCGTTAATTTGAAGCCTATTTGCAGGAAACTGTGGGTGGGCTTTTTTAATAATAGTTCAACAAGGGCCCTCTTAATTACGGATATGGCCCTTTGGTTTTTGAGTATCTTTATACAGTTATGAGTACATTTTTAAAAATAACGTCTATTTCAGAATTGCACAATTTTTTCGGATGTGAAAAACCGTTTCACCCCTTACTTTCAGTAGTAAATTTGGCAGACATTAGCGTGCCCAGAGAAGCTTTAGGGAAAAAATTGACCACCCCGTTTTTTAGTATCTCCTTAAAAACAAAAGTCGGAGAACCTTTTAAGTACGGAAGGAAGTATTTTGATTTTTCAGAAGGGGTTTTATTGGGGATTGCTCCAAATCAAGTACTGGAGATCTCGGAAAGTTCCAAAAGAGGAGACCTAGAAGGTTGGGCCTTGTATTTTCATCCCGATTTGATTCGCGGTTATGGGTTAATGGACAGTATAATGGAGTACGGTTTTTTTTCCTATGAAACCAATGAAGCATTGCATCTCTCGGAAAAAGAAAAGGGTACTTTAAACGAGATTGTTCGGAATATTAGTGAGGAATGTCAAGCTCCTATTGACGATTTTAGTCAGGATGTGTTGGTAACGACTATCGAGTTACTGATTAATTATACCAAGCGTTTTTACGGCCGACAGTTTATCACTAGGAAAAGTGAACACACGGATATCGTAAGTCAATTTCAAGGTCTGTTAAAACGGTATTTTGATGCAGCGTTGGTAGAGGGCTTGCCTCAGGTGCGTTATTTTGCGGCACAATTGCATCTATCAGATAGCTACCTCAGTGATGTATTAAAAAAAGAAACCGGGAAAAACGCTCAGGAAACGATTCACTATTTCGTGATTGACAAGGCTAAAACTCTGCTTCTAAACACTGATAAGACCATTGCGGAAATCGCTTTTGAGCTGGGTTTTGAATACCCACAATACTTTAGCCGACTGTTCAAAGGCAAGGCAGGAGTCACTCCAAAAGCGTATCGGTCGGGGTTAGGGTGATTTTAAATTGATGATTTTTAGTTGATTGTGTTTTTTGAGAAGCTTAGGTAAGAGCGTGATAAAAACAAAAAAGCCTTAACAAAATTTGTTAAGGCTTTAGTACAGAAGGCGGGACTTGAACCCGCACGGGCATTACGGCCCATTGGATTTTAAGTCCAACGTGTCTACCAATTCCACCACTTCTGCGTATAAGTTGTTGACTACTTTTTAAAATAAGCCTCACCTAGGTGAGGCTTATGAGTACTGAAGGCGGGACTTGAACCCGCACGAGCATTACGGCTCATTGGATTTTAAGTCCAACGTGTCTACCAATTCCACCACTTCAGCATTAACTTTTAAAAGGATCAGAGCGAAAGACGGGATTTGAACCCGCGACCCTCACCTTGGCAAGGTGATGCTCTACCCCTGAGCTACTTTCGCGTAGTCGTTTTATATTTTAAAGAACTTGCATTACTGTGAATGCGGGTGCAAATATAAGACCTTTTTTTGAATTGCCAAGCGTTTTTTTAATTTTTTTTATTTCAGATGTAAAAATTATGGCAAATCCCTTAGAAAGAAATATCTTTGCAAAAATATTTTAGATCTAAGTGAGTACTGTTTCAACGATACAAGAAAAATCATCTTTAAAAACACTTTTTACTGACTTTAAACAACTTACTAAGGTAGGCTTGTCTGTCAGCGTTGTGTTTACTTCGATTACGGGTTATTTATTAGGGGCTACAGAGATAGACTTTACTACAATAGTACTATTGGCCATTGGTGGATATTTTATGGTAGGTGCTTCCAATGCATTTAATCAGGTAATCGAAAAAGATATAGATGCGGTAATGCAACGAACCAAAAACAGACCTTTGCCTGCGGGCCGCATGTCTGTGACTACAGCGATGGTAATCGCTTCGTTTTTTACCATTGCAGGGATAGCTATTTTATATGCAATTCATCCGAAATGTGCCTTATTCGGGGCTGTTTCCATCTTTTTATATACGAGTGCCTATACGCCATTAAAAGCGGTTACACCTTTAGCAGTTTTCGTAGGGGCGATTCCAGGGGCCATACCTTTTATGTTAGGATGGGTGGCTGCAACGGGAACTTTCGGTATCGAAGCTGGTTTTTTGTTCATGATTCAGTTTTTTTGGCAGTTTCCTCATTTTTGGGCTATTGGATGGTTGCAATTTGAAGAATACAACAAAGCGGGCTTACACATGTTGCCCATGGACAAGAAAGATCGCGGTGCCATTGTACAAATCATATTTTATACCTGTGTGATGATCCTGATGTCTATCGCACCTGTATTAGAAGTTACGGGAAGTTTTTACATACATCCGATTACCGCTGTGATTATTTTAGCACTGGGAGGATTGATGTTGTACTACGCCTTTGTTCTGTACAAATCACAGCAAAATACTGATGCGAGAAAATTAATGTTGGCTAGCGTATTTTATATTACGGTAGTACCAATTATATATGTAGTAGATAAATTTTTACACTAATGAGTGAACAAACACAAAGCTTACAAGAAGAGTTAAGCGCAGCGAAAAGGAAATCGGCAAAACCGATGTTATGGGTAGCTATGATCAGTATGGTGATGTTCTTTGCAGGTCTTACCAGTGCCTATGTAGTGAGCATGAACAGAGAAGATTGGGTAACCTTTGAATTACCTCAAGCATTTTACATCAGTACTGTACTAATTGTATTTAGTAGTATAACCCTTTGGTTGTCACAAAAATTCTTAAAAAAGAATCAATTAAGCCAATCATTGACCCTATTGGTACTCACATTTATTCTCGGAATGGGATTTGTTTGGTATCAATATGTAGGATTTAATCAACTTAAGGAAGTAGGATTGTATTTTACAGGACCGGAGAGTACGGTATCAACTTCTTTCATTATAGGAATCACTTTTATGCACGTATTGCACTTGTTAGCAGGGGTTATCGTGTTATTAGTCGTTATTTATAATCATTTTAAAAAGAAGTATACAGCTGCTGATATGCTTGGATTTGAACTCGGAGCTATCTTTTGGCATTTTGTAGATGTTTTATGGATTTATCTATTTTTCTTTTTCTATTTTATTAGGTGATGAAAATTGCGTAATTTTGGCGCACTGTTTTAACAAAAATTAACTAAAGAGTATTTATGGAAGCAAATATTGCTGTAAATTCTGACAAAAAAGAAACCTGGGGCGGTGGTGGTGCAAAACCATTTGGCGCTACTTATGGTAAAATGATGATGTGGTTTTTCATATTATCTGACGCATTGACCTTTTCTGGATTCTTAGCGGCGTATGGTTTAACTCGTTTTAAATTTATTGACTCTTGGCCAATTGCCGATGAGGTATTTACGCACATCCCGTTTTTCCACGGAAACTACCCAATGATTTATGTTGCGTTTATGACCTTTATCCTTATTGTGTCGTCGGTAACTATGGTATTGGCTGTTGATGCAGGACATCAAATGAAACAAAAAAAGGTAGCGGCCTATATGTTCGTAACCATCGTATTCGGTATTATTTTCGTTGGTTCTCAGGCTTGGGAATGGAAAACGTTTATCAACGGTTCTTACGGAGCGGTTAAAACTTCAGATAATCATATCTTACAATTTGTAAAGGACGGACATCAAATCGCATTAGCTGATTTTGTGCACGGTGAGCGTATGGATGATAGAACGCAGCACACCAGAAAGAATGGACTTTGGTTCGAAAATGAGAAAACAATCTCTCAGTATTCAGTAGCACAAGTGCAACAAGCTTTCAAAAACGATCCTTCTTTGTTAATCAGGACTGAAAAAATGAATCTTGAAACGAAACAAAAAATTGTATTGTCGAGAGCGGAAAGTGAAGCGCAGTTGGCAAAGGCAATTGGAGTAGTGGAAGGAGCTAACTTAATCGAGAATGAGTACGGTAACCCAATTTTTGCCGATTTCTTCTTCTTTATTACAGGATTCCACGGATTCCACGTATTTTCAGGAATCGTATTGAATATTATCATTTTCTTTAATGTTGTTTTAGGTACTTACGAGCGCAGAGGACATTATGAAATGGTAGAGAAAGTAGGATTATATTGGCACTTTGTAGATTTAGTTTGGGTATTTGTATTTACCTTCTTCTACTTAGTATAATTATAAAATAAAAGCAAACATGGGAAGTCACGGACACGAATCAAATACTAATAGAATCTGGATAGTTTTAGCGATTCTATCAATTATTACAGCAGTGGAAGTTGTTTTAGGGATCTACAAACCTGATAGTCTACATTTAAAAGGATTTTTAGGGACGAGTTTCTTAAACTGGATATTCATTATCTTAACGATCGCAAAAGCTTACTATATCGCATGGGCCTTTATGCACCTAGAAGGTGAAAAAACCTGGTTCAGACGTTCAATAGTATGGACAGGAGTATTCCTTATCTGTTACCTAGTAACACTAGTGTTAATCGAAGGAAGTTATTTACACGATACATTAGCACCATTAGTAAAGTGGTAATCTTATAAAATTAGAAATTAGGTGGTGTTAAACCACCTTTTTTTGTCTTTAATCTTAACTGATATGAGTAAAAAACAAAAGTTTATCGTACTCTTTGCACTCTTTATAGTGCCGTTATTATTTTATATATTTTTGTCTTTAGGGATCAATAATTTTGCAAAATTACCCGTCTTGACCAACGATATCGTCGATATCTCGGCGGTTGATAAGAATTGTAAGTTCGATAGAAATATCTCTATCGTAACCTTTTTAGGAAAGGATGTGGATGCCGTTAAAGGGGAGTTCTTTAACTTGAACCAAAAAATTTACAAGCCCTTTTACGGATTTAAAGATTTTCAACTCGTCGTGGTGGCCGTAAAAGGTACCGAAGAAGAGGTGGCCAAGCTCGAGAAGAAAATTGGTGCCTTTACAAACATGATTAAATGGAGATTCGTTTTTGCAAGTGAAGCGGAAATAGAAGTTTTGTACGACAGTTTTAAAACCAACCAATCACTCGATAGTAATTTACATACTTCAAAAGCATTCATTATCGATAAGGATGTTGCTTTACGTGGTCGTAAGGACGACAAGGACGCCGCTGACGGTATTTTGTACGGATATAATATGACCTCGGTTGCGGAGCTCAATGATAAAATGAAAGACGATGTAAAAGTGGTATTGGCTGAGTACCGTTTGGCGCTCAAAAAGAACAATGCCGATAGAGAAATATAGTGATTATGAAAAAGCAAAATTATTCGTACGTAGGAATTGCCTTTATTATTTTACTCTTTGGGATCTATGCCGTGCCAAAGATTGTGAGCCACTTTAAACAGGCTGATTTGCATAAATTTAATAAAGTACCCAATTTTGAGTTTATAGATCAACACGGAAAAACCATCACGCATAAGGACTATGAAGGAAAGGTGTATGTAGTAGAGTTTTTCTTTACTACCTGCCCAACCATCTGCCCGATTATGAATAAGAAGATGGTGACAATTCAAAACGAATTTATGGGAAATCCGAATTTCGGTATAGCTTCGTTTTCAATTACTCCTGAAATTGATACTCCAGAGCAGTTGACAGCTTATGCGAAACGCTATGGTATAAACCACAAAAATTGGCATTTACTGACCGGAAAGTCAGAAGATGAAGTGTATGAATTATCCAACGAAGGATTCAAGTTGTTTGCGGGAAAAGGAGAAGGGTCTCACGGAGGTTTTGAGCACTCAGGGCTTTTTGCCTTGGTGGATAAAGATGGGTATATCCGATCTCGTTACGACGAGCACGGAAATCCAATTTTGTACTACAGAGCCTTGGATGAGCACAAATTTGGAGATCAAATAAAAGAATTAAAACAGGATATTAAATTGTTGTTAAATGAGTAATGTAAAGCAGGAAAAACAATATAAGAAGTTTATTACAGTAGTATCTGTAGTAATTCCTTTGGCTGTAGCAGCCTTATTCGGTATCAAACTCGATGTGGAACCGCTGAGTTTTTTACCACCAATTTACGCGACGATCAACGGGATCACAGCGGTTTTATTAGTGGCTTCAGTGATTGCCATTAAAAAGGGAAATAGAAAGTTACACGAGCAATTAAATACATTAGCCATCGCTTGTTCCGTATTGTTCTTAGTAATGTATGTAGCCTATCACATGACATCTACCTCAACGCCTTACGGAGGAGAAGGAGCTATTCGATATGTGTATTTCTTTATTTTGGCTACGCACATACTACTGTCAATTATTATCATTCCTTTCGTATTATTCACGTTTATGCGTGCAAGGCTTGGGCAATTTCCGGCTCATAAGAAGATTGCGAAAATTACCTTCCCATTGTGGTTGTATGTCGCAGTGACGGGAGTTATTGTTTATCTAATGATCTCTCCGTATTATGTATAGAAAAACTGTATTGACACTGGTAGTTTTTATACTGCTATCCGGAAAAGCTTGGTCGCAATGTGCGATGTGTAAGGCGGTTGTTGAAGGAGGAAATGAAACGATGGCCGAAGGCGTAAATAATGGGATTACCTATTTAATGATCTTCCCTTATATCCTTGTAGGAGTGTTGTTTTATTTTATTTACCGCCACCGCAAGAAAAACGCGGCTTAAAAAAAATACATAAAAAAAATTGTAACATAATGCAATTTTAGTCGTCCTATTGACGTGAATATGAGTAACTACTGTTCGATATCAAACAGATAAGTGTTCGGTTTTTACCATATAATAAAAAATCACAAAACTTAAAGCGCTGTACTGTAGTGTTTTAGGTTTTGTTTTTACATTGGAATAGGAATTGGAGATATCCAGCAAACATAAAAATTAACGTCTTGAAAACTAAAATTGTATTACTAGCAGGGCTATTACTCAGCTTGAGTGCTACTGCTCAAAAGAAATGGACCTTAAAAGACTGTGTGGACTACGCAGTAAAGCATAACCTCACCATTAAACAAAATGAAATTAACGTGCAATTGGCAGAAAAGGACGTCGCTATTGCAAAGGGAAATTTCTTGCCTAGTCTGAACGCCTCTGCGTCACAAAATGTAAACTTCGGATCGTTTATTGGTCAAAGTGGTTCCAGAATTTCTAGAAATACTCGTGGAAATGGTTTTGGCTTGAGTTCAAGTACGGTGCTCTACAACGGAAACAGGAATAAAAACACCCTAAAACAATCGAAGTTAGGAGTGGAAGGAAGCAAGTTGGATTTAAAAACCAACATTAACAATATTTCCTTAAATGTGGTTCAGACCTATTTAAATGTACTTTTTGCAAAGGAGAATTTAAATGTGGCTATCGTACAAGCGGAAATTAGTAAAAAACAAATCGAGAGAGCGCAGGCACAATTTTCTGCAGGAGCGATTCCTAAAGGAGATCTGTTAAACGTACAATCTACGGCAGCCAATGATGCTCAGAATGTGGTGCTGCAAGAGAATACCTTAAATTTAGCCTTGTTGCAATTGGCTCAGTTATTGCAAATTTCAGCCGATGATTTTGATATCGAAGCAATTGCTGTCGATTCGCCATCTACAGCGATGCTGTACTCGAGTTCTAAGGAGGTATACCAAAGAGCTTTGTTAGATCGTCCTGAAATTGACAGAGCAAAACTCAATGTAAAGAATGCAGACCTGTCTATTGATTTGGCAAGAGGAGGTTTCTTACCGACCTTGTCATTCTCGGCAAATGCGAGTACTTCGTATCAAACAGTATTGGGAGAAAAAGATGTGATTCCAGTGCGCGATCCAAATACTGGAGTGGTAAGCCTACAGAACAATGGATTTTTTACGCAATTAGACGGAAATCTTGGATACGGAGCTGTTTTGAGTTTAAACATTCCGATTTTTAACGGGTTCCAAACGAAAAATCGCGTAGATCGTTCGGTTATCAACAAGAAAATTTCAGAGATTGCACTAGAGAATCAAAAATTACAACTGCAACAAACCATAGAAAAGGCTTATTTAGATGCAAAAGCTGCACTAAAAACCTACGAAGCGTCCAAAGCTTCTTTAGATGCCCAAAACGAGGCTTTTAAGAATGCACAGGTAAGCTATGACTACGGATCGATGACGCAGTTCGATTTCGATCAGGTTCGCAATCGATTGGTCAATGCGGAAGGAGCGATGATTCGTGCTAAATACGATTATGTTTTCAAAACAAAAGTTTTAAAATTCTATTTTGGAGAATCCATAGTAGATTAGTTTTACAGGGACTAATTTATTGTTGATCTAAAACCTTACCATGCCGTAAGGTTTTTTTTTATGCCGTATCTTTGCGACATTAACTTAAATAAATACCAGTGGCACTTATATTAAACATTGAAACAGCGACGAAAAATTGTTCGGTTAGTTTAGCTCGTGATGGTGAGGTTGTAGCTTTGAGAGAATTGAATGATGGTAACTATTCTCACGCAGAAAAATTACATCCCTTTATTAAAGAGGTGATAGCGGAAGCAGGGGTAGCTTTGAATGATTTAACAGCTGTAGCGGTGAGTAAAGGTCCGGGGTCTTATACCGGATTACGCATTGGTGTATCAGCAGCAAAGGGACTTTGTTTTTCGCAGGACATTCCGTTAATCTCGATTGAGACTTTAATGTCATTAGCGAGTAGTGTCGAGGTAACTGATGGCTTGATTGTACCGATGTTAGATGCGAGACGTATGGAGGTGTATTCAGCGGTATACGACGGTACACTGCAGCAAGTGCGTCCAATTGAAGCAGAAATTATCGATGAAAGCTCCTTCTCAAAGTGGTTGGCCTCAGAGAAATTATACTTTTTAGGCGATGGAGCGGCAAAGTGTAAAGCGCTTATTACACATGAGAACGCGGTGTTTATCGAAGCTAAGTTTCCGTCGTCGAAAGAAATGGCGCGTTTGAGTTATGAGAAGTACAAAAAAAACGACATCGAAGATGTCGCTTATTTTGAGCCTTTTTATCTAAAAGATTTTGTGGCAACGCCTGAGAAAAAGCGTTAACCTTCTTTTTGGATTTCCACAGAGTGTGGGTAAGGTATTTCGATACCAGCTTTGTCTAAAGCGAGTTTTACATTTTCAGTTGTTCCGAAATAAACATCCCAATAATCGGCAGTTTCTACCCAAGGACGTACGGCAAAATTTACAGAGCTGTCTGCCAATTCTGATACGTTTACAGTAGGAGCAGGGTCGCTCAATACTTTCGGGTTAGCCGTAAGGACGTCCATTAAAATCTCTTTGGTTTTTTTAATGTCAGCGTCGTACGAAACTCCAAAGGTTAAATCGACACGCAATTGCCCTTCAGCTGTGTAATTGATGATGTTTCCGTTAGAAAGCGATCCGTTGGGTACGATGGCCAACTTATTCCCTGGAGTATTGATGTGGGTGGTGAAAATTTGAATTTCTTTGACCACACCAGTTACGCCTTGTGCCTCTATGAGATCACCTACTTTGAACGGTTTAAAAATCATGATCAAGGTTCCGCCTGCAAAATTAGCCAAAGAGCCTTGTAAAGCTAAACCTACAGCCAATCCGGCAGCACCAATAATAGCTGCAAAAGAGGTTGTAGCGACTCCTAATTTAGAGATTACAGTGACAAAAAGCAGGGCTTTTAAAGTCCAATTCAAAAGGTCTCCTAAAAACTTTTGTAAGGTAATGTCGACCTGTTGTTTCTCCATGATTTTTTTACTCGCCTTGACAAAAATTCGAATGGCAAAAAGACCGACCAACAAAATAGCAATAGCCATGGCTATTTTCGGTGCATAATCGATGACTAGATTTTTAATTTTTTCCGTGTACTGTTCCATTTTTTGATGATTAATTAAATTGATTACTGTGGGTTAGTAGTAGTAGTCATTAAATTAAGTTTACACAAAGAATGAGATTCCTGTTAAAAGTGCAGGGATAGATTGAACGATAAATATTCGAGGCTTTCCCGTAGAATACGCACCGTAGCAACCAGCTACAAATACACAGGCTGTAAAAAACAAAGCAGTTTGGTGGTTTTGGGTAATCAGAGCCCAAATAAATCCAGCTGCTAAAAAGCCGTTGTAAAGTCCTTGATTGGCAGCGAGCACCTTGGTTTCTTCAGCAAATTCCTTGCTTTTTAATCCAAAGGTTTTAATGCCTTTAGGGCGTGTCCATAAAAACATTTCTATAACGAGTATATAAATGTGTAAAACGGCTAATAAGCCGACGAATAGATATTGTGCTATGTTCATAAATCAAATGTATAAAAAATAAAGTTCTCAAGGGGCTAAGGACTAACAATCTCTGTTTTTTCCAGTATTTACAGTAGTTTCTTCAAAGTCAGGAGCTTTGCAAATAAAGGGAAAATCACCCTAATGTTAATTTAATGTTATGTAGAGGTTGTTCAAATGTAAATTATTTGATATATTTGTAACTATAGTGTTAATGATTAAAATGTTAGATATGAAAAAATTAGTTGTTGCAGCGTGCTTTTTAGCGGTTACTGCTATGAGCGCACAAGTAGCCCCGAAATACGAAAAGGCAGGTGACTTAGTAAAAGTTACTTATTATCATAAAGACGGATCAGTAAAGGAGCAAGGATACTTTAAAAACAAAAAGTTGGAAGGAACTTGGATGACTTTCGATCAAGAAGGAAACAAAACGGCCATCGCTCACTACGAAGCTGGAAAGAAAGTAGGGAAGTGGTTTTTATGGCACAAAGATGGTTTACGCGAAGTGGATTTTAAAAATCACACCGTAGCCAGCGTACAAAACTGGAAGGAAGAAACGAAGATTGCTGTAAAGTAATCGCATAAAAAAAGCCGTATCGTAAGATGCGGCTTTTATTTTCTTCCGAAGTCTGCAGGGATTTCTCCCCAAGCCTTCGTTTCCCATTTCAAAATAGGCGTTTGAAACGAGTTGTTTTTTAACCAGGTTTCTGCGCGCTTTATCAAGTCGAGAATTTCTTTATTACTCGCATCGAATTGAATATTTGTTCTGCACTGTTTTTTTCGAATCCAACTCATCGCAATTTTTGAATCCGAATAGATAGGAATATTTTCCTTGTTTTTATTTTTTAAAAAGGCAATTCCGTGCACCAAAGCCAAAAATTCACCAATGTTATTGGTGCCGTTTTTAAACGGGCCCATTTTAAACAATTCCTGCTTGTTGTGGGTGAGGACTCCACGGTATTCCATAAGTCCCGGATTTCCAGCGCAAGCGGCATCTACAGAGATGCTTTCGAGTATCGGGCTCCCGTATTTTTTCTTTTCCGCTTCACTGAGCACTTTTTTTTGAGTATCGACACCTTTGTAGTCTGCAAAACTTTTTTGCAGGGCTTTTTCAGCTTCGGCCTTATCTGCAAAAGATTTGTACTGGGCACCTTCAAAGCCACTAATCTGTTCTTTGCATTCGGCCCAAGTGGTAAAAACACCTGTTTTTTTACCTTTCCAAACTACGTAGTATTTTTTTTTCTTACCCATTCTTTAGTATTAATGATTCTAGTACACGAGGAAAGTGTTCGTATTCCAATTCGTGTACTTTTTGAGCGATGGATTCAGGAGTATCACTTTCAGTAACGGCTGTACTAGCCTGGAAAATGATGGCGCCTTCATCATAGTGCTCGTTGACGTAGTGGATCGTAATCCCCGTTTCCTTAGCTCCGGAGGTCTTAACCGCCTTGTGCACATTCATACCGTACATTCCTTTTCCTCCGAATTTAGGAAGCAATGCTGGGTGGATGTTGACAATTTTATTCGGGAATGCCTCGACAATAGCAGCGGGAATTTTCCATAAAAATCCTGCGAGAACGATATAATCGGCTTCTGCCAACAGGAAATTAAGCACGGTATCATCGTCTTTAAACGAAGATTTTTCAAACAAACTCGCCGGAATGTCCAAGCGTTCGCAGCGGTCAAAAACGCCCGCATTTGGGTTGTTACTCAAGACGTGCGTAACCTCGATTTGCTCCGAATTTTGAAAAAATTGGATGATATTTTCGGCATTACTACCCGAGCCAGAGGCAAAAATTACGATTCGATTCATGTTTTTTTAGCTTGTGTTGTACATGCAAAAAAAAGAATAATTATTAACAATGATGGGCTCGGAGGCAAAAGATTCAAGTATTTTTTTTATTTTAGGCGACACATTTTTCAGCAAAAATTAGAATTAAAACTTAAGATTTGTATTTTTGCCCCGATTTTAAATTTTAAAACTTATAAAATTATGTCAGACATTGCATCAAGAGTAAAAGCGATTATCGTAGACAAATTAGGTGTAGACGATAACGAAGTAACTAACGAAGCAAGCTTCACAAACGACTTAGGAGCAGATTCATTAGATACTGTTGAGTTAATTATGGAATTCGAGAAAGAATTTGATATTCAAATTCCAGATGATCAGGCTGAGAACATTGGTACTGTAGGTCAAGCGATTAGCTATATAGAAGACGCAAAAAAATAAGAATTATATGCAATTAAAGCGAGTTGTAGTAACTGGACTTGGCGCATTAACGCCTATAGGAAACAATAAAGAAGAATATTGGAACAGCTTAGTTAACGGAGTTAGCGGAGCAGCACCTATTACGTATTTCGATGCTGCCAAGTTCAAGACTCGTTTCGCATGTGAGCTAAAAAACTTTAACGTGAACGACTTCATCCACAGAAGAGAGTCACGTAGAATGGATAAATTTACGCAGTATGCAATGGTCGCTTCAGATGAGGCAATTGCAGATGCGAAATTAAACCTTGACGAGGTAAACAAATTACGCGTAGGTGTAATTTGGGGAGCAGGAATTGGTGGATTAGAAACTTTCCAAGAGGAGGTTTTGAGTCATGCGAAAGGAGATGGTACTCCTAAGTTTAACCCGTTCTTTATTCCTAAGATGATTGCAGATATTGCTCCAGGAAACATTTCTATCAAGAATGGATTTATGGGGCCTAACTACACGACAGTATCTGCGTGTGCATCATCGGCGAATGCCATGATTGATGCCTTAAATTACATTCGTTTAGGTCATTGTGATGTAGTAGTTACCGGAGGTAGTGAAGCAGCCGTAACTATTGCAGGTATGGGAGGTTTTAATGCAATGCATGCTTTATCAACGAGAAACGAGAGTCCAGAATCAGCATCGAGACCATTTGATGCGGAAAGAGATGGTTTTGTTTTAGGGGAAGGAGCAGGAGCTATTGTATTAGAAGAATACGAACATGCCAAAGCAAGAGGTGCAAAAATTTACGCAGAAGTAGTCGGTGGAGGCCTTTCTTCTGATGCGCACCACATGACGGCGCCACACCCGGAAGGAATTGGTGTAATTGCCGTGATGAAAAACTGTTTAGAAAACGCAGGTTTAAAACCAGAAGACGTGGACCACATCAATACTCACGGAACCTCTACACCATTAGGGGATGTTGCTGAATTAAAAGCAATATCGGAAGTATTCGGTGACCACGCCAAGAATATTAACATCAACTCTACCAAATCGATGACAGGACACTTACTAGGAGCTGCCGGAGCTATTGAGGCTATCGCTTCAATTATGGCGATGGAGCACGGTGTAGTACCTCCAACGATTAACCACAGTACTGTTGATGAAAATATTAATCCAGACCTTAATTTGACTTTAAACAAAGCTCAAAAGAGAGAGATTAAAGTAGCGATGAGTAATACTTTTGGTTTTGGAGGACACAACGCGTGTGTTGCATTTAAAAAACTAGACTAAAAGGCGTATGAATTTCCTTCGTAGAATAGTTAGACCCCAAAATAAAGAGGATGAAAACTTTTACTACGAATTGAAAGAACTGCTCAATTTTAAACCTATAAAGCTTTCTCATTACAAGAAAGCTTTTACGCATAGGTCACTGAAGTTAGTAGATGCTAAAGGAAATCCTATCAATTACGAACGACTTGAATTCTTAGGCGATGCCATTCTCGGATCGGTCATCGCTTCCTATCTTTATAAAAAAGTCCCTGAAGGAGACGAAGGATATCTTACTCAAATGAGGTCGAAGGTGGTGAGTAGAGACCACCTCAACTCTTTGGGAAAAGACCTCGACCTTATCCGCTTTGTCAAAAGCAATATTACCAACAACCAGATTAGTAATAACATTCACGGAAATATTTTTGAAGCGCTCATCGGAGCCATTTATTTAGACCGCGGATACAATTACTGCCATCAGTTTATTTACGAACAAGTTATCTTACCCTATGTCGATATAGAACGCCTCGAAGGTAAAATTTCGAGCTATAAAGGCTATATCATCGAATGGTGTCAAAAAAATAAGAAGAAATACAGCTTTGACTCTTATGAAGATACCGGAAATCAAAGTAAAAAACACTTTAGCGTACGCGTCAGTATCGATGGTATTATGATCGCTAAAGGAAGGGCCACTTCTAAGAAAAAAGCGGAGGAAATTGCTGCAAAGCGCGTGTATTACGCAATGCAGGATAGAATGAAGAATTCTTAACAAACTGCGCGAAAACCTTTTCGTTAATTTCATATTGTATTTTCACTACATTCATTAACTTAGCAAAAAAACTAAGTGATTAGCAATGCCTGTTTATGAGTTGGATATGAATGAGTTTGGGAACTGTGATTGTGCCCTCATCGGAATTCATACCACCCTCAGTGATTACAAGCTGGCATATTTGCTAAATAGTACACTCGGTTTTTTGTTTACTCAAGCAAAATACTGTCTGGATATTCAATTCAATACAGATACCGTCGCTTCTTTTTCCGTATTTGAGTATTTTAACGCGGAGAGAAACTGTTTCCTGATCAGTAATGTAGATAGAAAGAAGCAGAAAACGGAAGGAATCGAATTGTTTACGGAAAAGACCGTACTGAAGTACCTAGTACCGGAGAAGAGTAAAGTAGATTATTTTGTAAAAATAGAAGGGGATTTTGAAGAGCACTTTATCGAAGAGCTCGCAACGACTATTAAACGTTTGCCTCAAATTATCACTTCTTATCAAATAGATGTCAATACGCTAAAATCAAAAGATTTTTTAATTTTTTAACCTATGCCATATAACAAGAAAACCAAAATTGTAGCCACTTTAGGTCCTGCCACGAACACTAAAGAAATTTTAACTAAGATGGCTGCAGAGGGAGTGAATGTATTTAGAATTAATTTTTCGCACGCCGATTACGATACCGTAAAAAAGCGCATCGAACAAATTAGAGAAATCAACGACGAGAACGGTTATAACGTAGCCATTTTGGCCGATTTGCAAGGTCCAAAGTTACGTGTAGGTATTATGGAAGAAGGTGTTGAAGTAAAGGCAGGAGATTCCTTTGTTTTCACTACTGAAGAGTGTATAGGAACTGCAGAAAAAGCGTTTATGACCTATCAACGTTTCCCAAAAGACGTAAAAGTTGGAGAACAAATTTTGGTAGATGACGGGAAGCTACAATTTGAAGTTATAGCGACCGATAAAGAAACTGCGGTTGAGACGAAAGTTATAGTTGGAGGGCCTTTAAAATCTAAAAAAGGAGTAAATCTCCCGAATACCAATATTTCTTTACCTGCGTTGACAGAAAAGGATAAAAAAGATGTGGTGTTTGCGTTGGAACAAGAAGTAGATTGGGTTGCGCTTTCTTTTGTGAGAACTCCGGAAGATTTGCGCATGCTACGCGATCTTATCAAGCAAAAATCTCGTTACAGAGTACCTGTAATTGCAAAAATAGAAAAGCCAGAGGCCGTAGAGAATATCGATGCGTTGATTCCTTATTGCGATGGATTAATGGTGGCACGTGGAGACCTCGGAGTGGAAGTTCCGATGCAAGACGTACCCCTAATTCAGAAGAGTTTGGTGCGCAGAGCAAAACAAGCTAGAATTCCAGTGATTATCGCCACGCAAATGATGGAAACTATGATCGATAATTCAGTGCCAACGCGTGCTGAAGTTAACGATGTGGCAAACTCTATCATGGATGGTGCGGATGCCGTAATGTTATCAGGAGAAACTTCGGTAGGGAAGCACCCAGTGCGCGTAATTAAAAAAATGTCGGAAATTATCAGTAGTGTGGAGTATTCTGATTTGATTAAAGTACCACAAGAACCACCACATATTCGCACGAATCGCTTTATTACAAAGTCGGTTTGTCATCACGCAGCCTTGATGGCTGATGATATCGGAGCCTCAGCCATTTCTACTTTGACAAATAGTGGTTATACAGCGTTCCAAATTTCTGCTTGGCGTCCAAAAGCACACGTATTGGCTTTTTCGTCTGAAAAGCGAATTTTAGGAAAATTGAATTTGTTGTGGGGAGTACGTGCCTATCACTACGACAGAGAATTGAGTACTGATGATACCATTGAAGATATCAACGAAATAGCCAAGGAAAAAGGCTATGTAAAATCAGGTGATTTTATGATCAACCTCTCATCAATGCCGGTGCAAGAAAAGGGGATGGTAAACACCTTACGCGTATCTCAAATTAAGTAGGTAATACAAATACAAGAATAAAAAAAGCTCATCGTTTTCGATGAGCTTTTTTGGGTTTATAAGGGGAGTAACTGCGTTGTAATTATGGCGTCGTTGATAACAAACGGCATGGGCATCATCTGCTCGTCACGAGGCTTTATATTAAATTTTGGATGCTGTAGCAAATCGTAGGAAATTTCGTTGATAAGGATTTCTGGTTTACGAGTACCGGCTACCTCCATTGATAGGGTGAGCTCTTTGTCACTGTTGGCCATTTGATATATTAATAATGATCCTTTACCGGCCTCAAAGGCAGCTCCCTCTTTGTAAGAGGCTCCATTGACACAAAGTTTGCTAAGAGTAAGCGGTACCTTGTTGTAAAATTCAAATTTAGCCACCTTTCTACGCGGCTGTATACTGAATTGTAAATGTCGTTTCCCGTCGATAATAGTATCGTTCAAAACCTCGATTTTAGCGGTTTTTATCCCTCTGTTTACTGTCTTTTTAACAGCGGAGTATTTTGTGTTGTACTTACTCATTCCCTCTGATCCTTCAAGAGTACCTGTTTGTAAGCCCTCGTCGAAGATTTGCGAGGTATAGGCATCGAGCGTATGGTTGTAAGTAGCCCAATGAGCGGTGCTGTCAATACCGTTTTGAACATACACCAAACTGTTCGGTTTTTTGGCATCCACTGAGAATCCACTGTTGATGCTCGTTTGGATAAAAAAGAAGATTGCTGCCATCCCCACTAGCCATTGCAAGGTGCTCTTTTTCTTACTTGGGAGCACTACAGGGAGTAGCCAGCCAAACAGTAAACTACTCAAAATTCCAGCGATAGCTAGCATTTTTAAGCCCAGTCCAACAGGAAACAATTTGATCATTGGAGCTAACATGTATACGGTGGGTATTCCCAAGACAGCTATCAGTACTTCGCGCTGGTTACGTGCATCGACACAAAATAGGCGAATAGCTAAGATCGCCATGGCCATCAGTACGGGAATAATTAAAAAAGCAGCACCAGGTAAATATTCCGCGATGGCTATATTTAAAAGTAAGCCGATAAAGATAGGGGCGATGTATAAATCATCGGTGGGTTGAAATCTGAAATAGCGATAGGTTTTTAAAAGTATCCAAAAGCTCATTAAGGTAAATGCGGTAATGTATTGATAACCGTTATAAGTGAATCCGTGTAACATATCGCGGTACTGTGGAAAAATAACCAAGAGAAGCTGCCACAGACCAAAACAGAGTGCTCCAGTGGCTAGCAAAGAGATTACAAAGGGAGCGAACCCTGTGATACTGCCCTTTAGCGTGATTTTTTCACTTCGAAAACCAAAAAACAATAAAACGACAAAGCTAATCCATGCAAATAGGAGCATGGGATATATCCAAGAAAATGGATAGCTGAGCATTTTGATAATTGGGAAGTTGACAAATACCAAATCCTTATCACTGTCCAATAGTGCCAAGTCGATTTTAGAAAAGTGATCCAAACAAGACATGAGGTACTCTGCTTGGTGGAGCAGTGAACTCCTATCCATGCGGTCGTATGAATCCTGAGCGGTGTGGTAATCAAAATGATCACCGATAAAAGCAAAATTAAATCCGTTGATATTTCCCTTCTCTCTAAAAACAGTTAAGTCGGTATCGTTTGGCAGTATCTTATAAACGCTGTACATGAGTGAATTCGCTGCTGGATGGTTGGGGTTGGCACGTAAAAATTCCTCCAATAAACGCTTGTTCTTACCATTGGTTTCCATGAGCATATAGCTGCTGCCCCCGCTACCCCTAGCTTCAAAATTGAGTACTAAACCGATATCCTTGGCCCAAGGATGATGGTCGACAAATGCTTGGGCTCCTAATAACCCGAGCTCTTCGGCATCTGAAAATACGAGGATGATATCGTTGAGAGGAGCTTCATTTCGTTCCATAAAGGCACGTACCCCTTCTAAAATAGTGACCACTCCAGATCCAGCGTCACTGGCCCCGAGCGAAGAGTGGGGATTTGAATCGTAATGCGATAACAATAGCAAGGCTTTTCCGGCTGTTTTTCCTTTGATTTTAGCAATGATATTCTCCGTGGTAGTACTGGCCTTCCATTTGTTGTTAATCGTTGTTTTAACCTGTATTTCTGGACGAAGTCCGAGCTTTTTTAATTCGGTAACTAAATATTCCTGAACGATTTTGTGCTCTTGGCTTCCTGTAAAGTGGGCCTTTTTAGAAATGTTCTTTAGGTGATAAAGGGCGTGGGGCATCGAAAATCCAGTTGCTTTCTCCAAATTTTTACTTGAAGTTTCACTGGGAATACTGTCGTTAAAACTCCAAACGACGGTAAGTACTAGAATGATGAGGCCTAGTAGCTGGTTAGTTCTTTTCATGGGTTGGTTTTTTAGTGTTCTAAAGATACCTAAATATTCCAGTATTTTGCTCTGTTGTGTTAACTGGTTAAAAATCAGTATATTTAGTGACTAATATTCAAAAATATGGGAATAATAAACTTTCAAGGAAAGCGTTCGGGAACAACACCGAAGGAGCATACTCCAATTCTGGTTTCCGATTACATGAGTACTAAGATCATTTCATTTAAAGCCTCTCAAACCATTGAAGAAGTAATTGAGACCTTAATTCAGAACAAAATTTCAGGAGGACCTGTCGTCAATGAACAGAACGAACTCATAGGGATTATCTCGGAGGGTGACTGCATTAAACAAATCTCCGAAAGTAGGTACTACAACCTGCCAATAGACAAGAATAATACCGTTGAGAAAGCCATGAATACCGAGGTGGAAACCATTGATGCTAACATGAATATATTTGATGCGGCTAACAAGTTTCTCGATTCTAGGAGAAGGCGATTTCCCATTCTGGAAAACGGTAAACTCATTGGGCTTATCAGTCAAAAAGACGTGCTAAAAGCAGCCGTTAAGCTCAAGGGAAATACTTGGAAATAATTTATTCTTGCTTGACGAGTAAGTACACTTCATTTTCCAATTCTAAATAGCCCTGATCATACACATAAAAGTAGGTGTTGCCTGCTTTTGTGGTATAGATCGATGTCATAAATTTAAAATCAAAGCCGCGGTCAAACAATTTTCTTCTCGATACTTTGGTCTTTCCGTGACTGTTGAGTTCACAGAGAATTTTATAATTCTTCCGCAAGCGGTTGTTCGTATTTCGAATGAGATTTTTACTTTCCTTATTGACTTTGTTGTTAAAAGAATTTCGACAGTAGTCTGAGCAGAATTTTTTGTCAATCCTACCAATTACTTTTTCACGGCATTCCAAGCATTGTTTTTCTTCCATAGTGTTCAAATATAAGAATTCTACCATTGACTCCGGTATCAAAAGCAGGGCAGTACTGCGAAGGTAGTAAATACTTAGTTAATCAAAAACGATTACATTCAATTACAAACGAAAACAAACGGTTAACAACCGCTTTGGGTTTGGTCACTGCCCGATATTTGCAGTGTCCTTGAGAATAAGGGCAAAGTCTTAACTGTTAAACGATAAAAATTTATATTATGAACGCACTAAAAAACAGAGTACAGTTGATTGGAAACCTAGGAAATGATCCAGAAATAATCACTTTAGACAGCGGTAAAAAGTTGGCGAAATTTTCATTGGCAACGAACGAAACTTACAAGAACTCACACGGACAAAAGGTAACGGATACCCAATGGCATTCCATTGTTGCTTGGAACCAAACTGCTACTATTATAGAACAGTACGCCCAAAAAGGAAAAGAAGTGATGATTGAGGGCAAGTTGACCTCGCGTTCCTATGAGGATAGCGATGGTGTAAAGCGCTATATCACTGAAGTCGTATGTCAAGAAATATTGTTATTAGGAAGTAAGTAGAGGGGAATTTTGCTAAGAAAAAAAGAAGCTCGGCTTCTGTCGAAAAAGAAAATTGAAAAAGGAAAAAGGAATGAGCTCAATAGTTTGGCTATTGAGCTCATTCTAATAGTGTATACCTTGTGTAAGTATTTGCTATGGGGAATTTGCTACTTGTATTTTGCACTCTGGAAAGAACTCATTTTTATAGGATGTGCCTATTGTTTAAAACCTTTTCGTTAGCTATATAGGGCTGCCGCTTGTTTAAGTTGCTCGGCAATGCGTTGTCTAAAACGCTCAGGTTTTAAAATCTCAAGGTGATTAGCATATCCTAAAAATAGCCGTTCCAATTCAAAATTAGGAATGACGAAAATATTGAAGATACTGCCGGTCTCATCCGTATGAAGCAAACGCTGTGTACTGTGAAAAGGTTTGGTGGCTATATAAGGACTCATCTTTGCATCTGCCTTGAATTGAATTCTTATGGGTCTTCTATTGTGTACAGTGGCTCCGACAACATTTTTGAAGTAACGGTCTGGATCCAGTGCCGCATCCCGATAGGGTTCGGAGGTACAGAGTTGTATTTCTTGAATTCTGTCTAAGGCCAGCGTGATCAATCGATGCTTTTCCAAAGCAAATAAAAACCAACGATTGTTGTATTCTTTTAAAAATTGTGGATGGAGTATTCTACTGTAGGCCTCTGAGGCTTTAAACGATTGATAAATGATGGTCAATACTCGTTCTTCTTTTATGGCTTGATAACAGGTATTGATGTGGGCTAGGCCTTTTAGATGTTCGTTTTTGTCAAAGTGGATAATGGTTTTTCCCGCGTCTTCAGCACCTAGAACAGAGCCTTCAATACGGTGAATCATTCCTTGAATATCACTAAATAATGAAAAATCTTTGAATTGTTTAAGTACCGCAACCGCTTCCTTAATTAAGTGAACATCGTCTTTTTTTAAAGGGAGTTTGGTAATGCTGTAATCAGGGTCAGCGTAGCGATAGTATTTACGCTCGTATACTTCAATAGGAGCATTGTACCCCAATTTATCACTTCGCATGAGTTGTAAGTCGAGTTGAAGCGTGCGCTTGCTGACATCACTGTGTTTTCCTTCAAATTCATACAAGGCATCCGAACAAGCGACTAACAGGTCGTTGAGCGTCCACTTTTTTAGCGTGTTACGCAGGCATTGATCTATGGTTTTGTATCTTATTAAAGCATTTTTATTGACAGCCATAGGTAGTAGTTAAAAAAGGGGAGCGTGCTCCCCTTTTGGATTAGTTATTGCTTTGACGATTCAAGGCGAGTTTAACCGCTTCAAATGCGTTTACGATTCTTCCGGTTTTACATAAATTTTTAAAAGGAACTTTCTCCGTAGTTCCAGGCCTGTTGACTTTTGATTGGATGCGTATTCCCGATCGCTTGATAATCAGAATCAGTTCTTCAGGAGTCAATTCTGGAAAGTGCGTTAAGAGCAAAGCCGCGACACCTGTTGCTACCGGAGCAGCCATACTCGTTCCGCTACGCGTGTCATAAGTACTTCCGGGAATGCACGCGTAAATATCAACCCCAGGAGCAAAAATATCGACTCCGTGATTTCCGTAGTTCGAAAATTCAGCTGCGAGATTGTCCTTGTCATGTGAGCTGGCACCAATTTCTAACCAGTTACTGGCCAAGGTTGAATCGTTGAACAGAGCTGTCGGAAAATTCGGAAAGTAATCGGTATTTTTATGATCATTACCCGCGGCGTGGATTAAAAGTACGCCTTTTTGCTGCGCGTATTGCACGGCATCGTCAATGAGTTGTTTGTTAGGGGAGTGATTTTTCCCAAAACTCATATTGATAATTTTAGCGCCGTTGTCAACGGCATAGCGAATTCCATTTGCGATGTCTTTATCTTTTTCATCGCCTATAGGAACCGATCTGATGGCCATGATTTGAACCCCTTCTGCGATGCCTTGAATCCCAAGTTGATTGTCGCGTTTGGCAGCGATAATACCAGCAACGTGGGTACCGTGTTCTGATCGTACACTCAAGTCATTGTTCCCGTAGTGCCTTTCGTGTAGGTCGTTGGGAGTATCGCCGATGAGTTTTCGACCGTCAAAGGTCAAGCTGTAGTTGTAGTCCAAACGTCGTTGCATAGCTTCCATACGTGAAGTTAAATCTTCGTAGTGTTTGATAAGTTTTTCAGAAGTTAATTGTTTAGCACTGTTCCTCGCCAAAATCTTTAAAAATCGATCCCTTTTTTCGCGTAACCCAGCTCCTTTTAGTCGAGTTCGTTTTAGTTGCTTCTCAGAAAAGATTTTTCGTCCTACAGCCTTTTGTAAAGGAGGGATTAGTTTGTGGAAGAAATCGTATTCATCCTGATTGCGACTTATGTTTTTTTGGAGTTGCTCTTTGCCTTCTTCATAAGCCTTTTTGTAGGTTAAAAAGGTAGCAAAGTCCGCGCGTTCCTCGGGAGTAATGTTGAATTTGTTCTTATTTTTGAATTGCGCCGAATACTGTTTGTAGTAACGAGTGAGCTCTAAGGTTTCGGCTTCCACACTACTGCCGTCTTTACCGCCTATAAAGTTCCATCCGTGAATATCGTCGATGTATCCGTTGCCGTCATCATCAATTCCGTTACCGGCTATCTCTTTTGTGTTGGTCCACAGTACTGGTTGTAAATCTTCATGAGTGACATCAATTCCGGAGTCGAGCACGGCTACGATAATGGGAGTAGGCTTCAGTTTGTTTTTTTCTAAGAGTTTATAAGCCTGCTGTAAGCTTATTCCGGGGTACTGATCCGTGTGCTGATCTAAAAGATGCCAGTTTTTAGGGGGTTCTTGGGCCAACGTAACGTGAGCAGCCAATAATGCAATTGCCGCTAACCGTTTAGCAGCCATGGTAACATGTCTCATAGTCAAATTTTAAGTAATTACAATTTTTGTGCTTTTCAGCAGGGTAAAGATACGTTTAGAACTTGATAAACAGTAAAACCGATTGTTTTTTTTACTGCGCAAAATCAATGCGTATAAGCATCGTAATTTTACGCTATAAAAAAAGGTTATGAAGATAGCAGGGAAAATGAATGGCTTATTGGTGAGGAGTGTGGCCGGTTTTGAATCGTCGAACACCTTGGAAGAAAAATTATATGAGGTGATAGCCTACAGCTCGAGTCCTTTAGATTCAAAAAGTATGGAGTTCGCATTGCTCTCTTTAAACTTTAGGGAAGAGCAGGTACATAGTGCGTTAAAAACGATCGCAGTGAAATTTTTGAGAACTCATAAGTTTATGGGGATGTTATTGGTGGAAACGAGTAAAGAAGTGTTGAAAAGTGCCACCCGATCAGAAATTGACTCGCTTTTGAGGCAATTGAATGGTTTTGTCAATGAGTTTTTGGAGTTGTACGGGTATGAAGAGTGCTATTCCGATAGTAGATTTTTAGCCTATTACCGTTTAGTACAGGAGTTGGAAGCTAGCGGTTGTACAAAGATTCCAGCTCCTCTGGTAGATTCCTTCGTCAATGCCAGTAAAGCACAAGCGCGTTGGGTTTTGGAGGATCAGGACAACCTAAATGAGGGGGTTTTTATTGCAAGTGGTGAGGACTGCCAACCATCACTACTTTGGGACGAATCTGTCATCTCGTATATTTATGCGCAACGATTGGATTTTTTTACAGAAGAACAAATAAAAAATAACTTGAAAAGGGAGGGAATTGTTATCGAAGAGGTAGCAGAGCATTTTGACATTGCTAATGATCGATTTATAGCTGAAGCTTCACGCCGAGTTCAATATTTTGCTGTAGTAGGAGTATTAGGGGTGTTCATCGCGGTATTGCTCTTCTGGAAACACGGAAGCACGCTCCGTACATGGTTCCTCGCTTCTGTTGGAGTAGGCTTCTTGTACTCCGCAATACTATTACATCATCGTATAAAATCAAGAAGCGATTAGCAGGCCTTTTTGGAAAGCTATGGGGAGCCAGATTGCCAATCGCGCTTGGAACTCGCCAAAACTCATGGGCTGCACTGGTTGTATGCTTTGGTGTATTTTGGCAAGTGATTTTCCTTGTTGAGAACCGAGTAAAAAGTAGTATTGCCAAGGAGTGAGGGGGGTGTGTTGAATGCGATACTGAACTCTTGAAATGGCTAGGTAAGCATCCTTTTTATTCGGATAAGAAAGCGATTGGTCTTTTTCTAAAGCTTCGAGTAACTCGAGTATCGGATAGGGCTGTTTTAGAATTGCTGCGCTGTCGGGACACGAAAAATGTGTTGTGGCTAGTAAGGGGGTAAAGTAGAGTGCTTGTAATGACGGAAGCAGCATGTTCTCAGTGCCCTTTGCTAATAAAACGGTACTTTTTGTACGTTCAATAGCGGCAATTAGGGCAGGAAGTTCTAGAAAGATGGCTGGTAAACTATCGGTTGCGGGTCGTGTTTTTTGCAAGTAGGCTGCAAAGTCCTCTCCATACTCGTAAAGGCTCCAAGAAGTAGAAGGAAGTTGTATGATGTAAGCTTTGGCAAAAAGATTGAAGAGTTCGGGACCTGTGAATTTTTTGAGTAAGGGAAAGTCGGCTTCCATACATTCTAACAATCGGAGTACGTATCCTGAGCTATATACTTCAATACGCCGCTGTGGGTCGATGTTGTTCGAGGCTTTGACAAGGGTGTCGATAGGAGTGCTTAGTGCCAATTCGAAGGCCTCTATTTTTTGTTGTAAACTACCTCTATGGATCAGTAGGTTCTTAAAGTGTTCTTGCAGTTGAGCTAATGAAGGTGCTTTCATGAAAGTGTCGATTCGTTGAATTGTAGTTGATGATTGATAGGCGTAGAAACAATTTGTGTATTGTGAGCAGGGAGGACCCTAGTGGGCAAGACGCCGTTGATAACTTCTTTGGCTTTGAAAAGTTCCTGCACCAGAACTGGGTATTCAGGAATGTTGGCATCCCATTCTAGTAAGGTAGCGACGCCTCCGGTGAGTTGCTGTGCTAGTTGATACAATTTCCAAACCTCTTCGGGTACAGGTTGGTCATGGGTGTCAATGAGTAAATCGCCTGTTGCTGTAGGGCCAGCAAGATGTATTTGTACTATGGCAGTAGCAGGTAAAGAACGGATGTATTCGTAAGGATCATAACCGTGATTATGAGCGGAAACATAGACGTTGTTGACATCTAGTAGAATACCGCATTGAGTTGCTTTTACGAGTTCAGTGAAAAATGCGGCTTCGTTGAGTGTTGACTGTTGGAACTCTAAATAGGTTGAAGGATTTTCAAGAACGAGTGGGCGTTGTAGGTAATCTTGTACCTGCAGCACGCGTTGGATTACGTGTTGTAAGCTCTCTTCTGTCAAAGGCAAAGGGAGTAAGTCGTGTGAATTATGGGTAGCTATTCCTGTCCAGCACAGGTGATCCGAGACCCATTGAGGGCGGATGAGGCTTGCTAGTGATTTTAGCTTTGCTAAGTAATCGTAATTTAGCGGATCAGTACTGCCGATGTTTAACGAAACTCCGTGCATAACAAGTGGAACTTTCTCAGCAATCTGTAAAAGTGCGTGTCGTGCATATCCGTAATTGTTCATATAGTTTTCACTGATAATTTCAAACCAGTCTACAGTGACATCATCGTGCTGTAAGAGATAGGGGAAATGTTGAGAACGAAGTCCTAAACCAAATCCGAGGTTGGGTACATTCATAATAATTAGTTTTGATCGTAAAAAGGGAGATATAGTATCTCCCTTGGTTTAGCATTTCTTAGGTTGAAGGCGGCATTGCCAATCGGATATCACTGTCATTAGGACGTGTATTCGATACAGGAGTTCCGCGTTGTTCCATGACTTTTGCATAGGCTTTCCAGGCAATTTCGTAAACAGGGTCTCCTGTTTTGTAGTGAATTTCACCAATGGGCGCTGAGCTAAACTGAGGCTCTGGACCGTAATTGTAGACTTGCATAATTTGACGGTCTCCTGCACTCGGTTCTGGGTAGAGTTGAGAGGCAGAAATAGGTACGGCACAACCACCGAGTCCGCCACATTTGTTATTGGCTGGAGCGCTCATAAGTGTTGTACTCGAATCTGTGTTGTTGGCGGGTGTACTTTGACTGCAACTACCTCCGCCTTTTGTGCTTTGTACAAAACCACAACCTCCTTGCGTTTTACAGCCATTTGATCCTTTGCAGCTGTGAAATATTCCAACATCAGCTGCTGCTTCGGGATTGTGAGGCCCCATTAGGTTCATTCCTTGGCAAGCGTGGTATAAGTGATCATTAGCAAGCGGTTTCATATTGAGTGAAAGTTGAGGTACTTTACCGGTAATTGCCCAGCATATGGCCACGCGATCACCGGAACCGAACATAGCGGGATTTGGGAACTCAGTAGTGTTCCCTTTTATTTTCCAGTATTCATTGAGTTGGGTGGTGATCCCTTTAAGCGTTCCTACTGCGGCTAGGCTCAGTGTTTCATAGGTTTCCGCTGCATTGCTATTTTTTAAATTATTCAGGGCATCGGCCACTTGCTGCGCCGTAGGAATATCGTAGGGAGAACGTTTTCCAGAGGGATTGAGCATAGCCGCTGTCCAAGCATTGAGATTGTTTTCATTTTCTTTGTGCCACTGATCCCAAGTTTGGTAGCCTGGTTTTTCAAGCAGTTCACGAACCTGCGCAAATACCTCGTAATGATCGATAGCTCTGGCTTTAGAACGGGCATAGGCCTGTCCGGAAATAGCGGTCTGTTTACCCGCGCTATTGTACCCGGGATAGTCCTTTTTAAGCGCTTCGGAATCGGGCTGGAATCGTTTTGAAACGGCATCGTAGGGGGCAAAAATTTGCCAACGATCATTGATGCTTTGCACAACGCCATTTCCTTCTCCTTGATCTGTAATAGCGTTGATCATGTTTTTAAACTGGTAGCGAATATCACTGAGTTCTTCTAATTGTGCATCGATACCAGGGTATTCTTTTTTAGGGTGGTTATCGGTTTCACGATTAAATTGATCTCGTTGTTGTGCCTGCTTTTTTTCGTTCATCAAGATTCCCAGAAGCGAACTACCATCGTCATAGGTGATTTCCAAGTAACTCCAATAACAGAGGTACATATGACCTATTGACCCAAATAGAGGAAGGTCTTTTTCGGAGTATGCTGGTTGCCACCAGTCAAAGGGAGCTTCTTCGAAATACTTTGCTTCGGCACCTCCTGGGAGGTATTTTGGGTCGATGTGCTTTGCTGCTTCCGTTTCCGTTTCTTCAATCGCTAAAAACAATTCTATTTGTTCCCGATTCATGGCGGCGAGTTGTACGCTAAGCTTACTGTAAGCACCGTTACAGTCTTTAAAATCTAAGATGTGAGGTATTTGTGTGCCTTGGTAGCAGGTCCAGCCATAATGGTCACTTTGTAATGCAGGACTGGTGAAATTGGGAGTAAAACTCAGCATTGCTGACATATTAGCGGCCAATTGTAGGTGTAGCATTTCTTCGATGAAAACACTAAAAATTAAATTAAAAGCGCGAGCGTTGTAATCGCTGTCATCGGGGTTTGCCACCGGAGCAGCACCAGGCCAATAGCGGCCTTCATAAAAGTTACTGTCTTTGGAGGTAATTTGATGCATGCCCTGAATGGAATACATAGAGCACATGTACAAAGGGATGGTAAATAATTCGACGTTTAGAGCAGCCTGAGCAATGGCTCGTATACAAGAGAGATCTGCAGCTTTATAGGCCGAAGCTCTCTTTTTTATACGTTCTTTTTGAAACTGGAAGGAACGTAGTGATGTATGCAGTTTTTTTTCAGTAATCATAAGGAATTTGTTAGGTTTTTGTTCATTGTAGTGTTGAGGTATGGCTGTGAAACTGCCGGACTTTTTCCAGTTTTTTATGTAAAATAGTACTGAATAGAGATGGGGAATGTGGATAATGAAAGAAGGGTTTCATATTCTGGGGGGATTTTAATTGCGGTAAAATTTATTGTATTCGTACCCTAAAGGAAGTGGTGTGAGCAGTGGATTTTTTGTAAATCCATAAGGGGTCTTTCGTACTTCTGGGGAGGGCCTCTATGCAATTTACTGGAATTCCACGCACGGCGCAATAAGGAAAAACCCTTGATTCTGAAAAGGGGTTTTGCCTGAGAAACTTCGTTCTGTACTCCCTCGAATAAACAAAAGTTTTCAGTATTAGGAACTTATTAGAATTTTGTGCATCTTTGCCCCATTCATTAACCAAAGAAAGAATTTATACCAATGATCATACTAAAATATACATATCAGGACGCCATCATGCGATTTGATGAAGCATATTTTAGGTAGAATTTCATCATATAAAAGTCTTAAAGCGTCCAAATTTTTAATTTGGACGCTTTTTTTTTAAGAAATTTTTGAAACCTAATTGAAGGCTTACATCAGTTATAAAAGAAGAGAGTTGCCCTTAGGTCAACACTTTAGAGTTTCTGCAGTTTGCGGGGTGGGAGCGTATATGCTATTTTCAAAGTATAACTATTTGTAAATCAATAAAATAAGTGGATTTAAATTTGCGAATTATAAAAAAACAGGTCATCTTTGCACCGCAATAATGCAACAAAACAATTTAAAAACGAAGTACCTATGTTTCAAATGAATACAACTATTGGCATCTGTAGAAAAGATCTAGGATCGATAGCTCAGATACTTCGCGATTACTTTACTCATCAATAAGATAGCTACTATGCAAAGTAATCCGAAGAACTAAGGTTTCGGATTTTTGTATAGACACTACTGAGGTATCTTACCATTTTTCGAAACAATTTTTTGTTAATGTACGAGCAGTATATACCTGCAAAGGACAAGGCATGGCTAATAGTTTAGCAGGGTCGCATACGTCGGGGACTAGTCTAACTCGTACAGTATTGTAATGTATAACAGCAGCGCTATGAACTGCTGTGGAAAAACACGCCTATACCATGGGAAAAAGATTAAAAGGGAGAGACCTCATTCAGTTGGGGTTTCCACAAAACAACACGATTAATATAGCCTTAGGGCAACTAAACAGATATAAGAAAAAGGAAAAGAAAGCGCGCATTTTGGAAGAAGCGAAGGAAGTGCTTCTTGAGCCCGAACGATTTATGGGCGATGCGATATGGGGGAAAATTGCGGAAGGTTTGATAAAGCCTATCGAATTGCAGATGCACAAGTTAAACAGTACGAGAGCGCCGTTTAGCATCTACGGAGAGAATGAAATTGATGAACAGGCGAAGTTCCAGTTGTACGATGCCTTAAAACTGCCGATAGCAAAAGCAGGAGCGCTTATGCCCGATGCCCACGTCGGATACGGATTGCCTATTGGTGGTGTGTTGGCCACAGAGAATGCAGTAATTCCGTATGGTGTTGGCTTGGATATTGGCTGTCGCATGAGCTTGAGTGTTTTTCCGATGAAGGCGAGCTATTTGAAAGGGAAACAAGGACAATTTGAACACATTTTAAAAGAGCATACCAAATTTGGGATGTACGAGACCCATCGTAAAAAAATGGATCACGAATTGTTCGATCGCCCTGAGTTTCGAGAGGTTCCCTTATTAAAAAAGCTAAAGATGAAGGCCTATAACCAGTTGGGAACTTCTGGAGGTGGTAATCACTTTGTAGAGTTCGGTGTAGTGACCATTAGCGATTACGATGAACGCTTTGCTTTAGAACCGGGAGAATACGTCGGTTTGCTGAGTCACAGTGGTAGTAGAGGACTCGGGGCTAATATCGCTAAGCACTATAGCTATTTGGCAACGAAACAATGTCCATTGCCCAAACATGTACAGCATTTGGCGTGGTTGGACTTGGATTCGCACGACGGACAAGAGTATTGGATGGCTATGAATTTAGCAGGAGACTACGCAACCGCTTGCCATGAAAATATCCATACCAGAATTGAGAAATTACTGGGTTGCAGAGCCGTATCACGCATTGAAAACCATCACAATTTTGCGTGGAAAGAAATGCATAAGGGGTCGGAATTGATTGTGCACAGAAAGGGAGCAACACCGGCAGGGAAAGGCGTGCTGGGGATTATTCCCGGCTCTATGACTAGCCCTGGGTATATCGTACGCGGTTTGGGAAACAGCGAAAGTTTGTACTCGGCTTCTCACGGAGCTGGCCGTAAACACTCGCGTAGGAAGTGTAAAGAAACGTTTACAAAGAGCAGTGTAAAACAGCAGGTGACGCAACACGGAGTATCGGTAATCGGTGGAAGTGTTGAAGAACTCCGATGGCCTATAAAAACATTAAAAAAGTAATGAACAATCAGCGGGAATTAGTGGAGGTTCTCGGAACGTTTACACCAAAGATTGTTCGAATGGATGGCTAGTTGGGCGTTCCCTTTGGGGCGGGCTATTGGTAGTCGCTCTCGCTGAGGAGCTCCACAAAACCGCTATCCCTAACGCATAAAAAAGTAAAAATTATGGAAGAAATACAGATAAATACGAGACAAAGAGCTCTTTGGCCTGCTCACTTTATAGAAAAAGGCCTCGAAATTTTAAACGTTTTACAACAATGGGTCATAGTATCAGGAGGTTGGGCCTGGCATTTTATGTCTGCCGAAGATCACCCAGAATACAAACAGGCTCACGATCATAAAGACATCGACATTTTTGTCACTCCTGACAACCGAGCACTCGTTACACAGCTTTTGTGCGCTGCAGATTTTGAAAAGGTAATGACACCGTATGACCGCCTAGTGACAGACAGTAAATACAGGCGTTATGAAAAACGAGATTGGTTGGCAGACGGTACCCAGTATACTTTGGTCATTGACTTTTTTGAAATCGATGCAATACCAACGGTTCAAGTTGGTAATTGGACCTTGGTACACCCTGAAACGCTGCTAAACCTGTACCAAAGCGTACAGAGTAGCCATCAATGTTGGGCAGTGAGAAATGCGAGAGCGTTACAGGAAAATGATGAAATGATCGTTGGAAACCCGTTGTTAACACAATTGCCATAGTAATAATGGAATCAACAATAATTCAATTGACAGCCGCCCGTGGCCCTGTAGAGTGCATGTGGGTAGTTGCAAAAGTGTTAAAAGAACTCCTAAAAGAGCTAGGGACAAATGCTATCCGCTATGAGATAGTACAAAAACAAAATGGTATAGAGAACGGTACTGTGAAGTCAGTAATCCTTCGTTTAGAGGGAAATCAAGTCAAAAAAGTGGTTGCCCAATGGAAGGGAACTATTTGTTGGATTGGAAAGTCGACCTATAGAAAACACCATAAGAGAAAAAACTGGTACATCGCTTGTTTGGAACTCGAAACAACTCGTGTAGTTGCATGGAATGAACGGGAAGTGACGTTTCAAGCAACGCGTAGTTCGGGTCCTGGAGGACAACACGTAAACAAGGTAAGCTCGGCCGTTAGAGCTACCCATGGACCTACGGGAATCCAAGTGCTGGCCAGCGATAGCCGTTCCCAACACCAGAATAAGAAAATTGCACTGGAACGCCTTCGAAATAAGGTACAGTGTTACCTCAGTGAGCAACTGGAAAGTAGTTTGCAAACACAGTGGAAAAATCAAATTGATCTCCAACGAGGAAATCCGGTAAAGACCTTTACAGGAGGTGATTTTAAGTGCAAAAAAACAAACAAGTCTTTCAAACAACAGCGCGCTAAGCTGAAGAGAGATTTAAGAAATGAATTTTAATTAAAAAAGTACTCGTTGTGGTACATAAAGAGTAGTAGTATGTCAACCTTAGTAAATAATTATATCTATAAAGCATTAGATGCCTATCCTTACGATCTAGAAGCAGCAATGGAGGCCTTGGAGTACGCACTGGCGTATGACGACAAAAACTGGATGGCGCTCTTGCTAATGGGGCGCATTCAATTTGAGGTATTTCAGGATGCTGAGAAAGCCATCTCTTATTATCGAGAAGCCTTGGCAGTAAATATACATGCCGTACAGGTATATCCCTACTTTTTTAAGGTTTTGTTGCGACAGGAAGATTTCCAAGCCCTGGCTAGCTTGATCGATTTTGCCATGGGTATCAAAGGAATCGATAAGGCTGAAGTGTATAAGACAAAAGCCTTGGCATTTGAACGCCAACAGCGTTTTAAAAAGGCTTTAGCCGAATTAAAGCAGGCAAAGCTCCATTGTTATGACGAAGATAGTACCGAAGCAATAGCTCGTGAAATTTCGAGAGTAAAGGGGAAGCTGCCCAAGAAAAAGAAGAAGAAAAGTTTGGAAAAGAAAAAAAACACCAAGAAAAAGTAAACTATTTTCTACTGCGCATAATGATTGCGCAGTAGGGTGTGAAGTTTGCATAGAATTTGAAAAAGAAATAGCGTCGTAAGGGGAGAATTGCTAGAAAAAGAACCGTGACCCGTAAGTCACAAAATTATTAAAAAGAAAAACAGTTATTGAAAACTGTGAAAAATACTAAGGAAGTCCTGTTGAGTGTTTCTGTAAGGCACCATTGCATACTCGCATGCCGAGAGGTATTTGCGTTGTGTGTTCAGCTTGACTTAGAGGTTTGTTGTTTTCCAAAAAACAAACTCCACCAATTACGTAGGTTCAAATCCTACCCTCGAGCAATCGAGGTGGCAGAGCGGCTATGCAACGAATAGGAGATTCGTGATAACGGTGCAGGTTCGAGTCCTGCCTAGGCAAGGCCTAGTAACTCAATTGGAAGAGTCCTACTTTTTTATAGTAGTAGTGGAAAAAGGGCATCAACTTTTAAAACTGATGATTTCAAAAGGAAGGCGTGTTTCGTGAGTTTTTCGAAACACTAAACAAGAAGCCTTGAATATTGTAGCTAACGGTATGACAGGCAAAGAAGGAAAGCAAGTCAATGGCAGGAGCCTTAGGGAGCGTTGTTCACTTGCCAGAAAACGGAGTCCCTCGTATGGTTACCGCACTGTTCCGCTTGTTGTTTAGCACGAATGCGCATTTCTTTAGTAAAAGTAGAGAAGAAAAGAAAAAATAGAAGTATGAAAAGAATTAGGGTAAACAAAGGGTTTGTAGGTTTGGTATTTAAAAATGATGATTACCAACGCATAGTAACTGCAGGAAAACATTGGCTTAATTTTGGAGAAGAGGTGCGCTACTGTAACAAAGCTAAGCTTTTTGGGAGCGAAGTGGCCTTAGAGGTGTTTTTGGAAGATGAACACTTTCGAGCTCAAATAGAGTTGATAGAAGTTCCTGATGGATGTTTGACTTTAGTCTTCCAAAATGGAAACTACTGGTTAGCCTTGGATGCCGGGCGTCATGTGTTTTGGAAGGGCTTGGTACATAGAACCTATGTTACCTACGATATGAATAGCACCGCTAAGATTACCGAGGTAACAGGGAGTTTGTTAAAAACTATAGATATACAATACAGAATGCGAGTGTTTGAAGTTGCGAGTTACGAAAGGGGATTGTTGTTTATCAATGATGAATTCTGTGAGGAATTGGAGCCTGGAATACATCGGTTTTGGCAAAATGAAGCGGGAATTCGCGTACTGAAAACCGATGTGAGAACCCAGCAAATGGAAGTTTCAGGTCAGGAGTTGTTAACCAAAGACAAGGCGATGATTCGCGTAAACTTTTTTGTGAACTACCAAGTAGTCGCGCTCAAAACAGCCTTGTTGAAAAACAAAGAATTTGAACGTCAGTTATACGTGGCAGCCCAGTTGAAATTGAGAAGTTTTTTAGGGGGGTATACACTTGATGAGGTGCTCGAAAAGAAAGAAGAGTTGGGAGCCGAAGTTTTTGAAGCCCTTCGCGAAGTTGGCGATGCCTTAGGCGTGGAAATCATAGATACGGGTATCAGAGACGTTATTTTAACGGATGAAATGAAAGAAATCATGAATCAAGTGTTGGTGGCACAGAAAGCCGCTCAGGCTAACAGTATTACCCGACATGAAGAAACGGCGGCTACGAGGAGCTTGTTAAATACTGCCAAGCTTATGGAGGAGAATAGTATGTTGTTTGCCTTAAAAGAAATGGAGTACGTAGAAAAAATTGCCAGTAAGATTGGAGCTATTTCTGTAGCCGGAAACAGCAATGTACTCGCTCAATTAAAAGACGTGTTCACCGTAACGAAATAGCTCAGAAATGGGCTGTTTTTTTACTGTTTAGGAAGGGTGAAATAGAAGGTCGTTCCTTGTTGTGGTGTGGAGTCGAGCCAAATTTTTCCCTGATAACGGTCGATGATTTTTTTTACGATGGAGAGTCCTACACCGGTAGAGTCTTTGTGGTTTTCCAGCTGTTGGAAAATCTCAAAGATTTTCTTGTGGTATTTCGGAGCGATACCAATTCCGTTATCGGCAATACTAAACTGCCAATGCGCACCCATGTCTTGACAGTCTATTTCAACTTTTCCTTCTTGTTTATCACAGTATTTTATGGCATTGCTCAACAAATTTTGAAAGAGCTGATGCAGTCTAAAGCGATCTAGTTTTACTTGTGGTAGTTGGCTTTTGATTTCAATGTTTATATGGTCAGGAACATAGGCTGTTTTGATCACTTCGCGGACGAGTTTATCGAGATGGATATTTCTCGACTGTGTGTTGATTTGGTCGATACTGGCATATTGTAAGATTCCGCTAATGAGTTGATCCATTTTATCGGCCTGAGCAACGAGTAAAGCACTGTGTTCGCTAATTTGTTCGTTAGGATTACCTTCGTTTTCTTCCTGAATCCAGTGTGCGAGTGCATTGATGCTTCTCAAGGGCGATTTCAAATCGTGTGAAACAATATGGGCAAAATCTTTAAGTTCTTTATTACTCTTGGTTAAATCTTCCAACAACGCTCTGTTCTTTTCATCAGCCTCCTTGCGAAGAGCGATGTTTAAGGCACTTTTTAACTGGGTAGCAGCTAAACTGGCAATTGTTTCGAGTGTTTTTAAATGGTAGGCATTAAAATAATCTTTAGCGGGGTGTTCCGAATCGATGATTCCGATAACGGTACCATCGGCAATAATAGGAACAGCGATTTCCGAATAACGAATTTTATCGTCTACGATATACCGCGAATCTAATGTGGTGTCTGCGATGATTTCAGGAGTTCCTGATTTGGCAACTGATCCTACAATTCCATTGCCTATAGGTATTTCAAGTTCATTAGCAATTGTACGTACATCGCTTAACTTTTCACCATAGGCGGCAATTTGTTTGAGCGTTCCTTTTTCTTGGTCTACCAAATAGATTACAAAATCTTCAAAACCTAAGAGTTCGGTGGTATTGGTGGTAATTTCCCAAGCTATTTCGTATATGTTGGTCTTACCTAAAATTGAGCGCATTAAGGTGTTTAGCGCTTTGAGGAGATTTTGGTTTTGTAACTCCTCAGTAATATCTTCAATGACAGATACCTGAAAATGTTCTTTTTGGTAATTGTTTTTTACTATCGAACGGTTTGTTTTGGTCCAAAGTGATTTTCCTGAGGAGGTTCTATAACGCTGTAATTGCGTTGATTGGTCAATGGCACCTAAATTCAGTAATTGTGTTTGATAGTGGTTGGAGGCATCTTCTTCAATAACCAGCTCACTTAACGTAAGCTCAGAAAGTACAGCTTTAGAATATCCTAACAACTTTTCAAAGGCCTTGTTGGTTTGAATAATGCGATCGTCCTGGGTAAGTACTATTCCTAAGGAGCTGTTCTCAACGATGGCGTTGAGGTGGTCTCGTTGTTCTTGTATCAAGTATTGCTGTTTCATAGAAGGAGTGATATCCCTTATGATTCCTTGTGCAAGTGTGGCCTGTCCGTCGTCATCGTAGAGGATGTTGCTGTTGAGGTCAATCCAGCGCAGTTCTTTTTTGTAGTTGTATACGCGAGCACGGAAGTTTTTGAGTTTACCTTTTCGTTTAAACTTCTCAAAGGTCTTGATAGCAAAGGGAACATCATCAGGATGGATAGATCGCAAAACGTTAAATGAGGCTTGTAGGGTGGGTTGACCAAAAAAATGCTGGGCAGCCTCGTTCATTCGAATGACATTTCCTCTGAGATCTATGAGAACGTAGGGATCGATAATCGTTTCAAACAGGGTATCTAACTGCAGGTGCTGTTGCTGCACAATAGTGTTGAGTTTGTGCTTGGCCCTGTTGAGTTGCTTTTGTTTGTTGTCGAGCTCTGTGGCTTGATGCTGTAACAAAAGCAAAGCCTCCTCACGCGAAAGGTGTTCAAACCCGTTTGATGATTTTAATTCTACATATTCCATAATCCCCCGATTTAGTACAATTTGTAGTTTGTAGTAGCTAATAGACGTTAAAAGTACGACAATTTAATACAGTTCTCCGATACGTTAGCTTGGTTGCTTTTCAGTATCGTCGAACTGTAAATAAGTGTCGTTTATTGGAAATTCATACTCAGTTGGATGCGTTTACGTCCCAAATCAACTTCCAAAACTTTCACTTGAACGGTTTGATGTAGCTGGACGTGTTCGTTGATATCTTGTACAAAGGTGTTGGCCAAATTGGATACGTGTACCAAACCACTTTCTTTAATTCCGATATCCACAAAACAACCAAAGTTGGTGATGTTGTTTACGATTCCGGGCAATACCATGCCCGCTTTAAGATCTTCTATGGTTTTGATGTCATCGCTAAAACTAAAGGCTTTGGCTTTCTCTCGCGGATCCAGTCCTGGTTTTTCTAATTCCTTGACAATATCTTGTAGTGTAGGCAAGCCGTAACTCTCAGTTACGTACGATGATAATTTTAACTGCTTTAACAAGCTGCTGTTGCCGATTAGGTTTTTAACGTCTGTACCTAAATCTTTAGCCATTTGTTTGACTAAGGCGTAGCGTTCTGGATGGACAGCCGAATTGTCAAGCGGGTTAGTACCGTTTTTAATTCGTAAAAACCCAGCTGATTGTTCGAAGGCTTTACCTCCTAATCGAGGAACTTTTTTAATGGCTGTTCGGTTTAAAAAGGCCCCGTTTTCCGTTCGGTAGTTGACGATGTTTTCTGCGAGTTTAGGACCAATACCCGATACGTAACTCAAGAGTGAGGCACTGGCTGTATTGATATTCACCCCAACCTTGTTTACGCAATGTGCAACGACACTGTCCAGTGATTTTTGCAGGTTAGACTGATCGACGTCGTGCTGGTATTGCCCAACTCCAATAGACTTTGCTTCAATTTTTACCAACTCAGCTAAAGGATCTGCCAAACGCCTTCCAATAGAAACGGCACCGCGAACGGTAACGTCGTGGTCTGGAAATTCGTCGCGGGCAATTTTTGAGGCTGAATAAATTGAGGCTCCAGCTTCGCTCACGACAAAAATTTCGACTTCTTTAGGCAATTTGAGCCCTCTAACTAAGCGCTCGGTTTCTCTAGAGGCCGTACCATTTCCAATGGCGATGGCTGCAATCTCGAATTTTTTAACGAGGTGTTCTATGGTGTAGCCCGCTTCCGCGCTATTTTTTTGTGGTGGATGTGGAAATATGGTGGTGTTGTAGAGCAGGGCACCTTGCTCATTTAAGCAAACAACTTTACATCCCGTGCGAAATCCTGGATCAATAGCTAAAATGCGCTTTTCTCCGAGGGGAGCTCCTAGGAGCAGTTGTTTTAAGTTTTTTGCAAAGACTAAAATGGCTGCTTCATCGGCCTTTTCTTTGGCTAATTTTATAGCTTCCGTACTCAGTGAAGGAAGTAGCAATCGCTTGTAGGCATCATCGATAGCGAGTTGCACCTCGGCACCTGCTTCATTGTTTCCACGAATTATTTTTCGATCTAGTTTTTCCAATAAACGATCATCGTCAAGTGCTATCTTCACGCGAAGATATCCTTCTTTTTCGGCGCGCATTAAGGCGAGCATGCGATGCGAAGGAATGCGCTTTAAAGGTTCTGACCAATCGAAGTAATCTTTGTATTTCTGAGCGTTTTCATCGTCCTTTTGTTTCGCGATCACTTTTGTTGCAATTCCTGAAAACCTAGACAATTCAGTTCTAACCACTTCACGGACGTCACTGCGTTCATTGATCCACTCTGCAATAATATGTCTAGCCCCTTCTAGAGCTTGCTCAGTGCTGCTAATCGCACCTTTTACAAACCCTCCTGCAAGACTTTCAACATGGTCGTTTCGCTGTGCCATGAGTTGTTTTGCCAAGGGTTCTAAACCGTTGTTTCTCGCAGTTTCTGCTTTGGTTTTACGTTTTTTCTTAAATGGTAAATACAGGTCTTCCAAAGAACTTAAGCTGGTGGTTTCCGTGATCTTTTTCAGAAGTTCAGGACTGAGCTTTTCTTGTTCTTCAATGGCCTTTAAAATGGTTTGTTTTCGTTTTTCGAGCGCTTCAAATTGCTCTTTTAGTTGTACGATTAAACCAATTTCCACTTCGTCGAGATTTCCGGTGCGTTCTTTTCGATAACGGGCGATAAAAGGAACCGTACAATCTTCCTGTAGCAGTTCAACGGTATTTGCTATTGCTGTTTTCGCAATAGAACATTGTGAGCTTATATAACTGATAAGTTGCATACGTATGATAGGTATTTAGCCAAAAAAACTCACCTGATAGGAGGTGAGTTTGCTAAGATACTAAAACCGAAGTTTAGTAAGTGAACTTTTTAAGCATGTAGGTTTTTCGAGAGCTACGGTAGTCGCCTTTGATATAAAAATCTTGATATTTGAATATCGTTTTGGCTTTACTCGTGTACGTTGGCTGTTTTTTGATTTTTTCAAAAACGTTTTCCATGGGCTTGTCTTGGGCCAAATGCTCAAAGTTTTGATCAAATACACATTCTATACGTGTTGATTTAGTTTGTGTATAACGGTGGTAGGCCATAATGGTTGGGTTAAAGATAACCGTAGTAGCTCCGAATTGTCCTATCGGCATTCCAAAACCTGCCATCGGTACCCCAAAACCGCCACCTCTTTGTATCTTTTGAGCGCCTCCGATAGTAAACTGATAATTTCCTCTGATTTTAATTATGGAAACACCGATTTTTTCAGCCGTAATTTTACGCAAAAACTTTTTAGTTTTCTCAAACTCACGGTGACTGGCATAGGTTCCTCCTTTCTGGATAATTGGGCCATTTTTGAAAGGGATCTTATCTTTTTTAGTAAAGGAGTAGGTTTTGATGATGTTTTTTGTTTTTACATCTCTCAATTGCAACGTGAAAACTTCTTTATCGGCAGCTATCTGAGCGAGTAGATTGTCGTATAAAAACGAGTTGGTTTTTTTACGATTGGTTTTTATATTTTGGAGTGGAAGGTCAAAGCTCGTTTTACTCAGTTTCTTTGTAAGTAGGTCGAGTGTTATCATTTGTGTCTCCTTTTTATAGGTGTCAAAGGTGATGATGAGCTTGTCTCCTTGTACATACATTTTTACGGGTTCAGAGGCTGTTTCTATAGCATTCGGGGTATCCTTTTCAAATTTCGAAATAAATATGGACCCTTTATGTGAAATTGTATACAGTGTTTTAGCGATAGAAGTGGGTCTGCCCTTGTAGTTTAAAATGGACGTTCCTTGAAGGTTAATTTCTTTTTTTGAGGGAATTCCTTGGTTGTTGAACTCCGTTAAATAGAGTGCTCCAGTAGTTTTATTTCCAGTTAAGAAATAGAGCTTTTCGTTGTGGTTAAACGTTTGGAACAAGAGCTCTTTTTTAGCGAGCTCAAATTCATTCGCACTCGTTTTTTGGGTGTCGAAAGAGAACAAGATACTGCTAAATTCATCTCGATCCTTGTTGGATAAAAATATACGGTAATTATTGCCTTCGATTTGCGAGCCAATAAGCACCTTATACTTTCGTTGCTTGGTATTCGATTTTAATTGATCGATGCATTTAAAATTTTTGTCTAGCTTGTAGGCATAGGCATTTTTTGCATCCGCAATAATCATTCCTATTGCACCGGTTTTTTTGTGGACAATAGGCATGACGTCTTTGATGTTTGTACCGTTGGTTTTTAAAGAGTTTTTGAATTCTGCTAAGGTTGCTTGAGCAAAAAGTTGTGAGCAGCACAATAAGCCCAGTAGGCTGAGGAAAATAGTTTTTTTCATATTCAATTATTAATGTTTTTCTTTTTGTAATTACGAAAATACAATTTTTTTAACCGTTAGAAAAATAGCTCTTGGGCTACACGGTAGGTGTTGGCATGTGCATTGACGATGGTGTTGATGTTTTCTGAATACCCACCCCCCATGCTACACACCACGGGAATTTGGTGTTGTCGGCACAGTTCCAGTACAAAGTGATCTCGCTCTTTACATCCTTCTATGCTGAGGTTGAGCTTTCCAAGTTTGTCACTAGCGAGTACATCTACTCCTGACTGGTAGAAGATGAAATCGGGTTGCTGCTCTTGGAGTAAGCGGGGCAGTGTATTTTTTAAGGTAGTGAGATAGCTGTGGTCTTCCGTACCCGTAGCTAAGGCAATATCTAAATCCGATTGTTCTTTATGGAAGGGATAGTTGCTTTTGCCGTGCATGGAAAAGGTGAAGACACTGGGATCGTCTTGAAAAATTTCAGCAGTTCCATTACCTTGATGGACGTCTAAATCCACGATGAGTATCTTTTTTGCTTGGCCTTGAGCTTGTAAATAACGAGCTCCTATGGCTTGGTCGTTGAGCATGCAAAAGCCTTCTCCGCGATCGCTAAAGGCATGATGAGTTCCGCCTGCGATGTTCATGGCAATTCCGTATTCCAGGGCGTATTGCGTGGCTTTCATGGTACCATCTGCAATGACCATTTCACGCGCTACCAATTGTTCCGTCAAAGGAAAACCAATTTTGCGTTCTTCTTTTTTGGAGAGGGTAATGTTTAGTAGGTCATAAAAATATTCCGGTGTATGTACACTAAAAAAGTGTTTGGTATTCGGTATTTCGGGAACAAAGAAATTATCAGGGGCACAGGTACCTTCAAAAAGCAATTGCTGTGGCAGCAAATCGTACTTGTCCATCGGAAATCGATGTTTGGGAGGTAAGGGGTGTTTGTAAATTTCGTGATAGGCTATTTTTAACATGTGCTCGGTAGGGATAAAATTAAAAAAAGCCTCCATAATAGAGGCTTTTGCTAATGTGTTTAGGATACGATAGATCCGTTAATGACCTTGCCTGTTGGCTCCATAAAGGCGAGTTTTCCTTCAGGAGTATCCGTCATTAAAATCATACCTTGGCTTTCTACGCCTCGTAATTTTCTCGGCGCCAAGTTGCACAATACTGTTACTTGTTGGCCAATAATGTCTTCGGGTTTAAAGCTTTCGGCAATTCCCGAAACTATGGTGCGGGTGTCTATGCCAACATCTACCGTTAATTTGAGTAGTTTTTTTGTCTTTGCTACTTTTTCGGCTTCAATAATGGTTCCAACACGGAGGTCCATTTTGGTGAAGTCGTCAAACTCAATAGTATCCTTTTGGGGTTCTACTTGTTTGTTTGCCGCCTCATTGGCCTTTTTAGTGGCTTCTAGCTTATCTAACTGTGCTTGAATAGCGTTGTCTTCTATTTTTGAGAAAAGCAATTCTGATTTGTTAATTTGATGACCAGCAGCTAATAGTACTGATTTGTCAGCAACGTCGTTCCACGTCAAGCTCGGATCAAGAGCCAACATGTTTTTGAGCTTCGTTGAAGTAAATGGTAAAAACGGTTCTGATAACACAGCAAGTCCAGCTGCGATCTGCGAGGCTACATACATAATGGTTTGTACGCGTGCTTCATCAGTTTTAATGACCTTCCACGGCTCTTCGTCTGCAAGGTATTTGTTACCCAAACGGGCTAAGTTCATCATTTCTTGCGAAGCTTCTCTGAAGCGATAGCGCTGAATAGATTTAGCGATGCTGTGTGGGAATTCTTTGAGTTGTGCTAATACGTCTTCGTCCAATTCAGTGAATTCATTCGGTGTCGGAATTACCCCTTTGTAGTATTTGTTTGACAATACCACGATGCGGTTGATAAAGTTACCGAAAACAGCTACTAGCTCATTGTTGTTCTTCGCTTGGAAATCTTTCCAAGTAAAATCGTTGTCCTTGCTTTCTGGTGCATTTGCCGTTAAGGTATAACGCAAAACATCTTGTTGATTCGGGAAGTCTTGTAGGTATTCGTGTAACCATACAGCCCAATTTTTAGAAGTTGAAAGCTTGTTTCCTTCTAGGTTTAAAAACTCATTGGCAGGAACGTTTTCTGGTAGTATATATTCTCCATGAGCTTTGAGCATGGCAGGGAAAATGATACAGTGGAATACGATATTGTCTTTACCGATAAAGTGTACCAGCTGGGTATCTTCACTTTTCCAGTAATCTTCCCAGTTTTTACCTTCACGTGCTGCCCATTCTTTGGTTGCAGAAATATAGCCGATAGGAGCGTCAAACCATACGTATAATACTTTTCCGTCAGCACCCTCAACAGGTACAGGAATTCCCCAGTCCAAATCACGAGTTACGGCGCGCGGGCGCAATCCGTCATCTATCCATGATTTTACCTGACCGAGTACATTGGGTTTCCAGTCATTTTTATGACCTTCTAAAATCCACTCCTTTAAAAAAGCTTCGTGCTTGTCTAAGGGTAAGAACCAGTGTTTGGTTTCTTTGAGTGTTGGTACGTTGCCGGTAATTGCAGATTTTGGATTAATCAAATCAGTGGCATTGTGGCTCGTTCCACATTTCTCACACTGATCACCGTAACTTTCTTCGTTCCCACATTTAGGACAGGTACCGATAACAAAACGATCTGCCAAATATTGATTGGCTTCTTCGTCGTATAATTGTGCTGTTACCTCTTCGATAAATTCACCGTCCTCGTAAAGTTTTTTAAAGAAATCAGAGGCAGTATCATGGTGAATTGGTGCAGAAGTTCTAGAATAATTGTCAAATGAAATTCCGAAGTCCTGAAAAGAATCTTTGATAATAGCGTGGTATTTATCAATGATGTCCTGCGGACTTACACCTTCTTTTTTAGCGCGCATGGGAATAGCAACTCCGTGCTCGTCAGAGCCACAAATATAAGCTACGTCATTTCCAGTGGCTCTCAAAAAACGAGCATAGATGTCACCAGGAACGTAAACTCCGGCTAAATGACCAATATGTATAGGACCGTTGGTGTACGGTAAAGCTGCTGTTATTGTATATCTTTTAGGTGTGTTCATGTATTTTACGCTAAAAATTAAAGCGCAAAAGTACGAAAAACCAATTTTTTATACTCAGAGTTTTTAGATACATTTACTTTGGTGCACTGAACACCTTTCGAGACGTGTAGTCGAAAAGGGGAGCAGTTCGTATATTTGGTGTACAAACCCGTTATTAACATAATTTGAAGACTCCCATGAAATACTTGTTGTTTTTTTCACTTTTAGGATTTATTTTTTCTGCCCCCAATCCACAAAAACAAATGGAGTTTGAAGCCGATCAACTGTCCGCGACCAGTGAGACTTCAATGGAGACGCTCGTAATGACGAAACACAAAAAACAAAAAATGGGAATATTGACAGATACTACTGCGGTTATACCACCGTATTTAAAACAAGGAGATACCATAGCTTTAGTAGCACCTGCTGGAATTTTGAAAAATAGGAAAGCTGTCATTGACAAAGCTGTAAAGCTCGCGAATTCATGGGGCTTGGAAGTGCAGTTGGGAAAACACCTATTTGATCAAGGCAATCATTTTGCCGGGACCGACGAGGCGAGAGCTCAGGATTTCCAAGCCGCTTTAGACAATCCGAATATCAAAGCCATATGGTGTGCAAGAGGAGGGTATGGTTCCGTGCGAATTTTGGACCTACTCGATTATTCGACCTTTAAAAAACATCCGAAATGGATTATTGGATATTCCGACATTACAGCGTTCCACAATCATATTCACAACATGGATATTGCTAGTTTACACGCAATGATGGGAACCAGTTTGCAGGATGCTCCAGAAACTATTCAAGAAACCATTCAAAGTTGTAAAGACGCCCTGTTCGGAAACTCGATATCGTATCAAATTCCATCGTCTCCCTATAACAGAACAGGAACCGCCCAAGGAGTACTCGTGGGGGGAAACATCGCTATTTTAGCTTCGATGCTCGGTTCGTCAAGTCAACTTGATACAGAGGGCAAAATTCTCTTTATAGAAGAGATTGGCGAGTACAAGTACGCCATAGATCGCATGTTGCAAAGTTTAAAACGAGCTGGATATTTTAAAGGATTGAAAGCGGTTGTCGTAGGAGGTATGACGAAAATCAAGAAGAATTCTACACCCTGGGGGAGCCGTATTGAACGGTTGATTTTGGAGGTAGTTCCTGCTGATATTCCAGTACTCTTCGATTTTCCAGCAGGTCATGATAAGGATAACCGAGCTTTGTATTTTGGAAAGCGCATGTCACTAACGGTAGCAGCATCAGGGAAATTATCAACACTTAAATTTGAGTAAGGGATGTATACTGCAAATATTCTAGGTAAAGAAGGAGAAGATTTTGCCTTGCAGTATTTGCTAGCTAAAGGATTTACACTACGCGTAAAAAATTATCGATTTCGAAAAGCAGAAGTTGACTTATTGATGATGGACGGAGAGGAACTGGTGGCCGTTGAAGTGAAAACTAGGTCGTCTGAACTTTTTGGGGCTCCACAAAATTTTTTATCCGCACAGCAGCAACGACGAATTGGACAAGCAGTGAATGCTTATGTCGAGGAGCACGACTTGTGCTATGAGGTGCGTTTCGATATCGTAGCACTGTGTAAAGAAGCTACGGACTGGACCGTTGAACACATAAGGAATGCCTTTTACTATATAGACTAAAAGAAAAAAAGCCGGTACTGATGTACCGGCTTTTTAGTGAGTTATTATTTTTCCTCTTCTTTACCGAGGTTTTCAATAAACTTTTTCAAGTCTTCGATTTTGTTTGGAACACCGATGATTTTTTTGTCTTTATCTAAAACGAAATAAGTTGGTGTCGCATCGATTTTGTAGGTTTTGATTACCGGGTGCTCTAAGGGACCATCTGCGTGAGTTCCCATAATATTGTGCCATCCGTCTAATCGCTTTGCAAAGGCAGGGAAGTTTTTATCGTTTTCTTCCATGGCAAAAGAGATTACCGATAGTTTGTCAATTCCTTTAGAGAAGCTGTGTACTTCTGGAACTTCCTTAACACAGTGAGGACAGGTAGTACTCCAAAAGATCATTAAATAGTAGTCACCGTCATTTAATCCGGACAAGCTGTATTCTTGGTCTCCTTCCTTCCAATTGAAATCAGGAGCAACACGCCCAACTGAAACCAATAACTCGTCTAATTTCTTCTTCTTGAATTCAGCATCAGCATTTGACAAATCATCGTAGTACTCGCTAAACAACCAATCGACGATTTCAGAATTTCTCTTATCGGTAAATGTGATGATTAAAAATTCTAGAATTTCCTTTTTAACTTTTTTGTTAGAAATAACATCCATCACTTTGTCAATTGACTTCTTGTGCAATCCTTGTTGTGTTACTTGGTCATCTGAAAAGTTCAAATAGAATACAAAGTCATTAACGCGATCTACTAGAAAAGAAGAATTGTACAATACCTCGTCGTCAAAATCTACGTATTTGAAGAAATTGTCAACAGTTGCTTCTAGGTATTCTGGCATTTCGTCAATTACTCCTGAAGAGTTGTAGCGCTGCGAGGCCTTGATGAAATTGTAGGCCAACATTCCTTCCGACTTATTTTCGTACGATTCTTGTAGGTCTTCTTGTTGACTTACTAATTTCTTGTACGCTTTTTTAACGTCTTTCGAAGGATTCTTCAAATATTCCAATTGTTGAGCATCAATCTGCTTTTGCAAATTTTCATAAGCTTCGTTGTATTCGTTAAAAACCTTGTTCTCGCGCGAGCTGGTATAAACGATAGATTCTTCTGGATATTTTGGATTGAAGATAAACTCGATGTTTTCCTTATTGAAAATAAAATCTACAAATCCAGCTCCTTTATTTCTGTAGGTAACTCTGTAGGCTCCTGGCTCTGCATTGTTCGGCAATTCAAAAGAGAATTTACCTAATATCTGTTTGTCAGCACCAACGCTGATTGTATCGAATTTAATAGTTGTGTTTGTGATGTACTTTGGTTTTACACCTTGTAACTTGTGAAGCATTACCCAATCACTCTTCTCAGGAGGAGTCATGGTTCCTTTAATCGAATACTGTGCTTGTACCACTGAAGTAGCAAGAACGAGTAAGCATACTAATTTTTTCATCATAATGTGTTGATAAAGTTAATTTTAAGGGTTTTGTTTTGCTGTTTTGTTTACCTACTTTCAAGAAGTGTACCAAAATTATAATTTCTTTATTTTCTGCTAATTCAAACAACAAAAAATCACTCAGTAAATATATAACAGTTTGTTAGAATAACAAGGGTATTTGCTTTATAATTCCAACAATACCCTCGAGAGATTTTTAATTTTCGAAGAATCCTAACTCCGTAAAATAATGTACGATAGCTTCTTTCATAAGCACCGTTTGTTCACCAGGTTTTAAATTGGGAAGTTCGTTTAAAGTTTTGTAATGCGGCCATCCGTCGGGGTCAAAATAGTCAAATTCGTAGTAACCATAAGGTTCTAGTAACTTGCATATGGCGATGTGCATCAGGTTTATTTTTTCGTCTTTTTTGAATTTTTGAGCGCCTTTTCCCAGCTCCTGAACGCCTACTAGGTAGATAACGCTATCGATATCGAGGGTGTCACCGTCTGCAAATTGTTCCGAAAGTTTGTGAACGACGGTTTCCCACTTTTGTTTTATGTCTGTTTTTTGATCCATGTCTGTGTAAAATGGCAAAGATACAAATGAGTTAACTATATTTGTCCTTATCGGTCAAAGTAACCGTTTAATTCAAAAATTATGCACACATTTGATATTATTATTGCGGCATTGCTCTTGTTTGGCTTTGTCAGAGGTTTGATGAAGGGGCTCTTTGTGGAAGTGGCCTCGTTGGTGGCATTGATCGCAGGAGTATATGGGGCCATTCACTTCTCGTATTTTATGGGCGATTGGCTAAAGACAAGTGTGAGCTGGGATGAGAAATACATTTCGCTAGCGGCTTTTGCAGGAACTTTTATCATTATCATTATCGCGGTGGCTCTGCTGGGTAAACTGCTGACAAAAATTGCCGATTGGAGTGCCTTAGGCTTGCTCAATAAAATTTTAGGAGGTGTTTTTGGCCTGCTGAAAATTGGCCTGATTTTGAGTGTACTCTTTATCTTTTTTAGTAAGATGAACAATACGATTCCCTTTGTGACGAAGGAGCACTTGGAAGAGTCAATTTTATACGGCCCGGTAAAAGAGATAGCGCCGACTATTTTTCCGTCGATCATCAAAGGAGATCGAATAGAACTGCCAGATACCGATCTTACAGAATAAAAAAAAGAAGTGCCTAGCACTTCTTTTTTATTGTAAGGGAACTACGATAGCTCCGTCAAATTTTTCGCGTATCTCATTGAGTGCTCTGTCGGCGTCCAAGCGCGTTTTGTAATGACCGACTTGAATTTTCCACTCTGGAGCATCGTATGCTAAATAGGTTGCCGTTCCCGGAAATTCAACTTGAAAACGGTAACGCGTGCTCTTGGCGCGTTTTTCCAATCCATTGTATAATTGGATGCGGAATCCCTCTTTATGGGTTTTGTTATAGCTGCGTTTTTTCTCGATGAGTTTCGCTATTGCTTGCGTGTTTTTATAGCTTGCCTGACTTTGGGCAAAGAGCGCACTCGTACCCAAGAAAACGAGTAAAAATACGAGGTAATGCTTTAATTTCATGGTTTCTTAAACTTTTTACAAAAGTAACGACTTACACAGGAATAGATTGTTGGTGATAGTTATTTAGAATTAGTATAAATTACCAATTAGGAAAGTCTTAACATTTCACAATTTAGAGAGAAGTAGTACTTTTGTGCAACTTTCTGTAGCCTGTTTTTTTGGCTGGTTTGCAGAAGGAATTGTACCAAAATAGATACAAATTTATATTTTAAAGTATGAAAAGTGTGAAACATCACAGTAAATTAACTCGAACACTCTTACAGAGTTTAGCTTTCTTTTTAGTCTTTTTAGTGAGTTCTTCTGTCTATTCACAAGATGTGGATATGGCACGTCAAAAGGAAGGAAAAAAATTATTTAAATCGCTTTGTTCTTCTTGTCACAAGCTCAATAAGAGGGTAGTAGGACCTGCTTTGGGAGGTGTAGAAGAGAGAAGAGAGAACGACTGGTTAAAAGCATGGATTAGAGATAACAATGCGTTAAGAGCTAGTGGAGATAAAGATGCGATTGCCATCTACGAGGAGTACAAACAGTCAAACATGACGGCGTTTCCTACGTTGACGGACAAGAATATCGATGATATTTTATACTATACCACCGTAGGTGAGATTAAACCTAAGGGTGAAAAATCTAATGGTGGTGTTTCAGTAGCTCCTGTGAAGGATGCTGCTCCTAAGTGGTTGATTTACATTTTGGCAGCGGCAATTGTTGTAGCGTTCTTGATTATTGGTAGTTTGTTAAAGACCATCAGTGAGTTGAAAGGTGCGCCAAAAACGCCAGGCTTGTTAGGGCAAGCAGCAGAGTTGTGGAAGGGGATTAAGCAAAATACGTTTTTACACGTGTTGTTCGCTATTTTCGGTGCTTTGGTAGCAGCGTATTTCTTATTCGGAACCTTGTTTAAGGTTGGTGTAGATGAGGGGTATCAGCCAATTCAGCCAATAGCGTTCTCACATAAAATTCACGCTGGAGATAACAAGATTGACTGTCAGTACTGTCACTCTGCAGCGAAGCACAGCAAGCACTCAGGAATTCCTTCTGCGAATGTTTGTATGAACTGTCACAAAAATATTTCTGAAGTAGCAGATGATACCCGTGTTGTCATGGAAGATCGCGTGCTAGGGAAGAAAGAATTAGATAAGGAAATCGCTAAGATTTACGAAGCAGTAGGATGGGATGCAGATAACCTGGAGTATACAGGAAAAACCAAGCCTATCAAATGGGTTAGAGTTCACAATTTACCAGATTTCGCATACTTTAACCACTCTCAGCACGTAACTGTAGCAGGAGTTAAATGTCAAAAGTGTCACGGTCCAGTAGAAACTATGGAAGAAGTATACCAGTTCTCTCCTTTGACTATGGGATGGTGTATTGACTGTCACAAGGAAACTAAAGTTGACTTGAAAGGAAATGAGTACTACGCTAAAATTCACAAAGAATTGGCTGCTAAGTACGGGGTAGAGCAAGTAACAATTGCGCAGTTAGGAGGAAAAGAGTGTGGTAAGTGCCACTATTAATCAATTAGAAAGTAGAAAAACACGTATATAAATGGCTTCAAACAAAAAATACTGGCAAAGTGTTGAGGAACTAAAAGGTAGTTCTATTGTTGAAACGCTACGTAACAATGAGTTTGTACAGGATATCCCTACAGACGAGTTTTTAGGTGATAAAGAGACTTTAGAAACATCGTCAACTTCACGTAGAGATTTCTTAAAATATGTTGGATTTACCACGGCAGCAGCTTCGTTGGCAGCTTGTGAAGGTCCCGTAAGAAAGTCAATCCCTTATGTAGTACAACCTAATGATATCGTTGTAGGAGTTGCAGATTGGTATGCTACTACAATGGCAGATGGGTTTGATTTCGCAAACGTATTAGTAAAAACAAGAGAAGGGCGTCCTATTTTAGTGATGCCAAACAAAGAGGCAGGAGCAGATATCAACGCGAGAACGGTGGCATCTATTTTGTCTTTATACGATGAGAAATTACGCTTAAAAGAGCCTGTAAAAGCTGGTGAGAACACCACTTGGGAGGCTGCTGATAAGGCGATCATTGCTCAATTAGAGTCTTTTAAAGAGACGAACCAACCTGTGGTTTTATTAACAGGTACCTTGGCGAGTCCTTCTACTGAGAAGGTAATCGCTGATTTTATCGCAAAATATCCAAATGTAAAGCACGTAACTTATGACGCTGTTTCTGAGAATGCAACGTTAGAAGCGTTTGAAGCAATGTACGGAAAGCGCGCTTTGCCAAAGTACGATTTTAGCGATGCAAAAGTAATTGCTTCGGTAGGAGCAGACTTCTTAGGAGATTGGCAAGGTGGTTTTGAAAAGAGCTACTTAGACGGAAGAAGAGTGAAGTCTGGTAAAATGTCTTACCACGTGCAGTTAGAGGCTAACATGTCGTTAACAGGTGCAAATGCAGACAGGCGTATCGTTTTAAAGCCTTCACACCAAGTGTACGCTTTAATTACCTTATACAACGAGATTACAGGAGCTAACTTAGCAACCAAAGCAACGAAAGCTGATAAGCAAATCAAAGCGTTGGCTGTTGAGTTAAAGAAAGCTGGATCAAAAGGAGTAGTAGTTACCGGATTGAATGACAAAAACGCACAGTTACTTGCTTTTGCAATTAACAAGGCGTTACAAAGTGATATCATCGACGTAAATACGCCGTTGTACACGCGTCAAGGTAACGATACAGAGGTAGCGCAGTTAGTAGCTGATATGAATGCTGGAAAAGTTGCTGGTTTAATCACTTATAACGTGAATCCAGTATATACGCTACCAAATGCAACTGAGTTTGTTGCAGGACTTAAGAAATTAAAATTGTCAGTTGCTTTAGCAACACAAAACGACGATACGGCGGTTGCCATGAACTATAGCTTACCAACACCTCACTATTTAGAATCTTGGGGAGATGTAATGGTAGAAGAAGGTTCATACGGTTTAATGCAGCCAACAATCCAACCTATTTTCAATACACGTCAACTTCAGGATATCTTATTAAAGTGGTCAGGTAGTACTGTAAACTACTACGATACTTTAAAAGAATTCTGGGCAACCAATGTTTTAGGAGGTAAATCTTGGAACCAAGCCTTGCACGACGGAGTATTCAAAGTAGCATTACCAGAAGTAGAAGCACCGGCAGAATTACCTGTTGTTGATATCGCACAAGTGGCATCAGCGTTAGTAGCTGCAAACAAGGAGTCTGACTTCGAATTGAACTTATTTACGTCAGTAGCTTTAGGAGATGGTAAACAAGCAAACAACCCATGGTTGCAAGAATTACCAGATCCGTTAACAAGAGCTTCTTGGGATAACTACCTAACCATGTCGAAGAAAGATGCAGATGAGTTAGGTTTTGATAATCCAGTAAAAGATAACGGAGCCATTGACGGAAACTACGCGGAGCTTACTGTAAACGGTGTTACTGTTACGGTACCGGTAATCGTTCAACCAGGTCAGGCGCCAGGATCATTCGGAATGGCACTTGGATACGGTAGAACACACGGATTAAAGAAAGAAATGCAGGTAGGTGTTAATGCATACCCGCTTTATAAAGATGGTAAGAACGTTCAATACAACGTTAGTATCAAAAAGGTTTCAGGATGGCATAAGTTTGCTTGTATTCAGGTACAAAGTACTCTAGCAGGTCGTCACGATATCTTGAGAGAAGCATCGTTAAAAGATGTAAACAATACTTCATTAGATCCTAAGCACACTTGGAACAAGCCGTTCATGGTGTCTTATGACCACAAAGAAGTTGAAGGAAGTACGATTGACTTATGGGACGAGCACGATCGTTCTATCGGACACCACTTCAAATTATCGATTGATTTAACTTCATGTACTGGTTGTGGTGCCTGTGTAGTAGCGTGTCACGCTGAAAACAACGTACCAGTTGTAGGTAAAGATGAAGTTCGTGTAGGTAGAGATATGCACTGGTTGCGTATCGATCGTTACTACTCATCAACAGTACAGGACGATATGACGCTTGACGAGTTTAAAGCGGCTTACAAGGAAAAATTAAGAGAGAAATACGCAACCTTAGCTACTGCTGAAAAGTACAAAGATTTAGATATCGAAGCTAAAGTTGAAAAGGAAATGTCTAGCATTGCTGATCAGGAGCTTGAAAGAAAGTATACTGAAGATGTGTTAGGATTGAGTAAAGGTGATTTATTTGAAGCCTTGGAAAACCCAGCTGATAATCCTCAGGTAGCTTTCCAACCAATGATGTGTCAGCACTGTAACCATGCTCCATGTGAGACGGTATGTCCAGTAGCAGCTACATCACACGGTCGTCAAGGGCAAAACCAAATGGCATACAACCGTTGTGTAGGAACGCGTTACTGTGCGAACAACTGTCCGTATAGAGTTCGTCGTTTCAACTGGTTTAACTATGCTAATAACGATGAGTTTGATTTCAACATGAACAACGAATACGGTAAAATGGTATTGAACCCAGACGTTGTTGTTCGTTCTCGTGGAGTTATGGAAAAATGTTCTTTCTGTATCCAGTCAACTCAAGAAGTAATCTTAAGAGCTAAGAGAGAAAATAGAGCCGTAAGAAAAGACGAGTTTAACGATGCTTGTGCTTGTTCTGCAGCTTGTTCTTCAGGAGCTATGGTATTTGGAGATGTTAACAATCCGGAAGATCCAGTAACTCCATTAGTAGAGGATAAGAGAGCTTTCCACGTGTTAGACTACATCGGTTCGCAACCAAACGTAGTGTATCAAGTGAAAGTAAGAAATACAAACGAAGCTTAATAATAAAATAAACAAGTATATAGATTATGTCGTCTCATTACGAATCATCTTATAGAGAACCTTTAGTGTTAGGTGACAAGAGTTACCACGATATCACAGAGGATATTGCAAGGCCTATTGAAGGTAAAGCAAACAAAAATTGGTATATAGCATTCTATATCTCTTTAGTGGCAATGCTTTGGGGATTTGGATGTATCTTTTACACCGTTGGAAAAGGTATCGGTGTATGGGGATTGAGTAAAAACATCGGATGGGCCTGGGATATCACCAACTTCGTATGGTGGGTAGGTATCGGTCACGCCGGAACCCTGATTTCAGCGGTATTGTTGTTATTCCGTCAAAAGTGGAGAATGGCAATTAACCGTTCTGCCGAGGCGATGACTATCTTCGCCGTATTCCAGGCAGGGTTGTTCCCAATCATTCACATGGGACGTCCTTGGAATGGTTATTGGGTATTGCCTATTCCTAACCAATTCGGATCGTTATGGGTTAACTTTAACTCGCCATTATTATGGGACGTATTCGCGATTTCTACCTATTTATCGGTATCATTAGTATTCTGGTGGACTGGTTTATTACCTGATTTCGCAATGATCCGTGATAGAGCAGTGAAGCCTTTCCAAAAGAAAATTTACGCTTTATTATCATTCGGATGGTCTGGTAGAGCTAAAGACTGGCAACGTTTCGAAGAAGTATCATTGGTATTAGCAGGTTTAGCAACGCCATTGGTATTATCGGTACACACCATTGTATCGTTTGACTTCGCAACTTCTGTAAACCCAGGATGGCACTCGACTATCTTCCCTCCTTACTTCGTTGCTGGGGCGATCTTCTCAGGATTCGCAATGGTACAAACCTTATTAGGAGTAATGCGTAAGGTAACCAATATGGAAGCCTATATTACGCGTTTACACGTGGAATACATGAACATCGTAATCATCTTAACAGGTGGTATCGTAGCCGTAGCTTATGCAACTGAATTCTTCATCGCTTGGTATACAGGATCTCCTTATGAGAACTATACCTACTTATCGTTTGGTGCAGAAGCAGGTGCGTACGGATGGGCATTCTGGTCATTAATGATCTTTAATATTATGATTCCACAAGTTTTGTGGTTCAAGAAAATGAGAAGAAGCTTTATCGTTTCTTTCTTAGTTTCGATCGCGATCAACATCGGTATGTGGTTTGAGCGTTTTGACATTATCGCAATTGTATTAAGTAAGGGACAATTACCTTCGACTTGGTGGCGTTTTGAGCCTACTTTCGTCGATGTAGGTATCTTCATAGGAACTATCGGATTCTTCTTTGTATTATTCTTATTATACGCAAGAACATTCCCGGTAATAGCACAGGCTGAAGTAAAGACTATTTTGAAATCTTCAGGAGAGAATTTTAAAAAAATAAGAGAGGAAAACAATGAGCACTAATAAAGTAATTCACGCATTATACAATGATGATGACATCTTAATGGATGCTGTTAAAAAGGTAAGAGCAGAACATCATCATATTGAAGAGGTTTTTACACCTTTTCCAGTACACGGATTAGATAAGGCTTTAGGTTTAGCACCTACGCGTTTAGCGATTACTGCCTTCTTATATGGAATTACTGGTACCGCAGTGTCAACTTGGTTGACTTGGTATACCATGATTGCTGACTGGCCTCAAGATATCGGTGGTAAGCCGAGTTTCTCTTGGCTAGAGAACATGCCAGCATTTGTTCCAATCTTATTCGAATTAACGGTTTTCTTCGCAGCCCACTTAATGGTAATCACCTTCTTTATGAGAAGTAGATTATGGCCGTTTAAAGAAGCGGAAAACCCAGATCCAAGAACTACAGATGATCACTTCTTAATGGAAATTCCAGTAGAAGGGAATGAAGACGAGTTAAAAGCTTTATTAGAAAGCACAGGAGCTGTAGAAATTAACGTAGTAGAAAAGCATTAATAAGGAAGATATGAAAAGTTTAAAATTTGTTTTAGCTTTAGTAGTGATTGCAAGTAGTATTTCTTGTAATAACAAAAGAAAACCACAGGTACAGTATATGCCTGATATGTATGTTTCTGTTCCTTATGATGCCAACGGACCTACGTCTGCAGGTGGTAAAATTGTAGATAGATTACCAGTTGCTGGTACAGTTAGCAGAAACGGTATTGTCGCTTATGATATTCCGAATACCAATGAGGGGTACGAAAAGGCAAAAGCTGAGTTAAAGAACCCATTAGCTAAGGACGAAAAGAACTTGGAAAAAGGGAAGGAACTTTATACTATTTATTGTGCGGCATGTCACGGTAAAAAAGGAGATGGAAACGGAGTATTATCTCAAAGAGATAAATTCAGTGGTATCCCTAATTACAAGGACAGAGATTTAACTGAAGGAAACATTTACCACGTTATCATGTACGGTAAAAACCTTATGGGATCTCATGCTTCTCAACTTAGCTATAAAGAGCGTTGGCAAGTAGTACAATACGTTGAGAAATTAAGAAGCGAATTAAAATAAGTCTATAATAGATAGTTTAAAGATATGTATCAGTTTACAGGAAAATTAAAAATATTTGCACTTGCTCTAATGGTTTTAGGGGTGTTGGGTACGGTTTATAACTTCGCAACCACTCCAAAAAACTTCCAGGAAGTTGAAAAGATATTGAATGATCAAGCTGCGCATCACGGAGGTCACGGAACAGCTCATGCTGCACCTGAACACAAAGAAGAGGCGCACGAGGAAGCTGCTCACAAAGAAGAAACTCACAAAGAGGAGGCGACGCACGAAACTGCTGCGCACGACACTAAGGAGGAGCATGCTGATGTAGCACATGATAGTACTAAGGTTGCAGAAACGGCACATGCAGAGGCTGCAACTACAGAGCACGCTGCAGATACTACTGCTGCTGCTCATCATACAGAAGATGCTCATGCAACTGCTGATAAGGCAGAAGTAAAGCACGCAGCTGTTGCTGCTCACGCTACGCATGACGACGCGCACGAAAAACACGTGGAACACGTAGAGCACGTAATGCACCAAATGCAAAACAGACCTTGGTCTGCATTTTACGTAGCGATGTTATTCTTTTTAGGAATTTCATTGTTGGTAATGGCATTTTACGCAGCACAACGCGTTGCACATGCGGGATGGTCAGTAGTGTTATTTAGAGTAATGGAAGCAATCACCAACAACATTCACTACGTGAGTGCAATCATGGTGGTATTCATTATCTTAACCGCGATGCACATGAACCACTTATTCCCATGGATGGGTGAAGGTGTTGTAGATCCATTAAGCGATAACTACGATCCAATTATCGATCGTAAGAGCTGGTGGATGAATGTTCCAGGATGGACGATTAGAAGTATTTTCTACATCGCTGTTTGGAATGCATTGCGTTTTATTATCAGAAAGAAATCAATTCAACAAGATAACGGAGACTTAAAATTACACAAGCAAATCTATAACATGAGTGTTGGGTTTGCAGCGTTCTTCATGGTTTCTGAATCAATGATGTCTTGGGATTGGATTATGGGGATTGACCCTCACTGGTTCTCTACCTTATTCGGATGGTATGTATTGGCTACGTTGTTAGTGTCAGCATTAACAGTGATCGCGTTAGTAACTATTTACTTGCGTTCAAAAGGAGCTTTACCATTTGTAAACGATAGTCACATCCACGATTTGGCGAAGTTTATGTTCGGGTTCTCTGTATTCTGGACGTATTTATGGTTCGCTCAGTTCATGTTAATTTGGTATGCTGATATGCCAGAAGAAACTACGTACTACGCACAGCGTTTTAACGAGTACCAATTACCGTTTATCGGAATGGTAGTATTGAACTTTATCTTCCCAGTATTATTATTAATCAACAGTGACTTTAAGAGCATTCCTTGGTTGGTAATTTTAGGAGGAGTAGTTATCTTAATCGGACACTACATTGATTTATTCGTGATGATCATGCCTGGAACTGTAGGAGGTCAATGGGGATTCGGAATTGGTGAATTAAGTGCGATATTATTCTTTATCGGATTGTTTATCTTTGCAACGTTTAGTGCTTTCGCGAAAGCAGCTCCACTAGCAAAAGGAAATCCGTTTATTCACGAAAGTGAAACACACCATTACTATAATATCGAACACAGAGGAGAAGATAGTAATCATCATTAATTAATAAATTAAAACAATAATAGTTTAGATATTATGCTCGCTTTATTTTACATTTTTATAGCAGTTGCATTGGGAGTAAGCTTTTGGCAGATTACCCGTATTATGAATTTCCGTTCGGTAATTGCTACTGATAAAGACAATGACACACAGGGAAAGTTAGCCATAGGATTCCTAGCATTCCTTTATGCAATGATGATTTACTGTTTAATTGCAATGAATGTTTACTTGTTGCCAGAATCTGCTTCTATTGAAGGAGAACACGACGATAGGTTATTCAATATTACCTTTATCTTAATTGGGGTAGTGCAGTTTGGTATGCAGTTTTTAATCTTTTTCTTCTCGTACAAGTACCGAGGAAACAAAGACAAGAAAGCTTTATTCTATGCAGATAGTCACAAATTAGAGTTGTTGTGGACAACCATTCCTGCGGTTACGATTGTATTGTTAATCGGTTACGGTTTATGGCAGTGGAACAACATCATGTACGTTGGTGATGATGAAAACCCAATTGTTATCGAAGTATACTCACAACAGTTCCGTTGGGATGCTCGTTATGCAGGTGCTGATAACGAATTAGGATTAGGAAACGTGAACTTTATCAAAGGAGTGAATACTATGGGTGTTGACATGTCTGACCCAAAAGCTCAAGATGATAAACAAGTAACGGAATTATACTTACCTAAAGGAAAGAAGATCTTATTCAAGTTCCGTTCGCAAGATGTGTTGCACTCTGCGTATATGCCTCACTTTAGAGCGCAAATGAACTGTGTTCCTGGTATGGTAACTCAATTCGCATTTACACCGAAATACACTACGGAAGAAATGCGTCAGAATCCTGAAGTAATCGCTAAAACTAACGGAATTAATAAAATACGTGCCGCTAAAGGTGAAGAAGAGTTATACGAGTTTAACTACTTATTACTTTGTAATAAAATTTGTGGAGCTTCTCACTACAACATGCAGATGAAAATTACTGTTGTAGAAGAGGATCAATACAACAAGTGGTTAGCTGATCAGAAAACCTTAGCGCAAGTAATTAAATAAGATATTTTTAAAATATATAAAGTATAGATTATGTCAGATCATCATCACAAGGAAACATTTGTAACGAAATACATTTTCAGTACAGATCACAAAATGATCTCGAAGCAGTTCTTGGTAACAGGAATGTTCATGGGTATCATTGGGGTATTTATGTCTATGTTATTCCGTTTGCAAATTGCATGGCCAGAGACTTCGTTCTCTATTATCGAGGCCTTTTTAGGTAGCCACCAAACAGACGGGGTTATGGACCCTGATATGTATTTGGCTTTAGTTACGATTCACGGTACCATCATGGTATTCTTCGTATTGACAGCCGGGTTGAGTGGAACCTTTTCAAACTTATTGATTCCATTACAGATTGGAGCACGTGATATGGCTTCAGGATTTTTAAACATGGTTTCTTATTGGTTGTTCTTCTTATCTTCTGTAGTTATGGTTGTTTCTCTTTTCGTAGAGGCAGGACCAGCATCAGCAGGATGGACAATCTACCCACCATTATCTGCATTGCCACAAGCAATTCCAGGTTCTGGTACGGGAATGACGTTATGGTTAGTATCGATGGCGATCTTTATCGCATCTTCGTTAATCGGATCGTTGAACTATATCGTAACTGTATTGAACTTACGTACAAAAGGAATGAAAATGACGAGATTGCCTTTGACTATGTGGGCGTTCTTTATCACAGCTATCATCGGTGTGATTTCATTCCCAGTATTATTGTCGGCAGCCTTGTTATTGATCTTCGATAGAAGTTTTGGAACTTCGTTCTATTTATCGGATATCTTTATCTCGGGAGAGGTATTGCACTACCAAGGTGGATCACCAGTATTATTTGAACACTTATTCTGGTTCTTAGGACACCCAGAAGTATATATTATCTTATTACCTGCTCTTGGGTTAACGTCAGAGATTATTTCGACCAATGCGCGTAAACCAATTTTCGGTTACCGTGCGATGATCGGTTCTATTATGGCTATTGCCTTCCTTTCTACGATTGTATGGGGTCACCACATGTTCGTATCTGGAATGAACCCATTCTTAGGATCAGTGTTTACCTTTACTACGGTATTAATTGCAATTCCTTCGGCAGTAAAAGCATTTAACTATGTGACTACCTTATGGAAAGGTAATTTGCAAATGAACCCAGCTATGTTGTTCTCTATCGGATTAGTATCGACGTTCGTAACAGGAGGATTGACAGGATTGGTATTAGGAGATTCTGCATTGGATATCAACGTACACGATACGTATTTCGTAGTGGCACACTTCCACTTAGTAATGGGAGTATCTGCATTGTTCGGAATGTTCGCAGGTATCTATCACTGGTTCCCTAAAATGTACGGTCGTATGATGAACAAGACTATGGGATACTGGCACTTCTGGATCACGATTATCTCTGCATATGGAGTATTTTTCCCAATGCACTTTATCGGATTAGCTGGTTTACCACGTCGTTATTATACCAATACGAACTTCCCAATGTTTGACGACTTAGCGGATATCAACGTGTTCATGACAGTAATGGCGATTATCGGTGGATTTGCTCAAATCATTTTCTTAGCAAACTACTTTATCTCTATCTACCGCGGACAAAAGGCTACCCAAAACCCTTGGAATGCCAATACTCTTGAATGGACTACTCCAGTAGAGCACATTCACGGAAACTGGCCTGGGCCAATTCCTGAAGTTCACAGATGGGCTTACGATTACAGTAAGACTGACGAGAGCGGAGAGTATGTACACGGTAAAGATTTCGTATTACAGACTACACCGTTATTAGAAGGCGAAGAGCCATCTTAATAACCACACTATATTAGAAAAAGCCTTTCCTTGTGAAAGGCTTTTTTTTTGTGCTATCTTGTGGGGTAGCGAATGCTAAACAATAGCACCGGTTCATTCGTAACTTATATTACAGAGTGAACTTATTATTTACAGTATATTTGTAATTGTATGAATGAGCATTTAAATCCAGAAAAAGACCATTATTCTAACGAAGAACTCGATGTAGAAAAGAAGTTGCGTCCGCTGTCCTTTGATGATTTTACAGGACAAGATCAGGCTATTGAGAATTTGAAGATTTTCGTTGAGGCTGCCAATCAGCGTGATGAAGCCTTAGATCATACCCTATTCCACGGACCACCGGGATTAGGTAAAACGACCCTAGCGCATATTTTGGCAAATGAGTTGAACGCAGGAATTAAAGTTACTTCAGGTCCTGTGTTGGACAAACCTGGTGATTTAGCAGGCCTCTTGACGAATTTGGAGGAACGTGATGTTTTGTTTATCGACGAGATTCACCGTTTGAGCCCTATAGTAGAAGAGTACTTGTATTCGGCAATGGAGGACTTTAAAATTGATATAATGATAGAGTCTGGCCCCAATGCCAGAACCGTTCAGATTAACTTGGAACCTTTTACGTTGGTGGGTGCAACAACGCGCTCGGGATTGCTGACAGCTCCCATGCGGGCTCGTTTTGGTATCAGTAGTCGTTTGCATTATTATTCGACAGAGTTATTGAGTACCATTATTCAACGAAGTGCACAAATTTTACGAGTGCCTATTTCTATGGAAGCAGCCATTGAAATTGCTGGACGAAGTAGAGGAACTCCGCGTATTGCCAATGCATTGCTTCGCAGGGTGCGTGATTTTGCACAAATTAAAGGAGATGGTCGCATTACCATAGAAATCGCTAAATACGCTTTAAAAGCATTGAATGTAGATGCCCATGGTTTGGATGAAATGGATAATAAAATATTGACCACCATCATTGAAAAGTTTAAGGGCGGCCCCGTAGGTCTTACTACTCTCGCAACTGCAGTTGCCGAGAATGCGGAAACCATAGAAGAGGTTTATGAACCGTTTTTAATTCAACAAGGATTTATAATGAGGACGCCGAGAGGTAGGGAAGTGACAGATTTGGCTTATCAGCACCTCGGAAAAATCAGAGGTGTTTCAGGAGCTGGACAAGGAGAATTATTTTAATAGATACCTTAGAAAATGAATAAGATTCAAAACTTGATACCTATACTCGATTGGCTGCCTAAGTACAAAAGGTCGCAATTGCTCGGAGACATCCTAGCAGGTATTACCGTAGGAATTGTTCTTATTCCCCAAGGAATAGCCTATGCACTTATCGCGGGCTTACCACCGATTTACGGATTGTATGCAGCCTTGATGCCTCAATTGGTATACGCTGTTTTTGGATCGTCTAGACAGGTGGCCATTGGGCCCGTCGCCATGGATTCACTCATCGTTGCAACAGGAGTGTCTACCTTAGCACTGGCAGGATCGGAAAGTTATATTGCCATTAGTATTTTGTTGGCCTTGCTCGTCGGAAGCATACAGTTTGCGATGGGGGTATTTCAACTGGGTTTCGTGGTTAACTTTTTGTCGAGACCGGTGATCACAGGGTTTACTTCGGCTGTAGCGCTGATTATTGGACTCAATCAATTTAGGAATCTGTTCGGAGTCGATTTTGTTCAAAGCGATCAAATTCACGTTCTCCTACAAGATATCAGCACGAGAATCGGTGAATTGCATGTGCCGACCACAGTAATTGGCTTGGTAGCCTGTGGAATTATCGTATTCTTTAGACGTTTAAATAGAAAAATTCCCAATGCCCTTATTGTCGTGGTGTTTGGGATCGTAACGGTACGTTATTTCGGTGCGAATTGGGAGGGGATTGCCATCGTTAAAGAAATTCCATCGGGATTGCCTGGTTTTGCGATGCCGGTTATTGATATTGCCTTAATTCGCGAATTGATGCCCATTGCATTGACCTTAGTGATGGTAGGGTACCTAGAAACGATTTCTATTGGGAAAACCCTAGAATCTAAACAAGATGAATACAGAATACGTCCCAATCAAGAACTGATTGCATTAGGACTGAGTAATATTGTAGGCTCACTCTTTAAAGCCTACCCGTCGGCATCTAGTTTTTCTCGTTCTGCTATCAATGCAGAATCGGGCGGGAAAACAGGAATAGCGGCGTTGACCGCTGCCATATTAGTGGTCTTGACCTTACTGTTTTTGACACCGGTATTTTACCACCTCCCGAAAACAGTACTCGCTTCGATTATCGTCGTTGCGGTTTTTAACTTAATCAATGTAAAAGAAGCTAGGCGCTTGTGGAGGGCCGATAACCTCGATTTTTGGTTGTTGTTGGCCACCTTTTTAGCCACGCTTTTTTTGGGTATTGAGTACGGTATCATTACCGGAGTTGGACTGTCGTTGGTCTTATTGATCTTCAGAACTTCCCGACCTTATGTTACCGAATTGGGCAAAGTACCAGAATCTGACTTTTTTAGAAATAAAAATAGATTTAAGGAGGTTATTTTGGAACCTGAAATTTTGGTGTTCCGTTTTGACGCACAGTTGTTTTACGCCAATGCCAGTTATTTCAGAGATCGACTCGACGAAATGGTGTTGGATAAAGGAAAGCAATTGCAATTAATTGTACTCGATGCAGAGAGTATTAATAGGGTAGATAGTAGTGGTGTTGAAATGTTGAAAGACAGAATTCGCTATTATCGAAAACGCGGGGTTACGTTCTATTTTGCAGGCGTAAAAGGTCCCGTAAGAGATGCTTTGTTCAGAGGAGGACTTTTGGAAGAAGTGAGCTTAGATCACTTTTTTATGAGAGCGAATGGAGCAGTACTATTTTTTAAAACAGGAGATAATATTAATCAAAGAAAATACGCTCAGTACATTCATCAGGCGTATCAATAAGTGAAAAGTGAATTATGAAGATAGAACAAATTTATACAGGTTGTCTAGCGCAGGGAGCTTATTACGTAGAGAGTAATGGTGAAGTAGCCATCATTGATCCTTTACGTGAAGTTCAATCCTACATAGATACTGCCGAAAAGAACAACGGAACTATAAAATACATATTCGAAACCCATTTTCATGCCGATTTCGTAAGTGGACATGTTACCTTGGCTGAAAAAACTGGGGCTACCATCGTTTACGGACCTACGGCGGCACCTAAGTACGATGCACATATCGCTACTGATGGCGAGGTGTTTCAGCTAGGAGATATCAGTATTACCGTGTTGCATACGCCAGGTCATACCATGGAGAGTACCACCTATTTGTTGAAGGATGCCGAAGGAAATAATCATGCGATTTTTAGTGGGGACACCCTGTTTTTAGGAGATGTTGGACGTCCGGATTTAGCACAGAAGGCAGCGAGCATGACTCAAGAAGAATTAGCTGGGTTATTGTACGACAGTCTGCGTACTAAAATCATGACGCTAGAAGATGATGTTGTGGTTTATCCAGCACATGGTGCTGGTTCTGCTTGTGGGAAGAACCTAAGTAAAGAAACAGTGGGGACCATAGGAGAACAGAAAAAAACAAACTACGCGTTGCGCAAAGACATGACCAAAGAAGAGTTTGTAGTAGAGGTTACAGAGGGCTTGTTACCTCCACCTGCTTACTTTCCACTCAATGTTAAAATGAATAAAGAAGGCTATCAGTCTATCGACGATGTTTTAAAAGCTGGATCCAAGGCGTTATCTGTTGCTGAGTTTGAAAAAGTAGCCAATGAGAATAGCGCAGTTATCCTCGATGTACGCCATCAATCGGAATTTATTAAAGGATTTGTACCTCAAGCGATATTTATTGGCTTAAAAGGAACCTTTGCCCCTTGGGTTGGTGCGTTGATCAAAGACGTTTCGCAACCGATTGTGTTAATTACACCGGTAGGAGAAGAGGAAGCGACAATTACCCGCCTTTCACGCGTTGGTTTTGACAACGTTTTAGGGTATTTAGACGGTAGTTTTGAGAGTTGGGCTGCTGCCGGAAAAGAGATAGACTCACTGGAATCAGTTTCTGCCGAAACCATGGCCGCAGATCATGGAAAACTACCCATATTTGACGTTCGAAAGCCTGGTGAATACGAAAATGAACACGTAGTGGATGTACCTAATACACCGCTAGACTTTATCAACGATCACCTAAGGGAATTTCCGGAAAACCAACCGTTTTACGTGCACTGTGCCGGAGGGTACCGTTCGGTAATTGCAGCTTCAATACTTAAGGCGAGGGGAATTCACGGCGTGATTGATGTTGCGGGTGGATACAAAGCCATCAAAGAAACCGCTGTGACCAGAACGGCAACAGTATGTCCGAATTCACAATAAATTTAGAAATGAAGTTTAGACAATTCATAGCAGTAATCCTTCTGCAGTTAGGTTTGTTCAGTTGTACTGGGCAGCAAGCAGGAGTTCGTGAGGTAAGTGTCACTGCCTTGGCAGAACAATTACAGAAAGTAAAATCGATGCAACTCGTCGATGTTAGAACGCCACAGGAATGGGCAGCTGGAGGTATTGACGGAGCTCTTCAAATAGAAGTCACCGCTGACGATTTTGAACAGAAGGCACTGCAACTTCTCGATAAAGAGCAACCAGTGTACCTGTATTGTCGATCTGGTGGACGTAGTATGAAAGCAGCGAAAATACTAGCTTCAAAAGGTTTTGAAGTTTACAATGTTGCTGGTGGTTATACAAAATGGAAACAAAAAAACGCGACACATGAATAGTGAAATATACATAGAAAATTTAAAGTGTGGCGGCTGCGCTGCTACCATTACCAAAGGATTGCAATCTATTGATGGAGTGCAGGCTGTCTCTATTTCAGTAGAAGACGCAAAGGTAGTCTTAGATGCAGAAGCTGCATCGCTCCCAGCAGTAAAAGCAAAATTATCGAGTATGGGATATCCGGAAGTCGGAGATAAAAATACTGTCCTGCACAAAGCGAAATCTTTTGTCAGTTGTGCGGCTGGAAAAATGAATAGTTAACAATTAACTAGAAAAAAGGGAGGTTTTTTATACCTCCCTTTTTTTGTGCCTTACTCCCAGTGTTATCGGGTAAAGGGATGGTAATAGCAAAGCGGTGAATGGAGGTGGATTGAAAAAAATCACTAGTTGTTGTAATATTTTTAAAACTGAGATTACTAACTGATAAAACCAAATTTTGAGTAACGATTTTTATACGACATCGATAGTGCCCTATGCGGGAATCATTATCAAAATCTGCCGAGCGTACACGGATTCTCAGGAAGATTTTGAAGACTTTTATCAGGAAGCTTGTTTGCAAATTTGGAAGAGTAGAACAGCTTTCCAAGAGAAATCAAAGTGGTCTACCTGGGTATATCGAATTACCTTGAACGTGTGTCTAACACTTCGTAAAAAGCAGAATAGAAAACCGTATAACAACGATGTGATTCCGGAACTTTCAGAGCAGAATACCGCATTTGAAAACGAGCATTTAAATTTGTTATACGGAGCTATCAAGCAATTGTCGGAGGTTGATAGAGCGATTATTTTACTGTATTTAGAAGAAAATCCTTACAAAGAAATTGCTGTAATTATTGGAACTAGCGCTAACAATATTGCAGTTCGTATCAACAGAATAAAAAAACAATTAAAGACTTTATTAGATGGAAAAATCAATTGAGAAAATATGGAACGAAGCCTTTGTTGAAGAGCAGGCGTTGATCGCTCCAAAAGTAAACGATTTGTACAATAAAAAATCCAAATCCCTTATTCATAAAATACAACGCACCTACGAAATAGATAACAAAGGCTTGATTCCTATGGCGATTTTAGTAGCCGGAGGGATGGCCGCATTTTCCGAAGCCATTATCGGTTTTTACGGCGCTTTTTTGATCTTGTGCTTGTATTTTTTTAACAGGCGGTTGCTCAAGCAATTCGATATGATTGACGTAAAATCAGACAACCTTACTTATTTAAAGAACTACAAGAAGGTCATGATGTCGATTATAAAAGCGACTAAAAAGATGTTTATGTACGCCCTTCCTGTGGCCGTATTGTCCATCTTTGTTTTGGCCCATAGCATTAGTGAGCAGAGCTTTTTATCTAAATTTATCACCCGAGATATGAACTTCCTGCAAATTGTGGGTATCGGAGTAGTGTTAGGGGTTTTGATCTCTATTTTTTGCACCTTGGTGTATATGATTTCGACTAAAATACTATACGCAACACTCGTTTCAAAGCTCGATGCGATTATTGCCGAATTGGAAGAACTCAGAGAAGACTTATAAAAAAAGGGATGCTTACAGCATCCCTTTTTAGTATGTGAAATTTGAATGTTGGGGTTATCCCACAACTTCTTGTATGCGTTTTACAGCTTCTCGCAATTGTTCTTCTGAAGCAGCGTACGATAAGCGGATACAGTTAGGAGCTCCAAAGGCTTCTCCAGTAACGGTAGCTACATTCGCTTCTTCCAATAATAACATTGAAAAGTCGTTGGCATTGGCAATGGTTTTATTGCGGATGGTTCTTCCGAAGAAACCAGAAATATCTGGGAAAATGTAGAAGGCTCCCTCCGGAACGTTGAGTTTAAACCCGTCAATAGCTCCTAAGAGTTCCAACATCATATCTCTTCGTTTCTTAAACTCATCGACCATGTATTGTACGGCACTTGGTTCAGCAGAAACCGCTGTGATAGCTGCGCGTTGCGCTATACAGTTTGTTCCCGAAGTAATTTGTCCTTGCATTTTGGTACAAGCTTTGGCAATCCATGCAGGAGCACCGATAAACCCAATTCTCCATCCTGTCATGGCAAATGCTTTTGCTAAACCATTTACGGTAATGGTACGGTCGTACATGCTTTCGATGGCAGCAAAACTAAACAACGGACTACCGTAGTTGATGTGTTCGTAAATCTCATCAGACAAGATGTAAATCTGCGGGTGTTTTTCTAATACCGCCGCAAGTGCTCTGTATTCAGCCTCGCTGTAAATAGTACCACTCGGGTTGTTTGGCGAGTTAAAAAAGATCATCTTCGTCTTAGGAGTAATCGCTGCCTCTAACTGTTCAGGAGTAATTTTGAAATCGTTCTCGATACTCGATGGGATTTCCACAAATTTTGCTTCACAAAGGGTAGCGATAGCAGAATAACTCACCCAATATGGAGCCGGAAGTAATACTTCATCTCCTGGGTTTAACAATACCTGCGCTACGTTGGCAATAGACTGCTTAGCTCCGGTAGAAACTACAATTTGATTTGGGGCGTAGTTCAAGTTGTTGTCGCGCTTAAACTTCGTGCAAATCGCCTCTTTTAACTCTGCGTAACCATCTACGGGAGTGTATGAGTTGTAGTCCTGTTGGATAGCTTCTATTGCTGCGTCCTTGATAAAGTCAGGAGTGTTAAAATCAGGTTCTCCTAAACTCAAGCTGATGATGTCTTTTCCTTCAGCCTTTAATTCTCTCGCTTTAGCAGCCATGGCTAAAGTTTGTGAAACAGGTAAACTGTTAATTCTGTTTGATAATGCGTTTGACATTGTTTGTTATTAATTGTGTTGTTGATTTATGCCAATTGAGGTTTTTTTCCCAATTCGGCAAGGTGTTTGAAGTGCTCGATAATAGCCCTTCTCGTCGTTTTATATTCGTTGTATGGCAAGTTGAACTCTTCAGCAGTTTCCTTGACAATTTTCGCTAATTTCTTGTAGTGAATATGTGAAATATGCGGAAAAATATGATGCTCAACCTGGTGGTTTAACCCTCCGGTGTAGAAATTGATTAACCAGTTTTTAGGAGCGAAGTTCGCCGTGGTGTACAATTGGTGAATTGCCCAAGTATTTTTCATATTCCCATTTTCGTCTGGAAGAGGCATTTCAGTTTTTGGTACTACGTGCGCCAATTGGAAAATAACACTTAAAATAATTCCAGCGGTATAGTGCATTACAAAAAAGCCGATGAGTACTTTCCACCATGCAATGTTGAGTACAGCAATCGGTAGTACGAGCCAAAGTGCGTAGTACACGAGTTTAGAAATGACCAATTTGGTCCATTCCGTAGCTGGGCTCGGAAAACTTCCGTACGAAAGTTTGCGCTTCAAATAGCTGCGCATCTGTTTAAAATCAGTAGTAATGGCCCAGTTAATGGTTAAAAGTCCGTAGAGAAATACGGAATAGTACTTTTGAAACTTGTGTATCCACAACCATTTAGCGTGCTTTGAAAAACGGATAATTCTACCAGCGTCAATATCTTCGTCATGGTCTTGGATATTGGTGTAGGTATGGTGGAGTACATTGTGCTGTACCTTCCAGTTGTACACGTTTCCAGCGAGGATATAAATACTACTTCCCATTAATTTGTTTACCCATTTGTTGCTCGAAAAAGATTCGTGGTTGGCATCGTGCATTACGTTCATTCCAACTCCAGCCATACCAACTCCCATGACTACAGTTAATAGTAGCTTAACCCATTGTGATAAGTCTATGGTGAGGATGATGATAAAGGGGATGAGGAAAAGCCCAAACATTACGATGGCCTTCGAGTACAACTTCCAATTTCCTGTTCGTTTTAAATTATTCTCTTTAAAGTAATTATTCACTCGTTTGTTAAGTGTCCTAAAAAACTTTTGCTTGTCTATGCGTGAGAAGTTTATTGTCTTCATTTGTCGTTTGTTATGAAAAGCAAAAATAAACGTTTTTGCCAGATGGCTAGTGCCTTCCCAGTACTTTTTAACATTTATAAGTTCTTTTGCTTAAAAATTAACAATACGAATTTGTTTTTTATTTTTGCAGTGAAAAATCGAGGCATGGAGATCATTAAAAAATACTTTCCGAATTTATCGGAACAACAACTGGAGCAATTTGCGAAATTACAAGAACTTTACCAGGATTGGAACTTGAAAATCAACGTGGTTTCACGTAAGGATATTGACGAGCTGTACTTACGACACGTACTGCACTCGTTGGGAATTGCAAAGGTGATGCAGTTTGCTCCGGGGAGTAGCATTATGGATGTAGGAACGGGAGGAGGATTTCCAGGAATTCCCTTGGCAATCATGTTTCCTGAGTGTAAGTTTCACTTAGTAGACTCTATCGGGAAGAAAATTAAAGTAGTTAATGAAGTTGCTGAAGGCTTAGGGCTAGAAAACGTAAAAACAACCCATGGTAGGGTTGAGGAAGTTCCGGAAACCTATGATTTTATCGTAAGTAGAGCCGTTGCCCAAATGGAAACTTTTCACCGTTGGATCAAAAATAAGGTACACAAAAAACATCAAAACGAGTTAAAAAATGGTATCTTGTATCTCAAGGGTGGAGATTTATCAGAAGAGTTAGCAAAGTTTCCGAAAGCCGTTATTTACGATTTACCGTCGTATTTTGAAGAGGATTTCTTTGAAACGAAAAAGGTAGTTTACCTACCCGTCAAATACAAAGGATAGCTTATGAGTACACAAACAGCAGTTGAAGAAAAGTTAAACGCTTGGTCTCACGGAGTGGGAGCAGTGTTGGGAATAGTGGGCTTGTTTGTGTTATTAGCCAACAGTGATCACAAGCCTTGGAGTTTGTTTAGCATATGGGTATACGGAGTGTCTATGATTGTATTGTTTACGGCATCGACGCTGTACCATGCGGTTCAATCAGAAGCGCGCAAACACCTATTTCGCATTGTAGATCACCTGAGTATCTACCTGTTGATTGCAGGAACCTATACGCCAGTGCTACTCTTACTCCTATTACACAGTAAGGGATGGACTCTGTTTTACGGAGTGTGGGGGATTGCGCTAGTCGGAATAGTACTAAAGCTCTTTTTTACGGGTAAATTTGAGGTAGTTTCAACATTGCTATACCTGGTTATGGGATGGTTGATAGTATTTGATTTTGAAGCATTGGTGAATGCTATTCACCCTGATGGACTGGCCCTATTAATTGCAGGTGGTATTTTTTACACGGTGGGGATCGTATTCTACGCGATTAAAAAAATCCCTTACCACCATGTAATTTGGCACTTCTTTGTTTTAGGAGGAGCCGCTTGCCATTACTTTATGATATTAAATTACGTGATATAAAAAAAACCAAGCATTTAGCTTGGTTTTTTTTATGATTGATTAAGTCGTTACTTATCCTAAGAAAGGGTAACGGTAATCCGTTGGAGAAACAAAAGTTTCTTTGATTAATCTCGGAGATACCCAACGCAATAAGTTTTGAGCAGATCCTGCCTTATCATTCGTTCCTGAAGCACGTGCTCCACCAAATGGTTGCTGTCCTACAACAGCTCCTGTTGGCTTGTCGTTGATATAGAAGTTACCAGCACAGTTTTCCAATGCTTTTGTCGCTTCTGCAATAGCGTAACGGTCTGTAGAGAATACAGCTCCTGTCAATGCGTACTCAGAGGTTCCATCTACTAATTCTAAGGTTGCTGACCAATCGGCATCTTCGTATACGTAAATAGTAACTACAGGACCGAACAATTCAGTTTCCATAGTAGTGTACTTTGGATTCGTAGTTAAGATAACAGTTGGCTCTACAAAGTAACCTTTTGATTTGTCGTAGTTACCTCCAGCGATGATCTCAGCATCAGCATCGTTTTTCGCTTGGTCAATATACTTCGCTAATTTGTCAAACGACCCTTCGTGAATTACAGCAGTAATGAAGTTACTCATATCTTCTGGTGATCCCATTTTGAAAGAAGCGATATCTTCTTTTACAAAATCTAATACCTCAGTAGCTATTGATTTTGGTAAGTACACTCTTGAAGCAGCTGAACACTTTTGTCCTTGGAATTCAAAAGCACCGCGAGAAATACCTGTTGCTACTTGACGTGGATTTGCAGAAGGATGTGCAACGATAAAGTCTTTTCCTCCAGTTTCTCCTACGATACGTGGATATGTTTTGTAAGTGTGGATGTTTTCACCTATTTTTTTCCAAAGTTCTTTGAATACATAAGTCGATCCAGTGAAGTGGATTCCTGCGAAATCTGGAGACGATAATACAACGTCGGTGATTTCAACGGGATCTCCGTAAATTACGTTGATAACTCCGTCAGGAACTCCTGCTTCTTTAAAGATGTCAACAATTACTTTCGCTGAGTAAATTTGACTATCCGAAGGCTTCCAAACAACTACGTTCCCCATCATGGCAGCAGATGCTGGTAAATTCGCAGCAATAGCCGTAAAGTTAAATGGAGTAATAGCGTATACAAATCCTTCTAAAGGACGGTATGATACACGGTTCCAAATACCGTCGTCAGAATTTGGTTGCTCGTTGTAGATGTCAGACATGTACTCTACGTTGAAACGCAAAAAGTCAATTAACTCACAGGCAGCGTCAATCTCTGCTTGGTGAATGGTTTTTGACTGGGCAATCATGGTTGCAGCATTAATTTTTGCACGGTAAGGTCCGGCAATTAATTCGGCAGCGCGCAAGAAAATTGCAGCTCTTTGCTCCCATGGCATTTGCGCCCAAGCAGCACGAGCTTCTAAGGCATTGGCGATAGCTTTTTCAGCATGGCTCTTGTCTCCTACGTGGTACTGACCAACTACGTGTTGGTGATCGTGTGGAGGCGTCATGTTACGCGTGTTTCCAGTGCGTACTTCTTCTGAACCGATGTACATTGGTACATCAACAGATCCGTTGAAGTATTCTTTGTACTGTTTTGCAACAGCTTCTCTCTCTGGTGAACCCGGAGCATACCCTTTTACCGGCTCATTAATGGCAGTGGGTACTTGAAAAAAACCTTTTCCCATTTTTGTATGTTGTTTGTTATTAAATTTATTTCTTTGTACGAAAGTCTAGTGTCATCTAGACTAGTAGCCCACAAAGTTACACTTATTTTTAGTAAATATGAGTCGGTTTTTACGTCTTATTTATACAAATGATAATACCTTATGTGTACAGTAACCTATTTACCTTTAGAAAATAACGATTTTATATTGACTTCTAACCGCGATGAAGATCCTCATCGAGTAACTGTTCCGCCAAAACAGTATACAGAAAACGGGATTGCAATAGAGTATCCAAAAGATAAAGTTGCCGGAGGTACTTGGATTGGTTTACGCAGGGATCAACGATTGATTTGCCTATTAAATGGAGGCTTTGTTAAGCATCAAAGAGCCCAATCGTACCGTATGAGTCGTGGGTTGGTGGTAAAACAGTTGCTTACAGCAGTAGATGCCGTTGCAGCTGTTGAAGCTTTTGATTTTGAAGGTATTGAGCCTTTTACCATCGTGCTCGTCGATTGGCAAATGACGAGAAAAGCCTACGAATTGGTGTGGGATGGTGAGCAAAAGCACTTTTCTAAATTAGAAGACGAGCCTCGTATTTGGTCATCCGCTACGTTGTATACACACGAAATGAAAACGCTACGAGAGCAGTGGTTTGCTACTTGGTTAGCAGGTCGTACGAGCTTTGAAAAATCCGAAATTTTTGCCTTTCATCGAGATCGAAGTTTAGGAACTCCAGAGACAGCCGTATGTATGAAGCGAACTCAAGTTCAGACAGTAAGTACCACAGTTGTAACGAAAAAAGGTACTCAGGCACTGATGGAATACCACCCTATTGAAAAACTAGCGGATAGCTGTTATTAGAATGCAATTTTTAAGTGTTTCATAGCTCAAATTAGTATATTTGCACAAAATTGTGATATGAGCAAATTACGCTATTTCTTTTTAGTTATTGCTTCTACCTTACTTTTAACCAGTTGTTTTGAGTTTGTAGAAGAAATAAAGCTGCGCGAAGACGGTTCCGGGCAAGCTACATTTACTTTAAACTTGAGCAGGAGCAAAACCAAGTTAGCTTCCATTATGTTGCTCGATAGTGTCAATGGGTATAAGGTTCCTTCAAAGATCGATATCCGAGAAGGAGTCCGTAAGATGTTGACGAAAATAAAGGCGACGAAAGGAATCTCTAATGTCAAGCACGAATTGGATTTTGAAGAGTTTATTCTCAGTGTTTCTTGCGACTTTCAAAGTGTAGAAAACCTCAATCAAGTACTCATCAATTTTAGCTCTAAAAAGCAAATCGCTCAGTTGAAAAAACACCGACACTTTTCGTTTGATAAGGGAAAGCGACTCTTCAAAAGAAGTCATCATTTCGATATCGCACGTGAGTTTCGCAAAGCTAAAAAAGACGATCAACAAATTTTTGAATCGGCGAGCTTTACAGGGGTCTATCGTTTTGACGAGGCTGTTGCGAAGGCTTCGAATTCATTAGCGAAGATAGCTAAGAGCAAGAAAGCAGTGCTCCTGCGTGTAAAGGCGGCTGATATCATATCAAATAAGCAAACAATAAAAAACACTATACAACTTCAGAATTAATTAAACAATGAAAAAAATTATTGCTACACTACTGTGTTTACAAACCCTTAGTATTGCTACTGCGCAACAACTCGAAAATAAAGTGCCTAAGGAGGCAGACGTGGTGGTTAGCTCCAATGCAGACAATGTATTTGAGTTGATCAAAATGTCGGATATTGATTCGAGTATCATCGGGGAATCTTTATTGAAAAAGATGAATAGAAAAAGAAAAGACGACGCGTTTAGTTCTGTAGGAGATATGGGCGTAAACATAAACGCTAATGCGTATTATTTTTACAAAAAGACCGATAGTGTTGGATACCATGGGTTTATGGTGGAACTCAAAGACCGAGCTGTTTATGAAAGCACCGTAAAAACTAATAAATACAAAACCATTGAACAGGAGAGAGGGTTTAGTTATGTACAAGGCTACAGTAACTTCACTATCTGGAATGACGGAATGTTATTAAACCTGTCAGGCGACAGAAATCGCGATTACTTTAAGAAGCACAAAGCGCGTTTCGAAAAATTAAAGGAAGAGAAGGAATCGAACTACCGTTTGCAAAAGCGCTTAACAAAGACTTGGGTCAAAGAAGAAGCTATGCGCGTGATGAACCTACACAGAAATCAGTCGATTGCCGTGAATTCTGAATTCAAGAAAGCTGTAAAGAAAGGTGCTGCCATGACATTTTGGATGGGACACTACGGAAGTTTTATGGGGAAAATGATGGAGTCGTATGGGGGAATGAATGAATTCAGTACGATGTTTGGAATGATCGATACTAAAAATCCAAATATCTACGGGATTGAGTCGATTTCAGCGAATTTATTTTTCGAAGAAAACCAAGCCAAAGTACTCATGGAAACTAAGGTGAGTCCATCGTTCCAAAAGAGCTTTAAAAAGATCTATGGGAAGCGTATGGATAAAAACCTTTTAAAAGGGTTTGACGGTACCAACGTGATGGCTTATTGGGGAATGTCTGTGGACACAGAAGCTGCCCTAAATGAGTATCCTTTGATGTTGAATAGTATTTACGGAGCTATGTTCCCGAAGTTCAAGGAAGAAATTGATGTTGCCGGAGGAATGGTTGCTATGTTGTTGGATGAAAAGGCGATTTCAGAATTGATTACCGGAGATGCTTTGTTTGTATTAAACGATTTCAAAAAGGAGAAAGTAAGCTATACCACGTATAAGTACAACGAGGATTACGAGCGTACCAAGGTTACCAAAACTAAAGATGCCTTTGTTCCTGATTTTACGGTGATGGTAGGTTCGAAAAGACAAGATATGTTGGCAAAACTCTTAGGAATTGGGCAAAAGTACAAGTTGGTGTCTAAGGAGGCAAAGGTGTATAAAGTAGATCTTCCGAAGTCAGAATTACCGATTGATTTATACGTTGTTTTAAAGAACGAGGTATTGTATGTAACCAGTTCAAAAACGAGAGCTTTTGCTATTGAAAGAGGTGTTAGCTACAACAGCGGAAAGCACGGAAAGGTTTTGCGTAAAAACGCAACAGTTGTTTATTTGAATCCTAATAGAGTGTTATCGGCAGTACCGAAGAACATGATCGGTAAGTCGAATGCGAAGTATTTAAAATTCTCGGAAGAGCACGTACAATCAATCACCTTGAAATCGGAGCGATTTAGAGGAAATACAATGAAAGCAGCCTTGAGTTTGAATACGACGGGTAAAGAAGAAAATACGTTGAAGTTATTACTGAAAATGATTAATACTTTTGGAAAATAATCAATGGTAAAAAAAATAAGTTATACAATAGTTACTGTACTATTGATATGCACAGCGGTTGGGTATTTTAGATATTACCCAACCGTTGATGTTTCTGGACAAATTCCGAAAGGAGCTACGGAGGTAGTGAAAGTAAATCTAAGGCAGTTAGAATGGGCTTTTGTAAAAGAGGCCTTGCAACATCCTTCGCAGTTCATGAAGTCAGGAGAGCAAGCCGAGAAAGGCGATCCTAAGACTCCCAGTTCGTTTGAATTGTTGAGGAAAGCGATTGATATACCGGCAAATTTGATGTTTTATCGCGGAGCTAACGATTCGTTTTGGTTGAGTACAGCCATCGCAATAAAGGATGCTGATCGCTTTGAGGAATTTACAGCTCAATTACCAAAGTACGAGGGTGTTTCGGGGTATCAATGCTTCAAGTTTAATGCGTTATTTGTGATACGAGCAAAGGCAACCTGTCACGTTGTATATACTTTTCGTAAAAGCGGTTGGCAAACAGAGGTAGCGAGGTTTTTGACGGCAAAAGAGTACGAGCATGATGAGCATAGCGCATGGCTTACACCGATCCTAGAAAAATCGAGTATACTGAGTTTTACCAGCACTGATGGTGGTCATGGAAAGCTGCAAATACAAGGGAATTCCCTGGTTGTAGAAGGTAATCTTGGGAGGTATGGAGCTTTGTTTTTACAAGGAAACAATGCGTTGTCAACAGAGGCTATAGCGAGTATTTCGGGGAAAATAGATACGGGTGTTTTGTCGAGTATGCTCGATAACAATAGCAAACAACGCTTGAAGAAAGTTACGGGCTTGGACGCAGATTCACTGATGTTTCACTGGACAGGGGCACTGTCGGGGAATCTCGCTAAATTCGAAAAAAAGCGTGATACCATTGTGAGCTATGAATACGATGATGACTTTAATAAGGTAGCGGTAAAAAAGGTAGTGGAACGATGGTTACCCAGTGGTGCTTTACAACTCCAAGGAACTGGTTTATCAGGGTATTTGGAGCGTCAGGGAGCGATTAAAACGGTCGAAGGTGAAACGAGGTTTGTTTGGAGTCCCTTGTTTAAAACCACTGCAGTGACAACAGCTGCTGGGCTGAGGTTTCAAGTAGGGGAAGTTATGGCTCCACAAGAGGGTACAGAAGTAGATCGAAAAGATTGGGTATTTAACTTCACGTATAAGGCAGACCCACAAGGAGTGATGCAAGGACTAATCGCTAAACCATGGTGGCAGCATTTAGACTCTTTTGAGTGCCGTATCACTACAACAAATACTATTCGTTGTGAGCTGCAATTCGATACGCAATCACAAGGGATTATAGGACTGTTACGAACGAGTTTTTAAAATAGCGCGAATACGATGGTTGATAAAACAGCTACTCCCATGCTCGTGAGAATCAGGAAAAAAGTATTCGCCATGCAATACTTTACCAAGGTTCTAAAAAAGCTTTGATTATAAAACTTTTTCATGGCTAAAAACAAATAGATTCCAAACAGACCAACAAAAACAATCGCTGTGTCTGCAATGTCGGTACTGCTAAAGATATCGATTAAAAAGAACAGACTCAACAGCAAAAAGAAAACCGTTTGGATGTGAAATACAAAAATTAAATGTTCGATATACGTGAATGCACGACGGATATAAATAATTTTGAGGCTCAGGGTGAAGAGCGGCAGTAAGATAAATAAGGCAATGGACCCTAGAGAAACCATTTGCTGAATAAATTTGTCGCGTTCTTCTTTGCTCTTTGCAATTTTGTTGATGACTACTGCCCGAGAGTACCAAAAGTTATTGGAAAAGTTTTTCTCTACACCGAGTATGCTTAACGCCTTGCTCGTGTTGTGCTCTGGGTAGAGTTTGTTGTATTGTAAAAAGTATTGTACGTATTCGTTGCTGAAAGAACTTTCCGCATTTTTGGGGCGGATTCTGTTCGAGATAAGTCCTAAAGTATCGGTGTTTTGACGAGTGGTTAGGCTGTCTTTAACCAAGCCTTTTTGCACTTTTATACGGTGTATAATTTGTTGGGTAATGGAATCTTTGTTCTGATTTTTTTGAGGGGTTTCAAAGTCGAGCTCCAACAAGTTTACTTGTTCTTCATCTTCTTGGACATATCCTTGGAGCTTGTCTATTTTTTTATACGTTTCATTCAAACTCACTAGTAAGAAAAACAAAATCGAAACCGAAAGGTAAAATCGAAAGGGGTTGGAATAGCGATTGCGCTTCCCAGAAATATAATTGGCAGAAACTTGACCGGGTCGGATGAGTAAGGGAATCAACGTTCTCCAAAATTTCGCATCCCACGAGAAAAATCCTCGAAACATCTCGGCGGTAAAATTGATAAAGGTAATTTTGCTCCCTTTGTTGTCTTGTCCACACTCTGGGCAAAATTTTTCATCCCTTGTAAATGGGTAGCCACAGTTTAAGCAGTTGGGGTCTTTTACAACCAATGCTTTCTTCTTTTTGAGCATGCTTAGTTTAAAGTAGGTGTAGTTGTTAGTTGAAAAGTTGGGATTTCAACATGGAATTCCTCTGAAGTTTCCGTGTCAATCATTTTGTATTTTCCGCCCATAGCACCAATAGGAGACAGTAAAAAACAATTGGATTTGTAGTGGTAGCTCTCTGAGGGTTTGATAATGGGGGTTTGCCCCACAACTCCCTCTCCATGTACGTAATCCGTGTAATTGAGTGCGTCGTATATAGACCAAAAACGTTCTAGTAATTGCACGCTGTGTTCAGAGCGATTTTCAATGCTGATAAAATAGCTAAATGCGTAACAAGTAACGTGGCCGCGATGTACGACTCCGTTATACGTTGTTTTTACTGAAATTTTAATGCCTTTCGTCACTTGCTGAAACATGAACTAAAAATACTATAAAATTCAGCTTTTTACAAGTTTCAGGCGAATTTATTAGTTGTTTTGGTTAAAAAAACCATAGCCAACTCCAATTACACGATCGTAAAAGCCACCGATTGGACGGTAGTAGATGATTGCAGTGTATTCATTTTCAGTTTGAAAGAACGATCCGTCTACGCTGTGTAAAGAGAGGTTCCCATCGCGCACTAAAGCGTAGCCGTAATTGTAAAATCCTTGTTTTAGTACCAATTTTGCTTCATAGGCCTTGGCTTCCTCGTTATAGGTCATTAAATTTTCTTCATTGAGGTCGAAATTGTTAAACCCACCGTAAACGTATACGCTTGCTTTTGAGTATGGTTCTGGGATGGCCAAGGAAAAATGCACGACTGAGTAATCGGCTTCTGTGCTCGGCTCTTTGGTATCCAAGGTATGGATTATGTAGTGCCCGTTAATATCTGGATTGTAGCGGTAAGGAAGTTTGGCGCGAGGCTCGTTGCTAAACAAGTAGGTATTGTACAAATCGTCGCGCACTACATTTGCAATGTTTAGACTGGTACTGCGAATGTACTTGGTGTCAAAATTTAAAAACTCGTTGTTTCCCTTAAAATTGGTGAGTTGTGTGTGGTTGTAAATCAGTTGGTTGGGCTGTATGAAAACGGGAGGGATGTCGTTGATAGCGGTGTTCCAATTACCGTTTTGAATGAGCGTGGCTTTAATTTCTTGATTTGGATTGTTCAAAATTATTTTGGGGTGATTGACCTTGAACTGTACCGTTTGGTCTTGATCGTTTAACTGATTTCTACTTCTGTAAACAGCGACTCCCACGGTGCTGAGGTCCTCGTAAAACACACAACGTCTTTGGAATACCTCATTGTAATCGTCATCTAAGATAGTGATGAGGTAATTACCGCTTTTGGTTATTTGGGTATTGGCATTCGGAAACCTTACGGAGTAATGAGTATATCCCTGTAAAGTATTGAAGGAGTTCGTCATTTGTTGAATATTATTCTGATCAAATCCTTCGATGTACTGATTACTACTCATGGCGCTGGGTTCCCACTGATAAGTCATGTGGGTTATTTGATAGTAATATTCTTTACTATCGGCCTCCAAATCGTCAAAAGAGAGCTCTAAAATTTCTCCTAAACGAACAATAGGATGAAAATTTTTAGGATTATTTAGGGGTCGAAGTTGGATGCTTTTAACCTGTTGAGCATGCGATTGGTATGCGCAAAAAACACTGACTACAAAAAATAAAATTCGCTTCATAATGAACAAAAATATCAAAATATACGCCAAAAAGCTCTTTTTTATTTAGAATAGATATAAATAAACTGGATAATAGAAGATAAAAAAGGTTTTACTCTTAAGTGGTTTTCAAAATTTTTAAATTTGCGTGTTTTTTAAGAAAATCAAATTAATCAGTTACTATGTCAAAAGACATCCGTATAAAAAAAGGCTTGGATATCAAGCTTGTTGGTGAAGCAGAACAGGTAACTACCGAACTTTCTTTAGGTAGTGTTTTTGCCATTAGACCAGACGATTTTCACGGCGTAACTCCTAAAATTTTAGCAAAAGAAGGAACAGAAGTAAAAGCAGGTGAGGCACTTTTTTATGACAAAAGTGACGAGCGCATTTTATTTCCTAGTCCGGTAAGTGGTAAAGTTTCGGAAATCGTTCGTGGAGCAAGAAGAAAAGTATTAGCTATTAAAATCGCTGCTGATGGAAAGCAGGACTACAAGGATTTTGGTAAAAAAGAAGTAAACACCATGTCAGGAGAAGAGGTGAAAAATCACCTTTTTACTTCGGGTTGTTGGCCGTTTATCAAGCAACGTCCTTACGATGTTGTTGCCAATCCAAATCAAGCACCTAAAGCGATTTTTGTTTCAGCCTACGCAAGTGCTCCTCTCGCAGGGGACTACGACTACTCACTTAAGGGGAAGGAAGCTGAATTACAGGCAGGATTAACTGCACTTACAAAATTAACGGAAGGTAAAGTACACGTTTCTGTTGCGAAAGATTCAACACTATCGCCGTTTAAAGACGCGAAGGGAGTGGAATTACACCGCGTTTCAGGACCACACCCAGTTGGAAATGTAAGTACGCAGATTGCTCAAATCGATCCGATTAACAAAGGAGAGGTAGTTTGGGTAGTAACGCCACAGGACGTAGCGATTATCGGTGAATTATTACTTACTGGTAAGTTCAACGCAACGAGAACTGTAGCCTTGACAGGATCTAAATTCGGAAAGCCTCAGTATGTGACTGCTTTAGCAGGAGCGCAAATTGCTGACGTAGTAAAAGGAAATTTAGAAGCTGAGGGAGCGCGTGTTATCAGTGGAAATGTATTGAGCGGATTACAAGTAGCACAAGATGATTTCTTAGGATTTTACGACAATCAAATTACGGCAATTCCAGAAGGAGATGATTATGAATTCTTCGGGTGGAACAAGCCGATTTTTAACAAGATATCTACTTCTCGTGCTTTGACATTCTCTTGGTTAAATCCAAAGAAAAAGTACGACTTGAACACCAACACTAACGGTGAGCACAGAGCTTTCGTAGTAACGGGGTCATATGAAGAGGTATTCCCATTAGATATTTACCCAATGCAATTATTGAAAGCGTGTATGTATAAAGACCTCGACGAAATGGAAGGGTTAGGAGCTTACGAAATTGCACCAGAGGATTTTGCCTTAACAGAATTTATTTGTGTATCAAAACAACCTCATCAGAAAATCGTTCGTGAAGGATTGGATTTAATGAGAGCTGAATTAGGATAAGACATGAGCTTAAAACAAAACTTACATAATTTAAAAGAAAAATATAAAGGGACGAAAATGGCCCCTGCATTTAATGCAATCCATACCTTTTTATATTTGCCAAATGAGACGACTCACGGAGGAACTCATATCAAGGCAGCAGATGATTTAAAACGTACGATGAATATCGTAATTATGGCATTGGTTCCATGTTTGATTTTTGGAATGTTCAATGCTGGTTACCAACATCACGCGGCAATTAATGGTTTTTCAGAAGGAATGTCTTTCTTTAGTGGAGACTTCTGGAACTTGGATAACTTTTTTATTGGATTCAAAAAAATCTTACCACTTGTTATCGTTTCGTATTTAGTGGGATTGGTTATCGAATTTATTTTTGCTGTAATCAAAGGACACGAAGTTGAAGAAGGATACTTAGTAACGGGAATGTTAGTACCGTTAATCGTTCCTGTTGATTTACCGCTTTGGATGTTAGCTGTAGCCGTAGCTTTCGGTGTAGTTATCGGAAAAGAAGTGTTCGGAGGAACCGGGATGAACATCTTAAACCCGGCATTGACTATCCGTGCTTTCTTATTCTTCGCATATCCTACTTGGATGTCTGGAGATAAGGTTTGGGTACATGATGCAGTAAACCATGCAGATGCTATCTCTGGAGAAACAATGTTAGGTAGCTTAGCGCAAAATGCTACACCTAGCTTCTCTGTTTCAGACATGTTCTTCGGGTTTATTCCTGGATCTGTTGGAGAAACATCTACCTTTTTAATCCTTTTAGGAGCCTTATTCTTAATCTTTACAAAAATCGGAAGCTGGAGAATTATGTTGTCTTCGGTAATCGGTGCTTTGGTTATGGGATTCATCTTCAACCAAGTAGTTGCGACAGGATGGATTACAGAATCGAGTAAGTTCTTTGGATTGATGAGCTTGGATTTCTGGAAACATTTATTAATCGGAGGATTTGCTTTTGGAGCTGTATACATGGCTACTGACCCAGTAAGTGCTGCGCAGACAAATAAAGGAAAGTGGATTTACGGATTCTTGATCGGATTTATTTCTATCATGATTCGCGTATTCAACCCTGCCTACCCAGAAGGAGTAATGTTAGCCATTTTATTGATGAATGTGTTTGCTCCAACCATCGACCATTACGTAGTGCAAGGAAACGTAAAAAGAAGATTAAAACGTTTAAAAGCTAAAACTGCTTAATTATGAGTAAGAAGACAGACAGTAATGTATATACAATACTTTTCGCCATTGGAATGGTGTTAGTAGTAGGAGCGTTGTTAGCTTTTACAGCGTCTTCATTACGCCCGTTAATCGATGCCAACAAGCGTATTGAAAAGCAACAAAATATTTTGTATGCTATGGGAGTAAATGAAAATGATGAAACAGGTGTCGTATTTGTTTCTAAAGATAAGGTTGCAGAAGTGTTTGCAAAGAACATCAAAAAACAATTGGTAATTGAAGGGGCTAATACCTCTGAAGATGCCTCAGCGTATTTAATCGATGTTAAAAAAGAACAAGCACTAGCAAAAGAAGGTAAGACGAGAAAATTACCTTTGTTTATCGGTGAAAAAGACGGTAAGACCTTTTATATCGCTCCAATCCGTGGAAAGGGATTATGGGATGCTATTTGGGGATATGTTGCTATGGACAAAAACATGGTAGTTCAAGGAGTATTCTTCGATCACAAAGGAGAAACACCAGGTTTAGGTGCTAACATCAAGCAACGTTTCTTTATGGATGACTTTACAGGTGAAGACTTGATGAGCAACGGTAGTTTCAAAGGAATTACTGTAGCAAAAGGAAACGGTGATCCAAAAAATGAAGATAAAACAGATAATGAAGTTGACGCTATTGCTGGAGCAACCATTACCGGTGACGGAGTATCAGCAATGATTAAGTCGGAATTAGCACTTTACGTGCCTTACTTTAAAACTTTAAAATAATTATGGGACTATTATCAAAAAAAGACGCCGCTTTAATAACAGATCCATTAGCAGATAACAACCCTATTACTATTCAGGTATTAGGTATCTGTTCTGCATTGGCAATTACCGCTGAGTTAAAAGCAGCTATCGTAATGTCTATCTCGGTATTATTCGTTTTAGGTGTAGGTAACGTAGTGATCTCATTGATGAGGAATATCATTCCTTCTAAAATTAGAATTATTGTACAGTTAATCGTGGTTGCTGCTTTGGTAATCATTGTTGACCAGGTATTGAAAGCTTTTGCTTATGAATTGAGTAAAACGTTATCGGTATTCGTCGGTTTAATTATTACCAACTGTATCATTATGGGACGTTTTGAGGCTTTTGCTTTAGGAAACGGACCTTGGAAATCATTCTTAGACGGAATTGGAAACGCTTTAGGATATGCAGTAATCTTGATTATTGTAGGATTTTTTAGAGAGTTATTAGGTTCAGGAACCTTATTGGGGATGAAAGTGTTAGGAGATCCTATTGAGAAAACTGGATTGTATGCTCTTGGGTATGAAAACAACGGATTTATGTTGTTATCTCCAATGGCCTTAATCGTGGTAGGAATCATTATTTGGGTGCAACGTTCTAGAAACAAAGCATTAATCGAAGACTAAACTGTAAACACAGATCAACAATCTTCCAGATTGTTGAAAATTGAAAGAATATGGAACATATAGAATTATTTTTCAAGTCGATCTTTATAGATAACATGGTATTCGCAACCTTCTTAGGGATGTGTTCGTACTTAGCGGTATCTAAAAAAGTATCGACGGCTGTAGGACTTGGAGCGGCTGTAATATTCGTATTGGCAGTAACCGTTCCGGTAAACTGGTTATTAGATCAGTACATCTTAAAACCAGGTGCACTAGTATGGCTTGGAGCTGAATACGCAGATTACGATTTAAGCTTCTTATCATTTATCATGTTTATCGCAACCATTGCAACCATGGTACAATTGGTAGAAATCATCGTAGAAAAATTTGCTCCTGCTTTGTATAACTCCTTAGGTATTTTCTTACCGCTTATCGCAGTAAACTGTGCGATTTTAGGAGGATCTTTATTTATGCAATCACGTGAGATTCCTACTTTAGGATTGTCTTTCGTATACGGTATTGGATCGGGAATCGGTTGGTTCTTGGCTATCTTAGCCATTGCCGCTATTCGTGAAAAAATCCGTTACTCACAAGTGCCACCAGCATTACGTGGGTTAGGAATTACGTTTATTATTACTGGATTAATGGCTATCGGATTCATGAGTTTTGGTGGTATGTTAACAGGTGGTGATGACAGTAAGAAAGAGGAGAAAACAGCAGCTACCGAAGTGAAGGTAGAGAAGAAAGTTGAAACTCCTAAGAAAGAAACTGAGGAAGTAGCATCTAACACTAAAGAAATAGCAGAATAATGATAGTATTACAAGCAAGTACAGGAGGAACTGTCCTAATTACAGTGTTAGCATTTTTAACTGTAATTTTATTATTGGTCGCTTTGTTATTATTTGTAAAGCAAAAGTTAGCACCATCTGGACCAGTTAAAATCACCATTAACGGTGATAAGACAATCGAAGTACCTTCTGGAGGTACCTTATTGTCTACCTTAGGAAATGAAAAGATATTTTTACCATCAGCTTGTGGTGGAGGTGGATCTTGTATTCAGTGTGAGTGCCACGTGCACGCTGGAGGTGGTGAAGCACTTCCTACTGAAACACCACACTTTACGCGTAAAGACTTACAACACGGAGCGCGTTTAGCATGTCAAGTAAAGGTAAAACAAGATATGGATATCTCAATTCCAGAAGAAATTTTCGGAATTAAAAAATGGGAAGCTGTTGTTGTACGTAATTACAACGTAGCATCATTTATTAAAGAGTTCGTAGTTGAGATTCCTGAAGATATGAACTACAAGGCAGGTGGGTATATCCAAATCGAAATCCCTCCATGTGAGGTAAAGTTCGACGATATGGACATTACTGCTCACCCTGAAGAGCACGACGATCCTAAGAAATTCCAAATGGAATGGGATAAGTTTAAGCTTTGGCCTTTAGTGATGAAAAATCCAGAAACTGTGGAAAGAGCGTATTCGATGGCTTCTTACCCAGCTGAAGGTCGTGAAATTATGTTGAACGTACGTATCGCTACTCCTCCATTTGACAGAGCTAAAGGAGGATGGATGGATGTGAATCCAGGAATCGCTTCTTCGTATGTATTCTCGAGAAAGAAAGGTGATAAGGTAACCATTTCTGGTCCTTATGGAGAGTTCTTTATCAATGAGTCAGAAGCTGAAATGTTATACGTAGGTGGTGGAGCAGGTATGGCGCCAATGCGTTCGCACTTATACCACTTGTTCAAAACCTTAAAAACAGGAAGAAAAGTATCGTATTGGTACGGTGGGCGTTCTAAGCGCGAATTGTTCTATTTAGAGCACTTCTGGGCCTTAGAAAAGGAATTCCCTAACTTCCGTTTCCACATCGCTTTATCAGAGCCTTTACCAGAAGATAACTGGAAGGTAAAAGATACGATCGATGCAGAAGGTGATGGATTCGTAGGATTCGTTCACAACTGTGTTATCGATAACTATTTGAAGTTACACGATGCACCAGAAGATATCGAATTGTACTTCTGTGGACCTCCATTAATGAACAAAGCCGTTGAAAAGATGGGACAAGATTTTGGAATCCCTGATGAGAATATCCGCTTTGATGACTTTGGTGGATAAACCGAAACAACTATATAAAAAACCAATACCGCGAGGTGTTGGTTTTTTTTATACCCCGAATTTTGACGTTGGTAAGTTCATATTCCCCTTTCGGAAACTTAATTTTAAATTAGTTAAACAATTTTGTAATTTGTTAGTGTCTACGTGTTTTTTCGTTCTTTTATCTGGTGGCTATTCGGGAAAGTAGCTCCATTCAACTAAGAGGAACTCCCACTTTCTATAGAGTGAAGCACGCAGCACGGTAAATTTGTCAACCAAGGGAAAAATTGAAAATTATGAACTGTCCAAGCTGTCAATCACAGTATACGCGCAGAAAGCGCAGAACTGTACTTCAACGTATGTTTTTTGTGTCGAGTAAGAAATACAAGTGCTTTCATTGCAGGTTAACCTTCTTATACGTACCGCTGCTCAATAAGTTTTTTAAACTTACCTAGGGCTATAAAAGCTTTGTGAAAACTAAACCGTACCTTTGTCAAAATTTTTACGACATGGTATTGTTCCAAGATTTAGATTTATCAAATCCGCTTAGAAATGCAATTGACGAACTCGGGTTTGAACAAGCCACTCCAATTCAGGAGCAGGCTTTTCCTGCAGTGCGTTCAGGTAAAGACTTAGTAGGTATCGCTCAAACCGGTACCGGGAAAACATTTGCCTATTTACTACCGATTTTAAGAGATTTGAAATTCTCTAAACAACAGCATCCACGCGTATTAATTATGGTGCCAACTCGTGAGTTGGTAGTTCAGGTAGTAGAGGAGATAGAAAAGCTCGCAAAGTATATCACGTTGCGCGTAATTGGAGTGTATGGAGGTGTCAATTTGAACAGACACAAAGAAGCTGTAGCGCAAGGAGCAGACATTATCGTCGCTACTCCAGGTAGGTTGTACGATTTGGCTTTGAGCAAAGTGCTAAAGCTAAAAGCGATCCAAAAGTTGGTTATCGATGAAGTAGACGTCATGCTCGATCTCGGATTTAGATTTCAGTTGTTGAATATTTTTGATCTCTTGCCTCCTAGACGCCAAAACATCATGTTTTCCGCAACGATGACCGAAGATGTGGAGCAATTGATTGATGACTATTTTATAGCGCCTAAAAAGATCGCTATTGCGGTGAGTGGTACTCCTTTGGACAATATCGAACAAAAAGCCTATGACGTGCCTAACTTCTACACGAAGATGAACGTGTTGATCGATTTGTTGTCAGATAAGCAAGTTTATGGTAAAGTGCTGGTTTTTGCACCGAATAAAAGAAATGCTGATCGCATGTTTAATTTGGTGGAAGAAGAGTATCCGGGACAAGTTTGTGTAATTCACTCGAACAAGACCCAGAACTACCGTCTTCGTTCTATTGAAGAGTTTAACAGCGGTAACCACCGTATTTTAATTGCAACCGACGTTATTGCTCGTGGTTTGGACATGGATGAGATTTCTCATGTGGTAAGTTTTAATCCTACCCAGTACCCTGAGAACTACATGCACCGAATTGGACGTACCGGTCGTGCAGATCACAAAGGAACTGCCATTTTGTTCGCAACGGAAAAAGAACAAGAGGCTAAAAAGCGTATTGAAGAACTCATGAAATACGAGATTCCTTTGGTTGCCATTCCTGAATACGTAACAATATCACAGCAGTTAACTGAAGAAGAGCGTCCTCGTGAAGATCAGAAACAGTCAAACAACAGAACGTCTCAAGAGTACGTTCCCGGTGATGCCTTCCACGAGAAAAAAGAAAAGAATAAAAAAGTAAACTTAGGAGGTTCATACCGAAGAGAAATCGCGAAGAAGTACAAAAAACCGAAAACTCGCGGAGATAAGAATTACAATAAACGCAATAAGAAACGTAAGTAATGCAGGCCTTAACAGAACAGGAACTACACAATTTAGGAATGAATCACGTAGGCAAACGCTTGCAAGAAATGGGCTATGAGTTTGTCGCAGTGAACAGTACGCTTAAACGACACCCACAGTTTGTGTTGTACAAGAAAGGGGAACCTACCATTTTTGTGTTGGTAAAAGTTTCCAACAACATACAGTCGCCCAGTGAATACGATGTGCTTTGGATGGAGACCTTTAAAGAGCACGCAGTAAAGCAGAATGCGAAAGTCTGGTATGCCGGTGTGGGTATTGCAAATGCTGAAAGTATTGACCTTCCAGTATTGAAAAATCAGCCCTATTACTTTGCTTTTGAGGATTTTATAGAAATTTTGTAAAATTAATAGCCTACCAAATACCTTCGTTTTTGGTGTAATTATCATCAATTTTCGACCATTTATATAGTTTAGACCAAAAAAGGGGAAAAACCTGTTGGTTTTCAGGGGGTTGAGTCTTAACTTTGTTATGGGGAAAATTAATAATTAACTAAAAATGAAAAAAAAATTACTTAAGGGGATTCAAAACTTTTTAAAAAATTTATCATTCATCCTGTCAGAATTTGGCAAGGGTGCAGGATATGCTATCAATCACTAAGATAGAACAGTTTTGAATGGAAAACACTCGTTTTTAAGGATTAAAAGCGAGTGTTTTTTTATTTTTTTTAAGCATGAGTAATTTATGGAAAGAAATTCGATCGTGTGAGCTATGTGCCGACACGTTGACCCCAAATCCCGTCATAGCAATACATCCCAAAGCGAAACTAGTGATCATAGGGCAAGCCCCCGGAACCAAAGTACATGCCAGTGGTATTCCGTGGAATGACGCCAGCGGTATACTATTGCGAAAATGGTTGGGTATGGAAACTGCCGATTTTTACGATGAAACGAAGGTTGCCATTGTTCCTATGGGTTTCTGTTATCCAGGAAAAGGAAAAACAGGCGATTTACCACCTAAAAAGATATGTGCGACTACTTGGCATCAGCGCGTTTTAGAAAGTTTGCCTGAAGCCAGATTGCTATTGCTTATTGGTAGCTATGCACAAAAGTATTATCTCAAAGATGTAGGAGGAAAGACACTGACGGAAAACGTCGGGAATTTTGAACAGTTTCTACCTACCTACTTTCCGTTGCCACATCCGTCACCGAGAAATCGATTTTGGATGCAAAAAAATAAGTGGTTTGAAACAGAAGTACTCCCCGAACTGCGCAAACAAATTCGGGAAGTACTGTAAGGTTATTATTTAGTGGGCTTGAAGCCAGTTGTCACCAATGCCAATTTCTACATCTAAAGGTACGGCCATGCTAAACGCATTTTCCATTTCTTCTTTGATAATTGGACGAATGATGTCAAGCTCGTCTTTATGAGCGTCAAATACCAATTCATCGTGCACTTGCAGTAGCATTCTCGATTGGAAGTTTTCTTGCTCGAAACGCTTGTGGATATTAATCATGGCTAATTTGATGATATCTGCCGCAGAACCTTGAATAGGAGCGTTAACTGCATTTCGTTCGGCAGCGCCGCGTACGATGGCATTTCTAGAGTTGATATCTTTCAAATATCGACGTCGGTTCAATACCGTTTCTACATAGCCGTTTTCGCGGGCAAAGTCTACTTGCTTAGCCATGTAGTTTTTTAATTTAGGATAGGTTTCGTAATAGGCGTCAATAAGCGCTTTGGCTTCTTTTCTATCGAGAGAAGTCTGATTGCTTAACCCAAAGGCCGACACTCCATAGATAATTCCGAAATTAACAGTTTTTGCATTGCTACGTTGTTCTCTCGTAACCTCTTCAAGAGGGACGTTAAATACTTTCGACGCAGTTGAGGCATGAATATCTTCCCCATTTTTAAAGGCTTCAATCATGGTTTCTTCTTCGCTCAATGCCGCGATGATACGGAGTTCTATCTGACTGTAATCGGCAGCGAGTAGCACGTGGTTTTCATCTCTCGGAATAAACGCCTTTCTAACTTCTTGTCCTCGTGGTGTACGAATAGGAATGTTTTGTAAGTTCGGGTTGTTCGAACTCAAACGTCCTGTGGCTGCAACTGCTTGTGCGTATACCGTATGTACCCGTTGTGTTTTGGGGTTAATTTCATTCGGAAGCGCATCTACGTAGGTGCTTTGTAATTTCTTGTATTGGCGATATTGTAAAATATTAGCAACTATCGCGTGGTCGCTCAAACTCGATAGGACATCCTCAGCAGTAGAGTACTGACCTGTTTTTGTCTTTTTAGGTTTGTCAACCAATTTTAACTTCTCAAATAAAATAGGACCCAACTGCTTTGGTGAAGCGATGTTGAACTCTTCTCCCGCCAATTCGTAGATTTCACTTTCTAGTTTTTGTAGATCAGTGCTCAATTCTGTTGAGAGTTCTTTTAGGAAGCTCGTATTTAAATTGATTCCTTCAATTTCCATGGCAGTCAATACGGCTACTAATGGAATTTCTACTTCTTTGAATAGTTGGGTGAGCTTACCGCTCTCCAATTCTTTTTCAAAATGAGTTTTTAGCTGATAGGTGATGTCAGCGTCTTCAACTGCGTATTCGGTTTGTCGTTCGAGCGATACTTGTCGCATTGACAACTGGTTTTTTCCCTTTTTACCAATCAAGTCTACTATGGGTATGGGTTGGTAATTGAGGTAGGTTTCCGCGAGTATATCCATGTTGTGACGCATGTCAGGATTGATCAAGTAATGCGCTATCATAGTATCGAATAAAGGACCTTTCACGCTAATACCGTAGTTAGAGAGTACCTTGTTGTCGTACTTTAAATTGTGGCCTACTTTCTCAATGGTTTCACTTTCGAAAAACGGGATGAATTCGTTTAATAGCGCCTGTGTTTCTGCTTGATCTTCTGGAAAACTCAAGTAGTATCCCTTTCCTGGTTCCCATGAAAAGGCAATACCTATAAGGCTTACCTCTAGGGCTTTTAGTCCAGTGGTTTCTGTATCAAAACATACGGACTTTTGTTGGAGTAGTTTATCGAGTAACAGCTTTCTACTCAGAGGTGTATTGACCAATTGATAGAAATGCGGATTGTTTTCACTGTTCTTTTTACCGTCTATGACGATTTCTTGACTACCACTACCAGGAGTGGCAAACAAGTCAAATTGTTGTGTATTTCCACCAGCAACAGGAGCTGCAGTGGTTGGAGCTTCTGGAGTTTTATAGGTGTTTTTTAAATTGTCGATCAAACGTCGGAACTCCAATTCATCGAAAATGGCCGCTGTTTCTTCGAGATTTGCTTGTTCAAAAATTAACTTGTCTTCTTCGAGTTCAACAGGAACGTCTAGCATAATGGTAGCGAGCTGTTTTGAGAGGATACCCAATTCTTGGTTCGCTTCCACTTTTTCTTTCATCTTACCTTTTAACTCGTGAAGATTTTCAAACAGCCCTTCCATACTCCCGTATTTGGCGATAAACTTTTTAGCTGTTTTGTCACCCACTCCAGGCAGTCCGGGAATATTATCAACAGAATCTCCCATCATCCCTAGGTAATCGATTACTTGTTCTGGACGTTCTACTTCGAACTTAGCTTTTACTTCTTCAACTCCCCATTTTTCGTAACCGTTCCCCATACGTGGTGGGCGGTACATAAAAATGTGCTCTGAAACCAATTGGGCATAATCTTTATCGGGAGTCACCATATAGGTGTCAAAACCGGCAACTTCTGCTTTTTTGGCAAGTGTCCCGATAATATCGTCGGCCTCATAACCTTCTTTGACGATGGCTGGAATGTTCATGGCACTTAAGATACGTTCGATATAAGGCACTGCAATTTTGATGGCCTCAGGGGTTTCTTGTCGGTTCGCCTTGTATTCGGGAAAGGCGGCGACGCGATCAACACTTCCTCCTTTGTCAAAACAAACCGCTAAGTAATCGGGTTTTTCTCGCTTGATAACGTCCAGTAAGGAATTGGTAAAGCCCAATACTGCGGAGGTATCAAGTCCTTTTGAATTGATACGTGGATTTTTGATGAATGCGTAATAACCTCTGAAGATCAATGCATATGCGTCTAATAAAAAAAGTCGTTTTCTTTCTGCCATGAATATAAAAATTGAAGCATGTAAAGCTACGAAACTTTAACAAGATGTTAAAAATAGATTTTGGCTTTTCCCTGTATCTTTACCGAGTTAAAATTTAATGATTTATGTCGCGTTGGATAATTCCCTTCTTAGTGTCTCTGACCTTGTTTTTGGTCATTGAAAGCTATGCCTTTCAAGTAATAAAAACGCTTACTAAAAATAGATGGTTGCGAGGATTGTGGCTGTTACCCAGCTTACTGGCTTACCTAAATTTTTATTGGGTGCTGTTCACTTCCGATAGAAGTGATGGACAAACCAAACAGTTTCAATGGGCAGTGGGATTTTTGCTAGTGGTACTCTTACCTAAGATTTTGTTGGTACTAGTTCTGTTAGGAGAAGATATTGTCCGCTGGGTTCGAAAGGGTATTTCGGCAGTAGCTTCGTCTCCGACGCGCGAATTAGGAGGGAGAAGAAAATTTATATCACAGCTGGCGCTCGGTATTGCAGCCATTCCGTTGGCGAGTATTTTGTATGGGATTTTTAAAGGGAAGTACAATTTTAAAGTTCTGACCTACGAATTGAGTTTCCCAGATTTGCCCGAGGCCTTTGACGGGATGACCATCACGCAAATTACGGACATCCACTCTGGGAGTTTTGACAACAAGGAAAAAATAGAGTACGCCGTTGATTTGATTAATGAGCAGGCCTCGGATATGATTTTGTTTACTGGAGATATCGTCAATAATTTTGCGAGAGAAATGGATCCGTGGATCGACTCGTTTAAACGCTTAAATGCTCCTATGGGGAAGTATTCAATTTTAGGAAATCACGATTATGGTGATTATGCCGATTGGGAATCAAAAGAAGCGAAAAAAGCCAATTTCCAGGCGGTAAAAGACGTGCATCCAAAAATTGGTTTTGAACTGTTGTGTAACGAGCATCGTTTTATAGAAAAAGACGGACAACGATTGGCCTTGGTAGGAGTTGAAAACTGGGGAAAAGGTTTTAACCAAGCAGGTGATTTGGAAAAAGCGACAGTCGGAGTAGACCGTGAAGATTTTAAAATTTTAATGAGCCACGATCCTAGCCATTGGGAGTACAAGGTAAAAAAGAACGATTTCAATTATCAGCTTACTTTGAGCGGACATACTCATGGGTTGCAATTTGGAATTGAAATTCCTGGATTAATTCGTTGGAGTCCATCGCAATACGTGTACAAGCAGTGGGCCGGTTTGTACGAGGAATACGGCCGTTACATCAATGTAAACAGAGGTTTTGGCTACCACGCGTTTCCTGGTCGTGTAGGGATTTGGCCTGAAATAACAGTGATAACATTAAAAAAAGCTTAATTTTAAGTCATTTTAAGGAGGGAATGTCAAAATACTAACAAAAAATTAGTATTTTTAGACAATTAGACTAAAATTAACTATTAATAATGACAAAGTTTGGTGAAATCATAAGCATTGACAAACCTGTGTTGATTGATTTTTACGCAGATTGGAGCGATACTGAACCGAGTTTAGATACGCTTCGAGATGTGGCTGCTGCTCTTGGTGACAAAGCGAAGGTGATTAAAATCGATATTCGCAAGAACGAGATTTTAGCAGAAGCGCTTCGCGTAAAAGGAAATCCCACGTTTATGATCTACAAAAATGGAGAAATGAAGTGGCGTCAAACAGGCGAACAAGACGCCAATACCTTGATCGGTTTGGTGCAGCAATACTTCTAAATTCCTTTGAATACATAGCCCCTGTCTGTAAAGTACTTCAATACCTTGGGTAAGCTGTATTCTAAATTTTTTCGAGCTTTTAAACTATCGTGAAATACGATAATACTACCGGGCTGTGCATGGCTAACTACGCGCTGGGTGCACTGTTCAGGACGTAACCGTTGGTCGTAATCAGCTGATAATACATCCCACATAATTATAGAAAATCCTTGGTCCGTTAAGGCAGCCGCTTGTTTGCGTGTTATTTTTCCGTAAGGAGGACGAAATAATTTACGAGAAGTAACTCCGTGCATCTCGAACTGTTCTTCTGTCAAATTCACTTCGTGCAGGTATTGTTGTAAAGGTGTTTTCCATCCGTTTACATGGTGGAAACTGTGGTTGCCTATGGTGTGGTTATCGCGTAGGAGTTGTTCGAAAATAGCGGGGTGCTTGGCGATATTATCACCGATGCAAAAAAAGCTTGCCTGTGCATTGAACTGTCGGAGTGTTGAAAGTACAAACTCCGTTACCTCGGGTATAGGACCGTCGTCAAAAGTGAGGTATATGGTCTTTTCTGTAAAAGAAAAACACCAGGTAAATTGCGAGTAATACCGCTGAATTATACCTGGTGTTTTTGCTGGAAACCTCATGTCACTAAGGCTTAATACTATCTGCTTCGTTCATTTTTTCTAGCATCTCTTGATCCGGTATCGGTCTAAAAAGTTGGTAGTACTTGAAGTATTCGCGAAGTAGTTTTGATTTGTATTCGTCGTCAGTATCGTATTTGTCGATCTGTTGTAATAATTCTTGGAACATGTACAAATTCGTACTCGTATTTTCATTGACCATCCAGAAATCGTGTTCGTTGAAAGTATAGTAGTATTCCAAGTTTTGCTTGATGATTTTTAACAGGGTCTCCGCAGTTTTACGTGCCGAATCCTGATCGCCAATCTTGTAGTATAACTCAGGATACCCAAGTGATAAACTGAAGTGTCCAAAATCTTCTATAGGCAACTTATACAGCGATAAATCCAACACATCTTTAGCTTTTGCCGAATCTTTCTTATTTAAAAAGGCCTCTGACAAACGGATGAGATTACTACGAATAGAAATGGCGTTTCGCTTGCTCTGCTCATCGATGTAAATAGCACCGTTATTGATGGTTTTCCAATCCCACTTTTTAACGCTTTCATACATGCGTTCTGGATTGATACGTCCCATCTCGAGCATGGATTTTCCTTTGTTGGATGTTTTGATAGGAACGAACTTATAGGCCATTCCATCTAGCTGTAAATAATCTTTTAACCAGATGTATTCATCCTCTGCGCTAGCACCTCCTGTAAAGTAGATTGGACGTTCCCAGTTAAAATTATTCAAGATGTCTAGCATGAGTATACGGTTCTTGGTGATGGCTTGCTCATCGATGGTAATGTCGATGTAGTCTACCATCTTATCAGCATCCTCTGGACGAACGATACCTGATTTAATGGCATTGGCTTTATTGACAGGGATACGGATTTTATTTGTAGGGTAGTACTTTTCCCTGATATCATTTTCTTCGTCAATATAGTAAGTTACATCGCTGTCGTGCTCTATCCAACGCATAAAATCGTTTAGCGACATAATGGAATCTTTATAGCGAGGGTGCGGGATGTGATAAGCTACATCAAGCGTACCGTATTTGTACTGATCGTGTTTTAAACGAGAAGGAATAGGTGCGGCCTCGTAGGTTTTCTTCTTCATTTGGTCAATATACCAATCCGTTTGAAACAAACTGGTGTTGACAATTTTGATATCGCGTCGAACGCCCTCAATTTGTTGCATATACCACAGCGGGAACGTATCGTTGTCACCAATGGTAAAGATGATGGCATTAGGGTCACAGCTTTCCAAATAAGTTTGCGCGTTTAATTGTGCAATATAGCGATCGGAACGATCGTGGTCATCCCAGTTTTGGAAGCCCATAAGTACTGGCACTGCCAGTAAGGAAATGGCAGATACAGCGATGGCAATACTGCGTTTATTTCCGTATTCTTTAAAGAAATTATAAAGTGACAAAACACCAAATCCAATCCAAATAGCAAATACGTAGAACGAGCCTACCACGGCGTAATCGCGTTCGCGAGGTTCAAAGGGTTTGGGGTTGGTATAGAAAATAATCGCAAATCCAGTAAAGGCGAAAAAGAGCCCCAAGATGTATAAGTTGTTTAGATCTTTTCGAGCTTGGTAGAATAGTCCTATGATTCCTAAGATTAGCGGTAAGAAGAAATAGGTATTTCGCCCTTTGTTATTCTTAATATGATCAGGGAGGTGTTGTTGCGAACCTAAAAAGAACTCGTCAATAGGAGTGATTCCACTTAACCAATTCCCATTTTCCATGTCGAGGTGGCCTTGAATGTCGTTTTGACGACCTACAAAATTCCACATAAAATAACGCCCGTACATGTATCCGAACTGATAACTCAGCATAAAGCGCATGTTCTCAGCAAAAGTTGGACGTCGTGTACTGCGGGCTGGAATACCGGCAATTTCTTTGTATTGTTTCTCTGAAGCTGGGTTCACCATACGAGGCATAAACCCTTTGTGTTTATTGGAGTAGTTAGGAAGTACGTTTTTGTACTTGTTTACAATAACGTATTTTCCGTCTTTCTTTTCGTATTTAGGTTTGTCATCGCGCAATGGATTTGCCGCGTCCTTCTCCTGACGGTACGCATAAGAATAGTACTTGTCGTAAAAAACATTGGCATCACCGTATTGCTCACGGTTGTAATAGGCCAGTAATTCACGAGCACTTGAAGGATTATTTTCGTTGATAATAGTATCTGCATTGGCTCTAATAGGTAACATTAACCAAGAAGAAAATCCAATCATGATGAATAAGATCGACAAAATAAGGGTGTTGGCAGTAACCATTCCTTTTTCACGAGTGCGTCGCAGGCCGACAATAAATAAAATGACTAAGACGATTCCTGCAATGATAGTTCCTGAGTTATAAGGCAAGCCAAAAGAATTCACAAAGAACAATTCCGAAACACTAAAGAATTTCAGCGTGTAAGGGAATAAGAGTTTAAACACAAAAGCCAAAACAAAAATAGCTATCACCGTTGCTATTGCGGTGGTTTTCAGTGTGATGTTTTTATAGGTTTTAAAGAAGTACAGCATTACAATGGCCGGAATTACCAAGAGCGATAAAATGTGCACTCCAAACGAAAGTCCGACGACAAAACTGATTAAAACGAGCCATTTATTTCCTCGAGGAGTAGATAGATCCGCTTCCCATTTGAGGCCTAACCAAAATAATAAGGCCATTAAAAACGACGACATGGCGTATACTTCTCCTTCTACGGCACTAAACCAAAAGCTATCTGAAAAAGTATAAGCTAAGGCTCCCACAACACCACTTCCGAGAACGGCAATGCCTTGATCTGCTGTGAGGTTTGCTTCTTTGCTTACCATGCGTTTTGCCAAATTGGTAATGGTCCAAAACATAAATAAAATGGTAAAAGCACTGGCGAGCCCTGACATAAAGTTCACCATATATGCCCAATTGCTAGGGTCGTTGGTAAACATCGCAAAGAAAGCTCCAAGCATTTGAAAAAGCGGGGCTCCAGGAGGGTGTCCTACTTCTAAGTTTACAGCTGTTGAGATGTATTCTCCACAATCCCAAGAACTAACCGTGGGTTCTAAGGTCAATGTATAAGTCACTAAGGCCACGGCAAATGTCACCCATCCGAGAAGTAAGTTCCATTTTTTATAGTTGAAATCGTTCATATAATTTTTTAAAAATAAGTTATCGCGAATGTACTAATTACTAGCGTTTTTTAGGTAAAACAAAAATATAATTTTGAAAAACAACAGCAGAATAAAGTTCTGTTAAAAGAAAAAAGTCAAAAAAAATTTGTCAAAATAAAAATAGATGTTATATTTGCACCCGCAATGAGCAATTGGCCTATGGTGTAATGGTAACACACCGGTTTTTGGTACCGATATTCAAGGTTCGAGTCCTTGTAGGCCAACAATTTTTTTTGTATCTTTGTACGAGAATTGTAAGGTTGCTCAAAGCAAAAAATACTTTACATTGGCCTATGGTGTAATGGTAACACACCGGTTTTTGGTACCGATATTCAAGGTTCGAGTCCTTGTAGGCCAACAAAAAAGCTTCTTAATCAGTAGATTTCGAAGCTTTTTTTGTGTTTTAGAAATTGCTGATTTTGTTTTGGATCATTCCTAAATGTTGCGGTTACGCAAAAACCAGTTTTAATCAGTAAAGGAAGAAAACTACATTTTTCCCCTCTAAATTGTACTCTAAAAACGTTGATTTTAGCGTTGAAAGATTCCACTGAAATATTTATGCTATTATTATCAAAATAGCTGAGTATAGGAAATTTTGAGTTAGTTTCTTATTAGTTCTTCGATTTGTTTGGCTCAGTATTATTTCCCATGCAGAACTTTGAAATTGCATCGAGCGGTTTCACTTTTCTGAAAAGACTAGTTTTTTGTGTCAGTAAAGTGAAACCACCGTTACAATGTACATCGGCAAAGAGAAATTATAGATTGCGAAGAATGCTAGGTACAGCACTTCGTAGAATTAATAATGTGTCTTAATGGGTTTATTTATAGTTATTTAAAGGTTTAAATCATCGTATTTTATCATAAAGTTTATAAGTAAATCCAGTCATTCCTTCATTTAGTAGGGTGGAGAGTAATCGTTCGCTAATAAGTGTGTTGAAATCAAATAACTGTGTTTCGTAAACGTCGTACTGGGGAAATGAGTTGGTAAATGATAACTGCTCCCATTTGATTTCTTGATACCAAGGAAGTGATGCATCTATTTCCTTTAGTTGTTCAAGATCTAATGACAGGTCAATATTTGAAACGGGTTCATTGGGTATTTTTTTTATGTTGTATATTGATGCTTTTGATATTGTTTTATCCAGTTGTGAGAAGAAAGATGTTACAATAAAATGAAACCAATAGTATTCAAGTTGTTTCCCTTTGTGGAAAACACATATAGGGTACAACTTGTAGGGAGGAAGATTAAATTGACAGAGAATACGTTTAAAATTTTTACTAATAATCATTCCAAAGTTAACATTTCGTTGAATAAAGTCTGTGGGATTTGCTTTTTTATGTATGGTCAGTTCTAAGTGTGGCGAAAAATTAGGGAATTCATTTGGGTTAATTTGCCAAAATCCATTAGGTAAGGAAGGATCATACCCCTTTTTGAATGTAGTTTGTGGATAATGTCCAATAACGGTTAAATTGCTGTAATCCCAGTCGATGGTATAATAGTTCATTATATCAAATTTTTAAAAAATTCATTTAGATTTAATCCTGAGTTTTTTGCTAAATCAATATATCGTAATAATTGAGGAATAAGCTGTATTTCTAAAAATTCCATTGATTTTTCTGGTGAAAAGTTAGGTTTTTTTCGAACGAATTCATCTAATTTTTTCTGAACAAAGGTATCATAAGCTGGGTGATTTCCATGAATACCAGTGCCTGTCAATTTTTTGAATTTTTCAAGAGCAATGCCATTAATCTTAGAATTCATATGAAATCCAGCTTTTGCTACTTTTTTAATGATGGTTCGTTCGGTGTATTCAGGTCTCTATTTGATTATTGATAGAAAGTAATCTAGTGTTTAAATTCTCAACTTTTTTTTTAAAACATGGCAGAGCAGCTATTAGAGTATACTGAAAACTGTCGTGTTGGAGAGGAGGTGTTGTTAATAACAGTTCTAATAGTTAGGGGAATACCTCAGGTATTTTCGTTGTAGTGCCGAGAGGCATTCTAAAAGCGCGCTAAGGAGTGTATTTTCTCAATTTTATACAATAAAGTTATGATTTTGTAGTGTTTTGTTAAAAGTTGTTGAGTGTTGATTATCAGTGTTTTGTCTGGATAACACGAATTTTAATCAGTTTATCGACAGAAAACTGCAATTCACCGAAAATCAATGAGTTAAATAGTGTTGTCCTTGTAATTTTGAAATTATCAAAACCGTGTATTATGAAAACAACTCTATTCTCAATCATTCTTATATTAAGTTTCTGGGCTGTCCCCGCTCAAAACTTTAATTACCTTGGAACTTACAGTTCCAACGGTACTCCAGATTACTTGGAAAGTCCAGGTGACAACGTTTCAATAGAAACGCTCGAACTTATTAACAATGCATTACCCGAAACCTTTCAGGTTCCCAGTTATAATCCACATTATATTACTTCAGGTTACGACAGTGATATTTTTGTAACGCAACAAACAGATGTATTCATGACCTTCGTTGACGAAGGAGCTGGTTTTCGAAATGTGATTGGTTTTTATACTTACGATCTTAATAATCCGCCAACAACGGCTCCAGAAGCAGAAGATATTACGATTATCTTTCCAAACAATTCTAAACTCGGAAGTGGAGGAGGATTGCAGGCTGGTGATAAGGTAAAACTCGGAACCTTTGATGCAGGTACTGGTATTGGTTTTGTGGTTTTGGCGAACGGGTGGAATGGAAGTCGAGTTACCAACGGGTACTGGCGTCTATTTTCGAATCCGAATTTTAATCCAGAAAGTGACATCTCTAAAAGACACCACAATGTGCTGATCAAAGATGACGATCACGAGTTGGTAATTCTGGGATTTGAAGATATCAACAGAGAGCATTCATGGTGTGATCATGACTTTAACGATGCACTTTATTATATTACAGCAACCAATTACAGTGATATCACGACGACCAATGTAATTAGCTCGGATACATCGACAGATGTGTATACAGCCAACCTTGGAGGGTTTGAAAGTAAAGGAGACCTCACAGGTAAAATGGCGTTGAAAAATATTTCTCGTTTGAAAGCAAGCGAAAAACAAGCGAGTACCAAAGCAAGACAATCAGCTTTGAAGAGCTACGCACAACGTGGGATGGGACTGGATAATTATTTCCCAGAAAAAGGAATGTTCGAAGTAGAAGAAGCCTTGGTGTCTACCTCTTCTGACCCTACGGCCTATTCCAACGCAACAGATGTATTTTCTGTCGATTATTATCTCAACAATGAACGAGTTTCAGCAGGTTTGGTAACCACAACAGATGCTAGAATTTACGATCATTCTAAACATATTTGTGACCGTTTAAATGGTTCGATACTCAAAGATGTACGTCCTGTAGTGATCAACAATCACAGAGTTATATTCTCGATCATCAAAAGAGCGAATGGCGCTATAGAATACACCGTGAGTTTCTCAATCAAGAAGGGAGCCTCTGAAAATACGCTGTATAGCTTGTGGAATATTGGTGATTATCCGGCAGGTGACTACATCAACTTCCAACTTTGGGGGAATTCAATGGGACAAGTAGCGCACTTGGTGCGTCATATTACAGGGAAATTAGCAGATGAAAAGACACTCGTATCCAATGCAGATGTGGACAAGTACATTCCGACGGTGTTTGTGAGTTCAGCAACCTACAGAAATAAAAAATTGAAAATTGATTTTATCAATAAATCGAAAACCAATCAGGTAACGATCAACGCAAATATTCGTAAATCAGAGCAAGCAGCTTACAATAATTCGGAACAAACAATTCCATTGACAGGAGCCTTTTATCAGTCAGTTGAGTTGGATACAGGATTTATGTTTGACGGTGGTTTTGCCATCATTAATAAAGACAATAACTCAGCAGATAATGTTTACCTCGCTGATGGTACTTGGGGATCGGATTATGATGCCGCGAAGGTGACATTGAATAAATTTGAAATTTTAGAACAGACAGAAGACCTGAGTACGGATGTTTATGAAATGGAGCGAAGTGTAGCGGTAGCTGCGGAGACGAAAGGCGTGTTTAATGTGTTCAGATATCCAAAACCAGGAGATTTGTCGATGAATACAAAACAGTTTGAAAGCGTTCAGTTTAATTTGAAAAGTAATGTTGAAATTGAAGTGTCGTTGGTAATTCCAAATCTCGATAAGTGGGAAAACAGGTGGAAGTATACCGTACCAGCAACTTCCGATGAGACCTTAATTAGCATTGATTTTAGTAAGTTCGAAAATCCGGGAGGTAAAAACAATGGTACCATTGATGAAATCAAAATGGTGATGTTCTCGGTGAAAGGAACAGATGCAAACCCTGTAAACTTTGCTTATGATGTCAAAAACTTAGCATTCAAATCATCTGGAACTTTATCAACAGATGAGGTAGTATTAGAGGCAACATCGGTTGTAAATTATCCGAATCCATTTAGCCAAACTACGTTCATACAGTTGCCACAAGCAGCAAATAAAGCAAGTTTATCTGTGTATGATATGCTAGGAAGACAAGTATTTGGAGCCGTCCTTCCAACTGTTAACAATGGGAAAACGATAGAGTACAACTCACCAAAAGTAACTCCAGGTGTGTATTTCTATCAACTCACAGATGATAACAAGCGTAAATACAAAGGGAAATTTATCATAGAAGAATAAGAAGAAAGAGGGCAGAGAATGAAAGGAAAGAGAGTATCGGTAAAAGGATGCTCTCTTTTTTATTACAAGGCGTTTTGTAAATTTTCGATAACCTTTTTGCTATTTCCAATAAAAATGTTTCCATCTACCAAGAATACCGGGCGCTTTAAAAAGGTATACTGTTCAAGTAAGTACTGTTTGTAATCCTCTTCGGTAAGTGCTTGATTTTTTAAATCCATTTCGCGATACAATTTCGCGCGTTTGTTAAAGAGGGCTTCGTAACTTTGGCTAATAGCATACATTTCTTCCAACTGATCAGCGGTGATTGGGTTCGATTTTATTTCTTGTTTTTCAAAGCCTTCTAAGGGTACTTCTTTGAGTATTCTTCTGCAAGTGTCGCAGGTTTGTAAAAAATAAACTTTCTTCATTTTATATCAGTCTTTAAATAATATATTTGAGCTAAAATAATCAGAAAAATGGATTCACAATTTAAGGTATTAAAAAAATCGAGAGAACTCGTTTTGCGTTTAATCGATGGATTGACATTAGAACAGTTACACGTTATTCCAACCGGATTTAAAAATAACATCGCTTGGAATGTAGCGCACTTGGTAGTTACACAACAGTTGTTACATTACAAATTATCGGGATTAGCTTGTTTGGTACCTGATGAGTTGATTGAAAACTACAGAAAAGGAACGGCTCCAACAGAAACGTTTACAGAGGAAGCATTTGAGGAAGTAAAGGACTTATTACTCGGATTGCCAGATACCTTGCAAGAAGATTTTGAAGCCGGAATTTTTACTGAGTATACTACCTATGAAACGAGCACCGGTTTTGTGTTGGACTCTATAGAGACAGCCTTAGCCTTTAATAATTTGCACGAAGGAATCCACCTCGGTGTGATTATGGCTTTGCGAAAGTTGGTGTAATGTTTTGTAAATTTGTAGACTAAATGAACGATATGAAATTTAATACAAAAACCATACATGGAGGACAAAAGCACGAAGAAGCCACTGGCTCCGTAATGCCTCCAATATTTCAAACCTCTACTTTTGCTCAATCGAGTCCAGGGGTTCACAAAGGATACGAATATTCAAGAGCGGCAAATCCGACAAGAACAGCATTAGAAGATGCTTTTGCAGCAATTGAAAATGGAACTCGTGGGTTCGCTTTTTCTTCGGGATTGTCTGCCGTAGATTGTGTATTGCGCTTGTTAAATCCAGGAGATGAGGTAGTCACAGGTGATGATTTGTACGGGGGTACCTACAGAATGTTTACCCGCTTATTTAGTAAGTACGGATTGAAATTTACTTTTGTAGATATGAATTCCGTTGAAAATGTAACCGAGGCAATTACGGATAAAACGAAATTAGTTTGGTTAGAAACTCCTACCAATCCGTTGATGAAAATTGCGGATATTGCCGGAATAACAGCGGCAGTAAAGGCAGTGAATTCGGAGATTATGGTTGCAGTAGACAATACCTTTGCAACACCTTATCTACAACGTCCTCTTGATTTAGGAGCGGATATCGTGATGCATTCAGCTACCAAGTACCTCGGAGGGCACTCTGATTTGGTTATGGGAGCATTGATGGTAAAAGATGCTGAACTCGCTGAAGAGTTGCACTTTATTCAGTTTGCAGGAGGTGCAGTAGCCGGACCTATGGATTCATTTTTAGCTTTGAGAGGTGTAAAAACACTTCACTTACGCATGCAGCGTCACTGTGAAAACGGGAAAGCAGTTGCAGCGTATTTGGTTAACCACCCGAAAGTAGCTGAGGTGTACTATCCAGGGTTGGAATCACATCCAAATCACGAAATCGCTAAGAAACAAATGGATGATTTTGGAGGAATGGTCTCTTTTAGATTAAAAGATGAAAGTCAGCAAGCGGCCTTTACCTTCCTTGAAAATACAAAGGTATTTACCTTGGCAGAGTCACTTGGTGGTGTCGAAAGTTTGGTTAACCATCCGAGTACGATGACCCATGCTTCTATTCCTGAACCAGAGCGTTTAAAAATCGGAATTACCGATTCGTTAATTCGCTTGAGTGTTGGTGTAGAGGATATTGAGGATCTCTTGGGAGATTTAGAAGCAGCCTTGGCGAAGTAAGTCATTAAAAAGTATAGAAAAGCGCATCTGAAAAAGATGCGTTTTTTTTTGCTCTAATTCTTTGGAAATCTCATAAGTATGTATATATTTGCAACTAAGTTGCTTTTATAGTGTGTAAAAGTAATAGCAGAAGGCAATGTTCCCTATGAATTAGCTTTGTTTGGGTTTGAAGTTAATCAATTTTTTTATTGTCTAGAAGAGTGCCGTTTCCACGGCACTCTTTTCTTTTTAAGGTGGAAGTATTTTCCTAGAGTAGCTACCAATAGTTTTTGTTATTTTTGTTATTGAAGAACGAACAAAATTTGATGAAATATGAGAAAAACAGCTTCGTTACAGGCAATTCGTGCCTATTTGGGGAATAAAAGTACCGCGGTTAGTGCCGTTGAATTAGTCGATCATTTTTCGGAACGCTTTAATAAAACAACTATTTATCGTGTATTGACTCGGTTAGAAGATGAAGGAGAGGTTCATTCCGTTTTGGGAAATGATGCGACGATGTACTATGCCATGTGTCATTCGAAGTGCTCTAAAGAGGCACATCACGATCAACACGTGCACCGTCAATGTCGCAGTTGTGGCGAAGTTTCCTGCGTTGAGGTCGCCATTCCTGCATTGGAAGCTATGGACTTTCAAGTGGAGGAGGCCAAGGTATTGTTAATTGGGTTGTGTAAAAATTGTCAATAAAAAATATACCAAGTGGTATATTTTTGTATATTTGACTGGAATTGAATCAAATGTCGAAGGCAGCAAGAACAAAAGCATTTATCATTGAGACCGTAGCGCCGATTTTTAATAAAAATGGCTATGCGGCCATGAGTTTATCGAAAATTACGGAAGCGACCGGCTTAACCAAAGGGGCTATTTACGGTCATTTCGGAAATAAAGAAGAATTGGCTATGGAAGCCTATAGGTATTCTATTCGACGCTTTTTTATGCAGTTAAACGCCGTCGTAAACCAAGGAGAGAATTCTTTGGAAATGTTGTTAAAGATCGCTGATTTTTACTTGGATTACTACGAGTATAGTAAAGAGTTTGGTGGATGTCCGATTTTGAATATCGGAGTGGATTCTGAACATCAAAAAACAGGTATAGGAGATTTGGTACGAACTTATAACCAGCGAATTCTCGACAAGTTTAGCGCATTGATCGAACGTGGTGTTCAAGAAGGGGTAGTCGTGGAATCAGCGGATGCCATGCTGTACGCAAGGCGTTTTTTCTATATGATAGAGGGAGCAGTGTACATGACCTATATTATGAAGGATAAAAATTATTTGACGGAAGTTGCCCAAGCCATGACCGATATGATTCACAAAGAATTAAAGAAGTAAATTTTTTTAATCATAAATATACCGATTGGTATATTTTAAAATAAGAAATAACGATGGAATTGAAGAAAATTTTAGAAAGCAAGACGAAAATACGATTTCAAGACTGTGATCCTTTTAATCATTTAAACAACGCAGCGTATTTTAATTATTTGATCAATGCGCGTGAGGACCAGGTGTTACAGCACTACGATTTGGACGTATATGCTCACGGGAAGAAAACCGGAAGGAGTTGGGTGGTGGCGTCTCATCAGATTGCCTATGTACGACCGGCCCTATTAATGGAAACGGTGACGGTAACAACTCAGTTAATCCACTTTAACGAAAAGAAGTTGTTGGTAGAAATTAAAATGTGGAATGAAGATAAAACGGAACTCAAGGCCGTGATGTGGAGTTCTTTTGTGTATTATAATTTGTTACAGCTTTCAGCTGATAAGCATTCAGAAGAATTGATGTCACTTTTTGAACAGGTGGTAGCACCGGTTAAACAAACAACTTTTGAAGAGCGCATGAGTGATTTGCGCTTGCAAAAAGTGTCTTAACACACATCAATAACGGTCATAAAAAAAGAGCAAGTTTTGGGCAACTTGCTCTTTTTGTATGGTGAAAGCTCAGTTTAAAACCAGCCTTTGTGATTGTTTTGATAGGTCGCTATAAATTCTTGATCAGATTTTGACAGATAGATGATTCCTTCGATAAAAGGAATGATCGTTGCTAAACCACAGGTGCAGATGTTGGCAACAATTTGAATAATGCCTTCCTTGGTATAGCCTAAAATGAATTTGTGAATGGCAAAGGATCCGAAAAGAATTCCCATTATTCCTGCTAAAATTCGTTTACTTTCCTGTTGTGGGATAGGATTCCCGTTGTTGTCTAGTATTTCCATTTAAATTTTCTTTTTACAAATAACGTAAAATATTATAAAAATGCCTCGTCTTTGGGTTCCCAAAGTTCAATTTTAGTTCCGTTGTTATCTAGTATCCAGGCAAATTTCCCATATTCGTATTCCGCTCGCTTATCGAGTACCTGTACACCTTGACTACGCAAATCTTCAAGGAGTTCTTCGAGGTGCTCAACGCGATAATTGATCATGAATTCTTGCTTTCCAGGTTCGAAGTACGCAGTGTTTTTAGGAAAAGGACTCCATTGGGTGGAAGCCTTGTTTCCGGCATGATCTTGCCACCAAAACGTACAGCCCCAGTCGTCTACCGGAAGTCCGAGGTGTTTTTGATACCACGCTTTGGTGGTTGCTGGATCGTCGGTTTTAAAAAAGACGCCTCCAATCCCTGTTATTCTTCCTTTTTTCATTTTTTGTGTTTTGCGAGGTTTTCTTCGTAAATAGTAATCCACTGTTCAGGAGTGAGTTTTCTAACCAACTCCCCTATAAGTGCATAAGGAATGTCATCAATTTTTTTGAATCGAACACAACTCTTGCCCATATCTAGTTTCCTACTACAGTGTTGGGGGTAGGCGTCTACAAACCAATCGTGAATTTCTGGCACCGCGTAAAGGCCACTGTGGTATAGGTTTATAGAGTTTTTTTGCGAGGCAAAGTTCATAAAGGGCAGTGGCTCCTTAGGATTACAGTGATATCCTTTAGGATAGCGGCTATGAGGAACGTAATACCCAATCATCCCGTATTGGATGCCTTCTTCGAATCCTTCAGGTAAATTGGTACGTATGGTTTCACGAAGTTTACGGAGCGCTGCTTGTCGCTCCGAAGGTACTTGTGAAATATAATCTTCTGGACTTGTAGCTTCGTATTTCATGGGTTGTGAATTAGGAAGCTACAAGTTACTAAAATTTTTCTTTGATTTTTGAGGCGATGGTTTGAGCGAGCTTTACATTACTCTCATGGGTCCATCCAGCTACATGCGGGCTGAGTAGCACATTGTCAGCAGTGACCAAGTAATCGAAGGCCGGTGGCATGCTTTCTTTGATAAATAAATTTTCAAAAGACTTTTTTTCGTATTCCAACACGTCCAATCCGGCGCCTAAAATTTGCCCCTTGCGCAAGGCCGAAACCAAATCAGAGGTCACTACGGCACTCCCGCGAGCGGTGTTCAGTAGCCAAAATGGTTTTTGAAAACGCTGTATAAAAGATTCAGAAATCATGTGCTTGGTTTGAGGAGTTTGAGGAGTGTGTAAACTCAAAACATCCGTCGCTTGAAAAAGCGCTTCTAATGACACCTGTTGAGCGTTCTCATCACCAACACCAGCTTTGATATCGTAACACAGAACAGTTACGTCGAAACCACGGAGTTTTTTAGCAAAAGCTTTTCCCATATTTCCGTACCCGATGATGCCCACCGTTTTTCCGTCTAGTTCAATACCGCGGTTTGCTTCGCGTAGCCATTGCCCATTACGGACTTCTCTATCGGCTTTATTTAGCTTATTAAACAGCGATAATAACATCCCTAAGGTGTGTTCACCAACGGCATTTCTATTCCCTTCAGGAGCTGAAATCAGTGTTATACCTCTTTGAGCGGCATAGTCTGTATCTATATTTTCCAAACCAGCACCTACGCGCCCTATAAACTTGAGTTTTGTAGCGCAATCGAGAAAGGTAGGGTCTATGGTAAAACGACTGCGAATAATGAGTCCATCGTAATCGGCAATGCGTTCCATGATGGATTCTTTTGATTCTTGATACGCTTCGTCATTTTGAAATCCGTAATCGCGGAGTTCTTGTAAGAGTACTGGGTGGTTGCTGTCGACATGTAAAACTTTCATTGCAGTTCGCTGCTTAGTATTGTTCATTTTCATTCGGGAAATCCAATGATTTTACATCGCTGATGTAATTTTGGAAGGCTTTGGTCATTTCGGCGTACAAGTCTAAGTATCTACGAAGGAAACGAGGGCTAAATTCGTGTGTCATTCCAATCATATCATGGGTAACGAGAACTTGCCCGTCTACACCACCACCGGCACCGATTCCGATCACGGGAATGGTTAAGCTTTCAGCGACTTCCTGAGCGAGTTTTGCGGGTACTTTTTCCAGTACTAAAGCAAAACACCCGAGTTGTTCTAAGAGCTTAGCATCTTCTTTAAGCTTAGCTGCTTCCGCTTCTTCTTTAGCGCGAACCGTATAGGTTCCGAATTTATAAATAGACTGTGGAGTGAGCCCTAAATGTCCCATGACAGGAATTCCCGCGGTTAAAATTCGCGATACCGACTCTGCAATTTCACTTCCTCCTTCGAGTTTTACAGCGTGCCCTCCTGATTCTTTCATAATGCGAATGGCTGAATCTAAGGCGTTTTTTGAGTTTCCTTGATAGGTTCCAAAAGGTAAATCGACCACCACCAAACACCTGTGAATTGCTCTGATAACCGAGCTCGCGTGATAGATCATCTGATCGAGTGTGATTGGTAAGGTAGTTTCGTGTCCAGCCATCACGTTTGAAGCAGAGTCACCTACAAGAATTACATCGATTCCGGCACCATCTACTATCTTGGCCATGGTATAATCGTAAGCGGTAAGCATTGAAATCTTTTCCTTGTTCGCTTTCATCTCTACCAATGATTTTACCGTAACTCTCTTATATTGTTTTTTTGCTGTTGACATTAGTTTTTGAATTTTGGGTGTGGTAAAAATAGTCAAATTCCATCGATATTTCCCCCGTTAATCTTCTGTTAATTATATTTTTTACTGTTATAATTTCATTAGATTTAGCTCACCAAACTCAAATTTTATGCAAAAAATAAGTACCCTAATTGTAGCACTGATGTTGGTGCTAGCTGGCCATGCACAAGAGAACAAAGAAGAAGTGCAAATAAAGAATACGATTGAACGCTTTTTTGAAGGTTTGCATAAAGGAGATAGTAGCATCGTTGCAAAAACCTTGCACAAAGAGATCAAGATTCAAACGACATTTACGGATAAGTCAGGAGTGAAGCAACTTAAAACGCAATCGCGAACGAGTTTGTTGCGTGCAATTGCAAGTAAAAAACCCAAGGACGTTTATTTCGAAAAGTTATTGCGATATGACATTAAGATCGACGGTAATTTAGCTGCTGTTTGGACCCCTTATGAATTCTATTTTAATGGTAAGTTTAGTCATTGTGGCGCTAATTCTTTTCAGTTATTTAATAACAATGGCCGCTGGGAAATTATTTATTTGGTAGATATGAGAAAGCGTCAAGGGTGTCAATCAAACGATAATTAATGAGGAAGTTGTGGTTTATAGGGATGTGCATGCTAGTAATGAATGTGCAGGCCCAAGGTCCGGTGCTCTTTGCGAAAGAGCTGTTTAACAACTTGCCCATGGTACGTGATTTATCATTCTCGCAAAGCAAGGATGAATTGTACTTTACGGTTGAGAGTTACCGAAAGGACATTTCGTTTATAGCCAGTAGCCACTTGGAAAAAGAGGGCTGGTCATCACCTGAAATCGTTGCCTTTTCCGGAAAGTTTAAAGACTTGGAGCCTTCGCTATCCCCTGATGGCTTGCGCCTATTTTTTGTATCGAATAGAGCAGTAGGAGGGGGGATTAAAAAAGATATGGACATTTGGTATGTCCACCGCGTTGATACAAAAGCTCCGTGGTCTGCTCCCATACGATTGGGGAATGCTATAAATACGGATCGGGATGAGTTTTATCCTGTCCTTACAAACAGTGGAAACTTGTATTTTACGGCTAACTATACTGAAGACACGAAAGGAAAGGAAGATATTTATTGCAGTCTATGGAAAAATGGTGCCTATCAAAAACCGTTTTCTCTGGGTAAGGCCATTAATTCGGAGAAATACGAATACAATGCCTATGTTGACCCTGCGGAAGAAAATCTGTTTTTTACGTCTTATGGTCGTGAGGAAGACTTAGGAAATGGTGATTTGTACTGGAGTATCAAAAAGGACGGAGTATGGCAACCGGCAGTGCATTTGGGAGCGGAAGTTAACTCTAAGTATTCGGATTACTGTCCCTTTTACGACGCAGCAACAGGACGATTGTATTTTACATCGACGCGTAGCACCCCTTGGAAGCAGCGTTCCCAATCCATTTCTATGAAAACTTTTTTAAAAGTATTAGGCGACCAGCCAAATGGCTTAAGTAGAATTTACTATGTCGCGCTAAATAAAAATTAATGTATATTTGGCACAATGAACCCAAACGAAAATAAATATAGTTTATCCCCTGACAAATGGGTAGATATGTACGCTGATTACCTGTTTAATTACGCGGTAGTAAGGGTAAATAACGAGGCCATAGCAAAAGATTTAGTGCAAGAAACATTTTTTGCAGGATTGAAATCGGCTAAGAATTTTGAAGGGAAATCAACAGAGAGAACGTGGTTAGTATCGATATTAAAGCGTAAAGTAATTGATTACTATCGAAAAATAAATTCAAAAAAAGGACAAGCTGAAGTAAAAGTAAACTTTTACGACAGTGGGGACAATGAAGGAAGTTGGTTAGAAGAACGCGTGCCTCAGTCGTGGAATAATCAGGCGGAGCAGCAGATTGAGAATCAAGAACTCAAAAGCCAAATTGACCGATGTATTGATGCGCTTCCAGAAAAATACGGAATGGTTTTTAGGATGAAAACGATTCAGGAGTTTGAAACGGAAGAAATTTGTAAGGAACTCGATATTACCCCGTCCAACTTATGGGTTATCATTCACAGAGCGAGAACCCAGCTCAGAAATTGTATGGAAAAGAACTGGTTTAATAAGTAAATTATGTTTAAAAGCTTTAAAATAACTTGTGATGAAGCGACGACCATCTGTGACAAAGCACAGTATGGTGAGGCTTCTTTTGTAGAGAAATTAAAACTGAATTGGCATATTTTAGTCTGTAAAATATGTAGGATGTACTCACATCAGAACGGAATTCTGACCAAGGTGTACAAAAACCAAGCAGTTGAATGTAGATCTAAAAAGTTTAGCTTATCAGAGGATGATAAACTAGCTTTAAAACAAAAGATAAAAGAAATTAGTTAACAATATTTTTAGGTTTTTTCAAAAAAAACCATTTTTTGATTTTTTGTTAGATTGAAACGGAATTTGTTGTAAAGATGAATTCCGTTTTTTTAATTTTGTCCAAAAATAAAATTATGCACTTTTTACCTGAAGCAATCGATGAATACGCAGTACGTCACTCTCAATCTGAGCCAGAATTGCTGCGACAGTTAACCCGAGAAACGTGGCAAACGGTACTGAATCCGCGTATGTTGAGCGGTGCTTTTCAGGGGAGGGTGCTCTCTATGATTTCCAAACTGATCAGACCCAAAACGATATTGGAAATAGGGACTTATACGGGCTATTCTGCTTTGTGTTTAGCGGAAGGTTTACAAGAAGGTGGGGTGTTACATACACTCGATAAAAACGAGGAGTTAGAAGAGCTACAGTACAAGTATTTTCAGAAATCTGATTACAGCGAGCAAATTCAGCAACACATCGGTTTTGCTTTGGATATCATTCCTACCCTAAACACGAAGTTTGATTTGGTGTTTATCGATGCGGATAAGTCCAATTATTTGAACTATGCGGAAATGATTATTCCTTTGATGAATAAGGGCGGGGTTATTTTGTCGGACAACGTGCTTTGGAGTGGTAAGGTAGTAGAACCCTTAGATCCTAAAGACAAGGATACGAAAGTATTATTAGCTTATAATAAGCTCCTGAATGAAGACGAGCGTTTGGAAACGGTATTACTGCCTATTAGAGACGGTTTAACCATCAGTAGAGTGCGTTAATGGAGCACTTGAAGGTTGTTTAGCGGCTTCTTTTGATAGGTCCCGTTAAATCGTCTATATTTTCCTTTACCTTAGATACTTCGTTGTTAATATCACTTACGATATCAGTGTCAATGCCGTGGTTTTTGGCACTGTTGTTAATTTCCTGCTTGATATCGTTGGTAGCATCTTTAATCTGACGCATTCCTTTACCGAGTGAACGTGCGATTTCAGGGATTTTATCGGCTCCAAATAGCATGACTACTACGGCGATAATGACAAAAATTTCTGGACCTCCAATAAATAAAAATACTGTACTCATAGTAGTGCAAAGATAACTAAAATCTGTGAAGTAGATTTAATAAAAAAGCCAAACCGGGAATGGTTTGGCTCTTTCATATAGTCTTAGGTAATTTAGTCTGCTAAGATAATTACCTTATTGTCTTTCATTTCAATAGTTCCTGACTTGATGGCTAAGGTTAAAATCTTATCATCAGCAGGTAACTTCTCGATGCTACCGTGTAAATCATCAAATGCAAGGTGATCTTGTGTATGTACGTGAACTTTTACAGTTCCTTGGCTTAAAATCGAAACTACCGGTGCGTGATTGTTCAGCATCTGGAAATCTCCATTAATTCCTGGTACAGTAACAGAATCGACTTCTGATGAAAATAAGATAGCCTCTGGACTTACGATTTCTAAAAACATATATAACTTGTTTTTTAAGCTTCCGCTAACATTTTCTCTCCAGCATCAATTGCTTCTTGAATTGATCCTTTTAAGTTAAATGCAGCTTCAGGATATTTATCTAATTCACCGTCCATAATCATGTTGAATCCTTTGATCGTATCTTTGATATCTACTAATACTCCAGGAATACCAGTAAACTGCTCAGCTACGTGGAAAGGCTGTGATAAGAAACGTTGAACACGACGCGCTCTGTGTACTACTAACTTATCTTCTTCAGATAATTCTTCCATACCTAAGATCGCGATGATATCTTGTAATTCTTTATAACGTTGTAATAACTCTTTTACTTGTTGTGCACAGCTGTAGTGCTCATCTCCTAAGATTTCTGGAGTTAAGATACGAGAAGTAGAATCTAATGGATCAACGGCTGGGTAAATACCTAACTCGGCAATCTTACGAGACAATACTGTAGTAGCATCTAAGTGAGCAAAGGTAGTTGCTGGTGCTGGATCCGTTAAATCATCTGCAGGTACGTAAACGGCCTGTACAGAAGTAATCGATCCTTTTTTAGTCGAAGTAATACGTTCTTGCATCGCTCCCATTTCCGTTGCTAAGGTTGGTTGGTAACCTACCGCTGATGGCATACGTCCTAAAAGTGCAGATACCTCAGATCCTGCCTGAGTAAAACGGAAGATGTTATCAACGAAGAAAAGTACGTCTTTTCCTTGTGCTTCACCAGCTCCATCACGGAAATATTCAGCGATCGTTAATCCTGATAAGGCAACACGTGCACGTGCTCCAGGTGGCTCGTTCATCTGTCCAAATACGAAAGTAGCTTTAGAGTCTCTCATTCCAGCTTTATCAACCTTCGTTAGGTCCCATCCACCATCTTCCATAGAGTGCATAAAGTCATCTCCGTATTTGATAATACCTGACTCTAACATCTCTCTTAATAAGTCATTTCCTTCACGAGTTCTTTCACCTACACCTGCGAATACAGATAAACCTCCGTGTCCTTTTGCGATGTTGTTAATTAACTCCTGAATTAATACAGTTTTACCTACTCCAGCTCCACCGAATAATCCAATTTTACCTCCTTTTGCATATGGCTCAATAAGGTCAATTACTTTAATACCTGTAAAAAGTACTTCAGTAGAAGTTGATAATTCTTCGAATTTTGGTGCTTGACGGTGAATTGGTAATCCGCTTTCACCAGTCTTTGGTAAGTCTCCAAGTCCATCGATAGCATCTCCAGTTACGTTGAATAAACGACCGTAGATATCGTTACCGATAGGCATTTGAATTGGGTTTCCAGTAGCTACTACTTCTTGACCTCTTTGCAAACCATCGGTAGCGTCCATAGAGATTGTACGAACTGTATCTTCACCAATATGTTGTTGAACTTCTAAAACTAAAGTAGACCCATCAGCTTTTTTAATTTCTAATGAATCATAAATCTTTGGTAATTCAGTATTTTCTGTATTAAACTCAACATCGATAACTGGACCAATAATTTGAGAAACTTTACCTGTTATTGTAGACATTACTATATGTAATTAAAGTTATTTAATTTGTTAAGTGAGTATTAACTCATTTTTTCAAGGTGCAAAGGTAATTTTTTAATAGCAATTTTAAAAATGATTGCTAGTATTTTTAAGAATAAAGCACAAAAAAAAGCCTCACGTGATGTGAGGCTTTGATTTTATTTAGTATAGATCGTAAATTACTTTACTAATTTGATCTCTACACGTCTGTTTTGTGCTCTACCAGCTCTAGTTTTGTTGCTAGCGATTGGATATTGCTCTCCAAATCCTTCAGATGATAATCTGTTAGCAGCGATTCCAGCCTTGCTTACTAAGTAATCTAAAACAGCCTTAGCTCTTTTCTTAGATAACTTTAAGTTAGTAGCTTCTCTACCAGCGCTATCAGTATGACCTTGGATGCTGAAGTTAGCTTTTGGATACTCCTTCATGATCTCAGCCATTAAATCTAATTTTCCAGTAACTCCTCTTCTAAATGAAGCTCTACCAGAGTTGAAGTAGATTGCTTTAGCGAACTCGTTTAATTTCTTAACAGCCTCTTCTTTGATTACAACTTCAGGACATCCGTTGTTAGAAGCAACACCTTTAACGTTAGGACACTTATCGTCTTTGTCTAATACTCCGTCTCCGTCAGTATCTGGCCAAGGACATCCGTTGTTAGCAGCAGGACCTGCAGTGTTAGGACACTTATCAGCGTTGTCAGCGATTCCGTCGCTATCAGCATCTGGACATCCGTTTAAAGACTTTAATCCAGCTTTAGTAGGACAAGCATCATCTTTATCAGCGATACCGTCTCCGTCAGAATCAGGACATCCGTTTAAAGCAGCTAAACCAGCAACCTCTGGACAAGCGTCATCAGAATCCTTGATCCCGTCACCGTCAGCGTCAGGACATCCGTTGAATTCTTTTAAACCAGCAACTTCTGGACAAGCATCATCCTTGTCATATACTCCGTCACCGTCAGTATCTTTTCCTCCAAACTTGAATACTAATCCAATAGAGTGTTGGAAGTGATCTTGTACTTTATCAGCAAATTCTTTCTTTGCTCCTGATTGGAAGTTTAAACCTAAGTTCTCGTTGAACCAAGTGTTAAATCCAACACCAGCATTTAAAGTTCCTTCACCTAAGTCACCTAACTTAGCGTAACCTCCCCCTAAATATACATAAGGATCGAACCATGCAGTATCACCAAACAAGTTGTTTAAGTCATACTTAACGTTCGCATCGATAGCCCAGTAAAGCTCATCCATGTCGTTCTCAGCACGGAAAGTTTCGATTTTGTTTAAAGAACCAGCTAATTGTAATGAGAATCCATCGTTTAAGTATCTGTCAACAGAAATTCTTGAAACTGATGGCAAGATGTTCCAGTCGCTAGTACCGATATAATCTTTTGCGTAGTCTCCAAATTTCTCTGGGATTCTAAAGTCAACCGCGTTAACTCCGAAACCAACTACCCATGGATTGTCTGAATCCTGTGCGCTTACCGTTCCAACTGTAGCGAACGTAAACAAAGCCATCACAGCTAATTTTAATTGTTTCATTATTAAAAATTTAAATTAAAAGTTCGTTTATATACAACGCAAATGTAAGTTGTTAAAACTTATTTACAAAAACAAATCTACAAAAACTTACTAGAAAAGCAAGTTTTTTGACCTATATCTATATTACTTTAAGCTCCTTACCAACTTTGATAAATGCTTGGATTGCTTGGTCTAAATGCTCTTTGTCATGTGCCGCTGATAACTGTACACGTATACGTGCTTGTTCTTTGGGAACTACCGGATAAAAGAACCCAATAACATAGATTCCTTCCTCTAAAAGTTTGTCTGCCATCACTTGCGAAAGTTTCGCGTCATATAGCATAACCGGAACTATGGCAGCATCAGCACCGACTAAGTCAAAACCAGCTTTTTCCATTTCAGTACGGAAGTAATTAGTATTCCATTCCAGTTTATCTCTCAATGAAGTGTCGTTCGATAATAGGTCAAAGACTTTTAAGGAAGCTCCTACAATGGCAGGTGCTAACGAGTTAGAGAATAAGTAAGGACGCGAGCGTTGGCGCAATACTTCGATAATTTCTTTTTTCCCAGTAGTATATCCACCCATGGCACCTCCGAGCGCTTTCCCTAAGGTTCCAGTAACGATATCTACACGACCGAGTACATTTTTGAGTTCCAAGGTACCGCGACCGGTAGCACCGATAAATCCTGCAGCATGACATTCATCTACCATCACTAAGGCGTCGTACTTGTCCGCTAAATCACAGATCTCATCGAGTTTGGCAACAATCCCATCCATAGAGAATACACCATCGGTAACAATAATTTTGAACCTGTGGTTGTTTTTGTTCGCTTCGATGAGTTGCTCTTCTAAAGCGGCCATGTCGTTGTTGGCATAGCGATAACGAGCAGCTTTACACAAACGAACCCCATCGATGATAGATGCGTGATTTAAACTGTCTGAAATAATAGCATCTTCTTTTGTTAATAAAGGTTCAAAAACCCCACCGTTGGCGTCAAAAGCAGCAGCGTATAAAATAGTGTCTTCTGTTTGGTAAAATTCTGCAATTTTTTGTTCCAATTGCTTGTGAATATCTTGCGTACCACAAATAAAACGTACTGATGACATCCCGAAACCATGCGTGTCCATAACGTCTTTAGCAGCTTGTATAACTTCTGGGTTGTTAGATAAACCTAAGTAATTGTTGGCACAGAAGTTAATAACCTGTTCTCCTGTAGCAATGTTGATTACGGCGTCTTGTGACGAGGTAATGATGCGTTCCGATTTATAAAGCCCAGCATCTTTGATGTCCTGGATCTCTTTTTGTAAGTGTTCTTTTATAGTTCCGTACATATTAAATGTATTTATGTTAAGTTGGATGTTTTGCAGGCCAAATGTACAGGGTTAAATTTCTTCAACCAAAATTTCTTCGTCGATATATACCAAGAGTTTTTTGTGAATAGTGTACCCCATGGTTTGTAGTGCATGTGCGTATTTTAAAAGTTGTTGGTGGTATTGCTTTGAGGGTTTTCCCGTTTTGTAGTCGATAATAACAACACCTTCGCCGTGGCGGACCAAGCGGTCGGGTATGATAATTTGTTTGTCTACAGTAACGAGTTCTCGCTCATTAAACACAGTATTTGCATCTTTAAAGTAGTCTTGAAGTTGCGGGTGTGCGACAATTTTTTCTAAACTATCTTTAATTTTTGATCGTGTGCTTTTAAGGAATAATCCTTGTTGTTCATAGGTGTTAACAACAGGAGTGATATCCTCAGGAATAAAAATTTTCGAGAGCATTTCATGCAGCAGGTTTCCAAATTTTACAGCTTCTTCTTGTTTGGTGTCCCAGAGTTTTGAGGCACTGGCAAGCATTTGTATATTGTGATCGTGCCATGGAGAAGAAATAAAAAGTTCCTGTTCCTCATTACTGGTATTTTCTTTGGGTTTCGTGCTTAACCGCTCGGGAGTACCGAATTCAAAAGAGGTTTGTTCGTCATTCCAACATTGCTGTTGTTTCAGGAAATTGATAAATAACCCTGAGTAATAATTCAAGTTTTCTCCAGTTTTTCCTATCCTCTTCTCAGTGATGATATAGAGCTGCTCTACAGGACGGGTCAAGGCTACGTATAGTAAATTGAAATTGTCCAATTCGAGCTCTTCTCGTTGAAAGTCATAGCGCTGCTTTCCGTGTTCACTAATAAAATTTAGCTCTTTGTTAAAAGGAATGAGGATCTCTTTAAAAGCGCCAAAACTAGGAGGAAGTTGATCTAACCAAATTTTAGGATTTATTTGTTGGTAAATGTCTAAATCACAGGGAAAAATCACTACGGGAAACTCCAGTCCTTTTGATTTGTGTATGGTCATGACCTGAACAGCATTGGCATTTTCAGGAGCGACTATACTGAGACTCTCCTTTTTGCGCTCCCAAAATTCCAGAAATTGTTGGATGTCGGTATCCTTTCGCTGTTGCTCTAATACGGTGTCTAAGAAAAATTGTACGTAGGCATCGGAGTTGTTGCTCAGTGAGAATACACGGATGAGCTCTTCCATTTTTTCGTAAAAAGGAAGTTGATTAAAATAGCTCAAGTCCAATTGAATACTATAGGGTTGTAAAGCGTCAAAAAACTCTTGGTGTGTCAAACGAATAAGCCTTGAAAAGAAGCTGTGTTTGTCTTCCGGGATTTTGAGGTGCTGATAGAGGAAAAATAATACTTCCAAAAGAGTTTCCTTATCCGAAGGGTAGAGTATGCACTGCAGTATATTGGTGATGAATCGAACCTTTTCATTACTGGCTAGCAATAGTGTTTCTGACGATACGATTGGAATTTCGTGCTGAGCCAAGTAGTTGGCTACAGCAATTCCATCAGATTTTTTTCGAACAAGCACACAGATTTCCGATAAGTCGTAGGTTGTCTTTAATTGCTGAATGTGTTCTAAAACGCGTTCCGGATATCTCAGTTCTGGTGTTTCGCTCTGCGCAGCTGGGGGTACAAAGTCTAGTTGTACATAGCCGCCTTGTTTTTTGTTTTCTAATTGCTGATTTCCATCGATAAAAAGTTCTTGGTAGTCAGGGTTGTTGAGCAGTGATGCAACATGTTGAAAGAATTGGTTGTTAAACTGTATGATCTCACTGTAACTTCTGTAATTAGTGCTGAGCGTTTTAGTTTCTTTTTCAATAGAAAAAGGATTGTTGGTATAGCGTTGTCCGGTACCGAGGTTGATGAATTGTTCTGCTTTACCACCTCGCCATCGGTAAATAGCTTGTTTTCCATCACCCACTAGGAGTAGTTGGCTGTCTTCTTGAGCGAGTGCGTTCCCAATAAGAGGGATCAAATTGTTCCATTGAAGTACGGAAGTGTCTTGCATTTCGTCAATGAAGTAATGTGTAAATCGCTGTCCAATTCGTTCGTAAATGAAAGGTGTGGGCTGCTGTTTGATATGGTCGGAAATCAGTTGATTGAATTCCGCATTTAGTCGAATGTTATGTTCTTCTTTTAGGTGGCTGAGTTCACTGTTAATATGGTTGAGTACCGCTAGCGGAATAATGCTCTTTAGGGTGAGCTCACATAGTACGAGCTGTCCGTAAATGGCTTTGCTCGTTTGAAAAAGCTTGATCAGCTCGGGTAAAATAGTTTCGATTGCTCCTACTACTTCCGGACTGGCCGATTTGGTGTAAAAAGAGTTGGCTGCTATAGCCTTATCAATAGTTTCACTTCGTTTTTTGTAGTCGAATTTCTTTGAAAATTCACTGAGGTCCACTAGAAATTTAGGAAAAGTAGCTCTGATAAAGTTCTTGTGTTCGAGGTTTTGGCTTTCTATCAGTGCTAGTCCTATGCTTCCTAGTTGTTTGATGTCATGAGTAAGCTGTACTTTTTGGCTTTGTAATTCCTTGTGCAGTATGGTAAAGTCCTCTAAGGATTTTGTTTTGAGCTTTCGGAAGTGCTTGGCATCGTCTTCTGATAGGAGTATCCTTGAAATATCGTTCAGTTCCCTCGAAATATCCCACGATTTATCTTCGTCAGTTTTACTCAGTGCAAATTTGATGAGCAGTCGAGTAATGTCTTTGTCGCTACCGATCTTTGAAACCAATAAATCTACCGATTGTGCGAGCATGGAAACGGCGTCCATCTCGACTTCAAAATTTAAAGGCAACCCCAAATCAAACGCAAAACTTTTGACAATTTTATGGGTAAAACTATCGATGGTAGTAATGGAGAAAGCCGCGTAATTTTGCAGAATGACCTCTACTATTTTCTTGCTTTTTCGCTGTACGTGCTCCTTCGTTAAGGAGGTTTCTTTTAATATTTGCGTTAGCAAGTCATTGCTTTCCTCATTGCCAAATTCCTGTAAGTTTTTTAACACGCGTTCCTTCATCTCTCCGGCAGCCTTATTAGTAAAGGTGATTGCCAGGATGCGCTGAAACATGAATAGATCTTCTGATTGTAATAGGATTTTGAGGTATTCCTTAACGAGTGTAAAGGTTTTTCCACTTCCCGCAGAAGCATTGTAAACGGTAAAGGTAGAGGCTTGTTGCACCGGTGTAAAATTAATTAGGTTGAAAGTACTGCTTTTTTACGACCTGGCAAAGGTAGTGTTCGAGCAAAAAAAAATCTTACCGAAGTAAGATTTTTATTATCCAAGGCCCACATCCAGTGACATCATGACGATAAAACCGCCGATGAAGCCTAGGGTAGCAATGTCCGTGTACTTATCTCGTTGCGTTTCCGGAATAACTTCTTCTACAACCACAAAGATCATAGCTCCTGCTGCAAATGCCAATGCATAAGGTAGTACTGGTGTGAAGAAAGAAACTGCTAGAGCACCAATAACTGCTGCAAAGGGTTCTACTATCGCTGAAAGCTGTCCGTACCAAAAGCTCTTGAATCGACTTACACCTTGTCTTCGCAATGGCATGGCTACCGCAAATCCTTCCGGAAAGTTTTGAATACCTATTCCGATAGCTAGGGAAATAGCAGCGATAATCATTTCGGTTTGCTCAGGACCTACCATAGTAGCTGCCGCACCAAAGAGAACACCGACAGCAAGTCCTTCAGGAATGTTATGTAAGGTAATCGCTAAAACTAATAAGGTTGTTTTGTGCCAGTTGGTTTTTACACCTTCTACCTCGTCGTCTTTAAAGTTGATGTGTAGGTGAGGGAGCCATTTGTCCATACCGAACAAAGCTAAGGCACCTAAAGCAAATCCAACAGCTGATGGAATTACTTTTACAAATCCCTCCCCGGGACTGTTGTCGATGGCAGGAGCTAATAGGCTCCAAAAACTAGCAGCGACCATCACGCCACCGGTGAAACCTAGCATACCGTCGAGTACGGCTCTGTTAAGTTTTTTAAAGAAAAAAACTAGTGAGGCTCCGAGCCCAGTTAATCCCCAAGTAAACAATGAAGCGTATAAGGCTCCTTGTATAGGGTGGTCTTTGCAAAAAGCAATGAGTTGATCTAAAGTATTCATGGTAATAGGTACTAATTAAAAGGATGTGTTAATCCTTAGCAATTTGAATGTATAAATTGTTTGCAATCTTGTTTGAGATTGAAATGGTCTTTTCGTTTAGTTTAATTTGAAGCGATCCGTCAAAGGGTTCTTTGTCTAGAATTTCTATTTGTTTTCCAAGTGCGATACCTTGCTTGTCCAGAAATTGTAAAAATTCAGAGGAGCTGTCATCTACCCCGATACAAATACCGCGATCACCAACTTTTAATTGGGCGAGTAAACTCTTTTCAATAATTTGAAGATTGCCGTCTTTGTCAGGAATAGGATCTCCGTGAGGATCTCGCTTTGGAAAGTCTAAAAAAGCATCGAGCTCATCGATGAGCTTTGGCGATTTGATATGTTCGAGTTGTTCGGCTACTTCGTGAACTTCATCCCACGAAAAGTTGAGTTTGTTTACTAAAAATACTTCCCACAAACGGTGTTTGCGTATAATTGATACGGCCGTTTTACTACCGAACTCTGTAAGGGTCACTCCTTGATATTTTTTGTAGAGTACAACTTCTTTTTCAGAGAGCTTTTTAATCATATCAGTTACTGAGGAAGCCTTGGTGTCGAGTTTTTTAGCAATCGCATTGGTGCTGATTCCTTTACTTGAAAGCGCCTCTAAATGATAGATGGTCTTAATGTAATTTTCTTCTGCTTGACTAAACATGGGTTTGAAATATGAGGCAAACATACGAATTTTGTATAATATAAACATATTTTTAGGTATGTCTAAAAAAATAATATACATTTGCGAAAATTAAATTTAAATAAAATGAAAAATATAGGGGCTTTCCTATTGTTTTTTGCAGTAAATAGCTTGCTAGCGCAAACTGTAATTAAGGGTAAGGTTAGTTTTAACGGGGAGCCATTAGAAATGGCAAATGTGTATATTAAAGGGAGTAAACACGGAGTAACTACCAATGCACAAGGGCGTTATTATTTAGAGATGCCTCTTGAGGGGAAGCAACGCTTGGTAGTATCGTTAATGGGCTTTAAAACGCGTACAAAAACGTTACGGTTAACAAAAGGAGCTGTACAGGAGGTGAACATTTCGTTACAAGAAGATCATTCTGCCTTGGATGAGGTCGTGGTTTCAGGTACAATGAAGCCGGTAAAGCGCTTGGAAAGTCCTGTGCCAGTAGAAGTGTATTCACCGGTGTTCTTTAAAAAGAATCCAGCACCTTCTTTGTTTGAGTCACTTCAAAATATCAATGGAGTGCGTCCTCAGGTAAACTGTAATGTTTGTAATACCGGGGATATTCATATCAACGGTTTGGAAGGGCCGTATACTTTTGTTATGATTGATGGAATGCCGATAGTTAGTGGTTTGTCAACGGTATATGGCTTGACAGGAATTCCTCAGTCACTAATTGAACGCGTGGAAATTGTAAAAGGACCTGCATCAACTTTATACGGTTCAGAAGCTGTAGGAGGAATTATCAATATCATCACGAAAAAGCCAGCTGCGGCTCCTCAATTGAGTGCCGAGACATTTGCGAGTTCGTGGGGAGAGGTAAATACGGACTTGGGGTTAAAGTATAACCTCGGTGCTGTAAACGGATTACTTGGGATCAATTATTTTAATTATCAGAATCCTATTGATAATAATAAAGATGGTTTTACCGATCTTACGTTACAGGATCGTATCTCTATTTTTAATAAATTGAGTTTTGCGCGTAAAAACAACCGATTGTTTACTGTTGGAGCGAGGTATGTATACGAAGATCGTTGGGGAGGAGAAATGAATTGGGCTCCAAAATTCCGAGGAGGCCGAGATGTGTATGGTGAGAGTATCTACACGAGTAGATGGGAAACCTTTGGGACCTATCAATTGCCAACAGACGAGAAGATCAATTTACAATTTAGTGCCAACGGACACGATCAGAATTCGTATTACGGAGATACCTTTTACAAGGCTACTCAGTACATTGGTTTTGGACAGTTAACTTGGGATACGCAGTTTGGTAAAAGTCACGATGTGTTGTTAGGGGTTGCATACAGGTATACCTATTACGACGACAATACGCCTGCTACAGGAACAACACTAAACAATCAGCCTTCAATAACTCATTTACCAGGTGTGTTTGCTCAAGACGAAATTACACTAGCTCCGAGAAATAAATTATTAGTAGGAGTGCGTTACGACCACAACAGTTTACACGGAAACATCTTTTCTCCACGACTGAACTACAAATGGAATTCAAAAGATAGTCGTGATGTTATCCGAATTAGTGTAGGAAATGGATTTAGGGTAGCAAATGTGTTTACCGAAGATCACGCTGCACTTACGGGTACTAGAACTTTAGAATTTAAAGAAGAGTTGAAGCCGGAAACTTCGTGGAATGCGAATGTGAATTACGTGAAAAAAATTGTCACGGATAACAATACCATTATCAATATTGATGCGAGTACTTTTTATACCTATTTCGATAATAAGATTATTCCGGATTACGAAACGGATACTCGTAAAATTATTTACGGAAACCTCGAAGGGAATTCAGTTTCGAAAGGAGTTTCTGTGAATGTAGATGTCAATTGGACTAATGGCTTGTCGTTGATTGCTGGAGCTACTTTGATGGATGTGTCTGTAAAAGAAAACGGAGTAAAGAGACGTCAATTATTAACAGAGCGTTTTAGCGGTACTTGGAATTTGTCGTATAAGTTTGCCGACTTAGATGTAAAAGTCGATTATACAGGGAATGTATATGCTCCGATGGAATTACCTCTTTTGGGCGCTAATGATCCAAGAGCGCGCATGTCGCCTTGGTACAGTATCCAAAATATTCAGGTTACCAAAACCTTCGCGAACAACCTCGAGATTTTTGGAGGTGTTAAAAACTTATTAGATTTTACGCCTGCAGCCAATAGTATTTTGCGTGCGAATGATCCGTTTGATAAAAATTTAGATCCCGCAAATCCGAACTTGACCTTTGATCCAGCTTATGTATATGCGTCGAATCAAGGAATCCGTATGTTCTTAGGATTGCGTTATAAACTATTTTAAACAATGAGAGTCCCAGTATTCTTATGGTTATTTTTTGTATCACTGCCTTTGATTGCTCAATCAAAGGCGGTGTTTCCTAAAGTGTACTCACCTCAGGAGGCTTTTGATCAACAAGAAACACAGTACAGACCGATCGTTTTTTTCTTTCACGCGGATTGGTGTAAGTACTGTAAGGCTATGGAGCTAAAAACGTTGCAAAATAAAGAAGTGGTAAGGTTGCTTGATGCACACTACTATTTTGTGATGATGAAAGACACCTATGCCGAGGAGGTTCGTATCAAGGGGCAGGTGTTTCGTTTGCCTACCCAAGGTAAGCACGCAGGGGTACACGACTTATTGCGTTTGCTGGCTACCAAAGACGGTGTGTTAAGCTATCCTAGCACAGTTCTTTTGGGCAAAGATTACCAGATAGACGAGCAAATTTCTTCCTTTATGACTGCGAATCAGCTAGTCAGCCTACTTCAAAAATACTTAGAAAAATCTTCGAATTAACACAGGGGTAACATAGCTGTATCTCGTTAACATTTCCGAAACATTCTGATAAAGCAACAATAATTTCTAGCTAACATTAGCTTTACAACTTAGCTTCAATTTTGCGGGATAAATAAACAGAATTCAAAGTCGGAATGAAAAAATTATTATTCATAGCTTTTTTAAGCTTATGTAACCTTGCCTTTTCTCAGAGTAAAGGTACTGTATCGGGGGTAGTTACCGATAAAGATATGAACGGGGAGCCCTTACCCTTTGCAAATGTCTTTGTAAAAGGTACTTCGATAGGAGGAACTACAGATATTGATGGGAAGTACTCATTTGCTGTACCAGCAGGAAACCAAACCATTGTTTTTAGTTTTGTTGGATATCAATCTGTTGAAAAAGCCGTACTTGTTAAGGCTGGAGAAACAGTAGTGGTAAATCAAGAAATTGGAGCCAGTGAAGGGGTTTCTCTTGATGAGGTTAAGATCAACGCTACAGTGAGTAAAGAAAAGGAAAGCGCATTGCTTTTAGAGCAAAAGAAAGCAACGGTAATTAAAGAGAGTATCGGAGCACAGGAATTGGCTAAGAAAGCGGTTTCTGACGCTGCCACTGCTGCTACTAAAGTTGCTGGGGTTACCAAGCAAGAAGGTTCGAATAAAGTATACGTTCGCGGTTTGGGTGATCGTTACAATTCAACTACCTTAAACGGGTTGCCATTGCCTTCTAATGATCCTCGTTTTAAAAACATCGCATTGGAATTGTTCAGTACAGGGATGATTCAAAATATCGGAGTTTCAAAAACTTTTTCTTCGAGTTTGAGCGGTGATGTTGCAGGAGCAAACATCGATATAGTATCAAAAGAACACTCGGGAAAGCCAGCCGTAAACGTTGGGTTTTCGTCTAGTGTAAATACACAAACTACGGGTAGGAGTTTTAAAACTATCGACGGAGCTAATTGGATTGGTGTAGCAAAAAGCACACAACACCCTGTGACGCGTTTAGATAACTTACCGTTTACAGATAGCTTTACGCCTGAAAACGGACATGCAGCTCCTACAACCAGCTTATCAGTATCGGGAGGTAAGCGTTATACTATTGGAGAGGAATCTTCATTGTCTGTGTTTTTAGTAGGATCTTTCGGAAATAAGTACAGTTTTAGAGATGGTGTTTCGATCAACTTCTTGAGAAACGATGGATCTACCGGAAACAACTTTACATCGGCAAAACAATACGCTTACGAGACTTCGAAATTAATGATGGGGAGTTTTGCGTATAAGATTAATGAGAATCACAAAGTTTCGTGGAATTCATTATTTATCCACTCGAATACTCAAAACATTCAAGACTACTACGGTAAAAAGCCAGACGTAGCGGATTCAGATGGGGTATTTGCGAGTATTATTTTACAGACGGAGAATCAAAATAATTTATTTGTAAATCAGTTGTTGTCTGAGCACAAATTAGGAGAGTCAATTGACGTAAGTTTAGGATTGGCTTACAATATCGTAGCAAACGATGAACCGAATCGTAAGAAAAACATGTTTGTTGTAAATAACAATGATAATACCATCAAGTTTGCGTCAGGTGCTGCCAGAAATAACAGTAGGTATTACCACAACTTATCAGAAGATGATTTTGCTGCTAAATTGAATTTCGTAAAGTACTTCGGAACTCGTATTCGCGGTGAGCACAAGGCGAAGTTAAGTCTTGGTTTCGATTTCAGAAAAACAGTGAGAGACTTTAGAGCTATTTACTTTGACTACGATTTAGCGGCTCCAACGATTGTTGATCCTAACAATGTAGATGCAGTATTGAATCAGCAAAACATGGATAACGGAGTGTTCAGATTGAAAACTGGATTCGGATTTGGTTCAGGAGCGTTAGATCCATTTACCTATGATGCTGAACGAATGATCGGTGCTGGATATGCGAGCTTGGATTACCAATTGACAGATAAATTGTTCGTTAATGTGGGAGCTCGTTTTGAAAATGTACAAATGGATGTGTCTTGGAGAACTAACTTATCGAGTTCTTTCCGTGATTACGGTGGGCCAAAAAAGATGAAAGACAGTTATTTTTTACCATCGTTAAACCTTAAATATACGATTAATGACGACAATTTGTTGCGTTTAGCAGCGAGTAAAACCTATACCTATCCACAGTTTAAGGAGGTGGCGCCGTTTGTATACGAAGGAATCGATTTCCAAGAAGTAGGAAACGCAAACTTAATGCCGTCTACGAATTACAATGTAGATATCAAGTACGAAATGTATCCGAGTAAAGGAGAATTGATTTCTGCAACGGTATTTGGAAAGATGATTCAAGATGGAATCAACCGCGTAGAATTACCTGCAGCTTCTGATAACTTCTTCTCTTTTTACAATACTGGAGACACCAAGATTTTTGGTGTAGAAACTGAAGTGCGTAAGAAGTTGTATTCGTTTGCAGGAGAAGATGCAGACTACGAAGAAGATTTAAAATTAGGGTTCAATGCGACCTATATGCATACGAAACAATCATTTAACAGAACGGCACAGTTTAATCCGACTAATGACGACGAACCTACTGAAGGAGCAGCGCCATTTTTGGTGAATACTGACATTACCTATAACTATAAAAAAGACAATAAAGAAACCTTGGCTGCACTTGTGTTTAACTATCAAGATGACAAGTTGTTTAGTATCGGGTCGGTGAATGGTTTACAGAGTATTTACCAACGTTCAATTCCGAGATTAGACTTCGTGTTTAAAAGACAGTTTAACAAGCGTTTGGGATTGAAGTTTAGCACGAAGAACTTGTTGAATCCGAAGATTGAAATGTACAGAAATGTACCTAGAAAATTGGTGACGAGATCTTTCAAAAGAGGAATCGATTTATCATTGGGATTATCGTATAGTTTATAGGCGTTTTTATTAATGATTACTTAAACTTTAGGTAAACCTTATTTTAAGCATTAGCCCCACATTTGCAACACAATTTAGATAAACTTAAAACGAAAATGAAGACAATTAAATTATTATCAGCTTTAGCAGTTTCTGCTTCTTTAATGGTAGGATGTTCTAATGACGATCCAGCTCCACAACCGAATACTGGATTCGATTTAGAAATCAATAGTCAAAATGATTTTGACCCAAAAGATTTAAAAGGAAATGTAAATGCTGATATCACGTTAAAGGCGGGTACTGAGTATTTGTTAACGAGTTCTTTACGTGTTAAAGAAGGAAAGACCTTAACAATTGAAGCGGGAACTACAATCAAGTGTAAAGCTGGTGGTACTGATGTATTCGTTGCAGTTGAAAGAGGAGCTAAGTTAATGGCTGCCGGAACTGCTGCAAAGCCTATCGTATTTACTTCAGATGCAACTAACGGAAGACCAGGTGACTGGGGAGGTATCGTAATTGCTGGTAAAGCGAGAACTAACAAAGGAGCTGAAGCTGAAACTGAAGTTGCTGGTTTAAAGTACGGTGGTACTCAAGACGATGATAATTCAGGAGTTTTAACTTATGTAAAAACTCAGTATACAGGAGCTAAAATTAACGGTGATCAAGAATTTAATGGAGTATCTTTATATTCTGTAGGGTCTAAAACTGTAATTAACAACTTGTACATTGCTAACGGAGCTGATGATGGTATCGAGTTCTTCGGTGGTACTGTAAACGTTGAAAACATAATGTGTGTAAACATCAAGGATGATATGTTCGACTTTACTGGTGGATACACAGGAACTATGAACAATATGTTTGGAGTTAGAGAAAATGGATTTAACGATGCTACTGAAGATCCAAGAGGAATCGAAGGAGATAGCAACGGATCTGATCCTACTGCAGCACCAGTTTCTAAACCGACAATGAAGAATGTTACTATCTTAAACTTATCTCCAATCACTGCATTAAAAGCAGGAGCTGAGATCAGAAGAGGTACTGTAGCTACTATCGATAACGCATTGTTCGCTGCCTATAACGGAGCATCTTTCGGAAACTTAATCGATACGGATGATAGCAAAGGTAACGGTACTTTAACCATTACAAATTCATACAAAATGGGAACTGTAGGATCTAATAAAGTTGGAGGAACTATTACAGGAACTGTAACTGAAGATACTGCCGCTATCACTGCAAGTGGAAACAACTTGTCAATGAAAGCAGGTAGAGGAGCAGATTTTACTAAGTTCGCTTGGACTGGATACGCTTTAAAGAAATAAGTACTTACATAGTACATAAAAAAAAACCGAGCTAAGCTCGGTTTTTTTGTGCTTATAAAAGCCATGGTTGGTAATTTCGCTGCGCTTCTAATTTATTTTCTAAAGAGTCATCTAGTTTTGAAAAGAAGTCGATTCCAGTGACTTTTTCAATTTCATCTATCGATACAACGTAGTTGTAAATACTTCGCTTAGAAGCCTTGTGAGGCATTAAAAACGCAATGGTTTTATACGGTTTGCTACTGTAGTCCAATACTATTTTATAAAAGTAGTTTGGAACGCTGACTTTGTTTCTCTTTCCTATCGTTTTTAATTCACCGGTCAATACGCCTCCAGTTACGATGTATAACTGTTTGTTTTTCGCGGCCCAATGACGAATTTTATTTTCTAAACTGTGCCAAATACCCGCATTGAATTCGTGGGTTTGTGGACTCACGTTTGAGGTGTAAAACGTTTCGTTATACGCTGCTTTAGATGATTTGCGATCACCCGCTGGGCACAAGTGGCCTTTGTCGTATCCCGATTTTTTATAACTTTTCCAATCGGCCGATTTTGTGCGAACTTTAGGGTCGTTCGTAAAGTAAGGACGTTTGAATTTATTTCTGTTAAAGTCGTTTTTGTTTAAGGTGTAGGCTACCCATTCTGCTTGTTCGTGCTGTTCGTTGTACGACAGTTGGTAGCCTTGGTGTTTGATGTGGACTCCTGTGGTTGAATTGGGGGTAAACAATGCGCTGTGCTCATCGTGTTGTTGTACTGAAACTTCTGCAGTTTCTGTATTGGTAGCAACAAAGTGTTTTCCGTAGCGCTTCCAGGCAAAGTAGCCAACGCCAACCAGCGTAAGGCCTAGTTTAATACTTCGGGATAGGGTCATGCGTTTTTCATTGGGATTTCTTGAAAATCTTCTGTGCGTTCAACATTGCTAAAAATAGCTTGGAATTTTTCAGGGGGTGTTGTTAACTTTCGTTTTACCAAGTCGAGCCAAGCTCCGTATACAGTAATTACCGCTGAGAGTTGTCCTGCCTGATTAAAAACTTCGTGTTGGATTTTCCAGCGTTCTCCTTTGCTAGAAAGGCCGTTTACTTTTAGATTGACAGTAATGTCTTCGCCTAGGTGGATTTCACGGAGAAATTTGGTGTTCTCTTCAAAGAGAATTGGCCCTATTTTTTCCATTGAAAAATCGCGAATGGTAATGTTGTGTTTTTTAAAAAAGCGCAAGCGAGACTCCGCTGCATAGTCGTTATAGGCCGTGTGACGCATGTGTATATTGGCGTCGAAATCTGCCCAACGAGTTGTAAATTTTACAGAAAAACTCATGTAGTTATTTTTTTTGTGAAAAAACGAAATTAGTCAATTTCTTACGAGTTTTTTAAGGAATCCTTGTTAAGATTAGCCTTTGACGTCAAGGGTGTCTCGTAAGGTGTTTCCTAACAGCATAAAAGCCATGACGAGCATCATAATTGCCATGCCCGGTATCAGCGCTAAATAAGGTTTTCCTACGATGATGTAGTTGTAGTGGTTTTTTATAATTGCCCCCCATGAAGGTGTTGGAGGTTGCGCTCCGATACCTAAAAAACTCAAACCGCTTTCAATGAGTATGGCAGCAGCAAAATTGGCTGCAGAAATAACGATAATTGGAGCGAGTATATTGGGGAGTATATGTTTAAAGATGATGCGAACATCTGAATAGCCTAAGGCTCTGGCCGCTTCTACGTACTGCTGTTGTTTCGTGGTCATGACCTGTCCTCGTACTACACGAGCTACTTCTACCCACATGGTGAGGCCAACGGCGATAAAGACTTGCCAATAACCTTTGCCCAGCGCTAAAGTGATGGCGATAACTAGTAATAGCGTGGGGATAGACCAAGTAATATTGATAATCCACATAATGAAAGCGTCTACTTTTCCTCCGTAGTAGCCCGCTAAGGCTCCCAACGGGATCCCCACCAAAAGGGAAATAAACACAGCGATAAAACCGATAAAGAAAGAGATTCGAGCACCTACCAAGATTCTGCTTAATAGGTCACGACCGTATTTGTCTGTTCCAAACCAAAAGGTGCGCTGTTGCAGGTAGTTTTTCGGTTGCTGCTGAAACAGGCTAAGAGGATATTTTTTTTCGAGCTTGCTGTCGATTGCTGAGGTAATTAGGTGGGTAGTACTTATGCGATAGCTGTCAATGGCGATTTCCGTGTGTAGCGTACGTGTTCCGAACAAGATTTTTGACAGGGAGGACTGTGATTGTGCTGTCGTTCCTGGAATTGAAAGTATCGTCGCTTCAAAACCCGGAGGTTTCGAATGAATCTCTAGATGCATTTGATTGGCGCTGTTTGAGCTGTCAGGGGCAAATAGGTAGCAAAAAACAGCGAAGAATCCACAGAGGCAGATGTATGCCAAACTGATAAGCCCGGTAGTTTTTGTTCTAAACTTGCGAAGGGCAAGTTGCCAGAGTGAATTTTGTTGCATCATTGCTCAAAACTAGAGATTAGATTTAAGAGTAACAAATTTTGCAGGATTTTCAACAGTGATTTTCTCTTTTGCTGCTCGATTTAAAATAGTATTAATCTTGTTGAAACGTGCAAGTGCCTAGTTATTTGAAACTTCTTCTTCTAAATAGACTATGAATTTTTCAATCTTTTTGGGTACTGTTGGCTAGCAAATGAAAACGAAAAAGAGAATCACCTTAAGCAATTCTCTTTCTCAATTTGTTTGATATTTTTCTGTATAGAATCTTAAACCACTTCAACAAAAAGTCCTTCTTCAGTCTTTTCAACTTTAGCCAATTTGTTCTTGGTCAGTCCTTTGATGGTTTTATCCCATTTTTTATTCGATAATCCACTTGCTGCTTTTAGATCGTTTAAACCAATTTTTTCAGCTTTTTCTAAGAGGGCTAAAACAGCTTTTTCCTCATCGTTTAAAGCTACAGTTGGAGCTTTTTTCTCAGGCTTCATTTGTGGGAAGAACAATACTTCCTGAATTGATTGGTTGTTGGTTAAGAACATGATTAAACGGTCCATACCAATTCCTAATCCCGAAGTAGGAGGCATTCCGTACTCTAACGCACGTAAGAAATCGTGGTCAATAAATTCTCCTGCCTCGTCATCACCGCGTTCTGCCAGTTTTAACTGAGCTTCAAATCGCTCGCGTTGATCTATAGGGTCGTTTAATTCTGAATAAGCATTGGCGATTTCCTTTCCACAAACCATCAATTCAAATCGCTCTGTCAATTCAGGGTTTTCTCTGTGTTCTTTACACAACGGAGACATTTCTTTTGGATAGTCGGTAATAAATGTAGGTTGGATGTAGTTTCCTTCACATTTCTCTCCGAAAATCTCATCGATTAATTTACCTTTCCCCATAGTATCGTCTACTTCAATACCCATTTCTTTGGCTGCACTGCGAATTTCATCTTCGGTTTTTCCGTTGATATCAAATCCGGTAAAGTGCTTGATAGAGTCAGCCATCGTAACACGGGCATACGGAGCTTTAAAGTCAACTTTGTGTTCTCCAAAGGTCGCTTCGGTAGTACCGTTTACTGCTAAAGCACAGTGCTCTAATAATTTTTCGGTAAAGTCCATCATCCAGTTGTAGTCCTTGTAAGCCACGTAAATTTCCATGGCGGTGAACTCTGGGTTATGGGTTCTGTCCATACCTTCGTTACGGAAGTTTTTCGAAAATTCATACACACCGTCAAATCCACCTACGATCAAACGCTTTAAATACAATTCGTTGGCAATTCGCATGTATAATGGAATGTCAAGAGCATTGTGGTGGGTGATAAATGGACGGGCAGCAGCTCCTCCAGGAATCGGTTGTAAAATAGGTGTTTCTACTTCAAAATAACCTGCATCGTTAAAAAATTGACGCATGGCCGTAAATAGTTTTGTACGCTTTACAAATACTTCTTTTACTTGTGGGTTTACTACTAAGTCGGCGTAACGCTGACGGTAGCGCATTTCTGGGTCGTTAAATTCATCGTAAACAACTCCGTCCTTTTCTTTTGGTAAAGGAAGTGGCTTTAATGACTTGCTCAATAAGGTGAAGTTTTTAACCAATACGGTAATTTCACCTACTTGAGTTTTAAACAACTCTCCTTCAATACCGATAAAATCTCCGATATCTAAAAGTTTCTTGTATACGTCATTGTATAGTGTATGGTCTTCACCAGTACAAATTTCATCGCGATTGAAATAAACCTGTACGCGTCCGTTGCTATCTTGCAATTCAGCAAAAGAAGCTTTACCTTGGATACGTCGAGACATTAATCTACCTGCAATAGTAACCTTTTTCCCTTCCTTATAGTCCTGTTTAATTTCCTTGGAGTTTGTATCTAAAGGATATAGGTTTGCTGGATAAGGATTGATGCCTAACTCGCGTAGTTTTGCGAGTTTTTCTCTACGTACAACTTCTTGTTCTGATAATTGCATTACTTTGTATTTTCTTGTTTCTATTAAAAGAGCAAAGATACAATCTATTGGAAAATAATACAATAATTCGACGTCTTGAACAGATTTGTTTTTTTTGAAAAAAAATGAAAAATATTTTGTGGTAATAAAAAACTTTGTATATTTGCAGGCTGTCTTTTTTTAAAGGCAGCGTTTAGTTGTGTTGTTAAGGTGCTGAAAAGCACCATGGTTTTGTTACCAATGGAAAGCTTCCCTGAGATGGGTTGCTTTTTTTTTGTGCCTATATCAACCCCAGAAATTGTGTTTGAATTCCCAGAAGGTCGTCAAAAAAAGTACGAAGTAAGTTGCCGATACGGTAAATTTAAGTACTACGGATACTAAAAACCCTAAGAACGCTCCAAACGAAGCCTTTATGGCTCTTCCTCCGTCTGAACTGTCGTAAAGCAGTTCGCCTACCAAAGCCCCGAGAAAAGCACCGATGAGTATTCCGAAAGGAATAGGAGATAATAAGCCTATAATGAGTCCAATTGTGGTACCATAAGCTCCGTACTTTGATCCGCCAAACCGTTTGGTACCCATGGCGGGTATAAAATAGTCAATGATAAATATAAAAAGAGCAATGACAAATGTAATAATGAGAAAGGTACTGTTGTTCGGAACCGCTTTGGTTAGATGAAGTAGTAGAAGTCCTACCCAGCCTGTGATGGGACCTGGTAATATCGGTAAAAAAGAACCTATCAATCCCAAAATGGCAAAAAGAAAGCCAATGAGTACTAGAAATGTGTCCATAGCATTAGTGTTTTTAAAGGTTGTATGCTTATTTGACGATTGAAAAGGAGGACTGTTACAAAAAAATAAAACTAAAAAATTAGTTTAAACTAAATAATTAGTTATATTTGTGAGGAATTAAATTTAATTACATAGTATGAGCAAGCAATTAACCAAAGCGGAAGAGCAGGTGATGCAAGTGTTGTGGAGGTTAGGAGAAGCCTCGGTTAAAGATGTCAGAGCCGAAATGGAGGATCCTAAACCTGCTTACAATACCGTATCGACGATTATTCGCATTTTGGAGGTAAAAGAGTTTGTAGCGCACAAGCCTAAAGGACGTGGTTATCTGTATTATCCATTAATTGAAAAATCAAATTACAGTAATCAAAGTCTGCACAAATTACTCAATGGGTATTTTGGAGGTTCGTTTAAGTCGATGGTTTCTTTTTTTATGAAGGAGAATAAAATGGATACGGCAGAACTTCAAAGTATCATGGAAGAACTTGAAAAGAGAAAAAGAAACGAGTAAAAAGGGAAGATTGCGGTGACAGGGAGTTTCGGGGTTTTTGATACTCGAGATTTCATTTGAAGAGGAGTTGTGCGGGGAATTGCCGTGAAAGAGAGGAAACTTTTTTAGAGTGAGAGCTCATAAAGAATTGCTACAGGGCTTTTTTTAGTGTGTATTGAGGTGTTTATGTGTTTCATAAGTAGGTGAATCGCAGTGCTCCGTAGTAATGAAAGGAGCGTCTATACTGTTTGTAATAACTATTGAAATAAAAAGATAAAAGATGATTAATTATATAATTCAGGTGGTAACCCTGCAGTTGTTGTTTTTAATGTTGTACGATTTCTTTCTGAGTAAAGAAACGTTTTTCACAAAAAACAGATGGTATTTGTTGATAACGGCAGTGCTGGCATTTCTGCTACCCTTGTTTAAGGTGTCGAGCGTTCAAGAAGCGTTTACTGCAGAGTATATGGTGGTTTTACCGGAGTTAGTGCTATCTCCTCAGTCGGTTATCGAAGAATCGAAGTGGTATCAGTCTATCGATTACTTTGGGCTTGTTTACAGTGCAGGGGTAGGGCTGTCTTTACTGGTTTTTCTATACAAGTTAAGTAAAATTATTCGATTTTATTTTCTTGCTGAGAAATCGGAAAAAAGAGGGAAGTATCGGATCGTAGAGCTTGCCAATAGTACCAAAGCCTTTTCTTTCTTTAATCTGATATTTATCGGTAGTGCCGTTCCCAAAAGTAAGCGGAGAGAAATCCTAAAGCACGAGCTGGTCCACAGTCGTCAAAAACACAGTTTAGATTTGCTAGTTTTTGAAACGCTTAAAGTATTGATGTGGTTTAATCCATTACTGTATGTATACCAAAAGAGAATCATTTTAGTTCACGAGTATATTTCTGATGCAGTCATTGCTGAAGAGTCTTCACCCGATCGTTATATCAATCAATTATTATCGGAAGTATTTGAGGTGGAAGGAATATCGTTTGTGAACCAGTTTTATAAACAATCCCAAGTAAAAAAGAGAATAGTTATGATTTTAAAAAAACAATCAGCAAGAACAAAGCAACTCAGGTATTTATTGCTGGTACCTGTTATGGTTTTCGCAATTATGTACACTTCCTGCTCGGAGGCAATCGCACAAAATACACAAGCAGGTGCACAAAAAGATTTGATCGAGATTATTTTGGCGAGTAAGAATAAATCGAAGAGGATAACCACTAAAAGAACGGGGTATTTTAATCTTATGATGGGGACGAAACACCCTGATTTAAGAGAGGTGCCTCTTACGGAGTTGACAAAAGAAGAGTTAGCAGAGTACGAGAGGCTAGAAAAAGCGAGAGTGAAGCACGATGACGGAACCTTTTTACACAAGCCGTTGAAAGTACTAGAAGACAAAGGTGGACGAAAAATTTTGTTTATCTACTTAGATATGGAAGCAAAAGCATCGGATGATAATAGTGTCGCTTTTGGGAATTTAGAATTTTCACCAACTTTCCCTGGTTGTGAGGAAGGGAATAGAAAGTGTTTGTCTACTTCGATTAGCAAATTTGTGGTTGAGAATTTGGATATGAAATCTTGGACAAAATTAGGGCTTAAAAAAGGGGGACATCGCGCATATGCTATTTTTAGGATTACCAAAAAGGGAACCATCGAACATATAGGTGTTCGAGCACCCCATGAAAAAGTTGAGAAAGATATAGTAAAGGTGTTAAAAAAGTTGCCGAAACTAAAACCAGGTAAGGTTGACGGTAAGGAGGTATCTGTAAAGTATACCTTGCCTATTATGTTTACGATTTATTAAAAAAAGAAGGGTGAAGAAAATATTTTTAACGATTATCGTATTCTTGGTTGGCTTACCATTAGCCAGCCAAGAATCGCAGTTTAAGCAAATTGCAGAAACCTTAGAAAAAGGAAACTATATCGAGGTGCTTGGGAAGCTCGATAAAATGCCTGATTCATTTGAGAAGTACAATTACGTGGCTAAGGTGAATGCCTTACTCGATAGAAATCGATTGGCCATTGAGGCATATCAGCAAGCGCTAGCCTTGAGGTATGAACCAAAGGCAACGATGAAACTGGCTGCCTTATTGAAAAAGACGAAACAGTACGACGCCGCGCTGAGGTTGTATGAATCGCTGCATGAAAAAGAAGTAGAGAATATGTTAGTCGCTTATGAACTCGGAAAATTGTACCTGCTAAAGCGCAAGGCAAAGCAAGCGCTTTTGGTGTTTCAGAATCTTCAGAAAAGGGATCCTACAAATGCCAATTACCCGTATTACAAAGGGATCGTATTTGGGTTGTTGGGGAAGAATAATAAGCGTATTGACAGTTTTTTGGAGGCTTTTCAGCGCGACAGTTCGCATGTTAAGGTATTGGAAAAATTAGCTGTGAGTTACACTCTTTTAAACGATAGAGATTCTGCTGCGTTGTTTATGGAAAAGGGACTACGGCGAGCACCCCATCATTTCGAGTTAAACAAGCTACAAGCGAATGCCCGTTATCGCTCTGGGGAATTTGAAAAGGTTGTGGGGCAGCTAAAAAGTCTAGACAGCGTGCGGCCAAATGAACACTACATTAAAAAAATGTTGGGAAGAAGCCTGTTTAAGCTAAAGCGCTATCCAGAAGCAAGGGAGTATTTTATGGTAGCGCGTAATTTGGATAGAGGTGATCATAAAGTGTATACCTATTTAGGAGATATCGCATTTGAAACTAAAAATTACAAGCGAGCTGCACTGTATTACCGAATGGCAACATGGGTAGGGAAAGATAGCAGAGATGCGGAATATTACAGGTTAGCACGAACCTTAAGTGAGCAAAAAAAAGACCTAATGGCTATAAAAATGTATAAAAAAGCCATGGATGAGAACCGTGATAACTACAGAGCCTTGTACCAGCTGGCTACAAAATCGGAGTCGTATTATAAGGATAAAAAAATAGCTTACGAGTATTACAAAATGTATATCGATCGTTTTGAAAGTATCGATTCTCTGTTAACAGATCACGCCAAAAAGCGAGTACTCGTCATAAAAAAACACTACTTTCAAAAGGGAGAAATATTGGAATAGGATAAAATTTCGTACTTTCATCTCAAATAGAATGTCATGAGGTGGCCACAAACCGTCGTTTTCTTTGTTGTTATCGCTTTAAGCTTAGGAGCTTGTGATGGGTTTCCTAGGAAAACTACAGCTAAAATTGAGCCTGTAGTTATCGATACACTTACGGTGGATCAATCTCCAGCATTTGAATCGTGTAAGGATTTGTTGGGAACAAAGCGAGCCCGTTGCTTTGGAGAAACCCTAAAAAATCACATGGAATCGGTGATAAAAAGAGTCGATTTTACAGTGAAACAAGATCTTGATGCCGCTTTAGATATTTATCTGTTAATTCAGGCAACAGGAGTCGTTGAGTTGGATAAGGTGGAGGCTTCTATGGATTTAGCTGACAGTCTTCCGCAGCTCGACAGTATCATTGAAGTGGCAATACGGGAATTACCCGTAGTAATTCCGGCAACTAAACGAGGAATTCCAGTAAAAATTCAATACCGTCAACCCATTTTTATATCTACAAAAATTGAAGAGTAACCCGCTGTAAACAGATCGATTCTACAGCGGCGACTACTACTATTTCGTTACATTTTTTGAGCTTATTCGTTTAAGAGGTAATAAACTAATAAACCAAAATTATGAATAGTTTAATTGTAGAAACTAAAAACCTTGGCTTTTCTTATGGGAAATCAGGGAAGGATATCCAAGGAATGGATCTCCGGGTGCCTCAAGGAAGTATTTATGGTTTCCTGGGACCCAACGGTTCAGGGAAGAGTACAACCATCCGCTTAATTTTAGGGCTGTTGAAGAAACACGAAGGCGAGGTAGCGATGTTCGGAGCTCCTATGGAGTCTAGAACTCGCTTAACGAACTTGTCAAAAGTGGGGGCGCTTATTGAAAACCCGTCCTTGTACGGTCATTTATCAGCGTTAGAAAATCTGAGAATTGCTGCCAAATACAGAGGTAAAATCACCGAAGAACGCATTTTTGAGGTATTGGAAATCGTGAAGTTAGCACACGTCGGTTCCAAAAAGGTAAAAGCGTTTTCTTTAGGAATGAAACAACGGTTAGGATTGGCGATTGCCTTGTTGAGCAATCCAGAGTTATTGATTTTAGATGAGCCAACCAACGGCCTAGATCCTAAAGGGATTATTGAAATGAGAACGCTGATAAAAGAACTCAATACGAAATACGGAACTACCGTTTTTGTGTCGAGTCATTTGTTGAGTGAAATAGAAAAGACCTGCTCTCATGTAGGGATTATTCGAGATGGGAAAATGCTATATCAAGATACCGTAACAGCGCTAAAAAATGCAAAAGGAGATCAGCTCCAAGTTGCCTTAGAGGTCGATAAGTTCATTGATGCCTTAGCTGTGCTAGAAACGCAAGGAGTGAAATTAGTAGAAAATGAAGACGGAATGTTGCTCGTGGAAATCGGTTGTAAAAGTGATATTGCCACATTGATAGATGGTTTTCGAGCAAAAGACGTAGCTGTGTATCAAGTAGTAATTAAGAACAGTTTGGAGGACCTATTTTTAACACTAACCGAAAATTAAAACCATGACAGCAATAACGTATTACTTCGCAAATACCCAAAATGAAATGGCAAAGTTGAGAAGAACCTTTGCCTTTTGGTTAACTTTAATCAGTGCTCTGGTGATTCCACTGCTGTTTTTTATTGTGTATGCAGTAAAACACGCTGAACTTGCCCCAGCGGAAGGAGTAAACCCTTGGACTAAATTTATGGCAAACCAAGTGGAGAATTCCATCCCTTTTTTCGTGCCGATGTTTATCGTGTTAATAACGAGTTTGATTATTCAAGTAGAACACAAAGCTACGGGGTTAAAACAGTTGTTTGTACAGCCCGTTCCTAAATGGAGTGTCTACTTCGGGAAACTTTCTGTGGTGCTAGTAACCATAGTGTTTACTTATGTAGTGTTTTTAACGGCGATTATCGGATTGGGGTACTTGTTGGGAATCTTATTTTCAGAACTACAGTTTGTAAATTATCAACCGCATTACTTGAAATATGTGAAAATGCTATCGTTGTCATTTGTCGCATCTCTAGGAATCGTAGGGATTCAGTTCTGGATGAGTTTTCGATTTAAAAATTTTATTATTCCCATAACTGTCGGAATGTGTTTGGTGATTACAGGGTTGATTGTTTCTCAAGCTCCTGAGTCTATATATTTCCCATATGCATACAATGTGTTATCACTTTCTTTAGGTGATCAGCAACCTTTGTTGTTGGGTTTGTCTAAAGTTACGGTTTTTAGTTGTGCGTGTTTTATACTAACGGCTGGAGTCGGATATTGGGACATCAGTAAACGAAATATAAAATAACCAAGAGTAGAGGAAAGCTGACGAGTGTGATACTTGTCGGTATGGCCATACAAAAGAGTATCCATAGGCGGATTTTTCGTGAATTGGATGCTCTTTTTTTCATACTTCGAGTAAGCTGGTCAAGAGAGAGTTCTTTGATGTCTTCCACAGTCCAAGGAAGTTCGTAGAAATTTTTTGAGTGTATGCCCGCACGATAGCCGTGGAGTGTTTGGATCGGGTAGAGCACTATGCTCACGCCAAATGCCCACAAGCTCAGGAGTCCGATAGGGAACTTTTGCCACAGTCCAGTAGCAATTTCCCATCCTGCTATAAAGGCTTCTCCCTTCCAATCGGTGTTTCGTTGGTATAGCACGTGCGTTAAGTCGTGATAAATGAGCTGTTGTTTTCGAAACGTTGGATTCGGGAGTTTCAGCGGTACATTTCCAATATACAAATTGAAGTGGGTATCGTTTACACCGCCATTTTCAGGGAGTTTATTGCCTTTGTAAAAAGCCTGAAGTAGTTCTTTGATTTTCATAAATAAATATCTTTAGTCAAAGATACTCAGGGGGATTGATGAAGTTCTTGACATTTGTCAAGACTTTGGCTAATACCGAATTCTACTAAAAGTTTCCGCTGTCATACCCAAATACGAAGCGAGGTGCTTTGCGGGTACTCGCCGAAGCAAGTCGGGGTGTTTTTGTGTCAAAATTTGATAGCGTTCACGCGCGGTGTGCAATTGTAAATGGTGTAATCGAGTCGCCAGTTCGATATAAATATTTTGGGTAAAGAGGCGTCCAATACGCTCGTAATGCGGCTTTGAGCTTAACAATTGTTCGAGTGCTTCTGCAGATATTCGAATGAGTTCACTAGGCTCTAAGGTTTCTATACTGTAGGTGCTTTTTTTGTTTTGAAATAAACTGTCAATAGCGGTAAAGCTCTCTTGTTCTTTTGCCAAATGAACCGTGATGTCTTTGCCTTCTTTGAGGTAAAAAACACGAATAAGCCCTGTGTTTACCAAGTAGAGATGATTGCAACGATGCCCTGCTTCGTGAATAGTACTGTTTTTAGGATGTGACTGTACCTGAGCAATATCGTATAGATCACTACTAAAATCAGGGTTTTCTAGGAGAAGTGCTGTGATGCTGGTCATTATACTTCTTGAAGACTGAGTAGTTCTTCCAAATGTTCTCTAGTATTGGAAAGTCTCGGGACTTTGTGCTGTCCTCCAAGTTTTCCTTTCCTCTTAAGCCACTCGTAAAACAGTCCTTCTTTTGCTTCGTGAACTTTGGGCATGGCAAGGGTCATGTTGTTATAGCGTTTTGCCTCGTAATCGGAATTACAATTCTTAAGCGTATTGTCTAGTAGCTCTGTAAAGAATGCTAAATTTTCCGGTGCTTTATCAAATTCGATAATCCACTCATGTGCTCCTTGAGTGTCACTGTTCATAAATACAGGAGCTACTGTATACTCTTTTACAGAAGCATTGGTTTTTTCACAGGCCGTTTTTAAGCTGATCTCGGCATTTTCGATAATGAGTTCTTCTCCAAAAACATTGATGTGATGCTTGGTGCGCCCGGTGATTTTTATGCGGTAGGGGCGTGTTGAGGTAAATTTAACCGTATCTCCAATCAAATATCTCCACAGTCCACCATTGGTAGTAATCACTACAGCGTAGTTTACGTCTTTTTCAACTGCTGACAAAGGAATGGCTTGCGAGTGTTCTCCGCGATAGTTGGCCATTGGGATAAACTCGTAGAAGATACCATAGTCCAACATTAGTAACATTTCGTCACTGTCGTTACGGTCTTGAATGGCAAAAAATCCTTCTGAAGCGTTATAGGTTTCGTAATAGCGAAAATCTTCTTTAGGAATGAGCTTTTTGTATTGTTCTCTGTAGGGATTGAAGTTGACACCTCCGTGAAAGTATACTTCTAAATTGGGCCAAACTTCTAGAATATTGTCTTTTCCAGTTTTTTCTAGTACTCTGTTTAGCAGTACGAGCATCCATGATGGTACGCCAACCAAACTCGTGATGTTTTCGTGAATAGTTTCTTCAATAATAGCCTCCATTTTGGTTTCCCATTCGCTCATTAAAGCAACTTCTTGTTTGGGAGCTGAGCTAAAGTCAGCCCAAAAGGGCATGTTTTCGATAATGATCGCTGACAAATCACCAAAATAGGAATTGTTGTCCTCATATACCGCAGCACTACCGCCAAGTCGAAGTCCTTTCCCTGTAAAGAGCTGTGCGTTTGGATTGTTATTGATGTATAGGCAAAGCATGTCTTTACCTGCCTTCATATGGCAGTTCTCTATCGCAGCTTCACTAACGGGAATAAACTTGCTTTTTGCATTGGTGGTTCCACTCGATTTAGCAAACCATCGGATGGGATGGGGCCAAAATATATTTTGCTCCCCTTTTCTACAACGTTCAATAAGCGGTTCTATACTTTCGTATTTCTGAATGGGAACCCGCTTAGCAAATTCTTCGTAACTTTTAATTTTTGAATACCCATATTGCTTGCCAAGTTCCGTGTTTTTTGCCGATTGAATTAGTTTTAGTAGCAGTTCATTCTGAACGTCAATAGGGTATTTTAAAAACAGTTCGACTTGGTGTTTGCGTTTCTTTAGAAACCAAGAAATGATCGAATTTATAAACGGAAACGCCATATATTTTTTAAGTTTGTGCTTTAAAGTCTATTCAGAACGGCTGTCGAAAAAAAAGCTACTAGGCTTCCAAGAGACAGCGAGTTCTAGTGTGAAATTTCAGCTAAAAGTAATAAAATTTAAGTTATGCAATATCAAGGAGTGTTAAAAAAAATGGCGACTGAAAATTTGGAGTCTGTGCAGTATTATCTCGATATGGGAGCCGACTTTTTAAATGTAAATCAGTTGCTTAACAAAACTGTGAGCTTGAGTTTTGTGGGGTATGAGTGTTTGAGCTGTGGAGAACCGAAAGAAATTTTTAGACAAGGGTTTTGTAAAAGCTGTTTTTTTGAATCAGCAAAGGCAGGAGACTGGATAATGAGACCAGAACTCAGTAAAGCCCATTTGGGGATTGAAGACAGAGATTTGGCCTACGAAAAACAAGCGCAATTACAACCTCATATCGTGTATCTGGCAAATTCTAGCAATGTAAAAGTAGGGGTGACCAGAAAAAGCCAGGTGCCTACACGTTGGATCGACCAAGGTGCCCATGAAGCTATTGAGTTGGTAGAAGTACCGAATAGATATCTAGCCGGAATTACCGAAGTCGCTTTAAAGGCAGAAGTGGCCGATAAGACGAACTGGAGAAAAATGCTTAAAAACGATATAGAAGACGCGGATTTAACAGAGTGGAGAGAAAAATTGAAACACCTGATTCCTGAAGAGGCGCAAGAGTATTACCGTGAGGAAGCCAAAGAAATGCACATCAATTTTCCAGTACATCAATACCCAGAAAAGCCAAAGAGTTTGAATTTGGTGAAAGAAGGAAGTTATCGAGGGAAACTCGTTGGAGTTAAAGGACAATACTGGATTTTTGAAGATCAAACAGTGTTCAATGTCAGGTCTAATGAAGGCTTGGTCGTAGCAATTACCGTATAATAAAAAAACATCGCCAACCGGCGATGTTTTTTTTTATTGTTATAAGGAGCAATTCTTTATGACAAACCAGAAATGATCCCTTGGTTGTCAATGCTCATACCTTCAGAGGCAGGTGTTGCTGGCAAGCCAGGCATACGCATCATTTTTCCGAGTATGGGAATGATGAATTGTGCTCCGGCAGCAATTTCAATTTCGCGAACTGTCACTGTAAAGTTTTCAGGACGTCCAATAAGGCTGTCGTTGTCAGAAAATGATTTCTGTGTTTTGGCCATACAAATAGCGAAGTCATTAAATCCTAAGCGGTCAATTCTTCGCAGGTTAAGCTGTGCTTTTTTACTGTATTCTACCTTGGTAGCACCGTAAATTTCGGTGGCTATTTTTTCGATTTTTTCTTTTACTGGACTGTTCCAGTCATAAATAGGACGGTATTGTGTTGCCTTGTTTTCAACGATGTCAACAACGGCCGCCGCTAAGTTTTTGGTTCCTTGACCACCTTTAGCCCATCCTTCTGATACCACTGCTTGCACGCCTAGTGCAGCACAAGTATCGATGACGTACTGAACTTCTTCTGGTGAATCTGAAATAAATGAATTGATGGCAACTACGGGTTCGATGTTGAATTTTCGAACGTTTTCAATGTGTTTTTCAAGATTCTTAAATCCTGTAGCCACGCGGTCTAAGTCTGGAGTATTATAGGCTTCTTTTGGAGCACCACCGTGATGGCGAAGCGCTCGAATAGTAGCCACCAACACCACGCATTTTGGATTTAACTTTGCGTAGGCCGACTTGATGTTCAAGAATTTTTCAGCACCTAAATCGGCACCGAAACCAGCTTCGGTAACTACGTAATTTGAAAGAGAAAGTCCCATTTTAGTAGCGATGATAGTATTGGTTCCTTGTGCGATGTTTGCGAAAGGGCCTCCATGGATAATCGCAGGGTTTTCTTCGAGTGTCTGAACGAGGTTTGGCTTGATGGCGTCTTTTAGTAAAATAGCCATGGCGTCTTGTGCCTTGAGGTCTCTTGCGAAAACGGGTTTTTTATCAAAAGTAAACCCGATAAAGATATTCCCTAAACGCTCTTTCAGATCGTCAAAACTTGTGGCCATACAAAGTATTGCCATTACCTCAGAAGCCGGAGTAATATTAAAGCCGTCTTCTCTTGGAATTCCGTTGGCAGTTCCCCCTAAACCTATGGTTATTTGACGCAGTGCACGGTCGTTCATATCGATTACGCGTTTCCAAAGGATGGTACGAGGATCGATGTTGAGGTTAGCGGTTTTGCTTTGTAAATTGTTGTCAATAAGAGCTGAAAGTAAGTTGTTGGCTTTCTCTACGGCATTGAAGTCGCCGGTAAAGTGGAGGTTGATATCTTCCATAGGAACTACTTGAGAGTGTCCTCCACCAGCGGCACCTCCTTTGATCCCGAATACAGGGCCGAGTGAAGGCTCGCGTAACACTACAGTGGCTTGCTTACCAATGGCGTTTAAACCTTCGGTAAGTCCAATTGAAACGGTTGTTTTTCCTTCACCTGCGGGTGTTGGGGTAAGTGCGGTAACCAAAACGAGGTTGTTTTGAGCTACTTTGGTCTCGTCAATTAAATCTAGTGGAAGTTTGGCCTTGTACTTTCCGTACATTTCCAACTGATCTTCGTCGATTGATAATTTTTGAGCGATGTGTTTTATATGCTGTAAATCTTTGGCTTGTGCGATTTCGATGTCAGTCAAATGCACGGTTTCTGTTGCTGATGTATCTGCCATTTTTCTTTGTTGTATTAGTAAGTTGTTTGCATACTTAAAAAAGTAGGTAAATATACGGATTAATCATTTTACAGAATCTATAATTCTTTAGCAAGAATTTGCTAAATCCTTGCTAGAAACATAAATATGTCAAAACAATTGGCAAATCTTTTTTGAAATACTATATTTGCACGTTTTAAAAAAAGTCGATTTAAATTATAAAAGATGCAAAACAAAGGTCTTATTAAGGTATTTGCTATTCTTTTTGGTCTAGTAAGTTTATACCAATTATCATTTACCTTTTTTGCTAATGGCGTTGAAACCAAAGCAAAGGAGTATGCGAAAGCAAACGTTAAAGATAACAGTGGTAGAGCTTTAGCAGAGCTAGAAAGAAAGTACTTAGATAGTGTAGCAAATAAAGAAGTTGTAAATTTAGGATTTACTGAGTTCACTTACAATCAAATCAGCAGCCAAGAAATGAACCTTGGACTCGATTTAAAAGGAGGTATCAATGCAATTTTGCAAGTCTCAGTTAAAGACATTTTACTAGGGTTGTCAAACGGTTCTAAAAACGAAGTATTTGTAGAGGCGTTGAAAAAAGCCGACGAGGCGCAAAAAGATAGTCAAGATGACTACCTAGATTTATTCTTCAATCAGTTTGAAAGTTTGAGTAACGGAAACGTTAAATTAAGTGATCCGTCTATATTTGGAACCAAAGCGTTACGTGAAAAAATCGACTTAAACAAAACGGATGCTGAGGTAAAGGATGTATTAAGACAAGAAATCAATACTTCGGTAACGACGGCTTTTGACGTTTTACGTAGTCGTATTGATAAGTTTGGAGTGGTACAACCAAACATCCAGCGTATCGGAACTTCAGGAAGAATTCAAGTAGAATTGCCAGGAGCGAAAGATATTGACCGTGTTAAGAAATTATTAGAAAGTACTGCGGAATTACAGTTTTGGGAAGTATTTACCAATGCTGATGTGATCGGGTACTTGTCACAAGCGAATGTCAAATCTTTGGAGTTGTTAAACAAAAAAGAAGAAGCAGCTAAAGAAACTACCAACGCAGCAGATAGCACCAAGTCTGATAGCAAAATTAACGAGCTTTTAGGAGAAGAGGAAGCAAAAGAAAAAGCAAAGAAAAGCTTGTTCAGCTACCTTAGCGTTAATGGCTCTGCAATAAGTCCACAAATTGGATATGCTAAGGTGTTAGATACTGCTCAAGTAAATAAATTACTCAAGAGTAAAGAATTAAGAGCATTGTTGCCGAGAAATTTACGTTATGTAAAGTTCTTGTGGGATTACAAACCGATCACTCCAAAGGAGAAACCAGGAGAAGAGAAAACGGAAGACGCTGATTTTATTGCTTTGTATGCAATGAAAGGAAACAGAGCCGGAACAGCTCAGATTGAAGGAGATGTTATCGGAGATGCAAATCAAGATTTCCACCCTACAAAAGCAAATCAGCCTGTAGTAAACATGCAAATGAATAGTGCAGGTACGAAGCTTTGGGCAAAAATGACTACTGAGAACTCAGGAAAGTTCGTAGCAGTAGTATTAGATGATTATGTATACACTGCACCTTCTGTAGACGAACCAATTCTTTCAGGAAATACGATGATTTCTGGAGGAAGCATGACGGTAAATGAAGCAAAGGATATCGCTACGGTTTTAAAGGCTGGTAAATTACCTGCACCTGCTCGTATCATCGAAGCACAGGTAGTAGGGCCATCTTTAGGACAAGAGTCAATCAACGCGAGTATGTGGTCGTTTGCCTTGGCAATTGTTTTAGTATTGTTATGGATGATGTTGTACTACGGAAAGGCAGGAGCCTTTGCTAATATCGCATTAGTAGTAAACATCTTGTTAATATTTGGTGCCCTAGCATCGTTTAATGCAGTATTGACATTACCTGGTATTGCCGGGATCATCTTAACCATCGGTATGTCGGTGGATGCAAACGTGATTATCTTCGAACGTATTAAGGAAGGATTAAACTCAGGAAATGATTTAATGACTTCAGTAAATGAAGGATTTAGTATCAAAGGAGCATTATCAGCTATTATCGATGCGAATATTACTACCTTATTAACTGGATTTATCTTATATGCATTTGGTACAGGACCAATCCAAGGATTTGCGTTAACCTTAATCATCGGTATCTTTACCTCGTTGTTTACAGCAGTATTCATTACGCGTTTATTTATTGACGGTGTTGTTGAAAAGGGAGGAAGCTTAACGTTTAACACAGGAGTGTCTAAAAATTGGTTTACCAACATTAGCATGGACTTCTTAAGCAAGCGCAAGGTTGCTTATATAATTTCTGGAGCGTTAATCGCTGTAGGTATAGTATCGATGTTGACCATCGGATTAAAGCAGGGAGTTGACTTCAAAGGAGGACGTTCGTATTTAGTGCGTTTTGAGCAAGACATGAAGGCGAATGAAGTTGGTGAGGCATTAAAATCTGTGTTTGGTTCAGCTCCTGAGGTAAAAACCTACGGATCGGCAAACCAGTTGAAAATTACCACTGTTTTCAAAATTGAAGAGAAAACAAAAGAAGTAGACGAAGAAGTACAAGTAGCGTTATACAAAGGATTAAAGCCTTATTTAGGTACTTTAGATTACGAGAGCTTTAAACCAGGTTTCGAGAGATTAGAAAACCAAGGTGGTATCATGAGTTACATGAAGGTAGATCCTACCATTGCTGATGATATTAAGCGATCTGCTCTTTGGGCAGTATTGGGATCGTTAATCGTAGTATTCTTGTATATCTTATTGCGATTTAGAAAAGTTGCCTTCTCTATCGGTGCAGTAGTAGCGGTATTCCACGATGTATTAGTCGTTTTAGGAGTATTCTCATTATTGTACAAATTTATGCCTTTCGATATGGAAATCGGACAGTCATTTATCGCAGCGATCTTAACAGTAGTTGGATACTCGTTGAATGATACCGTAGTAATCTTTGACCGTATTAGAGAGTATGCTGACAAGAGTGATAGCTTAACAGCAAACCTTGTTGATAGAGCATTGAGCAGTACTTTAGGAAGAACAATCAATACCTCGTTAACTACCTTATTGGTAATGTTAGCTATTTTCTTCTTCGGAGGAGATAGTATCAAAGGATTTATGTTCGCGCTTATCGTAGGGGTAGTAGTAGGTACGTACTCTTCGTTATTCGTAGCAACACCAATCATGTTTGACGTAGCTAAAAAGAACGAGAAAAAATAAAATTAGTATAGACTAATTCAAGGACCGTTTTGAATATCCTTCAAAACGGTTTTTTCATTTAATATCAAGCAACTATCTTTGCAGTCTGATGAAAATTACAAAACTTCACGATTTATATTTTAAAGAGCTTGTTTCGGAAAACGAGCTTGGTTTGTTGGTAAAGCGTTTAGCCAATCAAGTAAAAGCAGATTTAGCACCCGGAGAGGTGCCTTTGTTTATTGGAATCCTGAACGGTTGTTTTGTTTTTGCAGCCGATTTTGTTCGCGAGTTTAAGGGCGATTGTGAAATCTCATTCGTAAAATTGGCCTCGTACGAAGGAACGAATTCAACGGATACTGTAAAGAAATTAATTGGTGTGAATGAAGACTTGACAGGACGTACCGTGGTAATACTTGAAGATATTATCGATACGGGAACCACCTTGCAAGAAATCTATGAAATATTTAAAACCAAAAATTTAAAAGAGCTGAAGATAGCAACGCTTTTCTTTAAGCCTGATGTATACAGAAAAGAACTGCCTATTAATTATATCGGAATGAATATCCCGGATAGTTTTATAGTTGGGTATGGCTTGGATTACAATGGGTACGGTAGAAATTTGCCTGCTATTTATCAGTTAACAACACAACCTAAAATGAAAAATATCGTATTATTCGGCCCTCCAGGTGCCGGTAAAGGAACGCAAGCAGAAATCTTAAAGGAAAAGTATAACTTAGTGCATATTTCAACTGGTGATGTATTCCGTTACAATATGAAAAACAACACGGAGTTAGGAGTACTTGCTAAAACGTATATCGATGCAGGTGATTTAGTTCCGGATGAAGTTACCATCAGCATGCTCAAGCAAGAAGTAGAAAAGAACGCAGGTGTAAACGGATTTATTTTTGACGGTTTTCCTCGTACAGAGTCTCAAGCAAAAGCGTTGGACGAGTTTCTTTCAGAAAAAGGAGAGCGTATCAATGGTATGGTAGCCTTAGAAGTTCCAGAAGATTTATTAGTTGAGCGTATTTTAGAACGTGGTAAAACCAGTGGTCGTACCGATGATACTGATGAAGAAAAAATCAGAAACAGATTTAACGAGTACAATACCAAAACAGCGATATTAAAAGATTTTTACCAAGAACAAGGTAATTACTTTGGAGTAGATGGTGTAGGGTCTATTGAAGACATTACCAACCGTCTATCTGAGATATTTGATAAATTATAATTCTAAAAAGGTACTGAAAGGTACCTTTTAATATAAATGAAACCCAATGACTGAAGGAAATTTTGTCGACTATATTAAAGTGTATGCTTCTTCCGGTAAAGGAGGAAGAGGATCTGCTCACCTGCACAGAGAAAAGTTTGTGGCGAAAGGAGGACCAGATGGTGGTGACGGAGGTAGAGGTGGACACGTAATTGTACGTGGCGACAAGAACCTATGGACACTCTTTCATTTAAAGTTTAAGAGGCATTTTAAAGCCGAGCACGGAGGTGATGGTGGAAGTAGTAGAAGTACAGGACAGGATGGAGCAGATGTGGTGATTCCGGTTCCATTAGGAACTATTTTTCGCGATGCAGATACCGATGAAGTGCTTTTTGAAGTTACTGAAGATGGTGAAGATGTCGTACTCTTAGAAGGTGGTAAAGGTGGCCGTGGAAATTGGCATTTTAAATCGCCAACAAATCAAACACCGAGATATGCGCAACCGGGTATCGAAGGTCAAGAACGCTGGTTCAGAATTGAGCTTAAAATTTTAGCTGACGTTGGATTAGTAGGATTCCCGAATGCGGGTAAATCGACCCTGCTGTCGGTAATTACTGCTGCTAAACCAAAAATCGCAGATTACGCATTTACAACCCTAAAACCTAATTTAGGAATTGTAGAGTATCGCAATCACCAGAGTTTTGTAATGGCTGATATTCCAGGAATCATCGAAGGTGCTTCTGAAGGAAAAGGATTAGGTCATTACTTTTTACGCCATATCGAACGAAATTCAGTACTGCTCTTTTTAGTGGCAGCTGACAGTGATGATATTAATAAAGAGTATCAGATTTTGTTAAATGAGTTGAAAAAACACAATCCAGAATTGCTCGATAAACAACGCGTACTGGCTATATCTAAATCGGATATGTTAGACGATGAGTTAAAGGAAGAAATTCGACAAGAGCTACCTGCTGATGTACCGAGTTTGTTTATTTCTTCAGTCGCGCAACAAGGACTTATGGAACTCAAAGACGAACTTTGGAAAATGTTACAATAAAAAAAATCTGAGTGTTTACTCAGATTTTTTTTTATTCAAGAATTTTTATCTAGTGTTTTACGAATTTCTTTCTAGAAACACCTGATGCCGTTTTAATCGATACCAGGTATATACCTGAGCTTAGGGTCGACACATCTACCGAATTTTGAACAGCCGCTTTAATAAGTAGCTTTCCTGAGATGTCATATACACCTAGTTGTGTGATGTCTTCTTGCAATCCTTGTACAGTAAGTGTATTGGCTACAGGGTTCGGCGTGATTTGGAAGGTTACCGAGTTGACTTCTGAGGTACTCGCAGCAGCACAGCTTTTACTAAAGCTCGAAGCACTGTCGAACTTATAACTGTTTCCTTTCCAAACAGCGGTGCTATAAGCAACATCATCTACCTGAACACAATCTAGTTTACCATTGGCATTGGCTTCTATCTCAACGATTTTTTTATTCTGCCCGTTGGCGAGATTTAAAAAAGTCATTTGGGTAACCGCACAATATACCTTCGTCAGTCCAGGATTTTGGCTTAAATCGAGCCTAGTAAGCTTGTTCCCTCCACAATTGATACTGCTGAGCTGTGGGTTTTTGCTAACATCGATGGAACTGATGTTACCGTTGTTGTAACAAAAGAACAAGCGAAGTGCTGGGTTCTTACTCACATCAATGGCCGATAATTTATTGGAATGACAGTAAATTTTCGACAATTTAGGATTGTTACTTAGGTCTATCGATGTTAAATCGTTAGTACTGGCATCAAAATATACCAAGTTGCTGTTTTTGCTAATATCGATTTGGGTAAGTTTGTTGCCATAACAGTACAAAGTTACCAATGCAGTGTTTTTACTAACATCAATACTCGTCAGCTTATTGCTATAAGCGTAGAGGTATTTTAAAGCGGTGTTTTTATTAAGGTCAAGCTGTGTCAAGTTATTGCTATAGCAGGCCAAACTAACGATGTTTGTAAATGCTTCAATACCGGTTAGGTTACTGATACTTTTGCTAGAAACATCTAAACTACCAGCGAAAGCGGCAGCTTCATTCACAGTAATTTCACCGTCATTATTGGTGTTGATAGAAGTGTTTGCAACAAGAGCTGCTTTAAAGTTTGCATCCGGAATGGACACATTTTGTGCCATACTGCTAATACTGGTTGCCATAAAGACTGAAAGTAATACTTTCTTCATAATAAGGGGAATTTAAGTTTAATATAATTATGGTGTAATGCGTTTTGCAATTACAAAGTTGTTGTTCCAATAAGGTTCATTTAATGAGTTTATACAAACGCCATTTTTTGTGCTGGAATGTATAAATTGTACATCACCATTGTTTGTAGTACTTACAATGCCTACGTGATTGATAGCGTTCCCTAATCTACGGATTGTAAAAAATACCAAATCACCTACCTTAATATCCATCCGTTGCACAAGAGTTCCTGCAGAGCTCATGGCTTTCGATGAACGCGGTAGTTCAATTCCTTCACGTTGAAAACATCGGTATATCAATCCTGAACAATCAAATCCACGAGCGCTAGTACCACCCGCTTTATAAGGAGTGTTCAAATAGCTGTTGGCCAGCTGAACAACCTTCGTAATTCGAGACCTTGGCGGTGATGTATCCGTATCTGAAAGCGCCGTGGGTTTACATAAAAAGTAAATCACGGTGATAAGTAAGGTGATTAAGAGGAGTATTTGTCGTTTCATAAAGGGGAAATTAACGAGTTATAGTACTCTTTTGGCTTTGATAAAAGCCCGGTTCCAATAACGCTCCCGCAGGGAACTTACCAAAACACCTCTCGAACTGGTGGAGTGTATAAAATAGATCGTTCGGTTTTTTACTGAGGTAACGAGGCCTACGTGATTGACCTTTCCGCGTTTGCGTGATGTCTTAAAAAATAACAGGTCCCCACGTTTTACTTTCTGTAAAGGTATGGGCTGCCCTTGTTGATACATAGCACGAGAAGTTCTGGCTAAGTTGACGTTTCTCTTTTTAAAAGAAGTATAGATCAACCCTGAACAATCCATACCGCTTTTTGATGTACCTCCAAGTCGGTAAGGCGTTCCTTTATAACTAACAGCGGTCCAAACGACCTTGTCGGCCAAGCTCGGTTGACTACTGCTAGTGCTCGTTCTCGGTTTTTTGTACGTTTTTTTAGGGGCTACTCGCTTTGTCGATCCACAAGAAACCATGGTGATTAAAGCAAATATCAATAGTAGTTTTTTCATCATAAGCGGTCATTATTAGCGTGGTTTACGATGAGCGACGCCGTGCGTGCTGAAGCTCCTTTACTTCCTAGTTTTTCTTCGAGTTCATAGTAGTCTTCAAACAGCACAGTCCTGCGTTCTTCTGTCAAAATAGAATCCAATTCATGGCGAAGGTTCTTTTCATTGAAATCGTGCTGAATAAGTTCCGTTACTACAGGCTTGTCCATAATTAAATTGACAAGAGAAATGTATTTTAGCGTGATGATGCGCTTGGCTATTTCGTAAGAAATTCTGCTTCCTTTATAACAAACCACTTGTGGTACTTTAAACAGAGCAGCCTCCAAGGTGGCGGTTCCTGAAGCAACTAGCGCAGCATGTGAGATACTTAATAAGTCATACGTTTTATTTGTAACAAACGGAATGTCTTTGCCTTCGATAAAAGGAGCGTAAAAAGCGGCCGTTTGACTGGGAGCCCCAGCCAGCACAAATTGATAGTTAGGATATTGATCTTTAATCGCAACCATCACTGATAGCATTTTGGTGATTTCTTGTTTTCTGCTTCCAGGCAATAGGGCAATAATATCTTTTTCTCCCAATTGGTGCTCCTGTCTAAACAAGGTCTCATTTACTTGTGCTCTACCAGCGATACCATCGATTAATGGATGTCCTACAAAATGTACATCGTAAGCAAACTTTTTGTAAAAGGCTTCTTCGAAAGGTAGAATGACATACATGTGATCTACATCCCTTTTAATATTTTTTACACGACCAGATCTACTAGCCCATACTTGCGGAGATATGTAGTAGTGTGTTGCAATTCCCTGGGTTTTTGCCCATTGAGCAATGCGTAAGTTGAACCCAGAATTATCGATTAGAAGCAAGACATCGGGCTGAAAATCCGCAATATCTTTCTTACACGAACTGATGAATTTGGTGATTTTTCGCAAGTTCATCAACACTTCCACAAAGCCCATAAAAGCGCGCTCCTTATAATGAGTTACTAAGGTTCCTCCAACTTCGGCCATTAAATCACCTCCCCAAAATCGAATATCGGCTTTTGGGTCTTCTTTGTAAAGTGCTTTCATGAGGTTGGCACCGTGTAAATCTCCTGAGGCTTCGCCTACTAGTATGTAATATTTCATAAATGAATAGGTGGCAGGTTTAAACAAACTTCAATACAAAAGTCAAAAGGGCAGTGATGATGGTACTGATCAATACACCTCTGGCTCTGTAATCTTGTTTCTTCTTGAGGAAAATGAAAAACACAAACAAGTTAGGGATGGCAGCTAAGGCTACAACGGTACTTAAAACACCGCCTTCTTTTATTTGTGTCAAGGTTTCGCTCAATGAATTTTCGGAAATATACTGCAGGTATAGGTAAAATCCACAGGCAGTAGCCGCCAGTGAAATTAGCATGCCAAGTGCAATCTCTTTTCTTATATGTCCCATGAGTTCAGCTTTTGAATGGCGTGGTGTGCAGTCATGTCAAACTGTACGGGAACGACTGAGATATATCCGTTTTCTAAGGCCCAAATATCAGTGTCCTGACCTTTGTCTTTATTTATAAATTCACCTGTTAACCAATAATATTCTTTTCCGTATGGACTTTTGCGTTTGTCAAAATTTTCTTTCCAATAGCCATTGGCTTGTCTACAAACACGGATTCCTTGGATGTCTTTTTCTTTGAGTTTTGGAATGTTTACATTGAGAACAACACCTTCTGGTAGTCCGTTGAGTAAGGTGTTCAGTGTAATTTGCTCAATAAATTTTTTGGCAGCTCTAAAATCAGCATGCCAGTCAAAGTCTAACAGAGAAAAACCGATGGCAGGAATCCCCTCAATACCCGCTTCAACAGCAGCACTCATAGTTCCTGAGTAAATGACATTGATGGAAGAGTTAGAACCGTGGTTAATTCCAGATACACAAAGGTCCGGAGTTCTGTTTAAAATTTCATTCTTGGCCATTTTAACACAGTCTGCAGGAGTTCCTGAACAGCTGTATTCTATTTGTGGACCGTCATCTATTGTGATCGGATTACAGTGCAGCACATTGTTGACAGTGATAGCGTGTCCCATACCACTTTGAGGACTGTCAGGAGCAACGACTACAACATCACCAATTTTATTCATAATTTCTATGAGCATTCGAATCCCTGGGGCTGTGATTCCATCGTCATTTGTAACTAATATCAAGGGTCTATCTTGCATGTTCAATTCTGTTTTACACAAATGTACTATAAAAAAAGGATACTTTTTTTAACATTTTGTAAAGATAGAAGTCTCGATATATTCTGTAATCTTGTAGTAATCAAAATGTAACTACTGTGGTACGGATAATAGTGAAAACAACAATTTTTTTGGTACATGTGCTCTTTTACGTATTGAATGCGTAAAAAAGTTTATCTTAATAAGTAGCCTGTAATCGTGGCAATGGCCTCGTATACGGGGAACTCATCAGTGACGTAACTGCGTATACTTGTAAATGCCATTCTTCTTTTTATGAGTAAGAAGCTCATTACCCTTATGTAATTCTCGGGAATGAAATATTTTTAAAGAAACCGATGCGAAACAAGAATTGGGAATCGCATTCAAAAAAACCACACCGATAACGATGTGGCTTTAAGTTGTAATAGAAGATATTAAACGTTGAGTTCGTAGTCTTCTTTGTATTTCATAAATATTTGATAGCCTTTTAATTTTTTTAAAGCTGGGTGTTTTTGAATTTCAGCTAAGCGTCTTAAAACTATTTGCGCGAAAAAGTTTTCTTCAAAATCTTGATGAACGCGCGATTTGTATTCTCGCAAGTAAAACTTAAACAAAGACAATTCATCACAGCCTAACTGCTGCGCCCAGTCGTCGAATTCAAAAATGGCATTATCACTTTCGGCTCGGGGTTTGTTATAACGAATAGCATTGTAAAGTCCGTAATAGTCTCCTTCATTACCATACGTGAAAAGTAAGTTAAAACACTTGGTAAAAAACTCCTTATCATACCCATAACAGAATTCAGAAATAGGGTCAATGTGTAAATCCACGTTCGATTTATAGTGTTCTCTGATAATTGCTAATGCGTTTTCAAGAGAGGTTTCCTCCCAAAAATAGGCATACAAGGTATCAGTAACAAGTTTGGCTTTGGAGAGTAGTAGTGTTTTCTCTTCTTCATTAAGTTCCCAACTTGCCTTGTCCGGACGCTGTACATTTCTCTTGGCAGCTTGCCATAGTTCTTCTCGAAATTGAGTTTGAGCTAAACGGATATAAACATTCGAGGGCTTGATTAGATGAACTTGTTTTAGGAATTTTAGTGCTCTCGGAACTTCTAAGTATTGGAAGCTCTCTTGCATGGCTTCTTTGCGTTTCTTTTCCATGGCGGCGAACATCGGCGATTGGTCTTCGTCCACGATATCCATCTCGGAAAATTGGGTTACCAAAGAGTGATAATATTTTTTTAATGGATCGTCGTCTTCTAAGTTTTCTAGCTCGTTATAGTCCAGTCGTTTTTCTAAAACCAGTATTTGAGTAGCGAAAATCAAGGACCTCGGAATTTTTAAATCCATCATCATATCTTCAAATCGGATGATTGCTTCTGGTTGTGCATTGTAAACTTCACCACTTTCTGTAAACTCTTTAAAAGAGGTGTACAGTAACTTTAGCGGAGCCGAATCTGTAAATAACAGATAGGCTTTTAGTAAGTTTTTAGCGACGTTTGCTGGTGCAACACGGGCTACCCATGGAATAGAACTCAATGCCATAACAGCGTTTTCAGAGTGAAAAATTATATTTCGTGCTTTAACCAGACTACTGTCGTGGGCATCTTCATCTTCTTGTACTACCAGTAAGGTATTGATAATTTCTTGAGCAGTGGCTAACGTGGTGCTAGGAGCAGTATTACCCTTGCGCAACGATTGAATAAGCTGTTGTTCTTCTGCTGTTAAACTTGCGATACCGTCCGTCATCAATTTTTGCATAAGGGCTTTTGGAGGCATCGCCGGAGTAGGAGGGATGAGATAGTTTCGCAACTGCTCCATGGACGTTTCCAAATAAGTTTTGGTTTCAGGTTGGCTGTAATGAACGTGCTGTTCGTTAGAAGCAATTTGCCAGAGGATGGTTTCAAACAGGTGTTCCTGGTAAAAATCGATGAGTTCAATCAGGTGCGGATTATTAGTGTTACCTAGGTCTTGAAGTTCTGTGTAAAGTACAAATGCAACGGCCATTAATTGCGACCCCATAGCGTATTGCTCTTGACGCATGCCTGGAGAAACGGCTAAGATATCCGGATCTTGCAACGCCACGGCAGCCTTTTTTATTTGTGTAAATGCTTTCGTAAACCATGCAGGGTTTTTTTGATAGAGTCGGTGTATACTGCGAAGTTTATTTTGACCAAAAGATTCCGTAAATGCATCGTTTACCTGAGCGTATACTTCTGAAACAAACTCTTCTTCACTGAGTTTTTTAGTATCGTAGTTTTGGAGTAGCGTTGCTTCGTCCATTAGCTCCAGTCGGTCACAAATTTCTTCAATATCAGCAGGGCTAAATCTATTTTTACCTGTGAGTTTTACCAATACTTGAAAACAACGAAGTGCCTTTGGGTGATTACTTTGTTCATCACCGTCCAATCCGTAGCTATCAGGGTTTAAGTATGGAGCCACAAAATGCTCCAAGATATCGAGTAAACTTACCTCCTGTGCCAGATTTTCTGAAAGTCGGAAATCGCCACTTCCGTAGTACTCTAATCGTTTAAATAATTGTAGCTTGTGATCAAATGCTAACTTTCGTATCGGAACCTGTTGTAAACTCTGTAATACCTCAGACGGTGTCCCCTTTTCGATGAAGTCCAGTATTTCTTGGCCGTTCGCAAAGCAGGTAAGGAAAAATTCATTGTTGATTTCGTAATCGTATTCTGCTTCGTATTCTTGGTAAAAACTGTCGCTAGAAATTTCCGCTAGAGTTTCTTCTCCATAGTTCTTTCCGCTGCTGTAGTAAAAATCTTTTCGAGGGATGTCTTTAATCGCGTTGAAAACGTCACGATCAAATTGTTGAATTTCTTCCTGTAAAGTCTTTCCGTGAAATTCAAAGCTGTCTTCTCGGTATCGTAAAGCTACGTATTCGGCTTCTTCATCTGACTGCGGTTGTTCTTCAAAACGCGTTTCCATTTCGACATCGTATTGATCGACGATAATATCGAAAAACCGCTCAATAACAGTTTGCTCTTCTTCGAAATCTGGGGCTAAGCTTTGAGGATACTTTTTAAAGGCATTGACAACACATTCTTTGTAGTATTCGTAATTTTCTCGATGCTTTGTAAAGTATTCTAATAGCGTTTCTTTTTCTCGGTCGTCCTCTGTGTAAAAATTATCGTCTAGGGCAATGTGGAAATCGTTGAAGCGCACGTGTGCTAGCAGCTTTAAATTGTCTCGTGAATACCCGAATTTTTGAAGGAGGAAATAAACAGAAGGAGCAACGTGGTATTTTATCTGGTTGTAATCACTGTCTCTGGCAATGAAATCCCCGATGAGATAGCTGTATTCCTGTGAATGCAGTGCTAAGATTACGAGTATACCTATTCCGAAATATTGATTGGTACTAAAAAAAAGCTCGTTGGATGAGTTAACTTTCATGGCGTACGCAATGAGCTCCTCACAGATGTCAAGAACTAGCGGAAGCAAATCGTCATAGGCCAATGCATGTTGAAACACTAATAAGTGTGAATACGCTGCGTAAAAATCAGGGCGGTTTAGTTGCTCCAACGTTAAATGTGCCAAGTGCTCCATCTGATCAAGGTCAGGATCGTTGTGGTTTAGAAACTTCGAATACTCTTGTAGTTGTGGTAAGTTTTTAAAGTCTTTGTTCTCAAATAGATTTTTGTCCTCAGGAATAAAAGCAGGAACCAAATCGATTAGTTGTCCTGTGGCATAGGCCTCCTGCATTTGAGATTGAAATTGAGCTAAGGCCTTTTTAATAGCGTCGTGTTCTAGCGTTAGGCTAATGGTTTTGAGTTTCATTTAATAATAGTAAATGGGGTTTTGGTATGGAAAATTTAGTATCTGTTAATTTTCGGAATAGCGTAGACTATCCCGGTATGGCAATTTTTTTTACTGTGTTATTGAAAATTCATACAGACCAGGGTTCTCTGCTATCACGGAAAACTCAACGGCAAATAAGCGCTGAGGCAAGCAGTGAAAAGCTGCCGAATAGGCCTGTTGTCTCGACTAAATTTATGAGGAAAGTTGAAGGGTAATTAATGGTAAATCCCCTCAGGGGTCAAGGACAAAACAAAGATACGCTAGCCAGAGAAATGTTACAGTATGGAACGTAGATAAAAACAAAGAAGGAGCTCATTACTTAACCTAGGATAAGACGATGACGTCAAAATGAAGTTTTGTGAGCGCTGTAAAAATAAACCCACCGATACAATCGTTATAAAAAGGCGGCCAAAAACAGCTTTTGTTAAAAAATCAAAAGTTAGTAAAATTGGCATTATTTTAGTAGCTTAGCAAGTGATGTAATTGAAAGCGTATTAAAACGACAGAAGATATATGAAGACGAAAATTTTTATTCCAATAGCAGCCTTTTTGTTGGTTGCTCAAGGCATGTTTGCCACCAATACTTCATCAAAGGGGGACCCAGAAAAAGACAGAGTAATTGTATATGTTTTAAAGAACATATTAAGTAGGTATCACTACGTCCAGAAAAAGATTAACGATGATTTTTCTGAATACGTGTACACAGACTTTATCGAAAGCTTAGATCCTAGTAAAAGGTATTTTACCCAGGCCGATTTAAAAGAGTTTTCGCAATACAAGTACATGATTGATGATCAATTGAGAAATACCAATATCGATTTTTATAAATTGGTGTACGGTCGTTTCTTGACGAAGTTAGCAACGGCAAAAACAACCTACAGAGAGTTGCTTAAACAACCTTTTAACTACAATAAGAAGGAGCTAATCAATGTAGATTACGAAAAGTTGCCCTACGCGGAAAATGAAAAGGAGTTGGTGAACTATTGGAGAAAACAACTTAAACTATCGGTTATCGGACGAATCGATGACTTGGAAGCCGAGCAAGAGGCAAAGTTTAAAAAAGACAAAAAATTTAAAAAGAAAGGATTTGCTGCATTGGAAAAAGAGGCGAGAGCCAAAGTATTGAAGAATATGGATGAGTTATATGCTCGTATCGATGAGTTAGAAAACTCAGATTGGTATTCTACCTTTTTAAATAGTGTGGTAAGTGGTTTTGATCCACATACAACTTATATGTCACCGCGCGTAAAATCAAGATTTGATCAGGATATGTCTGGTAAGCTTGAAGGTATTGGGGCACGTCTACAGAAAAAGGGAATGTATACCCACATAGTAGAGCTTATTTCTGGTGGACCAGCATGGAAGCAAGGAGAACTAGAAGCAGGCGATATTATTTTAAAAGTAGCGCAAGGAGAAGAAAAACCGATTGATATTGTCGGGATGCGTTTGGATGATGCTATTAAATTTATCAAAGGAAAGAAAGGAACTGAAGTTCGTTTGACGGTTAAGAAAAAAATCGATGGATCAACGAAAATCATTCCGATAGTTCGCGATGTTGTTGAATTGGAAGAGACTTTTGTGAAATCGAGTATTGTTGAAAAGAACGGTAAGAAATACGGAATCATCAACCTACCTAAATTTTATATCGATTTTAGTGACTTAAATAGAAGAGATGCAGCAAAGGATATGGAAAAAGAAATTGCTCGTCTTAAAAAGGAAAAGGTAAGCGGATTGATTATAGATTTAAGAGATAATGGAGGAGGTTCTCTCAAAACAGCCATTGAAATCGGAGGTTTGTTTATTGATAAAGGACCTATAGTACAAGTGAAGTACAGAGGTGAAGATCCCTTGGTAAAAAACGATACCGACGAACGTGTGCAGTGGGATGGTCCTTTGGTAGTTATGGTCAATGAGTTTTCAGCTTCAGCTTCAGAAATTTTTGCCGCAGCAATGCAAGATTATAAGAGAGGAGTGATCATTGGAGGAAAGCAAACTTACGGAAAAGGAACAGTACAGAATATTCTACCCATCAACCGTTTTTATCAACAGTACCCAGGTGATTTAGGAGCCTTGAAAATGACGATTCAAAAGTTTTACAGAATTAATGGAGGCTCTACGCAAAAAGAAGGAGTTTATGCGGATATCGCATTACCTTCTCGTTACAGTTATATGAAATTTGGGGAGAGAGATTTAGACGGAGCTTTGCCTTGGGACCGAGTTGCTCAAGCCAAGTATACCACGGCTGATTCGTATAGCAATTTTGCCAATGTTGTTTATGAAAGTAAACAACGAGTACTCGCAGATAAAAAATTCCAAAAAATTAATGAGTACGCCAAGTGGTTAAAGGCTAATCAGGATAATAATGAGTACTCATTAAATTATAAGGAGTTTAAAAAAAATACGGCTAATAAAACCAAAGAGAGTAAAAAGTTTACAGAGGTTTTTAAATTTACGTCTAACCTGACATTCAACTCACCGAAATACGAGTTTGAATTGATGAAAAAAGACTCCGTGTTAAAAGACAAGCGCGTTGCATGGCATAAAAATCTTAAGAAAGATATTTATATGAACGAAGCGCTAAATGTTCTTAGTGAGCTTAAAATGAAAAATGATCACCACTTGGTGAAACACTAGAGAAGATACTAGCACTCGAAACGAGATTTATAAACTGCCCCCAAAATGTTAAATACAATTTGGGGGTGTTTTTATGAGTGAATATTACTCAGGTCTTTTCCTGTAGGGTGTTCAAACAGTTCTAAATCGAAAAAAGGAACACTGGCTAAGAAATGATCAAAGAGGTCAGCTGCTATCCGCTCGTAGTTCAACCAAATTTTATTTTTACTAAAAGCATAGATTTCTAAGGGAATTCCATGTGTTGTTGGTGCCAACTGACGAGCCATAAAGAGTAATTCTTTGTTGATTTCTGGATGGTTCGCTAAGTAGCGTTCCACGTAGATGCGAAATACACCTAAGTTTGTGAGGTTTCTTCCGTTTATTATAAGGTCCTTGTTAATCTTGTTAGCAGTATTGAATTGTTCAATGTTCGTTTGAGTTTGTTGTAGGTAGTCTGAAATCAAATCAATCTTGGATAATCGAGTAATATCGTCTTCGTTAAGAAATCGAATAGAATTAACTTTAATATACAAGGCTCTCTTAATTCGTCTTCCCCCTGAGTTACTCATGGCTCTCCAGTTCTTGAAAGATTCTGATATCAGTGAGTAGGTTGGGATACTCGTTATTGTATTGTCAAAATTTTTAACAATAACAGAAACCAAGTTGATTTCAATAACATTACCGTCAGCAGCGTATTTTTCCATGGTTATCCAATCGTTTAGGCGCACTGTATCGTTAATTGAGATTTGTATGCTAGCTACAAAACCAAGGATGGTGTCTTTAAATATGAGAAGGAGAACAGCGGAAAATGCCCCGAGGGCTGTGAGAAATTTGAGTAACGATTGGCCAGTTAAAATTGAAAACACGACAAGCGTTCCCAGAAGCCAAACAAAAATCATAAAAATCTGTACATAGCTTTCTAGAGGTTTGTCTTTAAAGGAACTGAAGGTTCGTAGAAAATCTTTAAGGGTAAAGAGAATACTTCTAATAAACCATATGATAAAGAAGCTAATCAAAAGTAATACTAATTTATCAGCGTAAAAGAGTAGGCGTGGAGCTCCTGTAAAGATATTGGGCAGCGATAAATCGAGTAGAATCAGTACGATGATTCTGGTGAATCCTAACAAAACTTTATTCTTAATCAATAAATCGTCAAAAGAGGTCTTTGTACGAATGACGAACCTACTTAAATAACGTCGGCTGAATATGTGAACCAAGCGAAAAAGTAAAAACCCGATAAGAAGGATCAAAACCAGCTTGGTGAGTATGCTAAAATATATTGCAGTATTGGTGCCTACAGAAAAATGATCTCTGTAGAGATTGAAAAAGTAATTTTCTTTCATGTGTTTTAAATTTCAGTCAGTTCTTCTCCAGTAGCTAAATCGAATTTCTTTCTGAAGAAGTAAACAAATAAGTATAATAAAGGAGTATCCAATGCGGCAATGAGCATTTTAAATAGGACGCCACTAATTAATAAGCCCCAAAATTTACTCCATTCGATAATCTCAAAATTACACAATAAGATTAAAACGGTAAGAGTATCTATGAATTGTGAGCTAAAGGTTGAAAAGTTGTTGCGTAACCAAAGGTGTTTACCTTTCGTGAGATTTTTCCAATAGTGGTAAATGCGAATGTCAATAAACTGGGCAAACAAATACGCGAGCATCGAAGCCAATACTGCTAGTGGTGCCGCACCAAAAACTAAACTAAATGTATCGTTGTTTACTTTAGACCATGACGTAGCTGGAGCTTTTTGTGATACATAAATAATCGCTAAAGAAAATAAAGAAGCAAATATTCCTGCCACGACAACTTGATTGGCTTTCTTTCTTCCGTAAATCTCTGATAAAAGATCTGTAATCAAAAACGTAATAGGATAAGGTAATAGCCCCACAGATATTTCGAATAACTTTACATCAAAGATTTCTATATCCCAAGGATACCAGTAAAAGAACTTTTGGAAAATTAAATTGGAAGTTACCAATGATGCGATAAAGAGAGCAGCTAAAATTAAAAATATGAGTTGTGCTTGCGATTTTTGTGCTGTAGTCATAAAACGAAGATAGTAATTTTAAAAATTGTATGTTTGCATTAAAACAAACAATAAAGCAAATGAAAGCGTATATTTTTCCAGGTCAGGGAGCACAGTTTACAGGAATGGGATTAGACTTATATGAAAACTCGCCTGTTGCTCAAGAACTATTCGAAAAAGCAAATGATATATTAGGTTTCAGTATTACTGATGTGATGTTTGAAGGTACTGCTGATGAATTGAAGCAAACTAAGGTTACACAACCGGCAATTTTCTTGCATTCTGTTATTCTGGCCAAAGTGTTAGGTGACGATTTTAAGCCTGAAATGGTAGCAGGACATTCTTTAGGTGAATTGTCAGCATTAGTGGCAAATGGAGTATTGTCTTTCGAAGATGGTTTAACTTTGGTGTCGAAAAGAGCTTTAGCAATGCAAAAGGCCTGTGAATTACAAGATTCTACGATGGCAGCAGTACTCGGATTAGAAGATGCTGTTGTAGAGGATACTTGTAAAGAAGTAGAAGGAGTGGTAGTAGCGGCAAATTACAACTGTCCAGGACAACTTGTTATTTCAGGAGAAGTAGCTGCTGTAGAAAAAGCCTGCGAGCTATTGAAGGAGAAAGGTGCTAAAAGAGCATTGTTACTCCCAGTAGGAGGAGCGTTTCATTCTCCATTGATGGAACCAGCTAGAGAAGAATTGGCAAAGGCCATTGAAGAGACTACGTTTAATACACCTACCTGTCCAGTATATCAAAATGTGGTGGCTAAGGCAGTGACTAGTCCAGACGAGATAAAGGAAAACTTAATAGCTCAGTTGACGGCACCAGTGCGATGGACACAGTGTGTGCAAGCGATGATAGCGGATGGAGGAACCGAGTTTGTTGAGGTTGGACCAGGAAAAGTGTTGCAAGGGTTGATGAGAAAAATTGACCGAAGTGTTGCCGCAAGCGGTGCAGCAGTAAGTATGTAATACAAAACATATATAGCAAAACATATATAGAGTGAAGAAGCAGGGACCTCCCTGCTTTTTTTTAGTTTGTATGTATAGTAATCCACGAGGTATTTGGAGGGATTAAAAAAACATAAACAGATAACTGGTTGTTAAGTAGTGTTTTGACTTTTCTGTGTCAAAAAACGATAAAAATAGTAAGGTAAACCCATTGTCAATTCAAAAAGAGCTTCTATATTTGCACCCGCTAACGGAAAAACGCAAGTTTAAAAAGTAGCAAAGTTCATTAAAATATCGTGGCAAAGAGAGGTTAAGAAAAGATTAAAAATAAGTTTCAAAAAACTTGTATAAGTCAAAAAGAAGTGAGTA